>JAEWST010000133.1 GCA_023398105.1 Bacillota bacterium | reverse complement strand
ATTCCAAAGCGACATTGTCAGGTGTCCTTTCAGCCTGCTCCTTAAACAGCCTGTATACGGTCTTCTCCTCAGGAAATTCAATATCGGTGTGGTTATAGTTATATATTTGCTCTTTTATTTCTTCTTCAGTAAGTATGCTGATATCTTCTATACGAATATGAGGATTTTCCGTTACCGCTTCCGCTATTACTCCTATATGTCTTAATATCTTCTGTACCGTTTGCTTCTCATAGGCATTTTTATTATATGTAAATTTAACCGTAATGGTATCTCCGGGTATAATAATGATATTCATGTCATAATTTGTTTGTTCAAACATTTCAGAACCGGTCAATGACAATTCCTCTGTACTACCTTCACTTGCTTTTTCTAATTTTGCTTGTACAGGATAGTTCTCATATACCATGATATTATTTATTAAATCATTCTTCAGCTTGGAAAGCGACTGAATCTCTGCAAGTGAAAAATAGCTGTACGGCTCACAATTTATAGAAAACTGGTGTAGCTGGTTTAAAATGCTCAGAAAAGAATCTTGTGCTTTGCTCTTTACATATACCGGAATTGTATTTATGAATAGCCCTACCATAGACTCAATACCGACAATGTCAGCAGGTCTTCCGGAAACTACTGACCCAAAAACAACCTCATCACAGTTATTATATTTTTTAAGGAGAATACCCCAAACAGCTTGAAATACTGTATTTAAAGTAATATTATGTTTTTGAGCAAGAACGGATAATTTATTGCTCAAGCTTACATCCATTTGATAATAACTATTTTCAAATACATTATTGTTTACCATCAATTGAGCTTTTTTTCCTAAAGGTACTGCAGATTGTTTGTATTCTTCTAGGTATTTCCTCCAAAATGAGTAAGCCTCATCTTCATCCCTTTTATTAAGCCATTCTATGTAGTTAGCAAAAGGTTCCACTCTAGGAAGCTCTATGGGCATTTTCTTTTTTAGAAAAGAATATACTTGAAAAAGCTCATTTGCGATAATATCAATACACCAGCCATCCATAATTATATGATGATAGCTCAAAACTATGGTATGCTCGTTTTCTCCTGTTTTCAAGATTGCTGCTCTTATTAAAACATCCTTTAATAAATCAAAACCTAATTTTATGTCTTCATCCTTGAATTGGTTAATTAGAATTTGTTTCTCCTCATTGTTAAAATTTGATAAATCCTTAAATAACAACTTGATTTTTCTTTCTCTTAAAACCACCTGTTGCGGCCGTTTCAGCTTTTCATAGACAAAATTAGTCCTCAAAGCCTCATGTCTAGCAATTATTAAATTAAAGCTATTCTCAAGCATCTGAATATCTACGCTACCACTTATTGTAAAAATTCTTTGTTGAAAATAGGCATTTGATTTTTTATCCATCAAATAATGAAAAAACATTCCCTCCTGCATTGGAGACAAATTAATAATTCTTTGCACTTTCAGATTAACACTCATAAAATTTCGTCCTCCCAAATTGATTGCAGCACCAATTAATGTTAAAAAGTACTAAATAAATCCTCAATATAATCTACCTCATCAAGTGAAAGACTCCTATTGCCCAAATCTGACGGTGTCAGCTCTACATCCTGTTTTTGGGAACAATGCTTGATTAATTCCTGAAGGTGATTCTTAAAGCTATCCATAAGACTTAACACTGCATATTGGCTATATTCATGCTTGTTATAACTTAAAGTGAAATTCAGTTGAGCTCCTTCAACATACCCATTTATGCTTAAGGAATATACCCTTTCACTTTCCTGACTTACGAGAGAACCCAAATCCAGCTTTGAGATACTGAATATGTCGGTTGAAATACCCAGATCAAACTGTCCAAGATAATTAAAACTAATCTCTGGCTTTCGCCAAAATTGTTCTGTCTGAGGACTTTCTAGTGTGGAAAGGTATTTTATTATACCATACCCTATGCCACCTGTAGGTACTCCTCTCAGTATTTCTTTAATTGTTTTAACTTGTCTTGATAAATCATAATGATGTTCCATATTCAAAATTACTGGGTATCTTGCTGTAAACCATCCTATAGTTCTATGTACATCTATATCTTCTAATATTTCACTTCTTCCATGACCTTCAAGACTTATAAGGATTTTATCCTCTCCAGTCCAATCTTTAAACGCTAATCCCAGTGCAGTCAATAAAATGTCATTTGTTTCAGTATTATATGCTCTATTAACTTTACTAAGCAGAAGTTCCGTCATGCTTTCTGATAGGCTGATGCTAATACTCTCCTCATCCCTAACCTTATTGCTCTGAGCAATATATGTTTTGGGTAAAGAATTTATGTGAATATCATCCACAGCTTTCCAATAAGGTAATTGGCTAATAATTTCTTTTCTATTTGCATAATCTTGAAGACTATATGACCAATCCCTGAATGAATTACTTTTGTTTTGAAGCACTACATCAAAACCCTCCATTAATTGCCTGTATCCAATTTCAAAATCCTCTAAAAGAATCCTCCATGATACACCATCCATTACTAAATGGTGTATCAAAATAACTAGATAGTCACCCACAGGAGTATTAAACAGTCCCAATTTTACAAGAGGCCCTTTTCCCAGATTAAAACTTTCCTGTAAGACTTTTGTTTCTTTTAGAATCGCTTCATGGAAATCGGTATCTGAGAACTTTGCTTGTACCATTTCAAAAAGCTCTCCATATGTATTTTTATTGAACTGAGTTATTTTTCCGTCAATATTGCTAAAAACCATTCTTAATGCATCATGATGGCATAATAGTTTATGGAATACTTTTCTTATTATGATTTCATCAAATCCATTGGGACTGTGTATCGCTAATGCGTGATTATAATGATGGGCATATTTCTTTCTCTCATCAAAGAATTGCTTTTGTATAGGAGTTAGCAGCACTTCACCTTCTACTACACTTTGATCAATTTCTTTACCTACTTGTACATAATTTGCTTGTTCTCTAACTGTAGGGTAGTACATTATGTTCCCGACACTTATTACAAGATTACTCTTCCTTAGCCTTGAACTTATCTGAATAGCCTTGATTGAATCTCCACCAAGTTCAAAGAAATTGTCGGTTACACCTATACTGTTAATTCTTAATACCTCTTTCCATGCCTGCAATAGCTTTTCTTCAATTTCACAACACGGCTCCTCAAAATTATTACTCGCAAGGTTTGTTTCATCAGGTTTTGGTAATGCATTTCTGTTTACCTTACCATTTTGAAGCAATGGCATCGCTTCCAACTGTACAAAATGTGCAGGAATCATATAGCCCGGCAGATACTTAATAAGGTTTCCTCGTATTTCTGGTACAGTCAATTCCCTGTCTGCTACCACATATGCACATATGTATTTATTTCCATTTACATCAGTTAAATCTATTGCCGTAGCTTCTTTAACAAATTGGATTTTTAACAAACAGTTTTCTATCTCCTTAAGTTCAACTCTAAAACCTCTTATCTTCACCTGATTGTCTATCCTGCCAAGAAATTCAATATTTCCGTCTTGAGTATACCTTCCTAGGTCTCCCGTTTTATATAGCCTATCATTCTTATGAAAAGGATTGCTTATGAATTTTTCCAAATTGACTTCTGGAAGATTAATATATCCTCTTGCTACACCCTGTCCAGAAATATGTATTTGTCCGGGAATTCCTACAGGTAAGATATTTAAGTTTTTATCAAGTATATATACACTTGTATTATCTATAGGCTTTCCAATACATGGATCACCGCCGTAATTTTCTAAACTTTTAAAGTCAATAAGATGTGTAATTGATCCTATTGTAGTCTCTGTTGGTCCATAATGGTTTAGGAAACTGATATTTGAATATTTATTATGGAAAGTCTCAACATCCTTAAGCTTAATCCGCTCTCCTCCTAATACTACAAGCTTCAATGCATCAAAAGAACAGCTCAATCTGTCAGTTTCGTTTACAATAAGGTTAAATAAGGATGGCGTAAGCTTTATATATGTAATGCAGTTATCAGAAATATAGCAGACAAGTTCTTCAGTATTCATATAAATGTTTTTAGGAAGAATATGAAGTTCACCGCCATTTAATAGTATGGGGAATATAGCTGTGTATCCAAGGTCAAAAGAGAGAGAAGACACTAAAACAGTCTTATCTGAGCAGCCTATATTAAAGCTTTTTGAAAACCAGGATACATAGTTTATAAGATTGTGGTTTTCAATCTGCACTCCTTTAGGCATTCCTGTTGTACCTGAAGTGTATATTATATAAACCAGATCATCTCCCGTCTGCTCACAGGTTATATTTAATTTTCTTGTTTGTCTTTTCATTTCATAGTCTACATTGACAACTTCTACACCCATGTCAACACTCTCAATAGATTCACCCGCTAATAAAAGCAATTTCGCATGGCTGTCCATTAATAAATATTTAATTCTCTCAATCGGTGTTTCATTATCTATAGGCAAAAAGGCTCCGCCTGCTTTTGCTATGCCCAGTATTGATATAATACTTTGAATTGAATTATCTGCAATTACTGCAACAATATCGTTGGAGCTAATTCCCTTGTCCTTTAGCATGCATCCAAGTAAAGCAGCTTTTTCATCCAGTTGTCTGTATGTAAGTTTTGTATTTCCGCATACTATAGCTATATTATTAGGAGTTCTCAAAACTTGTTCTTCAAAGCACTGGGCAAGTGTTCCCTTAGGCACAGGGTTAGCGTTCGTACATGTATATTCCGAAAGCAGGTTTTGTTTCTCCTCCTTACCAAGCATTTCAATCTCTGAAATCCTTTTATCGAGGTCTTCTGTCATATTATTAAGAATATTGAGAAAATGTCCTGCCATTCTTTGTATTGTTTCGCTTTTGAAAAGATTTGTTTTGTACTCGAACTCGAAAGATATTTCATTTTCATCTTCTAAAGCCCTTAACGTAATATCAAATTTTGAAGTTCTTTGTTCAAAATCTACGTATTCAAACCTTAGTCCGTCAACTTCAAAAATTTCTTTTTCCTTCTTCAACAGCACAAACATAACATCAAACAATGGATTATGGCTTTGCTCTCTTACTATGCCTAATTTATCTACTAGATCTTCAAACTGGAAATCCTGATGTTCATATACCTTTAACGAATTCTGCCTAACATTTGATATAAACTCACGTACTGTCAAATCTGCCTTGGGGTAATTTCTCAATGCCAGTGTATTTACGAACATTCCCATTACATTTTCCAAATCAGCATGTATTCTTCCAGAGGTAGGAGAACCTACAATAATATCATCCTGTCCTGAATATCTTGAAAGTAAAATGTTGAGTGCTGACAGTAGCAGCATATATAAAGTTGCACCTGTTGCTAACGAAAGTTCATTAAGCTTTCCCTTCAGAATGCTGTTACAAATGAAGCTTTCTCTTCTACCATCATAATCAGGGACAGACGGTCTCTGATAATCTGTAGGTAAGCTTAAGGTATTAATTTGTCCAGAAAATACGTCCAAAAAGAACTTTTTATGTTCTTCATATTCGTCTGCTTTAATCAGCTTATTATGCCACTGAGCAAAATCTTTATAGTTTAATTTTAGCTCAGGTAACTTTTGATTGTTGTAGAGAAATACAAAATCTTTCTTAAAGATATCCATTGAAATACCATCTGCAATAATATGGTGTAAGTCATACATTAAAACATGCTGGTCTTCAGATAGCTTTAATAGTTCTACTCTAAGCAACGGTGCTTTTTCTAAATCAAAAGGCCCTATAAATCTTTTGATATGCTCCGATATATCTTCATCAGAAATGTCGTTTTTCTTATCTCTATATTTGTATTCCAAATCAGTGTATTTTATATCGAAATAAGCGTCTTCATGTACTTTCTGCACTGGCTCTCCGTCAATTTCCAAAAAGGAAGTTCTCAATGTTTCATGTCTTCTTATCAAAACCTGAAATATTGATTTTATTCTGTCAACCTTCAGACTACCTTTAATTTTTAAAAACACAGGTACGTTGTAACTGGTTTTGTCACCTTCGAGACGATTAATAATGAATAACCGTTTCTGTGCCGATGATACAGGATAATATTCCATATATTCTGCAGAAATAATGTTTTTATTTTTATAGGTTTTTTCAGCAACTGTACTGTTTCCTTTTATTTGAGTATCTATAAACTCTGCAAACTTAGCTATACTTAAGTGATTAAACAGGTCTGTTATCTTAACCTTTACATTCATTACCTTATTGACATTATTTATAATTCCTAATGCAGATAGTGAATCACCGCCAATTTCATAAAAGCTGCTGTAAATATCAATTTCCTCAAAACCCAAAGCGTTGTGATATATTGTTCCCAGCTCTACTTCTGTTTTTGAGTACATGTTATCATTTCGGCCTTTCAGCCTAATTTCTTTTTTACTCTTTTCAGCAAGTGTCTTACTTCTTGAGCTAATTTGCCTTTTCTTGCTTTCCAGTCTCTGCAAAATACTATCCGATAACATTATTGGCAAGATATTTGTATTGTATATGCCATCATTGTCATAATTTATCTCACCTATAATCAATCTTGATACGTCGTGGTTTAAAACCTCTTCAAATATTTTTACTGCTTTTGTAGATGTAAGTGGCTTGAAAATTCTTAATGCATCTGCATTTATTTCCTTCGACATGCCTGTTTTTTCCCAGCCTGCCCAATTAATTGTCAGTGCAGGTCTCCCATATCTCTTTCTATAATCAGCAAAAGCATCTAGGTATGAGTTTGCTGCAGTGTAATCTCCTTGTCCTGCCGAGCCTGTAATAGTAATTATAGATGAAAACATTATATAAAAGTCCAGAGGGTCATCTTTTGTCAGCCTGTCAAGAACCCAAGTTCCGTTTACTTTAGGAAGTAATACTTGTCTGAATGCTTTTTCATCCTTATTAGCAATAAGCTTATCATCATTTATTCCAGCACAATGCATTACTCCAAAAATAGTTCCATATTCTTTTCTAATGCAACTCAGAATACTCTCAACCTTTTCCATATCAGATAAGTCTGAACAGAAATAATTCACTACAGAACCAGTTGATTCAATATCAATAAATGTCTCCAAAATTTTACACATTTCAGTTTCTGATCCAGCATTAAGGATTCTTTTCCATTCGCTTCTATTAGGAAGAATCCTGCGTCCTATCAAATTAAGTACAACATTCTGCCTAAGTGCAAGAAACCTACATATTTCCAGGCCAATGCCCCCAGTTCCACCAGTTACTACATATGCACCCATATGTCTTAGTTCAAACTTATCTCTTTTTAAACTCTCAATATTAGTTGAACCTATTTCCTCTATGAATCTCCTTCCATCTCTGAGAGTAACCTGATATGTTTTTGAGCTGCAATGAATCTCAGAAAATATTTCTTCTATAGATGTACTATTATCAATATCAATACATCTGCATTTAAGGTTGTGATATTCCTGGTTGATGACCTTGCCAAATCCAATCAACGTAGCATTTTCCGGTATGATAAACTGCTCTTCACCTGTAACAAGATTGGCAAACTTTGTTACAAGAATGATTTCCACCTCATCCCTGTAAATGTCAGCTAGCACTTTAACAAGATTAAAAAGACTGTATACCCCTTTTTTTTGGGTTTCCTCCAATTCATCAATGCTATCTGCACAATACTTATCATCAATAGAAGCAAGATAAACAATCTGTTCAATATTGCTATCCTTTAAACCATCAAACAGATTGAAATAACTCTCTGCAGTACCATCAATGCTATACTGGTTTTCTCCAATATTTTCTGACTGTTTCGCCTGTTCCTCCATTGTAACTTCAATGGTATTTATTCCATTTTTAAGGTATTCCTTTGCCAACGCACAACCAATTCCAGTATTATCCCGTATTATCATAACACCAACTTCACTTCTAAAGGTTCCCGAATTTTCTTCAGGTGCAGATAACTTCCAGTTTATTTTGTTGAATATATTAATTTCATCATAAACAGTTCCAAAATTACTGATTCTTTTTCGTGAGTATTCTTCAATTTCTACGAATACATTTCCATTCTCATCAAGCAAGCAAAGATCATAAACTAATACCTCCGCATTATCAGAAACCATTGTTTTCAGTTTTACGTGACTGTAGAACTTTGCAGGGGTAGAACCATACACCTTTATTGATTTGTATGAAAACGGCAGATAATTGTCCTGTCCTTTCCACAGAAGATTTATAAGAGAATTATCCAGAAGAGATGGATAAAGCAAATAATTTTCCAATTCACACTTGTATTCATCGGACAGTTCTATATGTGAAAAAGACTCATTTTCACCCAATCCGATCAGCTTAATATTATTCCATCTAGAGCCAAATTCAAAAGCTGATATGCGATCAAAACCATCAAATTTAGGCTTAATTAATTGGTTTTGACATCTTCTGCTGATTTCATTAACATCTACATGAGGCATCATTTGCTTTTTATTATGGAATATCTTACCCTGAGTATGAATAGTCCACTGAGATTCACCACTTGCTTCATCCTGTTTATAACTTGATATGACAAAACCAAAAGAATCCTGTTCCTTTTTTATAACTGTTTGCAGTTCTATTTCCTCTCCATCCTTGAGTACCAACGGCGAAAGAAATACAATATCCCTTAACTCCATATCAAATTCTGACATATACTTTTTGGAAGCTTCCAATACCATTTCTATATAAGCAGTACCTACTAAAATGCAATTATCTCCTAACCTATGTTCATTTAAAACCCAATGTCTAGAAGACTTAAATTTCGTAACAAAAATATGTTGATCATATAGTTCAACAATACATTTGTCTAAAAGAGAAGAGAAGCCTTTCTCTTCCATGCTCATAAATTTCCTTGAAGAATCAGTAAGTTCAATCCAACATCTTTTTCTATCAAACATATATGTAGGAAGAGCAACTTTCCTTCTTTTTTCGTTTCCATACAGCTTATTCCAATTAATTGCTGCACCCTTAACATATAAATTACATAATTCTGCTAATATTGAATAATCCTCTTTGCCTTTCAAGACAAACTCTTTAATATTTGCCTTTGCTACTGCCTCTAACTCTTCTAGTTCCTTTTCACTTATATCTCCTAAACTCTTTTCTATTCTATTTTCAAAAATGACTCTATGCATTCCATAGAAAATATTTCTGCTTTGGAACACTTTTTCGTAGCATATATCTCTTATATGTCCTCTTAACTCATCTAAACTAGTGAATACAATTGCTAGCCTATGACTATAATGGCCTCTTCCAGTATTAGCAGTAAAGCACATGTCCTTAACATTCTGTACATCACCTTTCAAATATTTATCATAAGCATTAACCATATTTATTAGTGTACTTTCGTTTTTAGCTGATATGGTTAGTACATTCAATCCAACATCATTTTCAGTATATCCCTCTGTAATTAGACTAGGTGCCTCTTCAAGAATAACATGACAATTAGTGCCGCCCATTCCAAAGGAACTAACAGCACATCTCTTTGGTATAAGACCAGTCTCCCATTTCATAAGTTTGTCTGTTACATACAGAGGGGACTCTTCAAAATTAATTTTTGAATTCGGTTTTTGAAAATGCAAGGATGGAACAATCTGGCCATTTTTTAATGAGAGTATCGCTTTTATAATCCCTGTTATTCCAGCAGCATGCCCCAAGTGTCCAAGATTTGTTTTAACGGAACCTATGCCACAAAATGCTTTACGATCTGTATATGCCCGAAAAGCATTTGTAATACCCTCAATTTCAATTGGATCGCCAAGCTTTGTTCCGGTCCCGTGAGCTTCTATGTATGTTATTGTCTCAGGACTAATTCCAGCATCCTTTAATGCACTAAGAATAAGCTTTTCCTGTGCTTTTGGATTAGGAGCAGTAATACCATTGGAATGTCCATCCTGATTTACTGCACTCCCCTTTATAACGGCAAAGATATTATCACCATCTGCAATCGCCTTATTTAAAGGTTTTAAGAGTATAGCCGCTGCACCCTCTCCCCATCCAGTACCATCTGAATTATCATCAAAGCTTAATACTTTTCCACTCAAAGATTCTATAGGCATTCTGTCATTTTTGTCTTCAGGTATTATATGTATTCTGACACTTCCGGCTATAGCCATATTACAATCTCCGGTTCTCAATGCCTGACAAGCAGTATGTAGAGCTATCAAGGATGATGAGCAGGTTGTATCAATCATCATACTTGGTCCTGATAAATCAAGTAAATATGATATTCTACTTGCAATTAACTGCGTCAGGTTTCCTGTAATAGATGATGATATCTCAGGTGAACCTACTACCGTCAAGTACGTTTGATACTCATTGGCATTAGTGAATCCGACATATACACCTGTTTTACTTTTGTTTATTCTACCGCCACCATAACCAGCATTCTCTATGGCTCCCCATGCAGTTTCAAGAAAAATTCTCTGATTGGGATCCATCATGGTAGCCTCTTTAGGAGTAATATTAAAGTATTCATAGTCAAATTTATCAATATCATCAAGATAGCCCATGTCTTTACATTCTATTGAGTCTTCCTTTCCGTATAACTGCTTGATATATTTTCCAACATCATCTTTTCTGCTTTCAGGTAAACTTCTTATGCAGTCAATGCCACTTTTCAAATTTTCCCAGAAATCATCAACATTGTCAGCTAGAGGCATTTTAGAATTCATGCCAATAATGGCTATATCCTTGGAAGAATTATTAAAAATATTGCTTTCAATATCCTTCGCCTTTAATCCCTCAACATCAATATCAGTGAATTTTTTCATCATTGCGTCAATTACCTCCATCCAGTCTCACCGGATATATTTCTTTGCACGTTTATAAGTCACATAACCAGCATTAAGTGTTATCTACAAATGACATAATTAATTTATAATAGATATTTAATAATTCATGCATACTCTCATTTCCAAATAATTTAAAGTTATAATCAAACTCAATATTAATACCTAATTCCCCGATATCAGCCTTAACGATAATATCGTAAATCTCACCAAGGTTTATTTCTGATTGCATTCTATCATCTATATAAAATAGCGGCACAAAGTGGTTTGTTCCTTTGATAGTATGCAGCGTTTTTACATCAGATATGCTGTAACTCCCATCTGACCGGTTGAAATCATACTCTTTTACTGTTTTAAGAAGCTCAAGAAAACTATCAACAGTTGACAAATCAATACTCATCTGGGTTACCATATCCTCTTCTGTAACCATCGCCTGAATAATCGCCTCATTTTCATCAGTTAAATCAGTTACAGCATATACAAACATTGAAAGTAAAATATCACTAATCAATACATTATTATTATTTGCTTTGGACTTTAGTTTTTTGAAAAATTGGTCTTTTATATAAAAGTTCATAGAGTTGCTCATGCTAGACCTGTCAGAGGTGTTGATGAATTCTTTTCTAGCTTTCATATGTTGGATTATTATTTTATCAGCATTTTCTAAAGCCTGTTCAATAAAACCAGCAATACTTCTTATCGTTGTATATAAAAATAGGTCTGTTATTTTAATTTTTCCCATATAGAACTTTTCTATTTTATTATGAACCTGAACAAGCAATAATGAGTCTCCACCTATTTCAAAAAAACTATCGTTTACACTTACAGCATCAACATTTAAAACTTCCTTCCAAATAGCTTCAAGTCTTTTTTCTATTTCATTTTGTGGTAGTTCGAATTCCACTCCTGTACCAATGCTTCCATCCGGCTCAGGTAATCTTTTTCTGTCAAGTTTTCCGTTTGAATTTAATGGTAAAATATCTAGTTTTACAAAAAAAGCTGGAATCATATAATCAGGCAGTGCCTCCATTAAATAACCCCTTATGTCAGATACTTTAAAATCTGCATCAGTTACTATATATGCACATAAATACTTATCTCCATATATGTCTGTTCTATCTACTACAACTGCTTCTTTTACCAATTCATTCTTTAAAAGCCTGCTTTCAATTTCCCCCAGTTCTACTCTGAAGCCTCTTATCTTAACCTGATGGTCAACTCTACCAAGGAATTCTATGTCTCCATCAGGCAGCATTCTGCCAAGGTCACCTGTTTTATAAAGCATTTGTGAGCTTTTGATAAACAATTCTGCTTCATAATCCGAAAAAAGCTCTCTCAATTTATCTCTCATTGCTGGGTTCAAGTATTTGTTAGGCAAGAAAGAAGCTCTTGTTTTTTCTACATCATTTATGTATCCTGATGCAACTCCTACTCCTCCTATATACAATTCTCCAGCAACACCATCAGGTACAATTTCTCCATTTTTGTCTAGTATATAGAAGAAGTTATTCCCTAAAGGTTTACCGTATGGTATGCTGGTCTGATATTTGCCCACCTGATGTATTGGATTATATATAGACCATACAGTACCTTCAGTTGCACCCCCAAGGCTTATAACCTTTGTGGACACAAAATATTTTTTTATCTTTTCATACAAATTTACAGGAATCCAATCTCCGCTTAAGAAAACAATCCTTAAATCATTCTGACGGAATTCCCAATCGCTTTCCTCAATGTCCTTCACCAAGTAATTCATCGTTGATGGTACCGAATCCCAGAAGGTAATTCTTTCATCTTTCAACAACCTTTTTAATATTTTTGGATTCTGAACTTGTTCTTTGCTGGCTATAACTACCCTACCGCCAGATGCAAGGATTCCAAATATATCATATACAGAAAGATCAAAGCATACTGGTGTAATAAATAGAAGTGAATCATTTTCGTTTATATCAAATTGCCTGTTAACCCAGGTTATTAGGTTTACTGCTGAGTGATGTTCAATCATAACTCCCTTAGGTTGTCCAGTTGATCCTGAAGTATAAATTACATATGCCAATCTGTCAGAATTCACTTCAACCTCTAGATTACTTCCATCAAAAGAGTAAACATCAGTGCTGTTTAAGTTAATTGTTTCAATAGAAGAAAAAGCATAGCTATTATCTGTCAATACAGCGGACAGCTTTGAGTTTTTCGCAATATACTCTTTTCTTTCCTCAGGATAATCTGGATCTATAGGAACATATGCACATCCGCTCTTCAAGACACCTATCAATGAAGCAATTAGATTAAAACCCCTTTCAACCGCCACTCCGACCAGTTTCCCCGGTTTTATACCTCTATCAAGAATAGTTCTCGCAATTCTATTTGCCATAAAATTCAATTCTTTATATGTCATATGTTCATCATTAAATGTCAATGCAATATTTTCAGGGTTTTTTTCAACCTGTTCTTCAAATAATGCATGCATGGTTTTACTGATGGGATAGCTCATAAAAGTGTCATTAAAATTATTTAAGGTTTCTGCTCTTTCTTCTTCCGAAATCAAATCTCCGGTTAGCAGATTCCCTGAAATGTCTCTGCTGAAGCTCTTTAATATTCTTTCGTAAATATCCAGAGCAGTCTGTATATTTTTCTGCTCAAAATAATCTGGAGAATACTTGATATGAACTATAAAATCGTTAAGAGTTTTGTTTACTTCAAGATCTAGCAACGTATTCGTCATGTTTTCAGATGCAGTATCTATTGAAATATCAGTATCAATTCCACTAGCCACATCACTAGCCATATCATTAAATACGTGGAAGTCCATAAAATTAAATATTGTATCAAATATAGGGTTCTCTTTAGTGTTGCCTCCGCCCACTATTTTTACAATATCTCCCAAAAATACCTCGTATTTTTTCACTATAATCAAAAAGTCTCTAACTTTATTAAGAACCTCCAATTTATTTATGCCATCACTATCTAATTTTATTCTTATTGGAACTGTGTTGAGAAAACAGCCTTGAATTCTCTCTGCATCTTCAAGTAATGGTCTATCATGAGTCACTATACCAGCTGATATGTCTTTTTCACTTGTCAATATTGACATCAAGCAAATATATGCCGATGTACAAATATCCTTTACAGTAACCCCGTTCTTCTTAGCTTCACTCTCTAGGTCTCTAAGCAGTTGAGATCCTAAATTCTTTATGGCAATCTTGCTTCTATTGAGGTTATTAATTTTCCTGCCTGTAAAATTAAAAGGAAGCTTATTTCTGGTATAATCTTTTAATAAATTTTTCCAAAACTCTTTCTTCCCGTCACTTATACCTCTAGCTAAATTCACTGCAAGATAGTCTTTAAATGTACTTTTTAGGGGTTCGAGCTGTGGTTCTTTTCCCTGTAACAAACTGCTATATGTGTTTATAATCTCTGTAAACAGGCAGGCAGCACTCCATCCATCTGTAATAGAGTGGTGATGAGTCTTTACTATACAGAAGTCAGTTTGGTTGAGCTTAAATATCTTTATTCTCCACAGTAACTCATTATTAAATTTAAATCTATTATTCATATCATCTTGCATGTAACGATTAATATGTAACTCTTGCTCATTTTTTGAGAAGTCGGATATATCGCTGACAGTAATATCTGGTTCAAAATTTTTATACACAATTTGAATAGGACGAGAAAACTGTTTTATATTGAAAGTCGTTCTCAGCATAGGATGCCTACCCATAAGCAACTTAACTGTTTTAACAAATAAATCCAAATCAAATCTTTCAAATTTTGCCATAAATAGAGATCTATTATGATATATAGGTTTTTCAGGATTTATCAGAGAATAAAATATCATACCTTCTTGTATGGGGCTTAGCGGGTAAAAGTCTTCATAGTCAGCTGGCAGTATGGCTTCTAGTTCTTTATCCTCAAGAATTTCATTCTTTATTTTTTTCAATATCTCGGTGCCTTTAATTATTTCACTATCTGTTTGTTCGTTTCCGTGCTCTTTAATATATTCACTTAGTCCTCTTATAGACTGATTTATGTATATATCATTCATTTCTATTTTTATTGATAAAGTCTTGTTAATTCTATTTACTAATCTGATGACCTTTATTGAATCTCCACCCATATTAAAGAAATTGTCATTTACAGATATACTGGGTATTTCAAGTATATCCTGCCATATTTTAACTAAACTCTTCTCAGTCTCATCTTGAGGCAAGGCAAAATCTTTTCCTTCTATAGATCCCAAACTAGGTTTAGGAAGCTTTTTTAAGTCTATTTTACCGTTTGGAGTAAGTTGGATTTCATTTATTCTGGTAAAATATGATGGAATCATATATTCAGGTAAATCAGTGCATAAATGCTCTCTCAGTTCCTCTATCGTCAGTTCTTCAGAAGATACGAAATAAGCACATAGATATGCATTCCCATCTCCTTCTGTCTGTGCAATGACCGCTACATCCTTAATAAGCTTGTGTTTTAGCAATGAATCCTCTATTTCACTGGTTTCAATTCTATATCCCCTTATCTTGACTTGGTCGTCGCTTCTCCCAAGAAATACGATATTTCCATTTCGAAGATACTTCCCCAAGTCCCCTGTCCTATAAACCCTTATGTATTTTCCATCTATAAAGGTAACTAGAGAAAACTTCTGCTTATTTAACTCCTCATTGTTTATGTATCCTCTAGACAAGCAATCTCCAGCAATGCATATTTCCCCCGGAACTCCAATCGGTAAAAGGATTTGATTTTTGTCCATTATATATACTTGGGTATTTTGAATAGGTCTTCCGATAACTGTCTCAGTACCTCCAGCCTGTATATCCTGATAGGTCAATATATGAGCAATTGACCCGATGGTACATTCGGTAGGCCCATAGTGATTCATGATTTGAATACTGGGACAAAAAGTATTCAGCTTTCTTATGTCGGCAAACTTTATCTTTTCCCCTCCAAGTACAACAAATCTTAAACAATTGTTTAAATATTCAGAATTGAAACTATCTGAATTAATTATTGTTCCAAATAGAGATGGTGTTAGTTTCAAATATGAAATTCTATTTGTTTTTATATATATTAGAAGTTTTTCAGGATTTGTATACAAATCCTTGCTGACTATATGAAGCTCACAACCATTTAATAAAGACGAATAAAGAGCTGTATATCCCAGGTCGAAAGCTATTGAGGATAACAACATAGTTTTGTCTTCATGTTTCAGTCCTGCTGCTGCTGTGAACCACGAAACATAATTAGCAATACTTGAATTTTCTACTACAACACCCTTTGGCTGTCCTGTAGTTCCAGAAGTAAAGATTATGTATGCAGCATCACTACCAGTTGCTCTGGATTCAAAATTATCCGACTCATTTTCGGAATGCTCAATGGTTTCTGTAATATTCAGCATAACAATTTTGTCACTACGTAGTTCTGTATCGGTAAGTGCATATTTTATTCCGGCACCATTTATAGTCTTCTGAATTCTTCCCAGTGGCATTGACTTTTCGATAGGAACATATGCCGCACCAATTTTGAGAATAGCCAATATTGCAATAATCATTTCTTCACAAGGTGAAAGTATTATGCCTACTGTATCACAAATAGTGATGTCATGGTTATTTACTAAATAGTTGGCCAGCTTGTTAACTCTGGTATTGAGTTGGCTATAAGTTATTCTCTTGTCCATGTACACAACAGCAATGTTATCAGGTGAAGTTTTAACCTGTTCTGAAAATAATTGTGCTACAGACTTATCTTTATCATAAAAAGCTTGAGTACTATTGAAATTATTACATATTTGATTTTTATCCTCATTTGACAGAATATTAATTTCACATATTTTAGAATCTGCGTTTTTTGTAGCTGAAATCATAAAATTAAATAAATTATTAATAATTCCACTAATTGTTTCGCTTTTATATACAAGTGAATTATACTCCACACATGTGTTAACACTTGTGTCGTTCTTTGAAAATGCTAACAGAAGATTGGGGTTAGTACCTTCAATATAACTTTTATCGTGAATATTTTCCAGTAAAATTGCTACATCAAAAAGTGGAAAACTGCCGGTTATATCTTGTGTCAGTTGTAAATTATTAATTAATCTTCTTAAAGGATAGTTCATATTCTCATTTGCATCCATAACAGATTTTCTAGCCTGAAGAAGTAAATCCTTAAATGTCATACTATCAGAAATTTTATTTCTAATTACCAGAATAGTATTTAGCAACTCATCTTGGACGTCCTGTTTTATTATGGGAGCACCTAATAAAATATCATTATTACCTGAGTATCTATATAAAAGTGCCGACAAAGAGGCAACAAGAATAATATACAAATTAAAGTCTGATTTATTTGACAGTGACAAAATTCTATTACACAATTCATCAGGAACATTGAATTGTAAGGTTTCATATTTAGACTCTCTGTTAACGTCACTTATATAATCATATGGAAAAACGCTTTTATTTAACTCCCCTGAAAGCTTTTCCATCCAATAAATCTTTGATTTAGAAAACTGATTATTTTCAGCTTTTATATTATCAACTACATTACTTTCCATACAGTCACTCCTCACTTAAATCTATAACTAAATGTATATGTATTAGGTAATTTTCATTTAAATATTGCACAAACCAATCCAATAGCTTATTTCTTTACCAGTTCTAAAATTCTATATGATTGTTTACCACATTTCATATCTTCATATAGTTTTGATCCTGGAACAGTTAAGAAGTTTTCAAGGGAATCCAGAATTTTATCAGATTTAATGTTTCCAAATGTCCCAACTCTTTTCTGGGCAGTTTCATCGCAGGCAAGCAGAACGTTTGATGTTATGTCAGTATTTCTTAATACATCAAATCCTATTTCTTTCATGTAATCAACACAATCTTCAAATCCTTTTACAGGTCGTACATCTGCATACATGAAGTGTCCACCAGATTTTAAAATTGAATATACTCCACTATAAAACTTATTAATGTTAGGATAAGAATCAGCAGATTCAATGTTTACGACCGCATCAAAAAAATCATCACTAAAAGGAGGCATCTCTGCATCCCCCACACAAAAGGACAAATTGTCAATTTTATATCTTGATTTGCAAAATCTTATATTTGCTTCACAAAGGTCAAGCCCCCATGACATACATGGTTTGTAGTACTCATTTATAGTAGATATATTCCCCCCTCTACCACATCCAATCTCAAGGATCCTCTTATTATTCATATTAAAGCTTCCTATAACTTCAAGAAGAAGCCTAACCGAGTGTTTGTTCAAATGTGTTATTTGGGGTTCAAGTTGGGAACTCTGAGGATTCATATTTACTGAATAGCCCAGATTCAAAAAGGTAGCAAGAGAGGCCAACCCAGATGATTTGAGTAAGTCATCCACCATAGAATATCCTTCTTTAACCTTCTCTTTTATATCCTGAATTTCTTCAAGGTCTTCCGTTCTATTATTTTTACGAGCCATTTCAGGTAACATGTATGGAATACCTTCCTCTACCTGAAAAACAATCATACATTTATTGCAGGTCAATGAATTATTTGAGTAATCCAGTTTTCCTTTACAAATTGGACAAACTAAATTGGTATACATAAATTTTCCCCCTTGCAGTTAGAATGCAAAATCAGTTACATCAATTATTTGTTTTTCTGCTGATACTACTCTATTTATTTTCAAGTTTTCTTGAGGAACTGCTGTACCCTTCTGTATGTCAATTATTGATGGAACCGCATTCTTATGCAACTGCTTCCATCTTTCATCGGCCTGATATATTTCTGTTACTGAATAAGGATTAGGGATACCAAGCTTTTTACAATAATTTCTGAACCTACATGCCCTATCATATACGACCTCTCTGCTTGGTTCGGTATTCAAGGTCCAGGTCTGAGTGAGAAGCATATTTGTAGCATCTTCAGGATATAGGAGCCTATTCCCCATACTTTTTGACCAGTTCTCAGAACTGGTTTGTCCTGTATAAAAATATCTAAATGGATCACATTCCGCTTCATAAATATAATCCTGCATTTCATCTAGTAAATCCAACGTCTGCTGAAAGTCATCTTCAGTTTCTCCGGGATGTCCAGAAAACCAGAAAGTTGTTGTTTTAATTCCAGCCTCCGCAAGACTCTTCAATGCCCTTCTAGTTTGATCAACTGTAATTCTTTTATCAATTAAATCCAGTACTCTTTGAGAGCCACTCTCTACACCTAGCCTGGCTCTATAGAAACCGCCTTTTCTCCATAAATGTGTATATTCTGGATCACATACATTATTATCTACTTTGATGTACACATCCCAATATAAGGATAACCTCCTATTTATCATCTCCTGTGACAACTCTGTAACTACTGGATTTATAAGGCAATCCGTAAATACGAACAAATTTCTGTTATATCTACGATATAATTCCATAAGCCCATCAGCACAGTTTTTAGCATCCTTCTTCCTGTACTTTTTCCAATACATAGTTTCTGCACAAAAACTACAATGATATATACACCCTCGTGATGTATACGCCGGAATCACAGCGTATTTTGAAAGCTCATAATCATCAAAGTTCGGGAGTTCTAATGAGTTCAGATCCAAGAGTTCATCATTAATATCTTTTAATGAAAAAGTCTTTTGCTCTTCAGGCAATTTCCCTTGCAATAATCTGAGGAACAAGTTTTCTCCTTCTCCGATTAATATTTTGTCCAGATAAGTTGTTTTTTCCATAAATAGATTATAATTTGGTGTACCTGTAAAGAGCTCTTGAGAAAAGATAGCCCCTCCCATGACAGTAAGAATTTCAGGATACCTTTCTTTAACAAGCTTTAAAGCAAATAACGAAGCAGCCAATGTACCACGATAGACAGATGTACCGAATACAGCAGGTTTTTCAGTATCAATCAGCCTGAGGGTATATTCACCAAGCTTGCTAAAAAAGTCATCAACATCCTCTATTAATTCCTCTACTTGTTCATCATTAATAGCCACAAAGAAGTTTTCTTGTACTATCAGCTTTACCAGTTCCATGTATTTTTCTTTATTATCATAATTTATATGAGCCATGAAATGATTACACAATACATCCAACCCTACATTAAAAAAATGTCCGCGTTTTTCTTCGGGTATCATACGCTTAAGAGCATCAAAATAGTGATAGCAAGCTTCCCTGATTGTTATATCCGCCATAACATCTACTGTTTTTACTTTGTACCCTCTTTTGGACAAAAAGCCTTTAATACAGGATATTCCAAGGGGAGGCATAAGCGGAGTCATAAATGGAAATACAGCCAGTAGTATCTTGTCAGTACTAGGATTGATTTTTCTCATAAATACTCTTATTCTCCTTTCTACTTAAACTAAAAATTGAAATCTACAAATTCAATTTTATCAGGCATTTTATTAAATAACCCTTCAGTAGTAATGCTTATTGCGTTGAGCTTTATTTCCATGTTTTGTAATATGTGATTGAGAACCTCAATATAACAATTTGCAATTTTCTCGATAGTTTTTTTCTTATACAGTGCTAAATTATATTCGAAAACTATCTGAACCTCATTTTTACTCTCTACAACTTTTAAATGTAAATCAAAATGAGAACTGTTATCAGGAATATCAAATGCTTTAAAAGTAATGTTTTCCAAACATATCTCCTGTAAATCCACATTCAGCAAAACTGTGGCTACATCAAAAAGTGGATTTCTACTTGCATCTCTCTTTATATTGAGTGTTTTTACAAGTCGGTCAAACTGATAATCTTGATTATCATAAGCATTTAATGAATTTTCTTTTATTTCATTTAAGAATTCATTAAATGTTTTATGACCTTCAGGATGGCTTCTCAATGCCAGCATATTTACAAACATACCCACAACATTTTTTAGTTCAGGATGTCTCCTTCCTCCTACACCTATACCTACTATAATGTCATCCTGACCAGATAGCTTAGAAAGAAGAATATTATATACAGTAATTAACAGCGTATATGTTGTGGTATCGCTATTAGCTGCAATAGCTTTCAGCTTTGTTAATATTTCCTTGTCCAACGTAATTTTATAAATATCTCCTGAATAACTCTGGATTTGAGGTCTATCATAATCAGTCGGCAAATCAAGAACTGGAATATCACCTGAGAATATATTAAGCCAATAGTCCTCCTGTATTTTCATCTGCTCAGAATCTAAATGCTCATTCTGCCATATTGCAAAGTCCTTGTATTGTATACTTAAGTCTGGCAGTGTTCTGCCTGCATACAAGTCTATGAATTCGCTTTGTAAAATATTTGCAGATAAACCATCAGAAATAATATGATGCATATCAAACAGAAGAATATGTTTATCATCTGAAGCCTTTATTAAACTGGCTCTTATTAAAGGTGCTTTTGAAAGGTCAAATGGTTTTATGAATCCTTTTATCACATTATCTAGCTTCTCGTTGAATTCAAAGTCTGCAGATATTGTAAAGTCATTACCTGATTCAATATATTCCATATCAAAATATACTTCTTTGTGTATTATCTGTACTGGTTCACCATTAACAAAATCAAAAGATGTTCTAAGTGCTTCATGTCTATCAATCAGTTTCATCAAAACATCTCTTATTTTCATCCGATCAAGTGTTCCGGTAATCATTATTGCACCAACATTGTTATAACTAGTTTGGTCTTTTTCCATATGAGCCATTATAAACAACCTCTGCTGTGCTGGTGTTATAGGATAATACTCTCTATTTTCTACAGGCTTGATTGGTGAGTACTCACTTTTTCTGAAACTATTTAAATATTTAGAAAGTTCACGTACTGTTTGTCTTGAGAATATCTCCTTAATTGGAACCATAGTATTGAATTCCTTGTATATTTCTCCTATCAAAGCTAACGCTTTAAGAGAATGTCCGCCAAGTTCAATAAAATTGTCATTTACTCCGACGCTTTGAACTTCCAAAATTTTACTCCAAATTTTAGCAAGCCTTTCCTCAGTTATATTCTGTGGTGCAGTATAATTTCTTTCTAAAGAACTTGTTCCATCAGGCTCAGGAAGAGCATTTCTATCCAGCTTTCCGTTAGGTGTCTCAGGTAAAATTTCCAACCTTACATAATATGTTGGCAGCATATAGTCAGGAAGCTTTTTGTGAAGATTTTCTCTAATATCTCTCTTATTTATGTCGAACTCTGATACAAAATAAGCACATAAAGTTTGGTTTTCATTACTCTCTCCTATCATTTTTACAGCTGCTTTTTTAATTCCAGCAATCTCCATCAGACAGCTTTCAATTTCGCCTAATTCAATCCTGTAGCCTCTTATCTTTATTTGGTTGTCTATCCTTCCTAACAGCTCAATCTCTCCATCTGGAAGCCACCTTGCCATATCCCCTGTACGATATATCCTTTTCCCGTACAAACCTTTCACAAACTTCTCAGTAGTCAGCTCAGCACTGTTTAAATATCCTCTTGCAAGTCCATCTCCTCCGATGCATAATTCTCCATATGCACCTATAGGTTGAAGATTATCGTTTTTACCCATTATGTAGATACTAGTATTTGCCATAGGTCTTCCTATAGTAATTTTACTATCGCTTGTTAGCTCTTTAATTGTGCACCATACCGTTGTCTCAGTTGGACCATAAGCATTATAAATCTTGGCAGCAGTAGCTTTTTTCAATTCTTCTAAGAGCTTTGGCGTAAAGGCTTCTCCACCCACTATTATTTCTTTTAATCTTACAAGACTCTGCCGACTTTCTTTATTAGCCATGAACATTTGAAGTCTTGAAGGTGTTATTTGAAGCATATCTACATTATTTTCAAGTATAAGCTTATTCAATAATCCCGGATCCACCTGTTCATTCTCATCAACAATTACAATTTTCATTCCCACACTTAGAGGCAAAAGAGTTTCCATAACAAAAATATCAAATGATATTGTAGTCAATGCTACAATAGTCTTTTCAGGATTAAAATCAATCATTTCTATTGAACCTTTAATAAAATTCACAACAGATCTATGTTCTATCATTACTCCCTTTGGATTTCCGGTTGTTCCTGACGTATATATTACATAAGCCAAATCATCCGAACTGGATAAATGTTCAGGGTTATTGCAATCCATTGTGTATAACTTCTCATCGAATAGATCAATGACTTTTACATCCTTGCAAATATCATTATTTTTATGGGTTAGTAACGCACTTACCTTACAGTCATTAAGCATGTATCTTATACGATCATCTGGATATTTTGGGTCTATCGGAAGATATGCAGCTCCTGCTTTTAATATCCCAAGAATGCCTACTAACATTTGAATAGAACGTTCTACAATAATTCCTACAATAGCTCCAGGTTCAATAAAGTTATCTTTTAAGGCTTTAGCAATACAATTTGCTTTATTGTTCAACTCACCATATGTAAGCTTGCTGTCTTTGAATACTAAAGCTACTTTTTCAGGTTCTCTCTCAGCCTGTTTCTCAAATAATTCATGAATGGCCAATTCCTTTTCATAATCCATATAAGTGTTATTGAAATTATTAAGAATGTTGTTTTCTTCAGCGGATATTAAATTAATCTCATTTATTTGAATATGGTGATTCTTAATAACACTCGATGCAATGTTGGCAACGTTTTCCCACACTTTTTGTATTATTATAGGAGAATATACATTCGTGTTAAAATCAAATTTAAAAGTTAATTTGCTTTCAGGGAAAATAGTAATATTCAAATCATAATTTGTCTGTTCAAAACCAGTGAAATCACTAAATACGACCTCACCCTTACCAAACTTCACGTTTTTAAATTCTTCGTCAAGAGGATAGTTTTCAAAAACAACAAGGCTTGTTATCAGATTATTCTTTAATTTTGATTTCGCTTGAATTTCAGCCAATGGATAGAAATCATATTCATTTGATAACAGGGCTTCCTTTTGTACTTGTTTTATTAGCTCGGAAAACTCTCGCTTTTGCTCACACCTTATTCTGACAGGAATAGTATTTATGAGTAATCCAACAATGCTTTCAACACCTTCAATATCAGCTAATCTTCCAGAGCTTACTGTTCCAAAAATCGCATCGTCACTATATCCATAGCTCTGTAGAATCAGTCCCCATATAGTTTGAATAATTATGTTAAGTGTTACCTGGTTAGCCTTTGCCATAGCATTGAGCTCATTTGTTACAAATTCATCAAGCGAAAATTCTAATGTACTGTGTTTGTATCCAATTTCCTTCTCATTTAAAACCGGTAGCATGACATTTCGATCATATCCAGTAACATAATTTTTCCAATACTCAGCCGCCTCGTCCATATTGCGATTTTCAAGCCATTCGATGTATTTGCTGAATGTAGGAATTCGGCTAGGCTGGGGTTCAATATTATTTTTCAAAAGTTCATAAATATCAAAGAATTCTTTTATTACTTGCCCAAAACACCATCCATCCATAAGTATATGATGGTCGCTCCAAACAAAGCAGTACTTCTGACTATCTAGTTTAATCACTGTGAACCTCACAGGAGTTTCATCCTGTGTTAAATCAAAACCTGATTTTTTATCATCCTCTAAATATTTATTGAGAAATGCTATTTTCTCTTCTTCCCTTATATTAGTTGCGTCATGATAATATAAAGCTGATTTTCCTGTTTTGTACACTATCTGGTGCGGTCTTCCTAATCCTTTAAATACAAATACCGTCCTTAAAATATCATGCTTTTTCACCAATAGTTCAAAACTTCTCTTAAGCAACTCTTCATCCAATTTTCCGCTGTATTTGAATGTAAACTGTTCAAAATACATCATTGGATCATCGCTAACTAACGAATGGAAAAGAATACCTTCCTGTACTGGAGAGAGGGGATATATTTTATCTATTTCCAAATAGTTTTTAAGAATATTATCAAGTTCCCAGATAGAAAGAGATTTGCATAGGAAGTCGCTGGGTGTGAACTCAGTTTCTGTTTTGCACACACATTTGTCAGCTATATCATTAAGTATACTTTTGAATATCTCTAAAAACTTATTTATAG
This sequence comes from Bacillota bacterium, assembly GCA_023398105.1. Lineage (GTDB taxonomy): Bacteria > Bacillota > Clostridia > Acetivibrionales > DSM-1351 > Ruminiclostridium. The sequence goes on along the minus strand of JAEWST010000133.1, from coordinate 184 downwards.
TCTCTTCGGTATACTCATTTTTACAGTAGTTAAGTGCAAATGTTAATTTCCCATCTTTAACCATGCCGTTGATATCAAAAGAGAACTTTCTTTCACTATTGGGGCTTAATGCACTTCCTGATGAACAGGTAGATATTCCATATAGCTTTGAATTTACTTCCTGATCAAATTGTCCCAGATAGTT
>JAEWST010000011.1 GCA_023398105.1 Bacillota bacterium | reverse complement strand
TTTATTTATACCATAGTTGCCTTAATTTGTACATAAATTTTGTAGTGAAAACAGAATTTAAATAGAATTATCAACAAAAAAACCAAAGCAAGAAAAAACTAATTTCCATAGCAGCAGTTGCTACCCGACCGCAGTTTAGTACATATAGCTTTATACGACATTAGCACTTGAGAGTCTGCCAATCTCAGGTGCTTTTTGTTGCTAATCTCGTATAAAGCCCTACTCATTTTACTGACTCAACACACGTAGAAGCGATAATTCTGATGGCAAGATGTGGTTCGGAGGAGAAAAAGTAGAGGTTGACCACAAGATGTTGTGGTTTTGGAGTGATTTTGGGGCGGAAATTGAGCGAAAAAAAGCTCTTTTTTGCCCCTTAAAAATAGGTTAAAATATAGATGACATAGGGTGAAATGCTATTTCAGACGTTGAAATTGTAGAACAAATATAAAAAAGAAAATCGTGTTTGTATTTAATTGTGAATTAAGGTAATTTATAAAAATACAGTTATATAAATAATAATTTGTTAAATAGAGAGAGGATGAAGTTTAATGATGCAAACATTAGATTTCTTACCAACTATTTGGAAGTCAAATAGTATAAGAGAAGAATTATTAAATAACCTTCAAAGTGAGAAAAAAGAATTTATTGATATTGGAATACATCGCTTAAAGTTTGATTTCATGTGTCAGACCATATATATAACCTGTAATAATGCTGATTACATTTTTATGACCAAAATGGTGCCTCTGAAAATGTCATTTGAAACACTGATAAACTTGGTTAATAAGGATTTTGATAATAAGAATAATAAATGGGATGTATTGTAAGAAAAAGATAAATTCCAATTTATCAGTTGGATAATTCGAAATCTTTATTTATTGTGAACCAATGCAAACACAAAGGCTTAATCCTTACTTTAAGAGTGTGGTAATGCCATAGCTAGAAAAAAATATCATTAAACCATTAAAAAGTTAAAATTAAAAGAGATGAGGGAATTGCATGATTCAGAGAGGTAAAGGATTTTATGACTGGTATAAGAAGAGTAATGGAGAAGAATTAGCACATGAAATAGTGTCAATGGGTTATCCCACAGTTGATTACTTGTTACCTGACCTGTTTGTATGGTTAGAAGATATGAATTATCCAGGTGCCATGGAAATTGCAGATTTTTTAGCTACTGTTGGAGAACCAATTATACCTTATCTCAAAGAAGTATTAGTAGGTAATGATGATTGTATATATAATGTTATCTCATATGTAGTGAAGGATTTATCTAGTAACATGGTAAAAGAAATTCAAGAAGAGTTAATGTCAATTGTAAGATGTAATTCATCCGAAAGTTTGTGTCTTGAAATTCTTGATATATTAACTTCAAAAGAAATAGGACACCCAAATGAACTTATGAAATATGTTTTGGATAAATGGACTGAATATAAAGCATTATTTGAACAGGCTGATAGAATAAGAAGAAGTGAGTATCTTGCCCCTCTACATGGTATATTTGATAGATATATAAACGCACTATACGATGATGAACGTATGGGTGCATTTAATGATTTAATAGGGTTTGATGGAAAACAGTATCGGGAAGATAGTTTTGTTTTGAAGTTAATGCAAAACTATAAATATAAAGATTAATAAATTTCGCAATATTATTTCGTCTCACAAAAATTGTGTTTTGTTGTGGCGATAGTAGTATTAAACTGTTTATCAGGGGTTTGGTGCAAAAATAGATTCTGTGATAGCATATACAGTTTAAGTATGGGAAAGAGGTTTAACAATAACCTATATAACAGTTATGAGGTGGGGACATCAGTATTCTCCAATAATTAGTGAGAAAGTCAGAAAGCATCTTAAGAAAACGAATGATTCATAGAAAATTGATGAAACCTATACAAAAATAAAAGGTAAGACTGTTATTTGTATTGTGCAATTGATTCTTTTGGAAAGACAATAGACTTTTTGTATCAGAGAATAGAGATAAAAAGACAGCAAAAGAGTTTTTTAGAAAAGCATTAGGAGTAAGCCATAAAATTATTGGACACTTTGAGTATTTTATTTTAAATGCGCGAGGGCAGGTGTAAAAATGGCAAGTCATTTTTCAAGTATAGGAATACCCTTAAGAGGTTAGGAAGAATTACAGGCATACTTTGAAAAGGCCTTTAATAAATGAGAGCATATAAAAGTAAGTAAAGGTACTTATATTAAATGGAGTATGGACTCTAAAGTTGAACTTTGGGGACAAATAAATTAGAATACAATAGAGAATATGCGTGTGACTTGGAATAGACCATTAAAGTTCATCTTAAAAGGAGATACTTATGAAAGTTAAAATTCTATGGGGGAATCCATTAGCTATTATATTGGTTTCGTTAGTATTTACAGCAATTACTATTATAATAGCTACAGTTGCAATTTTTAATAATAAAGAATTACCACTAGAAATAATGATATTCATTATATTTATATTAGTATACAATTTACTTGCTGAGATAGCTTTCTATTTGGTTTATAGGCATGAAAAAAATAATTCTAAGTATTCTTTTATGTCACCTAAAAAATTCAAAAAAGTAAATCAATTAAATGAGAAGTATAAATCAGATAATCAAAGACTTAAAAATACGTTAATAAAAATTGATAAGAGTTATGAATATATTTCAGAAGATGATGCTATTGCGAAAACAATTGAGATTTTAAAGGATAAGCTAATTGATAATGTAGCAAAATAGTTGAAATATTGAATTAAAGAGTATTCTGGATTAAATTATAGATAATAAAATAAACGGAAGATCTCATATTAAGGATATACATAATAATTTGGCAGAAAAGGATAGTAAGGTTGACACAAATATGTGTCATAAATTAGTGTAAACTTAGTTTTATAGAAAATGAAAACAGTATGAAAAAAGTACTGCCACAATTTTGGAGTTTTAATAGGATAAGAAATATTTCAAATTCATTGAGCCATAATATAAATTGCTGTCTTACTATTTATAACAGCTAGCTATAATGCATTATAGCTAACTATGAAATGAGGTGCAATCTTGGATTTTCAAAGAATATTAGATAAACAAAAATTCTATGAAGAGGGAAAAGATACACTTCATGAAGTTACAATTGAATCATATAGGGGGTGAGTGCTGTTATGGGTGAAATAGTTAGTGAAATTAGAAGAGAAATAATTGATAATCTCATTTTGGTTGGTTGCTGCGCTGGTCATAAAGGGACAGCACGTGAGCTTGCAAATAGGATTTTACCATCAACAACAATGCTCGATGAAATTGAACGTCATATGGATAGATGGAGTGATTGGACATATGATAAATTGTTTTATGACACTCTAGATATACTTGCGATTTCTGATGAAGACTTCATATCCCTTTGTGAAGCATATATGAATCCGATTTTTAATCGCAAAGAGTGGGATGCTGATGAAGGAGAATGGATAGATCTTAATCCTCGCTGTCTTGCGGTGATTAATGAAGCGTTAGCAAAAGTTAATTATGAAATGGTTGAGGTAAGAAAAGTCCAGGATAAAGCGATTTACAAAATTGTCAAAAGAATAAAAGGACCATCTGAAGAAATTAAGAATATAATCTTTGCGGCTGACAAAGTAAAACCAGATATTGTAGTAGAAGATGCTCTTAGTAACAGCATCAAAGTCCTTAATGAGAGTGATGCGCTCGTATATACAGAGGGCATTACTAAAGATGGGATCTCATGGTTAAAGCTTATTGAATGGTACAAAAAGTTTGAATCTACTGACACAGAGATAAAATTGATCGAGCGGCTTGATGCATCTTTAGACGTAGGTGTTGAAAAGATTTTCTTTAAGGGGTATCTTTCATTTGTGACAAAATATGGTAAAGAAGTGCCAGCATTAATCCCACAGGTATATTTATATTATGATCCCAAAACTGAATATCAGCGTGGAAAAAAAGTATTTGATCATCAACGTATGGACTTTATGTTGATTATTTCACCTAGTCAAAGAGTTGTAATAGAGTTGGATGGTGTGCAACACTATGGTACGCGTGGGTGTAAAGAGAACGGATACCAAAAGTATTGTGCAGATAAAATCATCTACGCTGAGATGATGAAGGCTCACAGAGATATGATGCTTAAAGGGTATGATGTTTACCGATTTGGTGGTCGAGAGCTCTGGGTTGCGACAGGAGTATCTGACGATGCAGTAATTGATACCATTAAAGATTTCTTTGTACGACTATGTACAAAGCATGGCGTGTTGAAATAGAGGATGACAGAACTAATTGACGATAACTTTTTTATCGTTAAAAACTGTCGTTGATATGTATCCACATGCAGGCAGGGTTGGTAATATGGGCTTTGATATACTTCGACTTGTGCCAACCCATGTCGAAACGACAATTCTGATGACGAAATGTGGTTCTGAGGAGAAAAGGTAGGGTTTGACCACAAGAGGTTGTGTTTTTGGAGTGGATTTGGGGCTAAAAATGAGCGAAAAAATGCTCTTTTTTGCCCTTTAAAAATGGGCTAAATATAGATGACATAGGTGAAAGCAAAGGAGGCAAGATTTGAATTGCAACCAATGACATTAAAACATACGCGAGAGTTAGATATTTTTTATAATGAGCACCGTTATAAATGTACACATTGTAATAAATTATTTTCAGATGGAGATTGTGCTCACTTGGGATATCTACATGATGATAGTTATGCAGTATTATGTGATGAATGTTCTGTTCAACTTAAAGAGACTGTTGTTCGTTACCACTGGCAAAAGGATATCTATGAAATTCCAAAATCAACCGATAAACTTTGGCACTATATGGATTTAAGCAAATTTATTTCATTAATTAGTAAAAAAGAGTTATATTTTTCGGCCGCAACTTGTTTTGATGATCCTTTTGAAGGAGCAAAAGGTGTTGTTTCCATGAAACAGCAATGGGATGAATTTTATTTGGATTTTTTTAAACAAGCAATATTAACTGCACCCGGCATGGATTTATCAAAGCTTACACCAGAAAAATTAGATTCTAAATCACAGCGTTTATTAGATGAAATTAACTCTACTGGAAAAATCAAACGCCAATCAACTTTTATTAGTTGCTGGCATTTAAATGACTTTGAGTCAGAAGCTATGTGGAAGTTGTATTCAAAAGATGTAACTAATGCGTTTGCAATCCAAACTACATATCTGCATCTATATGAAGCTTTAGGTAAAGAACCATATATTAGCATTGGAAAAGTAAATTATATTGATTTTTCAAAGCAATTTACTTCTGTTAATGATGCCTTTTGGTTTAAGAGAAAATCTTTTGAGCATGAACATGAAGTTCGAGCTATTGTAAAAAGACGGATAAAAGACAAACAAGGAATAAGTATTCCTATAGATATACATAAATTAATTGAAAATATTTATATATCGCCATATGCTCCGATTTGGTTTTCGGAAGTTGTAAAAAGTATAATGGAAAAGTATGATATAAATACGCCATTATTGCAATCAGACATGTGTAGTATCCCATTTTATTAATGAATTGATATGAGTTTTCGTTAATAATGAGATTGAACATATATTATTAATATAAAACTTAAATAAAATCAAGAGGCTAAGTTTTAAGGTCAACTCAAACGACCCGCTCCTGACAAAAAATATTTATCTGTGGATTGAAAACCAATCTGTACAATGATATGATAATCATGGTTTTAGGGCATCAAAGTATGAGTTTTTTGTCTGCCAGGACGGGTTGGCTCTACTTTGATGCTTTGTTTCACCCCTTTCAAATGTCACTTATTGACATTATATAGAGCTATTTTCGGCAATTCAAGAGAGCTGTTTTCTGACATTATGTGATCCCTAAAACCCTGATATATCAAAGGTTATGGCTTTTTTGTATATATAAATCATTTCAACCTTTACGCAAAAATTAAATTGGTGTAGCCCTCGTCAAATAAAGGTTACAATTCTTTTTTAGAAACTCTAGAGATATCCCCCTTATCAAATTATGCGAAATTTCGTGTGAAGCTGGGCGGCGGTCATTTGAGAAAGATTTGTAGATATTTACAATCCCTAGGGGTTGTTACCAAAAAAAGTGTAGCAGAAATATTTTAGCATTACCAGTAAACCGATTTTTTTATACTTTTGTGTATAAGTTTTCTGGTAATGAGGATTAAATTTTTAAAGGCAGTAACTTTTCCACAGACTAAAATCAAAAAAATAAATGCATTTCTAAATTCATACTGGTAACAGTGGTAATGAAATGGTAATGAAAAAATAAATCAATATATATGTCAAAGTATTGATAATACTATATTCTATCTATATAAGTATATATATCATTACCAGTATTACCATAGTTACCATACATATATAGTATATATAGAGACTACCTTATATATAAAGGTATAAGGGTATACTTATATATATAGCGATGGTGTGTATGCTAAAAAAACGGTAATACTGGTAATGGGCTAAAATATAAACTCTGAAACCTGCTCTGGCACAGGCTTTCAGACAGGGGGACATCTTCAACGATATTACCACATGGCTCTAACTTCATTAAACACACTGAAAGTTCAATTTCTATGCTTTTAGTAGTATCTAAGCTAGGTTGAGTTTGATACTTATATTGACCGTCTTCATATTATGCTCATTTTGTTTGTTAAATAGAAACCCACCAACACACACCATATTTGTCAATTACGGTTGCACAACACTTACTCCATGGGAGTTCATGGATGGGATTAATGATAACTCCACCATTGCTCAAAATATTAAAGGCGTTATAAACTGCTTCCTCGCTTCCCATCTCAAAAACATTAAAAGTCATTGTTTCCCATTTCATTTTATGAACTATGTTTATGTCACAGGGGTTTGTTGCTTCAGCTAATGCTAAAAAGCCCTCGCCATTTACGGATAATTCACAGTGTTCATAGGCAGTTTCGGTATCATTTTGTATTTCTAATGTAATTTCTGCACCAAAAGCCTTGCAATACAGCTCTGCAGCTACAAAACTATTTTGCACATAAACTTGAGTATAATTTTTCATGTCTGGCCTCCTCATTATATAAATACTCTGAATATCAGAATCTAATCTAACATTAAAAAATTATTATATCAGCCTTTAAGCACGTTCAGTAAATACAGTTTACTCCACGCCATATGGTTCTAACTCCATCTCCTCCCAAGTGATTCCGTAGGGAGCGCCGCCAGATGTGTAGCCAGCAATATAATAAAAAGTTTCATTTGAATCGTGAAACTGTTTGTTCTTCAAGTTCCTTAAGCTTTTTAGAAGTAGCTTTTTGCTCCTTTAGCTTTCTTGTGTTTTCTTCGGCTAGCTTAAGCTGTGAAATATACGTGTCTGAAATCTCAATACCTAGAAGCTTGAGTTCATTTGCTGCACATATCAAAGACACACCATATTTCTTACGGTAACCTTGTACAATATTTTTACCTGTGTATGTTGGAATCCAGTGCTTAGCAGCTTGCGGCCTTGAATCCTTCTTTATAGTTTTTCTTGATGACATTATTGTCTCTCCTCATAAATATCAAAATCCTATTGCCTTTTATTACTCTCATTTAGCCACTGTATAAATTCTTCGGAGGTTCTTTGCTCATTTTTTATATCAGTTTTCCAACGGGTAACATCAGCTTTCCAAGTTTCAAAGTTCTCTTTATAGAATGCAATATCGGGATTACGTATAACACGCATTTGCTTTGCTTGATAGATTTTTCGTCTAAGCTTTTCGGCATCATCCATTTTCAATTTATTCTCAAAGGTTCGCTGAGAGCCGTCCTCTTTACAGGTCTTGTGTGGATGGTTCTGGTGCAAATACTTCAAAATCAATATACTCATCACTAAAATGCTAGTCTTTTAAGCCATTGCACCCATTATCTTTTTTATAAATTCAACCTCTGAAAGGACACATCGAATTTCTTCAATCT
>JAEWST010000097.1 GCA_023398105.1 Bacillota bacterium | reverse complement strand
CACCTCACCCTTATATTATAACACAGTGCGATAAAGTGCGATATAGTAAAATAATAAATTTGACAAAAAAATAAGCCTATATCAAGGCTTCTAGAGATTTTTTTGTTATTCAACTGTCAAAGATCCGAGTTTAATAAAGGATTATATTGTTTAATATTTCAACTATCGCCATAAAAAGTATATCGGAGTGGCAGAATTATCGAGGGTTTATTAATGCAAGCTATGTGCTATAGGTTTGTTTTTTAGTGGCTGAATAGTAGCCTGATACTTAGTATAAATTGTATTTTATACATAAATATATTGAAAATTATCAATTGATAGATTAATATATAATTATAGTAGCATGGTATTACGGTAGAAAAGTATAAATTTTGGTACATATTAATTTCATCTATAAGATATTGTAAATATATTTATTTTATGAATTTTTATGAAATTGCATTAAGCTTAGCACCGAATATCATATTGGTGTTTTTGGAAAATGTGATAAAATAAAAATGTTGTGAAATATATTGTTTTTATGTGTTTGTGCAGATGAATACTTTTTGACTAATACCCTGTAAAGGGTATTTTTTATGTTTAAATATAAAATTTATAGTAATATGCCCTGTTACTTAAGTCAATTACTATTGGTTGTTAATGAGTGGATAATATATCATCTCTATAGTTTGGGGTCACTGTTTTTTTGTGCTTTAGGATGAATTGTTCGTTAGTTATATACTGGTTTAGATTATAGCAATTGACTATTGAAGGCCCAAGATTATATAAAAGAAATTAAATTTTCTAGTTATATGTCTTAAAAAATGGATTTATAAATAATATTTTATGTAGGAGGGGTATGAAATGTCAAAAATTAAATTTTATCAGGGAGGTAATATACCTCTAGAAATGCACAAGGTACGTATTGTACAGAAATTGAACCTGCCACCTGTGGAACGTCGTTTAGAAGCTATAAAGGAGGCTGGAAATAACACATTTTTATTAAAAAACCGTGATATTTTTTTGGATATGCTTACAGATAGCGGTGTTAATGCAATGAGTGACAATCAGCTGGCAGCTATGATGCAGTCTGACGATAGCTATGCAGGTTCTGAGACTTTTACTAGGCTTGAAAATAAAATTCAGGAGATTTTTGATAAAAAGTTTTTTCTTCCTGCTCATCAGGGAAGAGCATGTGAAAATATACTTGCTCAAGCATTTGTAAAACCAGGAACAATTGTTGCTACAAATTATCATTTCACCACAACAAAAGCCCATGTTACTTTGCAATCAGGTTCGGTTGAGGAATTGGTTATTGATGAAGGTCTTAACATTACCAGTACTCATCCTTTTAAAGGTAATATGGATGTTGATAAATTAAAAGCTTTAATTGAAAAGCACGGTGCTGAAAAAATTGCATTTGTCAGGTTGGAGGCAGGTACTAATCTTATTGGCGGACAGCCTTTTTCTCTTGAAAATATGAAAGAAATTCAAAGGGTATGTAAGGATTTTGGAATTATTCTTGTTTTAGATGCCAGCCTTTTAGCAGACAATTTATATTTCATAAAGGAACGAGAAGAAGCATATAAGGATATGAGTATCAGGGAGATTACACGTATTATGTCTGAGCTTTCTGATGTTATTTATTTCTCTGCAAGAAAGCTAGGATGTGCTCGTGGAGGCGGTATATGCACAAATAGTGAGGAGATTTATCTAAAGCTTCGTGAATTTATAACTCTTTACGAAGGCTTTCTTACATATGGAGGAATGTCTGTACGAGAGATGGAAGCTATTGCAGTTGGTTTGGAAGAAACCATGGATGATGATATGATTAATCAGGGACCACAGTTTATTGCATATATGGTTGAAAAACTGCAGGAAAAGGGAGTGCCTGTAGTAACTCCAGCAGGAGGCTTAGGCTGTCATATAGACGCAATGCAGTTTGTTAGCCATATTCCACAAAACCAATATCCAGCAGGAGCACTTGCAGCAGCACTCTATATCGCCGGCGGTGTTCGAGGTATGGAAAGAGGAACAATTTCTGAGCAGAGAGACGAAAAAGGAAATGAAACATTTGCCAATGTTGAGCTTCTGCGCTTAGCGTTGCCAAGACGTGTATTTACACTTTCACAGGTTGATTATGCTATTGATAGAATAGTATGGCTATACGAAAACAGGAAGTTGATTGAAGGGTTAACTTTTGTTGAAGAACCAAAAGTACTTCGTTTCTTCTTTGGCAAATTAACAGCTGTATCTGATTGGCAGACAAAATTAGCAGCTAAGTTCAGAGAAGATTTTGGAGACAGCCTATAATAGGTTTAATAAAAATTAAAATATTAAATCAGCTTTTAAAAGATTTCTATGACGTAAACTATAAAATAGTCACCTTTAACTTGAGTGTAGCCTTTGTATTAGATTGTAATTTTACTAAGGTACAGTTTGAGTATAAGGTGACTTAACTATTTTAAGTGTTTTTCTTTCATAATAATGATTGAAATAAATTATGCAAACAACATACTCTTCCAAGCCCTACAATTGGTGTATGTGTGTAGAATGAAAAATATTGTCATTGACTCTGCAGGTTGCACTTGTTAACATAATATAATAAGACCTAAGGCATATGCGCATAGCAAGGGACTTAATACCAGCTTAATATAACGAGGCAAGAAAATGTCCCCAACTTCTATAAGTGGCGGGTACCGCTTTGATTTTCATGCGGTGAGAATATCTCCTGCCTCGCTTACACGCCGCTGTTGTAATGAAATTTTTCTACAATCGAAAAATTTCATTTTGAATCTAGGCGTTATAACATATGATTACAGTAAAAAAACCAGGAGGTACATACTATGAAATGGTCAACTGCTAAATTTAAGTTACCTTTGTTTTTACTTGCTTTTATGATGGTTTTTTCCAGTTTATTTAGTCCCTCAGCATTTGCTGCAAAGCCTGATCGTAAAGCTCCTACAACGCCCTATAATCTTAAGGCGGTAGCAGTTACTGAAAACTCAATTACTCTGGAATGGAATAAGTCAACAGACAAAGTAGGTGTGGTATCCTATAGTATATATAAAGACAATTTATATATAGGAAGCTCAGCAGTAAATAATTATACTGTAAATGGATTGACACCAGCAACATCATATAAAGTTTTCGTTAAGGCAAAGGACGCTGCAGGAAATATATCGAAGAATAGTAATATTATAACTGCAACAACTTTAAGCCCAGCACCAACGCCAGAACCCGAACCAATACCAGAGCCAGAACCTGAGCCTGAGCCAACACCAGTACCAGCACCAACTCCAGAACCAGAGCCTGTGCCAACAACAACCACAAATAGAGTAGTGGGATATTACGCTGCGTGGGCGGCATATTCGGGATATACTCCTGATAAAGTTGATGCAAGTAAATTAACTCATATTAATTATTCTTTTGCAAATATTAGCAGTGATTTAAAAGTAACACTAGGATATCCAGATATAGATGCATCTAATTTTAATAAGCTAAATGCACTAAAGCAAACAAATCCTAATCTAAAAACTTTGATTTCTATTGGAGGCTGGTCTTGGTCTGGAAAGTTCTCTGATGTAGCACTAACAGAAGAATCTAGAACTACTTTTGCGGACAGTTGTGTAAATTTTATTGTCCAATATGGTTTTGATGGTATTGACTTGGATTGGGAATATCCAGTGAGCGGAGGCTTATCGACAAATATTAAAAGACCTGAGGACAAGCAGAACTTTACGCTGTTACTTAAAAAATTACGTGAACAACTCACTGCTAGGGGAATTATAGATGGTAAGCAATATTTGCTAACTATTGCAGGAGGTGCTGGAAGCTGGTATTTAAATAATATTGAATTGAGTAAGCTTCAGCAATATCTGGATTATGCAAATTTGATGACCTATGATATACACGGATCATGGGATAGTTACACAGACTTTAATGCACCATTATACAATAATAGTGATGCTTCTCCCCAATACAAATGGAGTGTCGACTCATCTGTAAATGCTTGGTTAAATGCTGGAATTCCAGCAGAAAAGCTTGTTGTAGGCATACCGTTTTATGGATATATATATAATTCTGTAAAAAATGAAAATAATGGGTTGTATCAAATCTTTTCAGGAGCCTCAAGTATAGCATATTCAACTATTGTTTCTAAGTATTTAAATACTTCAGGGTATGTGCGTTACTTCCATCAACAATCCATGGTACCATGGTTATTTAATGGTTCAACCTTTATAAGCTATGAAGATGAACAATCAATTGGTCTAAAAGCTGAATATATCAAGTCCAAAGGATTGGGCGGTGCGGCAATATGGGAATTAAGCCAAGATTCTAATGGTACTTTATTGGGTGCAATAAATGGAGCTTTGAAATAAAATACCGTTAAGAAAATTGACTTGAATTTCTCACAAAAATGTCTATTAATACTCAAAGTCAATCAATAGTTTGACAACAAAAAATTGCATGAATTAGTAAAGGGTTATTTATTGACTACCTAATTCATGCAATTATTTCTACCAACTTTCCATTGCTAAATAAGCTAAAATACGGAAAGTATGAGAAGAGTTTGAATGTTTTTTTACTATTTGCTCAATATACAATTAGGTTAATAGTATTAATTATTATAAATTTAATTGGTTGATATTATTCTAAATGTTTAATTTTATAATTATAATTTAAGCTTTTCTAATTAATACAAAAATTAATGGATTATTATAACAAATATTAAAACAATTGTAATCGTTTTAGTTCATATAATGGTGATAACAATTTGATTTCTGGACATAATAGCAATAGTACCAAGCAATAATAATTATTAACGTGATTGAACTGTAATAGACTTAAAATTTGAAATTTTTTGAACATAAGATATTGATAATATTGTTCATTTTTACCAAGGCTAAGGAGGGATTACAATTAAGGTTATAGGCAGATTTCTCGAACCAAATCAAGTGGGTGGGGTGGTTGATACACTGAAAAATAGTGGTATTCAAAGAAGAGATATGATTATCAGCAGTTATGATGAAGAAAAGTTTCAAAGTATGATGGATGACGTTAAGGATAATCACATTAATGCAGTTATTAAGACTGACCAGGATGATCCAGGACAGCTCCAATCATTTGTTAATGGTGTTACAGCATTAACTGAGGATAATGGAATAGTAGTGTTTGTTAAATGTGCAAGACATAAGGCACAAGAAGTTAAATCTGTAATGGAACAGTCAGGTGCAGAAGAGGTAAAAATTGATGATGACTAGAAAACGCAATTAAAATAAATTCCAATTTTACAGAGAATATATAAATATTATTATAAAGGAGACTCAAACAATGACAAAACCAAAACCAGATGATAGAAGCGATAATGTTGACAGGATTCAGTTTAATATTAACCATACTATCAGAAATATGGAGGCAGCAGACGAATTAATTGAAAAAACAGATGATAGAAAGATGAAAAAAGACTTAGAAGAAAAGAATGATAGAAGAAGGGATGCACTTAATGGAATGAGAGAAGAGATTAGAGATGAAGCTAGGAATCAAAGAAAATAGATAAAACTATAAATTTTCTGAATATCTGGATAAGGCAGTAAGATTAACACCGATTACCAGTTATTCAGTTCTCATAAAGGGTTGTTGCAGAATAATTACTTAGCTATATGTCAGGTTATTTTGACTTAAGGTAAGTTTTATTTTGCAACAGCCTTTTTAATTCAATATTAATGGCTTTCTTCAAGAAGAAATTACCCCACAAATTGTGTCAATTCCATATTAAACTTATCCTGTTCCTCAAAAAACAATGAATGGCCGCTATATTCAAAAGGAACTAAAATAGAGTTTTTTATTTTGCTTTTCATGGCTTCTGCCAATTGAAACAGACATACCTTGTCATGTATTCCGTGTAGAATTAATGTCGGAACTTGTATTTTTTCAAGATCCGAGAATAAGGCTTCATCTCTGAAGGTTTTTGCACATTCGGCAGTTGCCCAGCTGGCAGCTTCAAATCCCAACTGAAAGAACCAATCTGACAAAGCTGGAGTTATCGGTTTGTAGAAAAACATCGGAGCAACATCCTTTAGCATTTGAGGACGGTTAGTATATGTTGCCTGAATGATTTTAGTTACATCTTCCTTTGATAATCCATATGGAAAATTAGGTTTTAACGTAAGACTAGGAGCAGCGGCTCCGAAAAGTGCAAGTTTTTCAACACCATAGCCATTATAGAGAGCCATATACCTTATGGCAGTTGCACCGCCCATGGAGTGACCAGCCAGCGTAAAATTTTTCAAATTGAGAGCGTCAACTATATATCGTACATCAGCAGCTAATTGATTATAATCATAACCAATATAAGGCTTGCTAGAATTACCAAATCCCCTAGTGTCAAAACCAATACAACGATATCCCATTGCAGGGAGCTTGTTAAACTGATACTCATAGGCTCTGTGGCTCAATGGCCAGCCGTGTATAAACAATATGGTTTTTCTACCAAGTGGATTAATTTCATTTATATAGATGTTAACATTAGGTTTGATTTTAAGCAAATAATCCAAATTAAGACCTCCAAATTCTTAGCTTATATAAGCTTATTATGAAACACAGTGGATTTGTGGATTTATGAGCTAAACACACATTGTATTTATATGCAAAAAGCATATGAAAGTTTACATTATATAATAAATCACTTACTTAACTTTCCTACCTAAAAAACCTTCCTAGATTCGCCATCCACAGTTCATAATGTGCTAAAACTGACAGACTGGTTCAAAAAACATAAATCACCTACAACTTTCAACTGAGAAAGTTGAGTTTTTTAAAATAATGTAAAATACAAACAAAAAACCTAGTAAATTGAATGAAATAAATTTTATTGAAAAAGATTGTATATTATTATATAATTTTGACAACGAGTGTATACTTTACACTATTTAGGTATATACATTGCATAATAAAAGGAGGTAATTGTTATGGAATATTTTTTAGGGGATATTGTACTTTTTCCTTATAGTAATTTTACACCAATGGACTGGATGCCCTGTGAAGGACAAACTCTTCAAATTCAACAAAATGCAGCCCTTTATTCTTTAATCGGAACTGCTTTTGGTGGAAATGGAACTACTACTTTTGCTTTGCCAGATCTTAGGAATGCCATACCGTTGAATGGCATGAAATATTTTATTGCAACTGCTGGAATTTACCCAACTAGAGATTAGTTGTATGTAGAAAGAATACTTATGTTTGCTCGTAAAAAACTATTTTGAATAAGTAGTTAATTATTAAAAGTAATAAAGGTAAATTGTATATAAGGAGGTAGGATTATGGATTATTTATTAGGTCAAATTGAACTGTTTCCCTATAACTTTCAACCAAGTGGTTGGATATCTTGTGAAGGACAAATACTTCAGATTTCATATTATCAAGCACTATATTCAATAATTTCAAATAACTTTGGTGGGAATGCACAGCAGGGTACATTTGCGTTACCCAATTTGAAAGGTGCAGAGCCAATGCCTAAGATGAAGTATTATATTGCGGTACAGGGGCTTTACCCAGCAAGAGATTACTAGGTATATTGATTAAATTTATATAATTTGTCCTCAGGATAAATTCTCAGAATACAGAAGGTATTTTGATATAGAAAGGATGGAAAAAATATGGCAGATCCTAATATTGCTATAAATAAAACAGCTACAGCAACTAGCTATGTGTTGCCTTATGCACCATCAAGAGCTGTTAACGGTAATGCAACAGATCCGACAAGCAGATGGCTGTGTAAAACCGTACCGGCTGCTATGGTTGTTGATTTGGGTACTAGATATATTATTACAGGATGGACTGTAAGACACATGAGTACGGCAGGCTGGGCAACTCCTGATTATAATATGGTTGATTATGCACTTCAAGGAAGTAATGATAATACAAATTGGGCAACTATAGACACTGTTGTTAACAATACACTATCTGTAACCACAAACACTGTATTAGGTGCTTATAGATATGTAAGAGTATATGTAACAAAAGGTCTAAGAACAAACCCTCAATTTGCGTCTATAATGGAGCTTGAAATTAATGGTCATGCACCTGATGCAAGCCTGACGTCATTAAGCATCAGCAGCGGTGCACTTACGCCATCATTTGCACCTGCACAACTTACATATACTGCACAAAAAGTTCCATACAGTACAGCAAGTGTTGTTGTTTCAGCTGCAGCGACAGATCCTACTTCAACAATAAAGGTGAACGGTGTTGCTATGACAGGCGGACAGAGTACTGTTAATCTAAATGTTGGTGTCAATATCATAAACGTATTGGTAACTGCGTTAGATGGGAGTACTAAGACGTACACTATTACGGTGGAAAGATTTGCTAGTTCTTATTTATCGGCATTAAGTGCTCAGGTAGGCGGAGCTAACATGGCTTGGACTGAACTAATGCCATCACCTTTTATTAAGACGACTACAAGCTATACATATAATGTAGGCTTTGATGCAGAGAATATTAAAATCACTCCTACGCCTGAAGAGGCAGATGCTATAGTTGAAATACGCGTAAATGAAGCATCTGTAGGCAGTGGGGCATCAACAGTGTTGAAGGTAGGTCAAAATACTGTAACTGTTACTGTAACAGCAGCAGGAGGAACACTTGTTACGAATTACACTTTAAGTATTACAAGGGCAGGCAGTACATATTTAAGTGCGATTTCATGTACAAGAGGACCAGCAACACCTGCAATTTCAAAAAATCCACCATATAACTATACACTGAAAGCAGGAGTAACAGCAATGACTACAACTATAACGTTGACAGCTGAAGATGCTATATCGACTACTATTACATTACAGGTTGATGCAAATACTTATTCAAGTACAAATGGTACGTTGGTTGTTCCATCTGTACCTACGGCACCTTCTCCAGGGAAAAGTGTTACTGCCACTGTTTCATCATCTACTGGTGCTCCATCAACCGTATATACAATATCAGTAATAAAAGCAAATTAGTCTAAAACTATACCTTTACAGAAAGAGCCAGATGGAAGAGATGTCTGGCTCTTTATATTTGAAATTATTATAAGAACTAATTTGAATTAATTAATTTTATTGTTTCTATTGTAAAAACTAGGATATTTGATATATGATAATAACAACAGATTATATAAAGTTATCAATAATAGGAGGGATATTTTTGCTTAAAAGAGTTATAAATAAAATAATTGCAGTACTACTAGTAACTTTTATAGTATGCAATTTATTACAAAGTTTAAATGTAGGTGTTAAGTATGCTTATGCAGATACCTTGATAGGTGGCTCTCTTTCTAACATGAAGGAAATACCGTATTCACCTTGTAACATACAGTTATATACTGCAGCTACTGATCCGGCTTCAGATTATTCTTGTTTTAAATTTATTGCAGATATAAGTGGAGATTGCACGATTAGCCTATCTGATGTAAATGATTTTGGATATTTGATTGGGAATGATCCTGATTTTAATACTGGTCCGGATGCAGGCGGCCCCAAGATGGATGAAACTAATAATTTAAATTATACATTTACTGTTGTTCAAGGGGACACATATTATATGCAGATATACTCATCTGTCGCTAACACTGTTGTTCCAATATCAATTAGTGCATTGAATGCCAATCCAGCAAAAGCTATAACAGCCTTTAATTTTGAAGAATTAATTCCAAATGTAATTGGAACAGTAGATGAAGTAAACAAAACAATAGCACTGACAGTACCATTTGGAACAGATGTAACTGCATTGAAACCTACAATAGCACATACAGGAGCAAGTGTATCTCCAAATACAGGAGTACCTCAGAACTTTACAGCACCTGTTGAGTATACGGTAACAGCAGCAGATAGCTCAACACAGAAATATACAGTTACAGTAACAGTGTCAGCTAATCCTGCAAAGGCAATAACAGCCTTCAATTTTAACGGTTTAACGCCGAATGTAACTGGAACTGTAAATGAAGCAGGCAAAACAATAGCACTGACAGTACCATTTGGAACAGATGTAACAGCACTGGTTCCTACCATAACACATACAGGAGCAAGTGTATCACCAAATACAGGAGTAGATCAGAACTTTACAGCACCTGTTGAGTATACGGTAACAGCAGCAGATAGCTCAACACAGAAATATACAGTTACAGTAACAGTGTCAGCAAAGGAATATACGCTGACCTACACAGCAGGAGCAAACGGAACAATAACTGGAACAGCGACACAGACAGTAAATAGTGGGGCAAATGGTACGGCAGTAACAGCAACACCAAACAGTGGGTATCATTTTGTAGGGTGGAGCGATGGTGTTACAACAGCAACAAGAACAGATAGTAATGTAACAAGTGACATTACGGTAAGTGCAAGCTTTGCAAGTAATACACAAAATTCGTCGTCTTCTACATCACCAGTAAGTATTCCAACTATTAAAATATATATTAACAATGAGGAAGTGGATTATGCAACCTCAGAAATTAAAGTGGAAAACGGCAAAAAGAAAACAACAATTAAACTAGATGATGAAAAGCTAACAATCAAGCTTAAAAAAGAAAATAAAGGTAGTACTATTGTAATTCCTGTCAGCGATGGTTCAGATATCGTTATAGGACAGCTAAATGGTCAAACTGTCAAAAATATGCAAGATAAAGCTGCAACTCTTGAGATAAAAACTAAGAATGTTATTTATACTATTCCTGCAGAGGATATAAATATAGATAATGTATCTGAAAAAATTGGCAGTCAGGTTCAATTAAAAGATATTACAGTAAAAATTATTGTCTCAAATTCATCAAAAGAAACAATAACGAAGGTTGAAAACAGTGCTAGAATTAATAACTTGCAGCTAGTAGCAAACCCTGTTGATTTTGAAATAACTTGTACAAACGGCAGTAAAACTGTTAATGTATCTAAATTTAACGATTTCGTAGAGAGAACATTTATTTTACCAGAGGGAATTGATAATAAAAAAATAACCACAGGTGTAGTGCTTAACGAAGACGGCACCTTCTCACATGTTCCTACCGCAGTAAAATTAGTTGGTGGAAAGTATCATGCTAAGATAAACAGTCTTACTAATAGTACATATACAGTTGTTTGGAATCCTGTAACATTTAAGGATGCAGAAAAACACTGGTCAAAGAATTTTGTTAATGATGTTGGTTCAAGACTAATTGATGATGGGGTAGGAAATGGGAATTTTGCTCCAAACAGAGCCATTACAAGAGCTGAATTTGCTTCAATGGTAGTAAAAGCACTTGGACTAAAAGGTACAAATTTCCCAGATAAGTTTAGTGATGTTAAAAAGAGTGATGCTTATCACTACTATATTTATACCGCATATGAGTATGGAATACTTGCTGGTTATTCAAATGGAAATTTTGGACCACAAGACTTAATTACCAGAGAGCAGGCAATGACAATGCTTGCAAAAGCCATGGATATAGCAGGTATGGATGTACAAGTATCCGATACTGATGTTAGCAATCAGCTTCAGCTATTTAAGGATTCTAGCAATATTTCAGTATATGCAAGACAGACAGCTACAATCTGTGTAAAGAATGGTATTTTTGCAGGAGATAAAATTGGAAGGCTTACTCCAAAAGATAACTTTACAAGAGCAGAAAGTGCGACTGTTATTATTAAGCTTTTGAAAAAGGCGGAATTAATCTAAGCTGGTGAATTTGATGCGTTAACATAATATACTCAACTTTCCTAGCTGAAAAGTTTCCAAACCTATAAATAGAAAGTTGAAAAATACATAAAAATGACTGAAGCAAAGAATAATTATTTCGCTTCAGTCATTTTTTATGGCTATTGTATTTTGAAGAACTTATTGTTTATCAATTTATTATTCAGCCACTTAACATAGACTATTGAATTGAGTCTATGGGCACACAAACGTAATTGTATGTTGCCAAAATAGCTGAAAGAAATTAGTAATTGCTAGGGACAAGCCTTGTTTATTCCAGCATTTTACCTATATCTAAACTTTATAGTGTTTAAGTTTTTTCTTTAAGTTCATCAATTCTAAATTCCGCCATTTGAGCATATGTTTTATTACCGCCTCTTTGCTTACGTGCTGACATCAGATACTTGAAGGCATCCTCAGGCTTATTGTTTAATAAACACAATTCAGCTAGAATAATACAAAGCTGTTGTTCTGTTTCAGGCTTTAGCTCGGTATCACACTTAAGATATGCCTCCTGATAATAGTTTAGTGCAGATGCAGAAGCTATTTTTTCCATTTTCTCATCACCACAGTCTCTATATAACCACATTATATTCATCCATATTTTGCCTAACTTAATATTTGGTGATTTATCTGCTTCAGCACAATATAATGAAAGATAATACTTGGTAAAGAGCTGGTTTACGTCTATATCTTTAGTTATTGTAAGCTTTTGACCATTTAAAAGGGAAGTGAGCCTTGCAGTAACTAATTTAAACTTAGACGGTGAAATATTAGGAAATTCATTATAAAAATTAGTATAATAACATTCAGAACATGTCCAAATATTGAACCATAAAGGATCAAAGTTTTCGTATCTGCGTCGCAAATCGTTATCCATTCCAGTAGATCTTAATTTAGATACCTTTTGACCATATGCTAAAAATTTCTTACCACAAATAGGACATGGTACTGTTTTTTCAAATATATATTCAGAACTGTCAAATGAAGGAACGAGACTATAGGTTTTATGCCCTTCAGGGAAAAATTCCTTTACTACAGTTGGTTTAGCTGGTTGTTCAGCAGATTGAGACTGTGATGAGGCTTCAAAACTTTTTAAGCTAGATGTATCTGAATTATTAGCCATCTTAGATAAAGCACTATTTGCAATTCTTAAGCGAGAAGCTAAGGCTTTCATCATTTTGAATGCCATTTCAGGTTGGCGGCTGATAAAAAGCTCAAAATGATTTCTGTCTATTTCTAAAACACTCAAGGGTTCTAATGCTATAACAGTTGCACTCCTTGGAAGTTCATCCAATAAGCTCATTTCACCAAAAACTTCACCAACGCCTAATTCAGTAAGCTTGACAGCATCGTCAGTAAATGTATTTAAAAATACACCTACTTTTCCTGATAAAATAAAGTACATTTCATGTGTATTTTCGCCCTCTAGGGTAACAACGGCATCAGTATTATATCTTTTTATAGTTCCACAAGACCTAAGTAGTTCAAGATCCATCATATGTCCTCCATAAGCACTATAAGTATATTTTAAGTTTTTAATTATTAACCATAATAATATTATAACAAAAAAATATAATAAAAAGCTAAAACAATAAAAAAAAGTCACAAATAATTAAATTAAAAGTGACTTTTTTAAAAAATACTAGATATCCTTTTTAAAGTGCTTACTGTTGGAAAAACCTTGCTTTCTTTTCGAGCTTAAGCTGTTTCTGTTTGGGGTATGTGGATTTAGGCTCTTTTTTCTAGCATTAGATTTTTCAATATTTATTCTTTTGCCTTTAATTGTATAGTTTTTCATTGATTTCAAAACTTCAGCAGCAAATTCCTTAGGAACTTCTACAAATGAATATCTATCATGTATATCTATAGAACCAACCAGCTTTCCAGGTACACCAGATGAAGCAACAAGACTCTCTATTATGTGCTTAGGCTGTATTTTATTTTCACTTCCAATATTTATAAAGAATCTTACCATATCACCATCAGAAGTGAAATCAGGGGCATCGTCAATTTCACTGACTTTGTTCGTTTGAGAGCATGTTTGTTCAATATAAAGCCCTAATAACGCAGCAGCTATATCTAGAGATGTAACAAAGCTTTGCTCTGTGCCTTCAGATTCCGATGAGTCAACATTTATATCTTCAACAAATTTTTCAATTTGACCTACATACTTTGTTATTTGTTCCTTAGCTATGTTATCCTTTAGAGATTTAAGGATATTAGCCATTTTCTTTTCTTCGACATCATTAATGCTAGGTGGCTTAATAAATTTGATGGTAGACTTCGTGTATCTCTGAATGTCCTTAAGCTTATATATTTCCCTTCCAGATATGAATGTGTAGGCTTTACCAGTTCTACCAGCTCTTCCTGTTCTTCCAATTCTATGAACATAATATTCATCATCGCTTGGTAAATCGTAGTTAAATACTGCTTCAACATCGTCAACGTCAATACCTCTAGCAGCAACATCGGTAGCAATAAGTATATCTATATTACCTTTTCTGAACATACTCATTACTTTATCTCTCTGTTCTTGTCTCATATCGCCATGCAAAGCTTCAGCTGAAAAGCCTCTGGATTGTAAACTTGCTTTGAGCTCGTCAACTTTTCTTTTAGTATTACAGAATACCAATGATAGCTTTATGTCATTAGTATCAAGTAGTCTTGATAAAACTTCAAGCTTTGCAGTTTCCTTTACCTCAAGATAATACTGTTCAATTAGAGGTACAGTAAGCTGCTTGTGAGCTATTTTGATATGGATAGGATTCTGCTGATATTTTTTTGTAATATCAAGAATCTCTTTGGACATAGTTGCAGAAAAAAGTATTGTCTGTCTTTCACTAGGAACTTTTTCTAATATAGTATCTATATCTTCTCTGAAGCCCATATTTAACATTTCATCAGCTTCATCTAAAACTATCATTTTCAAGTGTTCCAGCTTTAAAGTTTTACGTCTCATATGGTCCATTACTCGACCAGGAGTTCCAATAATAATCTGTGGACGTTTCTTTAGAGCCATGATTTGTCTATCAATCGGTTGCCCGCCATATACAGGAAGAATTCTAATACCGTCTTTGTATTTTAATAAGCTCTTTAGCTCCTCGGAAGATTGAATTGCCAGCTCTCTTGTTGGGCAAAGCACTAATACTTGAATAAAATCTGACTCGGGGTTAATCATTTCAACAGCAGGTATTCCAAAGGCACAAGTTTTTCCAGTTCCAGTCTGAGCTTGCCCTATTAAATCCTTACCATCTAAAATGTGGGTAATTGATTGAGATTGAATAGGTGTTGCTTCTTCAAATCCCATATCTGTTATTGCTTTTTGCAGTTCATTTGAAAGGTTGATATCCTTAAAACTTAAATTTTCCATTTTTATTCCTTTGCTTTTTATAAATTTATACACTATATAATAATAAATATTATTAACGATTTTTGCAATCTTTATTTACAATTAAGAGTATTAATTCTATATTTATTGTGAAAATATAGAATGTTTTTGTAATATATTGCAAATATATCTTTATTTTTTTTAAATTTTGAAAATATATAAATTTAGTATAATATGTATGATACAATATCAAATGAATAAACTATTTATAACTCAATAAGGAGAAATTAATGCTATTTAATGAATTAAATTTGTTTGAACCAATATTAAAAGCCATAGAATACGAAAAATATGAGAATCCAACTACAATACAGGAACAAGCAATACCACCTATTTTAGAAGGTAGAGATTTGTTGGGCTGTGCACAAACAGGTACTGGTAAAACAGCGGCATTTGCAATGCCAATATTACAAATACTTTCAAATGAACCAATAAATAAAAAGAAAGCTAGACCCATTAGAGCACTTATTCTTACGCCCACAAGAGAATTGGCTGTTCAGATAATGGAAAGCTTTGAGGCTTATGGCAGATTTTTGGATATAAAAAATTGTGTGGTTTTTGGTGGGGTTGCTCAAAAGCCACAAACGGATAAGCTACAAGCTGGTGTAGATGTATTAATTGCAACACCAGGAAGACTACTAGATCTCATAAATCAGAAATATATTGATTTACAGTATATAAAGTGTTTTGTTCTAGATGAAGCAGATAGAATGTTGGATATGGGCTTTGGGCAGGATGTAAAGAAAATAATAAAACTTGTGCCCAAAACAAGACAGACTCTTTTGTTCTCTGCAACTATGCCAAGTGAAATAGAAAAGCTTGCTAATAATTTGCTGTCAAATCCGATAAAAGTCACAGTGACTCCAGTATCGTCAACTGTAGATACTATTGACCAGTCTGTTTGTTTTGTTAGCAAAAAAGATAAAAGAAATCTTCTAGTTAGTCTTTTAATGGACAAGTCAATTGAATCAGCATTAGTTTTCACTAGGACAAAGCATGGTGCTGATAGAGTAGCAAAGACACTTGTTAATGCAGGCATCAAAGCACAGGCAATACACGGAGACAAATCACAGGGAGCTCGTCAGTATGCGTTAAGCTGTTTCAAGGAAAAGAAGATTAGAGTTTTAGTAGCAACTGACATTGCTGCTAGAGGCATTGATATAGATAAGCTTTCTCATGTGTTTAATTTTGACTTGCCAGATTCACCAGAAACTTATGTTCATAGAATTGGTCGTACTGGTAGAGCTGGTCTTAATGGTGTATCAATATCCTTCTGTGATGAAGAGGAAACTAAGTATCTAAAGAGTATTGAAAAGTTGATTTGTAAAAAAATTCCTGTTATTGAAAATCATAAATTCTCAATTGTGAATGAAGAGCCTACTAATGCTAAAATAAAAACTATTGATAAACGAAAACATCAGAATACTATACCACAAAGAAAAATGATGCAAAATAAAAAGCCAGGGAACAAAAAAATACAGGATAATAAGTTGCAGAATAAGCCACAACAGAGTAATGTAGCTCAGAGTAAACTAGTTCAAAATAAAACACATCAGAGGAAGATAAAACAGAATAAACCTATTCAAAGTAATACAAAATAAACTTCTTGAAGATAGTATACTCAACTTTCTCAAACTAAAAGTTGAAACTGGACATTGATAAATTTTTTTGAACCTGTATTTGTAAAAAGAAAAGTATGAAAGTATAAGGAAAGAATATATATGTTTCATATGATAATGGTTCAGCCTGCAAAATAAGTCTGAGAAAGTTGAGTAAATACATTAAAAAACATATGGAAGGTGGAAAATATGAAAAAATTTGCTTTTGTATCAGATTTTGATGGTACTCTTACAGACCGTGATTTTTATCATATTGTAATGGATAAATACTTGAAGGATTGGGCGTGGGATTACTATAATGAGTGGAGAAAAACTAAAAAAATAAATGTAGACTTTCTAAATAAGATATTTAATTCAATGGACAGAAGTGAAGATGAGGTTTTAGAGGACATACTTAACCTTCCTTTGGATTCATATGCAATTGATTTCATAAAAAGAGTTGAAAACTGTGGTGGAGATTTTTATATTTTAAGTGCAGGAACTTCATATTATATCAAAAAGCTGCTGTCACATAATAATATAAATAGTGTTACTGTAATTTCAATGGAGGGAGTATATAAAGACAGAGGGATTCATATACTACCAGACTCAAAAAGTGAGTTTTATTCAGAGAAATGGGGTATCGACAAGGCAAAGGTAATACAAACACTAAAGCAAAAATATTTAAAGGTATATTTTTCTGGTGACAGCGAGCCCGATGTAGGGGCTGCAAAAGCTGCAGACTGTGCTTTTGCAAGAAATGATTTGAAAGAACTGTTAAGTGAAAGAGATATACCTTATGTACCCTTTAACAAGTTTGTTGAAGTGGAAGAATATATGCTTAAGCAGGGCTGGCTGAAATAGGGAAAGTTGAGTTACTTCAGTGAAACCTTTAGTGCTAACTATATTTTTTACCCCAATTGGGCGTAGGAGGCTAATATGAGTACATCAGTTCATACAATTGAAATTCCAACAATTATGGAAGTTAATAGTAATATACTGGAAAATGTCGGTTCATATATTTTCAGAGCTGGCATTAAAAAGGTAGTAGTTTTATTTGGTGATGGAATAAGGGAGCTATTTGGAGAAAAGATACTTCAATCAATAAACTCAAATCCTCAATTAGATCTTCTTGAAATCTTTGATTATGATGATATTAGAATAGAGAATCTTATGCCAATGGCATTTTCAATTCCATCTATAGCAGATGCAATAATAGGCGTTGGTGGTGGCAAGGTACTTGATGCAGCAAAATATATAGCGTTTTTGAGAAATCTTCCATTTATAAGCATTCCAACATCAACCTCTAACGATGGATTTTCCAGCTCTGGCTGTTCATTGATTATAAATGGAAGAAGGACATCGGTTCATGCAGTTATGCCATTTGGAATAATAGTTGATATAGCAGTAATTAAAAATGCACCTATGAAGTTTATATATTCAGGTCTAGGGGACATTGTTTCAAAAATAACAGCAGTATTTGATTGGTATTATGAGGAGAATAACAGGGCAGCAAGAGTAAATGATTTTGCAGCAATGTTAGCCAAAAAATCTGTAAATAGTATTGTAAGAATGCCATATACCCAAGTAACAGAAGAATTTTTTCTTAAGGAAATGGTAGATTCTTTAACAATGAGTGGAATTGCTATGCAAATTGCAAACAACAGTGCTCCTGCAAGCGGTAGTGAACATCTCATATCTCATGCACTTGATAAAATACTTGAAAAACCACAGCTACATGGTATTCAGGTGGGTATTGCAACCTATATCATTAGCTTAGTACAGCAGCACAGATATGAGAGAATTGAGAAATTTTTAAGTGATACAGGATTTCTTAGCTATGTAGAAACTTTGCAGTTAAAGGCTGATGATTTTGAAAAAGCAATTGACTTAGCACCAACGATAAAGCCTAATAGATACACTTATCTGCATGTTGAAGAAAACAGAGTAAAGGCTAAAGGGCTTTTGAGAAGTAACGAGATTTTGAAAAGAATTTTGAAATAGTAAAAGTAAGGTTGACTCCAAAAATATATTATTAATATAATTGAAATATTACAATACTTGTTATAAAATGGTATAGTATGAAAGTCAATTTTAATTTCAAGCCTTCGCTCGATACAAGTTAGTTTTTTGACTTCTATAAGGTTAGCATCAATGAAAACAATCGGAACGATATATTATCCTCATCTTCTGCCGAAAGAAATTGACTCTAGTAAAATGTGTTTTAGTAAGGAGTAGTGCTTATGCAAGTATTAATTCATCAGCAGATGAATATTGTTTCAATAGCTGTATTATTGTTTTTTATGATATATTCCTACAATGTATTTGATAAAAAACTAAAAATTAACAAGCTATATTTAGTGTCACTTACATTAAACACATTACTTATAATACTAGAAGTGATAGCTGCATTTTTTATTGGGAACTATAGTTCACCAATAATAGTGTTATCTATGATTACTAAAGTGATTATTGTTTCAGTTGCTCCGTATTTGTCGTATACCTTCTTAAAATTAGTATGCAATTATTATCCTAAACCACTTAAAATAGAAAATTATACAAAACATATTATAAGATTTCTTCTAATGGTCAATGCTATATCAGCTGTTTTCTTACCATTTAACTTAAAAACATTTTCTAATGTTAAAATAACAGAGTATACAGTGCCTCTTTTACTAAGCTTTATTTTTACAGCTTATTGTGTATTTATTACATTTAAAAACAAAAAAATGATAATTAAATTTGAGTTTGTGTCTATACTAACTACTGCCATAATTGCTACTGCACTTATATTAATACAGGTTATTGCAAATGCGACTAGTTTTATATGGTGTAGCAATTCAATTATATTGATTTTTATGTTTGTTATTATTCAACAAAGAGTGCTTTATAGAGATTCTCTTACTGGTGCTAGAAATAGAGTTGTTTTGAAAAAGTGCATTGATGCATATAAAAAGAAACCTATTGGTAATTTAGCTATTGTTATGATAGATTTAGACTACTTTAAAAGTATCAATGACAGCTATGGACATTCAGAAGGAGATTATGCTCTTAAGTCCTTTGTAAGAATACTGCAGATAGCCTATTCAGATCATGGTGTTGTAATTCGAATGGGAGGGGATGAGTTCTTGGTATTAATAAATAATGTTTCGTTAATAGAAGTTAATGAAATGATTAGGAAAATGTCAAGAATGATTGATAACTTCAATATTAAGAGTGATAAACCGTATCATATAAGATATAGTTATGCAAGTGGAATGTATAAGGATAGAAATATAAGTATAGAGCAATTTATTCATGATATTGATATGAAGATGTATCAGAATAAAAAGGGTAGTAGGGAAAGAATATGGAGTGTTAAAAACATGTAGCTAGGTATAAAAGTAGCTCTATTGGAGGCTTTTGAAACAGCCCATCAGCCAATTTTCAGATGGAGGATAAACTCCACCTGAAGACAAAAAAGCTTTTATATTAGCTCAAGTAATTGAGCAGGGTTTTGCAAATAATAATCTGCACTGATATTATTAGCATTGTTGGTTCCCCAAACAGCTAGTGCAAACTTAACTCCAGCACTTTTGGCACACATGGAATCAAAGATTGTATCACCAATATAGATTGTTTCAGACGATATTGCATTCATTTTTTCCATTGCCTTTATTAGAGGGTCAGGATTTGGCTTGTGATTAGATGTATCATCTGAACATACAATGGAATCAAAATTACCAATTAAACTCTGCAAGCTGCTATCAATGTCAATTTCATACTTGCACCTTGAAGTGACAATACCAATGGGAATATTTTTAGTCTTTAGCTTACTTATGACTTCAATAATTCCATCAAAGACTGAACAGCGTTTGAATCCTTCAATGAGGTGCTTGTAATAATCCTTCATAGAAGTATCTATATCTGTAAAGCCATAATTAGCTAAGGTTTTAGGAGTTGGAACACCATAACCCTTTAACAATTCTTCTTCAGTAAAATACCTGCCATACTTATTAAATATTACTTGCTGATAGGCATACATAACAGCTGCTTCTGTATCTATCATAGTTCCATCTACATCGAATACTACATACTTATACATTTTATCCTCCGTGTTTTATAGTACATAAATCAACTTAATATGCTGTGTGCTGTATATGAAGAGGCTCCATGCATTGAACTAAAATATAACGAGGCAAGAAAATGTCCCCCACTTCTATAAGTGGTGGGTACCGCTTTGGTTTTCAGGCGGTGAGAATACCTTCCGCCTCGATGAAACGCCCCTGATGTAATAGCTCGAAAATAAAGTTTGTACGAACAAGGTGCATTTTCGAGCCACAAAAACCACAAGTGGTTTTTGACGGTGTATAAATATCGAAAAATTTCATTTTGAATCTAGGCGTTATAACAATAATAGAGCCAGAACACTTAAAAACATTATAGCATATAGAACTAGTTAATGCTTATTTGATTATAAATTTTTGATAGGTAAAATATAGCTATAAAGCAGATTATAGTAGAAATAAAAACGTCAAATACAATAAAGCTATCAGGAATAAGTGTACTAGCAAGCTTTATGGTCATATATCCTATTAGTCCGATTATAACAAATACTAAAGAATTTTTTAGTGAGAAGTGAATTTCGCAGACCTTTCTAATTTCGTAGAGATTAATTAAAAAACCAGTTATTGAAGTTAAAATAATTGAAACACCATAACCATATATATTTAAAGCCGGAATACCCGTGAGGATAAATACCAGCACTAATCCTTCTACAGAAACTATGAGAGAATTTCGAAGATTTACATTTTGCTTACCTAAAGCATTTAATATTCCATAGGATGCACAAGCGGCATAACTCATAAAGCTACATATACCAGCTACTTTAATCATAATACCCAGATCATCTCTTGAATAAAAAAGCATACCCAGTTTTTGTGGAATACACAGAGAAACTATTAATGTTCCTAATCCTACAAGAAAAGAAATTTTCAGAACTTGAGATATTCTCCTTTCAGTGCTCCACAAATCCTTTTTGCTAATACTAAGTGACATATCAGGAATTAGTACCGTCATCATTGAACCAACTATTATAAATGGAAGACTTACTGTTGTGAGAGACATACCAAGGAATTTTCCAATCAGCTCTAATGCATTGTCATAACTCATTCCAGTGCTAATTAATCTCCTTGGCAATATTAATGTCGAGGCTGTATTTAGTATTGAAGACAGAAAGCCGTTTAGGCATAGTGGAGTCGATATTATTAAAATATCAATTAATAGTTGCAGTGGGTTTTTGACTTTTGCTTTTACAGGTACAAGTTTTTTGAAGAATACTTTATAAGCTGTTAGCAGCATCAAAAGACTAATAGCTTCTCCAACTGCCAATGCAAAATAGGCAGCTGTTACCGCACCTTTTACGTTATTAAGTGTTAATAAATATATTGTGGTTAAAAGTATTGTTATTCTAATGCCTTTTTCTAAAATATCAATACTGGCTGGAATTGTGAATTTTTCAAAGCCATAAAAGAATCCTTTAAGTATTGCTGAAAAAGGAATAAATATCAGTGCGGGGCATATTATTTTTATGGCATTTGCGGCTCTAACATCTCTTATGAAAAAATTACTTATATTGGACGCATTAACAAAAACAAGTACTGCAACAGCAATACTCCACATGCCCATAAAGCAGATTATAGTTTTTATAGTTCTATGTAGATTTCGATAATCTTTTTTACTATTATATACCGTACAGACTTTTGAAACTGCCGTTATCAGACCATCTGCTGTCAAACACACAAGAAGGGAATATACCGGCATGATAAGACCGTACAGTCCAAGACCTTCAGCTCCTAATTTTTTTGAAAGTACAATTGAAAATGCAAAGCCGATAAAGCCTGTTATAAAGTTTGATAATGTCAGTATAGCCGAATTTTTATAAAATCTATCAAAACTCATTTAAATAACCCCATTTTACACTGTTAATAAAGGGTATTCAAAAAAGTTCGTCTTTATTACAAACAAGAATATAGATTTGACTGTAAGCTTAGAAAATCAAATATTCTGAATGTAGCTGTTATTGATAAGTTTGAATAAGTTCATTTTGAAGCTAGGCGTTATAATAAAGGCTACAAACGCAAACAGTAACCTTTATTTATTTGCTAAATAATATATAAAAACAATCTGAGCTAGTATAATTAGTGGAATTACAACCATAAAGTACCAGTGACGTGTTTTATGATTAAATAAAAAGAGTCCAATGTATACACCGATACCACCACCTAGTATAGACAATATGAAGAAAGATCTTTCGGGTATTCTCCATAACCTGTTTTTTGCCTTGTACTTGTCTAAGGATACTAATATTAACCCCAATATATTTAAGATAAACAATGCAATAATAATAAAATTCTGCATAAACATACCCATGTCCCAGTTTATAAAAAACTCCAATTAGTAGATTGACATGGATTCTATCCCCCTTTTTACATTAATCGGCATTAAATCTTATGTTATTAATAAAAATCTATACTTTGAATACAGTATTATTATACTTCTAATGAGTGAGTTTTGTTTAGTGTTTTTTATGAAATTTTTGATAAAAGTACAAATGATAAGTGGCATATTTGTAAAATACAGAGTATTTGTATATAATAGGGTTGAGATATTGAACATTAATAATCAACTTTCCCAAATAAGAATAGAAAGTATATAACTTATCTATATAAAGTTGAGTTAATTAATCCAAAACGTAGAAAAATGTGGGTGAACTATGAAAATTAACATTTTAGATATGAGCTTTCTATCAGTAGTGTTTAAAGTACTACTGGTAATAGTTATATTTATTATAATACTACAGGCCTTGAAAATCATGTCCAAGGATGTAAAAAGAAGTGGGATAAAGGGTGGGAAAAATCTAGGCTGGAAACTTAGACTTGAGTATTCAGGCGATGGGGGCAGCTTTATTGCTGGTGATAGCATACCAATAGGAAGCAAAATCTCAATAGGCAGGAACGAGTCAAATCAAATGGTTCTTCCATCACAATCGGTATCAGGCTATCACGCTCAAATATATTTTGAAGATGGTAGATATATGCTTGAAGACTTAAAATCTACAAATGGCACTTTTATAAATGGAGTTAGAGTAGATAAAAAAAACTTACAGCCTGATGATGAAATAAGGATTTCTCAGACTGTTCTTGTGGTTCTAGATGATGAGTAGATAGAATTAATAGGTTTTTTATGTTGTAAAGTTGAGTTATATATATAAAAGAATTGTTAAAGGTGCAGACCCTAGTAATGAATATTTATATTAAAGCAATATTGTAGTCTTTTTGAAGCAGGAGTGATGGTTTATAATGATAAAAAGTATAAGAGCTCTTCAGTTATTTATATATTTATTTGTTTTTCTTGGCTTTTTGAATCTTGCTCTTTTAAAGAGTCCAATAGATGCATTGGCTGGGGTTTTCTTCACAGTATTGTTTGTGATAATATGTCTGACTACCTGGGTACTAAGAAAATATTATCCAATGGGAGATAGGCTTATATTTTTATTAGCTATATCTTTATGCTCAATAGGTCTTATAATGCTGTTTAGATTAAATAAAACTATAGCTACAAAACAGTTAGTATGGCTTGTATTAGGAATTTTGCTTTTTTTGTTTATAGTTCTATATCTAAAAAAAGGAATAATTAAGTTTTCTAAATATAGATATCTCTTTTTAGCGGCAACCATAATATTTATGTCAATGGCCACTTTTTTTGGAGTAGAAATATTAGGTGCAAAAAACTGGGTGAAAATTGGTCCAATTGGATTCCAGCCCTCTGAGTTTGGTAAAATATTTCTGATACTCTATGTAGCTTCAGCCCTTTCTGATATTTGCTCAAGAAAGCAACTTATTGAACCATGTGCGGTAATAGGAATTGCTTTAGGCTTCATGGTTATCCAAAAGGATCTTGGAACAGCACTGATAATATTTGCTATTGCAGTTACAATGGTATACCTTGCCACATCAAAAATGCAGTATGTACTGATTTCTTTAGGTTTGTTCTCGGTAGGAGGGGGAGCTAGCTATGCTATGTTTAGTCATATCCGAAGGAGAATTATGATTTGGTGGAATCCCTGGTCATATGTCTATAATGAAAGCTATCAAGTAGTTCAGTCTATGTATGCTATAGCTATGGGAGGTTTTTTCGGGAGAGGGCTTGGAAGGGGAAACCCTGAATATGTAGCTGTAAATGAATCTGATTTTATTTTCTCTGTTATTTGTGAGGAAATGGGTCTATTAATGGGGTTTGCTATTTTGATATTGCACTTTTTACTATTTTATCGATCTATCAGAAGTGCAATTCATGCTGAAAATAATTTCACAAAACTCTTAACTTCAGGATTGAGTGTAATGATTGCTACTCAAACCTTGGTAATTGTAGGTGGAGTGACAGGTTTTATTCCTTTGACGGGTATAACTCTCCCTTTTGTGAGCCATGGTGGAACTTCTTTAGTAATTAGTTTTCTAGCACTGGGTATAATACAAAAGGTTTCAGAAGGTGATGAAATTGAAGGGCAATAATATTTTGATGTTCTTCACTGTGCGAAGAAAGATCATCCATGGTTCATAAAATGTGACGGCAATATTAATAAAAAAGTCGAGGTGGGTATATATAACTAATATGAATAATTTAACCACTAATATAAAGCGGGTCATGGTAGTTTTTCTAATAGTATTCATTGTTTTGATGGGCTATCTATCATATTTCACATTGATTAAAGGTCCAAATATTGTAGCAAGACCTGATAACAGAAGAATGTGGGATGTTAGAAATAAGGTTGTCAGAGGAACTATACATGATAGGACAGGTAAAGAATTATCATTAAGTAAAAAAGTAGGAAATGGATATAAACGCATATATCAGGGTGGTGCTGCTACAGCACATATCTTGGGGTACTATGATGAACGATATGGAATAACCGGCTTGGAAAATTTGTATGATAGTCATTTGTCCAGTAATATTTCTACTTCATTTCTAGCATGGGCAGGTAATGGATTTAAGAAAGTAGACAAAAAGGGTAATGACGTATATACCACACTAGACTATGATTTACAAAAGACGGCTTATAGTGCTTTGGGAGATTTTAGAGGCTCTGTAGTTGTACTAAAGGTTGAAACAGGAGAAATATTAGCAATGGTTTCAAAACCGTCCTATAACCCGAACAACCTAAGTGATATTTGGGAGTCATTAAATGAAAATGAGCATAGACCGCTTTTGAATAGAGCAGTTTCTGGGCTTTATGCACCTGGCTCTACCTTTAAGGTTGTTACTGGAATTAGTGCACTTGAAAATATAGCTGGAGTTATAAAAGAATCTTATAACGATACTGGTAAGCTGGATTTAGGCGGAGGATATACTCTTAGCAATGATAAAGGAAAAGCTATGGGTAAAATTAACTTAGGACAGGCAATGATAAAGTCTAGCAATTTATTTTTTGCAGATTTGGGTATTAGACTTGAAGGTAAGCTGATAAAAACAGCTGAGAAGTTTAGATTTAATAAAGACATTCCTGCAGAAGGGATAATTATAGATAACAGCAGATTTCCTAAGTATAAATCCAATGAAAAGGGAAATTTAGCTCAAAGTGGATTTGGGCAGGCAGAAGTGTTGGCGACACCTATTCAGATGGCTTTGGTAGCTCAGACTATAGCGAATGATGGAGTTATGATGAGACCAACACTTATAAACAAGGTTACAGATTATAGCGGAAATATGATTCAGGGCTTAAATATGTCCTCCATTGGAGAAACTACCAAACCCCAATATGCTGATGAAATTAAAAGCTACATGAGGGATGTAGTTTCAAAAGGAACTGGTACTAGAGCACAAGTGAGAGGAATCCAGGTTTGTGGGAAAACCGGTACAGCTCAGAACATAGAAAGCAAAACCCCTCATAGCTGGTTTATAGGCTTTGCACCATACAAAAAACCTGAAATTGCAATAGCAGTTATTGTTGAGGAAGGCGGCTATGGTGGTGTTGCCGCAGCAAAAATATCATCTAGGGTTATGAGCAATTACTTTGGAAAGTATAAAGAATAAAACCAAGGTTAGAAATACATAGTCTTGGTTTTATGCCGTTCAGCAAACAATATTAAACTGCAAAGCAGTGGTGTTTTATATTAACTTTGACAGCACAGCTGCTATTTCAGCTCTTGTTGTTAAGCCCTTTGGGTTTATCTTGTTTCCAGAACCGCTGATGTATCCGTTTTTAACTAGTGTAGCTATAGCTTCTTTTGCATAATTACTTATCTGAGAGCTGTCGGTAAATTTGCTTAATTCCGAAACATCTGCTTCAATAAGCGGAATTTCTGCTATTTTCATTGCTTTATAGACCTGAACCATCATGTCCTGTCTTGTTAAATTGCTTTTGGGTTCAAATTTATTATTGCCTGTACCGCTGGTAATTCCAAGTGCTTTTGCAGCTCCTACGGCATTGTAGTAATATGAGTTTTCTGGAACATCAGAAAAATTGTCACTGAATTCAGCTTTTAAATTTAAAGTTTTCATAAGCATCAGGATAAAGTCTCCACGTATGCTGTTATTATTAGGCAGATAATACCCGTTGCCCACACCTGAAACAATGTTATTGTCATAAAGTTTGTCTATATGGTCAATTGCCCAAGATACATTTTGCCCAACGTCTTTGAAGTACTTTGAGGAATAGCCTATTTTTAGTAGACTACTTTCATTGTGAAGTCTGTCTAAGGCAGTAACAACGTAAACTGCACCATTAAGAGAGCTTCTCGAATTATCTATAAATTCCTGAGTGACATTGGTAGTTTTTCTTACTGTTGAAAGCAAATGCTTTGCACTGCTGTCTGATTTTATATTTATTGACTCACTATTTAAAAATCTATATACAGCATAGTAGGAAGTAGTGCTGTCATTATCCTTCCAGGTTATTTTTGTACCGTTTGAGACAGTACTGATTGAGCCGTTTGTAGGAGCAGCAGGAGCTTTTCCGCCCTTCCACGGCATTACGGGTACCAATGTTTTAGTAGCCCATAAATCATTTTTTAGTACAGTTACAAAGGGTTGAGTACCGCTGGTGAATAAATAATTTACTCTAAACATAATACTGCCGTTTACTTGGGGCATTGTCGTATTCTGTTTTAGCTGCCGAGTTAGCTCAGGAACACCATTATTTACAGAAAAGTCTTTATCATTAGCACTTACTTCATTTATCCTATATAATGCCTGACCTATATAGAGATGTACATTTTTGCCTTTAACTAGGTTTGCCCACCAAGTAACAAGCTCACCATAGGGTGCTGCAGGGTTTGCATAAGTGAAATATATCTGTGGATTTATATAGTCAATTAGTTCCTCGTCAACCCACTTCTTTGTATCTGCATAGCATTTATCATAGTTTGTATATGAGGAGGTTGTATTTGAACCTGCAGAGTCATCTTTCTTATTTCTCCATATAGCTGAAGGGCTGACACCAAATTTTACCCAGCTCTTTGCAGAAGAAATTTTTGCTGACAGTTCTTTAATCAAGAGATAGGTGTTATTTCTTCTCCAATCAGCCTTGTTAGAGAATTGCCCATTATTATATTTTTGATATGTTGCATAATCGCCCATTTCGTTTGTTACAGCTTCATAATAAAAGTAATCGTCAAAGTGAACACCATCAATGTCATAATTATTTACAACCTCCATGACACAATCCTCTACCCATTTTCTTGCTTCGGGAATACCGGGGTCTACGACAAATCTGTTGTTTGCAACTTTAATCCATTCAGGATGCTCTTTATAAACGCTTTTAGCTACGTTTAGAGAAGCAATGGTGCTGGCACTGGTATTCATTGAAACACGATATGGATTAAACCATGCATGTAATTCAAGATTCCTTTTGTGTGCTTCATCTATTGCAAATTGAAGCGGATCAAAGCCAGGGTTTTTGCCAAGAGTACCTGTCAAATAGCTTGACCAAGGCACAAGCTTTGAGTTATAAATGGCATCGCTGGCTGAGCGAACCTGTAAAAAAACAGCATTCATATTATTATCAACAGCTTTATCTAAAAGTTTAATGAGTTCTTCTTTAGTCTTTTGAATTCGCTGTGAATCATTAACAATAGCCTTAGTTTGTGCAGAAGGCCAATCTAAGTTTATAACTGTACTAATCCATACAGCACGAAGATGACTTTTTGTAATAGGAGTAGAGCTAGGTATATATTGTGAATATGGGTCCCATGCTGCTGCAAAAACATTTACAGGCATTGATAATATAGTTATTGCTAACAATAGCACAGTAGCTGTAGTTATGCGAAGAATATTATTTTTAATCATAGAAAACCTCCTTGCTAAACAGAAATAATAAGTTTACATAAAACATTTGAAAAGCATAAAATGGTCTTTTTTTACCTAAAATATCTCTCATCTTAGACAAACACTAGCAAGTGATTTCTAATGGTTCATGTCTATATATCATTTAGTTACACGTCTAAAAATTGCGAGACTTGATTTTAAAATAAACACCTAAAATTTTGAACTACAAAAGTTGAGTGAATAATAATAAAATAACTCAACTTTCACCCCTAGAAAATCTATGGGTGCAGGAGATTTATCAATGGTTTGTTGCCGAAATAGTTGCTTGAATTAGTATAGGAGTATGAATAAGTAGATTATCTGGTTTTGTGAAAAAAGGTATTAGCCCTAGAAAGTATAGTAGAATAATAACATACACCAACATATTATGTCAACCAATAGAAAAATGTGTTAATAAATTCAGCGAATATATCAACTATAAAACATACTTGGTGCAACTTAATGCATTTTAGTATTATAGGTTGAGACAGTAAAGGTAAGTTGAAAAATTTATGAAAATAAAAAAATAGTAACCAACATCTACTTTTATATAGACATTAGCTACTATTTTATTGAGTTAGGTTATTTGTTTACTTCAAAGGTTTTGTAAACATTTGTGTCCAGTAATATACTCCATTGCTTTTTTTAGCAAGTCCAACACCAATATGGGTGTAAGAGGGACTCAAGATATTTGCTCTGTGGCCTGATGAGTTCATCCAGCTCTTCATAACTGCGGCTGGAGTTTGCTGACCATAGGCAATATTTTCACCAGCTGAAGAAAATCTGATTCCAAAAGTCTCAAGCATTTTAAATGGCGAACCGTATGTTGGAGAGGTATGGGAAAAGTAATTCTTATTAATCATATCTTGGGATTTATACCTAGCTACCCTTGAAATTTC
This sequence comes from Bacillota bacterium, assembly GCA_023398105.1. GTDB lineage: Bacteria > Bacillota > Clostridia > Acetivibrionales > DSM-1351 > Ruminiclostridium. Next base: position 37,262 of record JAEWST010000097.1, on the reverse strand, counting down.
CCAATCCGCTTTTAAAGCTTGCAGACCTTTCTTAGACCTTTCAATATTAACCAATCTGACTACTTCAGCTTCTAGAGCTTTAACACTGCTTTGATCTGGAATTGTAAGCTTTTGACCAGGATAAATTAAACTGGGATTTTTAACTTGAGGATTCTTGGCTAAAATCTCACTAACACCTGTTTCGTACTTTACGGCAATTTTCCATATGCTATCACCAGCTTTTACAGTATAGGTTGTCTGAGCAGCAACCTCTACCATGCACAAACTAAGAATAATCAGCACTAATAATATTTTCTTTTTCATAATTATATCCATTTCCTAAATTCCACACAAAATGGCATGAAATTAATTCAATGGATTTGACACCTCCAATTTAGTATTTTTAATACATTTCACACTTGTAACCTCAACTCATATTATTTGAGAAAGGAAATGGTATTATGTCAAGAAAATATTTAAAGTATATGAAATAATAAACTATTAGTGTTACAGCTTTTATATATAAAAAGTCTATCGGTACGTGAGAATTATCAATGGTTTATTGCCAAAATAATTATCAGAAATTAGTAATGATTGGTTTTGCTCAATACCTCAAATTTCGAAGTTTTATTCAAATTTACAAATAAAAATTAGTGTAATAAAATAAGGGGCTGTTGCAAAACAACAATTTCTGTATACCGATGACTTATTGCTTAAATAGTATGCGAGTATGGTAAATATCAATGGAGAAGCTAGATTAGAAATAGATGCTAGAAATAGTAGGTGAAGAACAAATTTTTGTAGCAGACACGGCGACAGGACTTAGCTGTGAGTATAACCCCGAGACTGGATGACTTGTGTTATAGGTTGGCGGAAGTGCTTGTTTTTAAGAGCAGCAAATATTTCAGCATCAAATTTGGGACAATCCATAGATATATACTGTACGAGAGCACTATTTAAGCAGTTAACTCGTAGATATATAGTTTTCTTGTTTTGCAACAGCCACTTAAACTAGCTCGAAAAAACTTTGTACGAACACGATGCTTTTTCGAGCTAGATAGCAGATAGTAGTTGACTTTACTCTAAACTCTTTTTTGGGTCACGGTAAAATACTAAAAACAAAATAGAAATAATACTAAATATTGATACTGTAATATACATTTGTTTAAAACCATTTCCCAAAGTGGATTGGAAAGAATCCTCTATTTGAGGTTTCATATCCTCTATAGCTTTAAAATAATCTGTTTTAGATTGCTCAAAAGATTGAGGTATATACTTGTCTTTTAAATCTTTCATCTTAGTAAGAGTTTCATTAAAACTAACTTTTTGCTGTTCCATTGAGGATATGCTATTTTTCATTGCTTGCTGCTTTTGCTTAGTAGTCTCAATCTGCATTTCAAGAGCCTCTTTTTGGGCTAATGTTTTGTTATACTCTGCTTTAAGAGTATTCTTAGCAGCAGTTAATTTGTTTATTTCAGTTTTTAGAAGGTTTGGATCCTTCATATATTTTTGCATATCTGTTGAATTTGGCATCCCAGCACCACTTGGCATGGTAGCACTGCTAGGCATCCCAGTACCGCTTGGCATGGTAGTACCGCTTGGCATGGTAGAACCGCTTGGCATAGTTGCACCGCTAGGCACTTTTGCAGTTTTTGATGTTAGCTGATTGTATACATTTGTAAATTGCTTAATAAGTGCTTCTTGCTGGCTAATTCCTTTTTTCATACCATCAAGAGCTTGAGTTAAACCGTTTATTGGCTTAGACATTTCAGTTATACCTGTGTCCATGCCTGAAATACCTTCTTTCAGTTGAGAGATTCCAGTATCTATACCACTAATACCAGGACTCATTGCATCTATACCCTTCTGAACGCCTTCTTGAGCTTTACTCATAGCAGTAGGGAGAGTTTTATCCATCATGTATGTTGCAATTTCTTTTGACTTATCAACAATATTTGTTACATCGGCAGATTGCATTGATTTCACTAACTCGTCAGGAAGAGAACCACTGCTACTCATATCAAAATTCATATCACCCATTTTACTTAGGTCTGGAATATCAACGCCTTCTAGCATTTTTCCCGTATTAGGGTCGCTTTTCATTTTATTAACTGTCTCATTAAGCTCTACAGCCTGTTTTATTTCTGGTGCTGTCGGCTTAGGAAGCATGTTCATTAGGTTATCCTGAGCAACAAGTCCAGCCTGAGCAAGGAAACCAATCATAATTGATGGAGCGATAACTGTTCCTATTGATCTAACAAGAGAAAGAGTTGCAAGTGCAGAGTTGGCTTCCTCTTTTTTAGTGTTACCAAGCATCATATAATTCAGCGGTGAGCCCATAACAAAGCCTAAACCAGTACCAATCAATGCAAGACTGACAATAACAGTCAACAAGTTACTCATCGGAACAGCAACAAAAGCAAGGAAAACAGAGCCTATTAAGGATACAGAAAAGCCCCCTAATAAAACAATCTTTGCACCATGTTTATCTACAAGTTTGCCGCTCATTGGAGCTCCTATGGCTGTAAACACTCCGAGTATAGTAACAAAATATCCGCCTTTACCAGTAGCAATTCTTAAAGAATTTTCTGAAAATTGAGGAACAAATATCATTCCCATCATACATACTCCGACAAGAAAGCCTACAATCAAAGTAATTAGTATCTTTGGTGTTGTAAAGTAGGAAAGATTTAGTATTGGGTCAACTGCTCTTTTTTCAATAAATATAAAAACAGGTAAAAGCAATACAAATAAAATTAAAAAAGGATATACAGATGTACTCGAAAATGATTCGCTAAAATTAAAGAAATCTATGTTCTTCAAGCCATACATTACTGAAAGAATCATAATTAGAATAACAAATGTACCCCAAATATCAATCTTCTTTAGTTTATCTGTAGATTTATTAACAGGCAAAAATTTAATTCCAAAAACAATAATTACTACACTAATTGGAAGATTAATATAAAATAAAAATTGCCAGTTTTCTATACCAAAGATATCAAGAATAGCACTACCTAGAGAAGAACCCATTATATTAGCTAAACCATAAACGCCACCTAGAAGTCCGAGAGCCATACCACGCTTTTCCTCTGGAAATGAAGTTCCAAACTCGGCATTAGCGATTGGCATAATTCCACCGCCACCGATGGCCTGAATAACACGACCAGTTAACAACATAGGGAAACTACTAAAGCTTGAAGAAAGACCGCATATTAAAGAGCCTGCACCAAACAAAGTAATACAAACGATATAAACATGCTTTCTTCCAATTCTATCAGCAATTTTACCAGAAATAGGAATAGATGCAGCATACGCTAATGTAAAAATAGTAATCATCCATATGCCAAGTTTGTCATTAACACCTAGACCAGACTGTATAACTGTTCTTGCGGGTGTTACGATACCTGTATCAATAGCACCCATAAAAATTCCAAGCATGTATAAAAACATTATCATGCCTAAACCAGATTTTTTGTTTTTAATATTTTCTTCCATAAAAATATCCATATCTGTATTTGACAAAAATACGTCAAACTACATGTGTGGATTTGACACCTCCCCAAAATATATTTTTAAAAAACCTATAAGTTTTCTTATTGCCGTACTTATAACGAGGCAAGAAAATGTCCCCCACTTCTATAAATTACTCAACTTTTCTATTTCGTATATTAAAGCGGAAAGTGAAGGCTTTAATATACGAAAATCAATATTGTCATTAGAATATGCTATTAAGACAACTGAAATAGTATGGCAAATGTTCTTTATTGTATTAATATCTGTTTGTTTTACGTCAATAAAAGAATATATTTTTTCTGAAAGCTGATTTCTTAGAAGCTGCTTTTTTTCTTTTATTGTACATACGCTCATATTGGTATCGCTACCAATAGGATAAGTATCAAAACAAAATCCATGAACATTGGTCATAAAATAGTTGATTTCATTAAACATAATCTCAAGCTTATCAATTGCCTTAAGAGCTGATTTTGTTTGTTGATCAATCCTGCGTAGCATCAGACTCCATTCGTTATTAAGTATTTCGGCAATAATTTCGTTTTTTGATTTGTAGTAATTATAAACAGTACCTGATGCAACACCGCATTTCGCAGCAATATTTCTAATACTTAAGTTCGAATAACCTGTTTCTTTAAGTAATTGACGAGTAACTAATAAAATATCTTCCTTTACGTTGTTTAGGTTTTTTGGCATACTAACCTCCACTCCCAACTTAGGCTCAAAATATAGTAAAGACTTTGGTGTCGACGCTCTACTTTATTGGGCTTAAGCATCATGTTTATTGTTGATTTCCTCACTGACAAAAACCACTTGTGGTACATCTTTGTTTTACAGAGGTATTATTTATATAATGAACAATGTTCATTATATTTGATTATATAAAAATTATCAAGATAAATTTTTATTCTTCTCCGTCGAACAGGATTTTATATGCTTTTTCTTGGTATTATCCAGATTGAAGAAGTATATTAAAAATTACCCAATATTAATTTTCTAGTGGTATTCTTTTTCAGTTGATGAATGGATATGTGAAAACAGACTAATGGGTTGTCTCCTATTCTCTGTAATCGCAACCATTTCAGTAACTATATAACCTTTTTCATAGTTTTTTAGGGCTAGAGTCGTCTCTGACCATACCAAGAGAATCAAAATTAAAACCATAAGGTTTGATTACATCACTGTCGTCAACAAGTATTACAGGTGATTTTCCAACCACTTTATTTACTTCATTATTGTAACAAGTTTTAATAGATGGGTCTAAATCATTCATAATTTTATGCCCATTTTTACTAATTTGTGGATAAAATTATTTGATTTTACTTATATTTGGATAAAAACACGAAAACTCAAAAAACATATTATATTGACATATATATATAAATTTGATATGCTGATGTATAGGGGGAATTTTATATATGGAAGACAGCGTTGTAACAAAAGAAATATTCATGTCAAAAGTTCAAGAATTGGTTTCTTGTGGTGATGGTCCTTTCAGTATTGTCGTAGCAGATATTGATAATTTTGAAAATATTAACAAAATATATGGCTATGCTATCGGTGATGAAGTAATTAAGAAACTGATGTCAGTCTTTAATAGAAATTTATCTGGCAGTGATCTTATTATGAGACATGGAGATGAATTTAACATTCTGCTTGTAAATAAAGGTGCTGAAAGAAGCTTTATGGAGATGGAAGAAATCCGTAGATATTTTTCAGATAATACTTTTTCTTTGTCTGATGTTTACAAAACTGAAAATGTATATTTTACAGTGAGCTGTGGAATAGCAAGTTATCCGAGAGATGCGAAGAATTCTATTGAACTATTTAGAGTTGCAGACAGTGCAATGTTTAGGGCAAAAAAATTTGGTAAAAACAAGGTTTGTTTGTCCGAAGCAGAAAGTATGGTTTTAAAATCCAGCTATTTTACAAAGACACAAGTAGACAGACTTTCAAAATTGGCAAAAGAAACAGAGAAAACAGAAGCATTTTTACTTCGTGAGGCTGTAGATGATTTATTTAAAAAATATAGTAAATAGTTTTTTTATTGGAAGATATAATTATTAACCTAGCTTTAGGTGAGGGTCTCTATAAAAGGAGGTACCTGTAACTATATAATATATTGAGAAAGCAATAAAAAATTGAATACTTTGAATTTACGCTTAATCCAACATGGAACGGGAGAACCAATTTAAGGGGTGAATCTTGTTGTTTAGTAGGGGAATCTTTCGACCCGAATCCGTCAGCTAATCTCGTAAGCGTTGAAAGAGAAAGTGATTGATATGATTTATTGTATCTTTGATTAGCACATAAATTTAATTTATAAAAACGCTATGGACACTTCTCCATAGCGTTTTATTATAACTTAAGTGTAAAAAATATACAAATATAGAAAAAAAGTACATATACATTGAGGTATATTATTTTAGTTCTCTATTAATCAAGATAAAAAAATACATGTAGATATCGTTTTTGACATTTGGTTAATGGTTTAGAGAATTTTACTTTTTTAAAATATAGCTTAAATTCAATTAATGGGTCGAGCGGTGATTTAGGTCACTGATAAATAATAATAAAACATATGGGAGGAAGGATTACTACTTAATATGTAATAACTCAATTAGCTCTCATTAAAGTGGAACTGTATCTTTTTTATGAACTTTTATAAGGATGATTTAAGCAGTGAAATGTGTGAATTATAAATATTTACTGAGTTTTTAGACAACAAGTAGGGAAATAAGATAATAACCCTAGGTTAGTAAAATATGTAATGTGATATAGGCTGAAAATTCAGTACTAGCTGCTACGAATACTTTTGAATCAGATACTGTATCCCTTTAGTAGCACAGCCTTATAGAAATATTTATCAAGGCTCTTGTAGGTAAATTTGGTTGGGAAAGTTGAGTGAGAGAATTAGTAAGTAGAAGGACTAGGCGTATGTCTGAAAATAAAAAATGGAGGGTTAAAATATGTTTAACAAGAAAATGAGGTTTGTTGGTGTTGCTTTAATGATATTTATGATTTTTGGTTTGGTGGGTTGCGGAAATGAAGGCATAAGTATTGGTGTTACTACTGGAACAACTTTTGAAGCAGAAGCAAAAAGATTTGCAAAAGTAAACGACGTAAAGCTTTATAAGGACGATAATTTGACACTATGGGAATTGTCTAATGGAAGAATTGATGGGGTAATTACAGACAGAATGGTTGGAACTATAGGAATAAAAGAAGCTGGGTACACAAATCTAAAACTTGCAGGAGATCTTATTTATAAAGAAACAATTGCTGTTGCTGTCAGAAAGGAAGATGATTCACTGAGGCAGGCAATAAATGCCGCTTTAAAAGAAATGATTTCAGATGGTACATATAAGACTATCAGTCAAAAATTCTTTGATATGGATATTCTTGAGGGAATTGATTATAAGGTAAACTTTCCAGATGAACAGCCAGCAACTGATGACAGTCTTGAAAGAGTTAAAAAGGCAGGAAAAATATCCTTTGCAATGAGCGGAGGCTATAGACCGTTTAACTATTTTACCGAGGATGATGAGCTTACTGGATTTGACGTAGAGATTGGAAAAGAAGTAGCAAAGAGGTTGGGGGTTAGCTATGAGCCTATAACAACAGATTGGAGTGGTATACTGGAAGGCTTGAGAAGCGGGAGGTATGACGGAATATTTGGCAGTATGGCGATTACTGAAGAAAGAGCAGAGGTAGTGGATTTCACAGATCCGTACTACTATTCTGGAGCTCAGCTAATTGTTAGAACTGATTCTGAGATAAATAGTCCAGAAGACTTGAAGTAGGAGGGGTTTTTTTGAAATTTGATTGGAGTATTATTATAGAAAAATTTCCGCTATTTTTACCTGCCGCATTTGAAACATTAAAAATAACTATTGCAGCAGTTATAGTGGGACTAATTATAGGTATTTTAGTTGCAATGTGTAGAATTTCTAAGTTTAAACTATTGTATTATCCTGCAACTTTGTATGTCAACATAATCCGTGGAACACCAATACTTTTGCAACTATTCATTGTGTATTTTGGTTTGTCTAGCTTTATAAAGCTTGATGAATATCCTTCTGCAATAATAGCGTTTGGAATTCATAATGGGGCATATATTGCAGAGATATTTAGAGGTGCAATTAAATCTATTGATAAGGGACAAACTGAAGCTGCAAGGTCTTTGGGAATGAGTAAGTTCAAAGCAATGTACCGTATAGTATTGCCTCAGGCACTAAAAAGAGCAATACCACCACTGGGTAATCAGATAATTATTGCGACAAAAGATTCATCATTGGCAAGTGCTATAACTGTACGTGAATTGTTATTGAAGTCACAGCAGTTGGGCTCATCAACATTTAGATTTATGGAGTATTTTTTAATTGCAGGAATTTACTATCTTATAATAACGTCAATTTTAAGCTTTTTTGTAAATAAGCTTGAACGAAAGCTGGCAGTAAGTGACAGATAGGAGTGAGGAAGTTTGAGTCATAAAAATCAATTTAAAACAATGCTGGAAGTACGTGATTTGCACAAAAGATTTGGTAAGCTGGAGGTACTTAAAGGAATTAATTTATCGGTAAAAGAAGGGGAAGTTATTGTAATTATTGGACCTAGTGGTTCAGGTAAAAGCACATTTCTCAGATGCATAAATTTTCTGGAAAAAAGTCAAAGAGGAGATATTATCATTAATGGTAGTTTAATTGAAAGAAAAGAAGCAATGATGAACCGCATGAGGCAAAATGTAGGAATGGTTTTTCAGCATTTTAATCTTTTTCCTCATAAAACTGTTTTGAATAATATTATTGAAGGACCGATTCAGGTAAAGGGCATGGACAAACAGGATGCGGTTTTGCTGGCAGAAGAACTGCTTGAGAAGGTTGGCTTAAGTGACAAACGGGATGTTTATCCGGCTATGCTTTCAGGAGGACAGAAGCAGAGGGTTGCTATTGCAAGAACCATGGCAATGGAACCTAAAATGATACTATTTGATGAACCTACATCAGCTTTAGACCCTGAATTAGTAGGTGAGGTGTTAACTGTTATGAAGAATTTGGCAAAGGACGGTATGACAATGGTGATTGTCAGCCATGAGATGAGTTTTGCCAGAGAAGTATCTGACAGAGTTATTTTCATGGATGATGGTAAGATTTTAGAGGAGGGAAATCCTGAGGAAATTTTTAATAATCCTCAAAATGAGCGTACACAGGCGTTTTTAAGCAGGATTTTATAATCTGGTACCACATGTTTTGAAAGGAGCTAATAATGAAAAGAAATTATAAAGATATAAGCTTATGGAAGGATGTCGCCCAAGAGGACTGGAATGATTGGAGATGGCAGCTTTCTAATAGAATTACTACTGTAGAAGATTTAGAAAAAGTAATAAATTTAACTAAAGAAGAGAGAGATGGAGTACAAGCAAGTCTAGAAAAGCTTAGGATGGCGATAACACCATATTATGCTACATTAATTGATCCGAAGGATTCAAATTGTCCAATAAGAAAGCAGGCAGTTCCAACTATTAATGAAGCCAATATATTAAACTGTGATAGCAAAGACCCCCTTCATGAGTCGAAGGATTCTCCTGTTAAGGGGTTAACGCATAGATATCCGGACAGAGTACTGATGCTTATAACTGACCAGTGTTCAATGTATTGTCGTCATTGTACAAGAAGAAGATTTGCAGGAAATGAAGATAAGGAGCTTTCGCTCAATAACATAAAAAAAGCTATAGATTATATACGGAAAACAACTGAAATCAGAGATGTGCTTCTGTCAGGCGGTGATGCTCTTTGTGTATCGGATAGGCTTCTTGAATATATTCTCCAAAGTCTGAGAGAGATTGAACATGTTGAAGTTATTAGAATTGGTACAAGGACACCAGTAGTAATGCCGCAAAGAATAACACAGGAACTATGTGATATGCTCAAGAAATATCATCCTATATGGATTAATACACATTTTAATCATTCAAGTGAATTGACTGAAGAATCAAAAAGAGCATGTGCCATGCTCGCAAACGTAGGTATACCATTGGGAAATCAATCAGTATTGTTAAAAAATGTTAATGATTGCTCATATATAATAAAAAATCTTGTGCAGGAGCTTGTAAAAAACAGAGTCAGACCCTATTACCTTTATCAATGTGATTTGTCGGAGGGGATTGAGCATTTCAGAACTCCTGTAGCTACAGGCATTGAAATTATAGAAATGCTGCGGGGACATACTTCAGGCTATGCAGTACCTACCTTTGTAGTTGATGCTCCAGGTGGAGGCGGTAAAATCCCTGTAAATCCACAATACCTTATTTCACAGTCATCTGAAAAGGTTATCTTAAGAAATTTTGAAGGAGTAATATGTACTTATACAGAGCCAAAAGATAAAACTAGACAGTGCAATAATTGTGGTATTTGTAGTAAGTATAAAGAAAGAGACAGCCGTGGACTTGAGAAACTATTTAATGATGAAAGAGTATGTCTTGTTCCCCAAGGAAATATACGTCTGAAAAAGAGGGAGAGATATCATGAAAGTGTTAGAGTCACGTAGTAAAGAAAATTATTATACAAGTATAAATGGGAGCAAAATATTTGTTGATTATACTAATGAGAGATTGAAAATATTAGATTATCATAATATTACAGATAGTAATATCATCGGTATTATTGATTTTGCATCAGAAAACGGGCTGGGTAAAATAATATCAAACTGCAGAATAAGAATTTTAGAACCATATAGAAAATGTGGATTTAAAATCGAAGGATTAATAAAAGGTTTTTTTCAGGGTGAAGACGCTTATTGTGTATCATTTTTTGTTGATAAGAAACGTGAAGTGTCAACAAAAACTGCGGAAGAAGACGAAATTATAAGCAAATGCGATGTTGAAAATAAAAAAAACTATTTAAAGGAAAGTCAAAGTTATGTGATTAGAAATGCTGAAACGAGTGATATCCCACAGATGATAAAGCTTTTTGCAAATGTTTTTGAGAGCTATCCTTCACCTGTTTTTAACGGTGACTATTTGCATGAAATAATGAAAGAACAGGTGCTTTTTAAGGTTGCTGTGGAGGATGGCAAGATTATTAGTATTGCATCTGCTGATATGGACAAGGAAAATTTTAATGCTGAAATTACCGACTGTGCCACATATCCTGAACATAGGGGTAGAGGTATACTTCCCAATCTGATTCAAAGCCTTGAACAGGAACTTTTGCAAAAGGAGTTTATTACTTTATATAGTCTTTCAAGAGCTATAAATCCTGGAATAAATAGAACATTGGGAAAACTGAAATACCGATATTGCGGCAGGCTTGTGAATAACTGTCACATATGCGGAGGCTTTGAAGATATGAACATATGGGTTAAAAATCTAAATAGGGGTTGATGTTAATGAAACTGATTTTTGCTATTATGCATGATGAAGATTCACGAAAAGTAACAGACACTTTGAATAGCTTAGATTATAGAGTTACAAAACTTTGTTCAACTGGAGGTTTCTTAAGAGCAGGTAATACGACATTGATGATTGGTATAGAGGATGAAGAGCTTGAAAATGTACTGGATATTATAAAAACTCATTCAGAACGCCGTAAGCAGTATATACAAACATATGCTCACAGCTCGTTTAATGCAGGTATTTTACCTGATGGAATTGAGGTAAATGTTGGAGGTTCTACTGTATTTGTTATTGAAATTACGCAAATGGAAAAATTTTAGTGCTATATTATAATACTCAAACTTCGCAGTTGAATAATGTTAGTTCCTAGAACTTACTAATTCTAGCAATTATTTTGGCTATAAACCATTGATAATTCTACCGCACCAATAGATTTTTTATGTGTGAAGTTTGAGCAATAAAATTTAATAAAACACTTCTAATAATGGACTGTACAAATCTGATAATTATTTTTACCAGAATTTGTACAGTTTTTGTATATAGAATATGTGTGCATTGCGATATATACTGAAGTTCTGAATTGATATTTAGGGGACTATCTTTAGATTAATATTTATTGATTCTAGCATTTACTTGACTCCCATTTCAACAAAAAGTATAATTATTTCTTAAGAATATAGAGAGTAAGGATTAAGAATGTTATGAGTTTTTTTGAAGATAAGAATTATTTTCTGTTTGATGGTGCTATTGGTACCTACTACTCATCAAAGTTTAATAAGAATACAGCTTGTGAGCTTGCAAATCTTTTTGACAGAGATTCTATATATAATATTCATAAGGAGTATGTAGAAGCAGGTGCAAACGCTATTAAGACTAATACATTTGGTGCTAATAGGTTTTCATTGGCTTGCGACCAACAAGAAGCGGACAAAATAATTAAAATGGGTTGGGATATAGCAAAACGTGCTATAGAAGGAACAAAGGCTGTGGTTTTTGCTGATATTGGTCCTATACCTGTAACCGAAGGAATTACAGCTTTAGAAGAATATAAGAGAATAGTTGATATATTTTTAGAATGTGGAGCAGAAAATTTTTTGTTTGAAACCTTTGCAAACTATGATATTCTTTTGGAGCTATCTGCATATATACGCTTGAGGCTATCTCTGGCAGTGATTATTACTTCCTTCTCCGTGTATCCTGATGGATATACAAAAGAAGGATTATTCTATATAGATATAATTAACAAGGTAAGAACAAGTGGATTAGTTGATGCCTACGGTTTAAATTGTATTAGTGGACCTGCACATATGCTTAGACTAATTAAGGATTTAAACACTCTGGGCAGGAATATTATTATAATGCCAAACTCTGGCTACCCATCTTCTGAGCGCGGCAGAACTATATATATTGATAATTCAGAGTACTTTGCAGAGAAAATGCTTGATTTAAATAAAATGGGCGTAAAAATATTAGGTGGTTGCTGTGGAACTACTCCACAGCATATAGCTGCTGTTGCAAAGCTTTTTAGTGAAGGTGCCACCTCTTCGGAAAGCTCAAATGAGAAGCAGAGCAGTTTAGAATGTGCTATACAAAAGAAAAATGTCCTATATCAGCTTTTAGAAAGTAAAAAGCCTATTTTAGTAGAAATAGATCCTCCTTTTGATACTAAATGGGAGTATATGCTTAAAGATGCCTTTCTGCTTAAACAAGCAGGTGCAGATATGATAACTATTGCCGATTCTCCGCTGGCAAAGGCAAGGGCAGATAGCTCCATTATAGCTGCCAAGCTTTACAGAGAAGCTGGAATACCCACTATGCCTCATATTACCTGTAGAGATAAAAATTTATTAGGTATTAAGGCTATGCTTTTGGGACTTCATATTGAAGGAGTAAGAAATGTATTAACAATTACCGGTGATCCTATAGCACATACTGAAAGAGAAAATATAAGAGGAGTATTCAGTATCAATTCCTCAAAGCTTGCTGGGTATATTTCCAGCCTCAATAGTAATGTTTTTTGTGATGAGGAATTCAAAATAGGAGGTGCTCTCAATATTAACGCTGTTAATTTTGAAGCCGAATTAAGACGCTCTATTACTAAAATTGAGAATGGAATTGGTTATTTTCTTACACAGGCAGTATATACTGATACAGGTATTAATAATCTTATTAAAGCTACAGAAACCTTAAATGTGCCTATATTTGCAGGTATAATGCCACTAGTTGGATACAAAAATGCTCAGTTTATAAATAATGAGGTTCCTGGAATAGAAATAGAACAAGAAATAATTGAAAGGTTCAAGGACAAAAGCCGTGAAGAATCTGAAAGGATTGGAATAAATCTATCTATAAAGAGCATAAATAAACTATATAAGTACGTAGCAGGGTTTTATTTAATGACACCCTTAAGAAGAACTCATGTGATTTGCGAGTTAATAAAAGAGATTAGGGAAAAATCTATATAACGTAGATGTTTATAAATTGATTTTCGCATATAAATAAATACAAAGTCTTTAATATTTTTGTGCCCCAATGGGGCGTGGAGGTTAAAATGAAAAACATACCCTTGTATGAAGTAAGAAAAATAATAAACTTAAAAGACATGATTGAGCAAAGTGCCAAGCTATATGGGCAAAAGCCTGCTTTTTTAGTTAAGGAGAAAGGTGATTCGGATTATATACCTGTATCTTACAACAAATATAAGTCGGATATAGATGCTTTGGGTACAGCATTGATTAGCTTGGGATTAAAAGATAAAAGAATTGCAATAATCGGTGAAAATAGGTACGAATGGTCTACGTCATATTTGGGAGTTTGTAATGGTACAGGAATCGTTGTTCCTTTGGACAGAGAGCTTCCAAACAATGAAATAGAAAGCTGTATACAGAGAAGTTATGCTGATGCCGTAATTTTTTCGGGTTCTGTCTCAACAAAAATTGAAAGTATAATGAAGAATATTGACACTTGCAAATATTTCATAAATATGGATATGGAAGAGGATACCGATGGACAGCTTTCATATGGTAAATTACTTAGAAAAGGTCATGAGCTAGTTGCTGCAGGTAACAGAGAGTTTCTGGATGCAGAAATTGATAATGAAGCTATGAGAATTCTATTGTTCACATCAGGGACGACAGAAAAATCAAAGGCTGTTATGCTCTCACATAAAAATATTTCAACTAATCTTATGGCAATGTGCTCTATGCTATACATTGACGAAAAGGACACCTTCCTATCTGTTTTGCCTCCGCATCATACCTATGAATGCACCTGCGGTTTCCTTTGTCAAATGTACAGAGGCTGTACAATTGCCTATTGCGAAGGACTTAGACATATCGTCAAAAATCTAAAAGAATCGAAATGTACAGTTATGAATGGAGTTCCTTTGATTTTTGAATCTATTTACAAGCAGCTCATAAATAATGTCAAAAAGAAGCCAGGAGCAGAAAAGAAATTAAAGCTTGGTGTTAAATTAAGTAATATATTAAGCTTTGTAAAAATTGATATTAGAAGAAAATTATTTGCTGAGATTCATGAGGCTCTAGGGGGACATTTAAGGCTTTTTATTAGTGGTGCGGCAGCAATTAATCCAGTAGTACCAAAGGGATTTAAAGACATCGGTATTAAGCTTGTACAGGGATATGGTTTAACAGAATGTGCACCAATAGTTGCTTTGAATAGAAATTGCTGGTTCAAGTTTGATGCGGCAGGTCTTCCTTTGCCTGGATTAAAGGTGGTTATAGATAATCCAAATTCAGAAGGCATAGGAGAAATTAAAGTATCAGGTCCTAGTGTTATGTTAGGATATTATGAAAATCAGGAAGCAACTGATGCTGTTATCAGAGATGGATGGTTTTATACAGGAGATATGGGATATTTTGATTCAGATGGGTTTATTCATATTACAGGAAGAATGAAAAATATGATTTTAACTAAAAATGGGAAAAATGTATATCCTGAAGAAATAGAAACACTTTTAGGAAGAAGTGATTATATTAAAGAGTCTTTGGTATATGCAAAGGACGGCAAGGATGATGTGGTTGTCTGTGCCAAAATAGTTCCTGATAAAGAAAAGATTGCAGAGGATATAAAAGAAGGAGTAATTCCAAAGCAGGACGTGTATACCATAATAAACTCTGAAGTGAAAAGAATAAATAAAGAATTGGTTAATTACAAGACAGTGAAGGAATTCACTATAAAAGATGAAGAGTTTGAAAAAACAACAACAAAGAAAATTAAGAGGTATCAAGAGCTAAAATGAAGACAATAGAGACAGTAATAAAGGAAGCGGTAAGCTTGCTAAAGGATGCTGGAGAAATGCTTTTATATAATATGCACGACAAGAAAGTGATTTCAAAAGCAGGTACAGCCAATTTTGTGACAGAAATAGATATAAAGGTTCAGGAGAGAGTTGTTAGTGGGTTGAATCAGATTATTCCTGAAAGTAATATTATTGCTGAGGAAACAAATGAGAATGAATTCTCATTAGGAAAGTATACTTGGATTCTTGATCCAGTTGATGGAACAACTAATCTAATGTATGGTTTTAAATATTCGGCTATTGCATTGGGCCTAGTTGTAGATGGGATTCCATATGCTGGAATAGTATATAATCCATATTTAAATGAAATATTTACAGCTCAAAAGGGAAAAGGTGCTTTTGTAAATGACCAACAAATAAGAGTAACGCAGAGTAGAATGCTCAGTGATAGTTTGATAACTTTTGGTACATCACCCTATGATAGAGAAAAAGCAGATGAAACCTTTAGAATAACCAAAAATGTATTTTTAAAATGTCGTGATGTGAGGCGTACAGGTTCTGCTGCTTTAGATATATGTAATGTTGCAGCAGGCCGTATGGATGGCTTCTACGAAATGGAATTGCAGCCTTGGGATTATGCTGGAGCTGCTATAATACTAGAAGAAGCAGGTGGTAAAATTACTGATTGGCAAGGAAATAATCTAAATTATATCAGTAAAACTGCTACAATTGCTACAAATAGCTATATACATAATGAGCTAATGGAAGTAGTAAACAGTTAAAACTCAATTTTTTTTATTAACTCAAACTTTCCCACCCCCAAAATCTATCGGTGTTCAAACTTATCAATGGTTTGTTTCCGAAATAATTGCTTGAATTAGTAATGCTTCACCGCAGTATTTTAGCCGTCGCACACATTCGCCATCCATGGTTCATAGTGTGCTAAAAACGACATCGTGCCGTTTTTACGGCAAAAACACTGTGGTTCAACAACTAATTCATGCAATTATTTCTAACCCAACGTTCCCTTGATAAGTTTAACACCTGCGATTTTTAACTGGGAAAGTTGAGTTGTTAACTTAGACTTCGTACATAAAAAGTCTATTATTTATGTGGTTATCCAATGAACCTACTGTTATATATGGAGACTTGAATGGTGATAAAGCTGTTGATGCTATTGATGATGCACAATTAAAGCAGTATTTGCTTGGTCAAATTAGCGACTTCCCTTCAAAGGATGGAAAAATAGCTGCTGATCTAGATAAGAGCGGAACAATAGATGCTTTAGATTTAGCAATAATGAAGAAATATCTATTGAAAATGGTAACATCACTGCCAGTTTAAGCTACTTTCGTTACATTTTAGTCCCGAAAGTTGGTGTGTGGTACAACAGAATTTTAAAGTTAATATGAACATAAAAAAGGTACTGTTCAGAGCGTTGAACCGACCTCCCACAGGTTAGATTTTTAGGTCTAGCTTATTGGGGTCAGTTCATTCTGATGCAGTGCCTTTGTTATTTGTGATTTCTTGTGAAATAACTATAGTATTTTATGGGTAATATTGATATTATAAGCATTAGTGATGTTTTAGTAGTAGTATTTGAAAATAGTAGCTAATGGAGGAAAATTAATGACAGCACCTGAGAAAAAATATCAGAAGAGAGTAGATGTTTATTCAAAAAAATTGGATATGTACAATAGAAAAGGCAGTACGTTAGGTAATTATAAGCTATTAGTGTTTTTTGCTGGGATTGCGTTAGCAATAGTCCTTTATGTATTTAATCAATTTATTTTTATGTCTGCTCAAATAATACTATTTACAGCAGCTTTTATATATCTTACCGTTGTTCAAAATTGCATTATCAAAAGAAAAAATTATTCGTTTGCTATGCATCAAATTAATAAAATGTGCTTAAAAAGGATAAATGGAAAATGGACAAAGTTCTCAGATATAGGTGAGGAATTTGAAAATCAGGAGCATAATTACACCTATGATTTAGACATCTTTGGCAAGAATTCATTGTTTCAAATGATAAATATGACCTCAACACATTCGGGAAGACATAAGCTGGCAGAAATATTTCTGAAGCCGCTTGAAAATAAAGAGGATATCCTAGAGAGACAAGAGGCTTTAGCTGAGCTTTCAGGTAAATTAATATTTAGGCAAAGAATGCTTTCCAATGCATTAATATCAAATAAAAATATAATGCTGATTGAGGATGAAGAAAAAAATAACTCAGGTTTCCAAGCCAACAGCGGCTATTCTAATAAAAAGAAAAGCAAAACCTTGCTAGATACAATGAACAAACTAGAAGAAATATATGCTTGGGCTAAGCAAGAAAACAAGATGTACAGCTCAAAAGCTTTTAACTTATTAATAACTGGGCTTCCTATTCTGACATTGCTTTTCCTTTTGCTTTCTATATTTGGTGTAGTGTCTGCTTTTTTGCCCATTATTGGGTTTGTTGTTCAATTTTTAATGCTGGCGTATCGGGCAAATTTTAGAAACAGAAACTTTGAAATAGTAGAAAAATATACAAATACGTTAAAAGTGTACAGTGGTATTATTAAACAGTTTGAGTCAGAAAAATTTGAAAGTAAATATATTAATGAATTAAAGAAGGCACTAAAAGGAAAATCAGAAATACCTGCTTGGAAACAGATAGAAAAGCTTTCAAAACTGTGGGAACTAATAGCTAATAGGTATAATTTTTTTCATGCAATTGTAAATGTAGCTACACTATGGGATTATCATTGTTTAGTAAGTTTAGAGAAATGGAAAATGAACAGTGGTAAATTTGTTCAAAAATGGTTTGATGTTATTGGAGAAGTTGAGGCACTAAGCAGTATGTCAATTCTAAAACACGACAATCCTGAATTTATAATGCCACAAATAACTGATGACTTGAGAACAGGAATAACAGCAGAGCAGCTTGGACACCCGCTACTGAATAGAGGCAGAAAATGCAATGATATAAGTTTTGACAGTAATCAGCCAATACTTCTTATTACAGGATCAAATATGTCTGGTAAAAGTACCTTCTTGAGAACTGTAGGTATTAGTCTGCTAATGTCAAGCTTAGGTCTGCCCGTTTGTGCGAAGTTTTTCAAATGCCCCATACTTAAGATTTACGCTTGTATGAGAACCAGTGATAATTTAGGACAGAGTGTGTCATCGTTTTATGCAGAGCTGCTTCGGGTTAAAATGGTTGTTGAGGCTGTTGACAGGAATGAGAAAGTATTTTTCCTGTTGGATGAAATATTTAAAGGAACTAATTCAGCAGACAGGCATATGGGGGCTAAAATGTTAATTAAACAATTAGACAAAAAGGCTGCATGGGGTATGGTATCAACCCATGATCTTGAACTGGCTGATTTAGAGAAAGAAAGCAAGGGTCATATAAGGAATTATCATTTTAAGGAGTATTATAAAGACAATAAAATATATTTTGATTATTTGCTTAGAAAAGGAGTATCTGATACACGAAATGCTATTTTCTTAATGAGAATGGCTGGAGTTAGTGTTGAAGAATAAGTGAGAAGGAAACTGGAGTGAATGGAAAGTCTGAGGAGAAGCTTTTGTTCGACTATCGGTCAAAATAAGTAAATGTTAAATTACAACCACTAATTATTCCTATAAAGAAGGTTCATACTCAAAGAAATTTAGATAGTAGTGTTGATTTAGTGGAAAGTAGGATGGAAAAAATTACAGGAATTAGTTGGTTAATATATGAACCATACTAATTCCTGTAATTATTTTGGCAATAAAACTGTTGGTTTGCTTAACTTAGTTTTTAGCAGAAAAGCAAAGTGGCAATATCTTTACTTTTTCTGTGAATTTGGATTTCCAGCTACTCTTGCACCACGTGGTATACGCTTTTGCTCATCTAAGTCCTGTGTGTTTGCAAAATTAACTACTCCATCTGATTTTGTACTTTTATTTTTGCCCATAAATATTGCCATGCCGTCTTATATAACGAGGCATGAAATAAGCCACCTCCTATAATTAGATTTTTTACTTTCATATATTGTAATTATAACGAGGCGAGAACCGCTTTGGTTTTCAGGCGGTGAGAATATCTCCCACCTCGTTATAACAACTATGTCGAACTTCCATTTATAAAATTATACTATGTCAGCAGTTCTGTTCTAGTATTTGCTAATTATTTTGTGTTATACAAACTTTAATAGTATTTCGCAAATTTAATATAAATATTTATTTCATTCTGATATAATATGTTAAGTGATTTATTAAAATCCAAGTTTTGGTCAAGAATAGTAATGAATAAATTGGAGATACAAAGATGAGATCAAAGAGAACGAAAAAAAATAGTTTGCTTCCTGCATTGGTAGTATTTACAGTAGTATTAATTATTGCATTTACAGTATTGGTACTTATGTATTTTGGAAAAATTCCTGGATTAAAAGTAAGTGGTACAAATCAGCCTTCAGTAGCTTCATCAACTATACTAGATGCTGAAGTAAGTAGTATTGCTGATCAT
Source organism: Bacillota bacterium (assembly GCA_023398105.1). Classification (GTDB taxonomy): domain Bacteria; phylum Bacillota; class Clostridia; order Acetivibrionales; family DSM-1351; genus Ruminiclostridium. The sequence continues at coordinate 17,615 of JAEWST010000097.1, read as the reverse complement.
ACAGAAGCTCAGCAACCAGCGGAAGAGTCAATTGCACCAGAAGTAGAACCTGCTGAAAGCACAAATCCAGATGAACTTGTTATATCATGGAAAAATCCTGAAAGCTTTGTAGCAAAAAAAGTTTTGGGTGACGGCTCGGCAAAAAAAACATACAAGGACGGCGGAAATATTCAGTTTTGGGCACTTGTGAATAATAAGACTGTAAAAGACTACAAGGCTCCATACAATATAGCTTTTGGATCACCGCAAATGTATTCTGAGCTTGAGGGAGTAACTACCTTCAGGGGAAATAATTATAGAACTGCTCCAGCTTGGGGAAGCAGCAGTGTAAAAGAAAAGAAGCTGGAAATAGTATGGACACATGATATTGGAGCTGTTTCGGGTGTTGGTAGCTACTGGCCAGGTGCTGGTTGGACGGGACAACCACTTCTTGTTCATTGGTCTGAAGAAGTTAGAAAAATAATGAACATAAATGAAGACTTGAAATCAAAAGACCTTGTTGAGGTTATTTATCCTGTATTTGATGGAAATGTATATTTCCTTGACTTAGAGACAGGGGAAGCATCAAGACCAAAAATGAACATTGGATTTTCTACTAAGGGCACAGGAATGGTTGACTCTAGAGGATATCCTCTTTTCTATTCTGGACAAGGCTTGAATGAGAACAATGGCAAAAAAGGTGCTTTTAAATATAGAATATTCAACTTGATAAATCAGAAGGAGATATTTTCACTTCCAGGTAATGATCCTGTTGGCTTTAGGTCATGGGGAGCAAATGATTCTTCAGCTCTTTTAAACAGATATACTGATACACTAATTAATTGCGGAGAAAATGGATTGATATATAAGGTTAAGTTAAATACAGACTTTAATAAAGAGGCTGGAACTATTTCAATTGCTCCAGAAGTAACTAAATATCGGTATAAGAGCAACTATAGTTCTAATCAAGGAATAGAAAACTCACCTGCATTTTATAGGAATCTTATGTATTTTGCTGATAACGGTGGAACTGTTCAGTGCCTTGACATAAACACTCTTGAGCCAGTTTGGATATACAAAACAGGTGATGATACCGATAGTACCATTACAATAGAGGAAACAAAGGAAGGAGTATTCTTGTATACTGCCAACGAAATTGATAAGAGGGGTAAGGCGGGTTCAAGAGCAGACTGCAACATCCGCAAGCTTAACGCACTTACTGGTGAACTAATATGGCAGCGAGACTATTCCTGTGCTTACCAGAATTATATAAATGGAGGTGCTTTAGCAACACCAGTGGTTGGGAAGAATGATATAAGTGATATTGTTATATTTAATGTTGCGTTAACAGGAACAACTAATGACGGCACACTGGTTGCTATAGACAAAAATACTGGTGAAGAGGTATGGAATAGGCATCTAGGTGCTTATAGCTGGAGTTCACCTGTTGATTTTATTTCTGATGATGGAAAGACATACTTGATTTTATGTGACTTTTTAGGGGATATGCATTTAATTGACCCTAAGACAGGACAAGATTTGGACAAAATCTCTGTAGGTGGAAATGTTGAGGCATCACCTTCAATTTATAATGACATGGTGGTAGTAGGGACATACGCAAAAAAGGTATATGGTGTTAAAATTAAATAGCGATATTTACGTTATATAAAAGGAGGTTATAGTCCATGCCTGTGCTTGGGATTTTAAAGCAGAATTCTGTGCGTGGAAATAATTATGAGAAGACATAGAAGGAAAGTAACAAATAGATTAAAGGTACTATTAACAGTTTTGTGCTTGTCAATAATAGCTGCAGGACTTTGGATAGTAATTAGTAACAAGTTGGATTCAGATAAAAACAGTATACAAACTTCTAATACATCTACTGTTGCAGATTCTACAGAACCAATAGAAGAACCTGAGCCTGAGCCAGTTGCCGATCCAATTCCTGCTGAACTGACAGATATTGAAAAGTTAAAGAGCTCATGGACTGAGGAATCATCCTTTGATGGTGAAAAAGCATTTTCTGATTATGCAATTGAAAATAAGCTTTCAAATGGTACAAGCATGGTATCCTGGATTTTTAGGAATAACACGCCACAAAATTCTTTTTCCGTTAAGAAAAAGAATTTGATTGAGTTTGGAGCAGCCAGCCAATATTCAGATGTTGAGGGTGTAACTGCCTTCAGAGGAAACAATTACAGAGATAGTGCTTCTTTTGGAACAAGAACAGTTTCACAAAAAAAGCTGGATATTGTTTGGGAGAAAGCTGGGCTTGGAGAAATTGCAGCTCATAATAGTAACTGGCCTGGAACAGGCTGGACAGGTCAGCCCCTAATAGTTCATTGGTCAGAAGCAGTTAAAAATCTGATGAATATAAGTTCTGAAATGAAGTCAAAGGACTTAGTGGAAGTAATATATCCTGCTCTTGATGGTAACATATACTTTTTAGATTTAGAAACAGGTAAGGATACTAGAAATAAGATAGAGATTGGATATCCTATAAAGGGGACAGCAATGGTTGATCCAAGAGGATATCCTGTGTTATATACTGGTATGGGCATAAATGAGAATAATGGTAAGTTTGCAGAGTATAAGTACAGGTTTATAAGTCTTATTGACCAGCAGGAAATATACACAATATTTGGAAGGGATGAAGCGGCTTTCAGAGGCTGGGGTGCAAATGACAGCTCTGCACTATTGGATAAAAAGACGGATACCTTGCTCAATTGCTGTGAAAATGGATTGGTGTATAGAGTAAAGCTGAATACTAAATTTGATGACATTTCAGGAAGCTTGACTATGGCTCCTCAAATAACAAAATATCGTTATAGAAGTCCGTATAATGATGAGCAGGGTATAGAAAATTCACCTGCAATTTACAAGAATTTTATGTACTTTAACGATAATGGAGGTACAATGCAGTGTATTGATTTAAATACCTTGAAGCCAGTTTGGATTTATGAAACTGGTGATGATACTGATTCTACCACAGTAATAGAGGAGACGGATAAAGGTGTATTCCTTTATACAGCAAATCAGGTAGATAAGCGTGGCGAAGGTGGCAAAAATCCAAAGGCAGACTGCAATATTAGAAAATTTAATGCATTGACTGGGGAACTTGTATGGCAAAAAGACTACGAATGTGTATATAATTATTATATAAATGGTGGTGCACTTGGAACCCCTGTTCTAGGCAAGGATGACATAAGCAATATGGTTGTTTTTAATATATGCTTTACAGGATCAAATACTGATGGAACAATGGTTGCCCTTGACAAAAACACTGGTAACGAAATTTGGAAGAAGAAGCTTTCAGCCTATAGCTGGTGCTCACCTGTAGATTTCCAAAGCTCTGATGGTAAAACATATATGGTTTATACTGATTTTGCAGGCTATATGCATCTTATAGATTCGATGACTGGTAATACTTTAGATTCTGTATCACTGGGAAGAAATGTGGAATCATCACCTGCTATTTACAATGACACCATTGTTGTAGGCAGCTATGCAAAAAAAATATTCGGAATAAAAGTTCGTTAGAATAGCAAATTTTGTGGTTGCTCAGACAAATTCATTACTAATTGAGTAATATAGATATATTGTGTATGTGCAATAGTCTTTTGACATTATCAATATGTTAGAATCATTATTGCTCAAAAAAAGATAGGAGATAAGCAAATGAAAATTTTAAAAGGAGTATTAAGCTGGCTTGGAACAGTTTTGGTGTCAGTTGTTGTTGCATTATTTATAATTATTTTTTTGTTTCAGCCAACAAGCGTAAGTGGATCTTCAATGGAGAATACTCTTCACGATAGAAATAAAATAATAATAAATAAAACCCAAAACATATTCCATGGTACACCAGATTATGAAGATATAGTTATAATTGACAGCAGAGTAGAACGAAAAAGAACATTTTGGGATAGTGTTGTTGAACCGCTAAAATACAATGTTTTTGTCACAAAGGTTACTGGCAATATTGATGAAATATTTTGGGTAAAAAGAGTTATTGGAAAAGAAGGAGATGTACTTGAATTTAAAGAAGGAAAAGTAATTAGAAATGGTATTGAATTAGAAGAAAGCTATATCAAGGAACCAATGCTCTATGAATCAGATGAAAAGGTAATTGTTCCCCAAAAAAGTGTATTTGTTATGGGGGACAACAGAAATCATAGTTCAGATAGTAGGGTTATAGGTTGTATACCCATAGATCATGTGATAGGAAAATATTTATTTAAAATGGGCTTCAAATAAATAACTGAAACAATTGCATGTATTTACAAAGGAGGTGTATATTCCTTTTTCAGGCTGCTTGAATCAAATTGAGAAATGGATATTACTTATGGAACAAGTATATGTATATAAAAAGAATTATAGCGTTACATACGGAGATTCAGATTATTATAAAAGACTAAAGGTGAGTTCTCTCTTTAACTATATTCAAAATATTGCAAGTCTACATTCAGAGAATATGGGAGTTGGCATTGATGATATTGGCAATGTACATGGTCTAGCATGGGTCTTAGTTCGAATAATGGTTGATATTGTTAGGATGCCTATGTGGAATGAAGATATTTATATAGAAACTTGGCCTGCTGAGCATAAAAAATTGGAATTTGAAAGAGACTTTTGTGTTAAGGACAAGGAAGGAAATGTATTAATAAATGCAACGTCAAGTTGGGTGCTTATGGATATTGAGAAGCGTGAAATAATTAAGACTGATTCGATTAACATCAAATATCCGCCTTTGATTAAGGAGAGAGCTATTAACAGGCGAATGGTTAAGCTAAGACCTAGTGGTGAAGTGGTATTTGTATATAACAGGAAAATAAGTTATAGTGATATTGATATAAATGGTCATATGAATAATTCAAAATATGTAGATTTTATTGCAGATTGCTTTTCTATGGAAAAACATAACGAGTACATCGTGGAAAAAATGCAGGTAAATTATATTTGTGAAGCACTCGCTGGAGATACAATTTATTTCTATAAGGATATTTCTCAGCTTGAATCTGGAATTGTTTATGTTGAAGGCGTTAGTGCAGAAAAGGACAAAGTGTATTTTAAAGCCTGCATTACAGTTAGGAGGGAACAATGAAAAAGGATAAAAAACTAATAGTTATTGTTGGTGTGCTGTTTGTTTTTATTATTATGCTGGTAGCTTTGCTAATATATGCTACAAGTGTATATAACAAAAATGCTAATACAGCAGGTGATACTTCTATTTCAACAAATTCTAATATGAACCAGACTGCAAATTCCACTTTGGAGGACTCCCAGCAAAGTGCAGGCGAAACTAGTTCAGTTGAAGAGAAAGTTGATTTACAGTTGTATTTTTATGATGCAGAGGATTATGAAAAGCCCAAAGAAGTAATTATTGTAGCAGTTGATAAAAAGCTATATCAGGATAATATTACAGAGGCTATTAACAAGGTATTTGAATTAACAGCATTAAAAATAAGTAAGGCTGTAGTAACTGGAAATCTAATAACAGTTGATTTGCCGAAGGAGATAGCACTAAAGTTTAATAATGGAAGTGCTGGAGGAATAACTTATACTAACATTTTGGCTATGACCTTATTAAATTTACCCGATATTGAAGAAATGGAAGTTACTGTTGATGGAGTAAAGGGCATTGCAGCTGATCATTTTAGTTTTAACGGAAAATTTGTAAAGGATGAAAATGGTAGTAAATACAAGTTTATTGAGGCAGATGTGTTAAGCCATGAAATGGAGTTTTAGCTTGAAAAATGCGAAGTCTTAACCATATTTTTGTGTCCAAGTTGGTGTGGGAAGCTAAGATAATATATGGTTTTTAAAAACAAGCTAGAGGCACTATAGGATATGTGTTTAATATAGCTCGAAAACAGACTATGTGGGGCATGGTGTATTTTCGAGCTATTATTATGTACAATTAAATAACTCAACTTTCCCACCCAAAAAATCTATCGGTGTTCAAACTTATCAATGGTTTGTTGCCGAAATACAAGTCTCATGATTTATGTGCAAAGGAAGGAATGCTGATGAAAAGAAAATTAATAAGAATTATACTTATAATTTTTGCTCTTATAGGTATAATAGATACTATTATATTGGCAAAAAGAAGCGGCAATGTAGATACTGGTATTTTACTCCCTTCAATTGGAGGAGCTTGTATCATATTTGTTATGATATTTATCAGGACAAAGCACTATAAGAAAAATATAAAAATTTATACTAGAATTGGAAAAGTGTTTTTTGGATTATTGATAGTTTGGTTTATTTCTTTTGTAGTGTTAACTAGTGTAATTCTTACCTCTGCCGTGGCTCAATCAAATGAAAAGGTTGACAGTGTAATTGTACTTGGGGCAGGACTAAAAGGAGACAAGCCTACATTGGTATTACAAGAACGGTTGAACTACACTATTGACTATTTAAATAAGAATACTGATGCCATAGCTGTAGTGTCGGGGGGGCAAGGAGTTGGAGAGATAATTACTGAGGCAGAGGGAATGAAAAGGTATCTAGTAGCATATGGGATTTCAGAAAGCAGAATACTTAAAGAAGAGAAATCAACCAGTACATATGAAAATATGGTTTTTTCTAAAAAGCTATATGAGGAGACTATAGGCAAAAAGCTAGATAAAGTAATGATTATCACAAATGATTTCCATATGTTTAGATCTAAACATCTTGCAAAGAGGGTAGGTCTTGAACCATATGGTATTAGCTCAGGAACACCATGGTATATATATCCGAATGTGCTTTTAAGAGAATACTTAGCGGTAATTAAATCATTTGTTTTTGATAGATAGCAGCTCGAAAATCTAATTTGTGCAAACATGGTGCGTTTCGAGCCAAGCAAAGCCACAAGTGTCTTTTCCATAAATCGGATGTATATGTATTTCATGGATCAACTTTTCATTAGCAAAGTTGATAAGTTAAATTTAATATTTGCTATCATCTGTTAAAAAGGCTGAAATGCCTTTCCTCCTTATCATATACCATTGGTAGTACAAAGATTATTGAGCATATCATAAGAATAGATGAAATAATAAATAATATGTGAAAATTGCTAATAACTTGACTACCAAATAAAGCATTGTTAACCTTAAAAATCATCCCCTTAGAGGCTTCCATAAAAGCTCCAGCACAAACATACGAAATACCGCTTGATAGCATTGTAATAATTGAGTAGTTTGCTAGATACATTGATCTGTTTTTTTCGGGTGCAAGCCATATGGAAAAGTTATTAGATAATATCATAATTCCTTGGCTGAACAGTCCAAATATCAGAAAACTTATTGACATAACAACAATATAGCTAGATAGAGTGGCAATACACCACAGCAACGGCAATACACAAACAAAGTAACAGCATATACGCAGTATTGGTTTAGTACCATACTTATCAGAGAGTAGTCCGATTTTGTTAATAAAGAAAACTGTTGTAATACCAGCTAAAAATTGTTGGAATATTGATATTGTGAAATAATCTATTTTTAGCTGTTCAATCATATATATATTTAAAAATGGTATTGCAAAGTTAAATCCAAAATTCCAGAATGAAATAAATAAAATTAACTTTAAGTAATTCTTATCTTTAAATGGTTCTATTAGCATAGAAATAAATGAGGAATTTTTTTCTGCTGGGATCATTGTGGGTTCCTTTACCCCAATAAAACAGCTGGCATCTAATGCACCAAATATTGCGGCTATTGTAAAAACAATTGCAAATCCAATAAGTGTACTAATATTATCTAGATACTTACCAAAAGCTACTCCTGCAATTATTCCTGTTACTGCTGATATTGCTGTCCTTTTACCAAAGAAACTGCCCTTTTGATTTGCTGGAACAATATCTCCCATCCATGAGTTATAGCTAATATTTACTACAGAGTTTGCAATAGAATAAATGATAATAAGTGCAGTAATAATTATCAAAGCAAGTTCCTTATTTTCCTTTGGAACTAGTACTGGTATTAGGACAATAGGTATCCAAATAAGTCTGTGTATATAAGCTGAAATAAGAAACATTAGCTTTCGTTTGCCAGTTTTTTCTAAGGCGTATGATGCAAAAATTTGTAAAACGCCTCCTAAGTATGGGGTAGCGGCAATGATACTGTATAATAAGTCATTTGCACCTAATTCACGCAAGAATCCAGTAAATGGTGCACCATTAATGGTTACATAAAATACTCTGCCAAAAATAACAGCAGCTGTAATTAAAAATAAGCTTTTTTTGAGTTCTTGTTCTGTAAACTTTGCTGTTTTGTCCATAATATTATCCTCTGCTAAATATAAGTAAGTGAAATTAGGTGCTCAATTTTTCCTTTGATAAGCTCTCCCATACCTAAACTTTTTAAAGGGGAAAGTTGGGTTAGCTATCTAAAAAATATATAACGAGACAAGAAAATGTCCCCCATTTCTATAAGTGACGGGTACCATTTTGAATCTAGGCGTTATAATCTTAGTTAACCTATTTAATTGTCTAAAGCCAATTTACCGTCACAAGCCTTGAACCGATATAAGCTCATTAAACAAATATTGTGTCAATAATGTGCAAATTTCGACAGTGCTAATTGGGATTGGCATCAAACCCAAATAAAGTGACGATATTATCCTCCAATATCATGTTTTCTTCATCCCATAATAATTGGACTTTATTCTATTTGCTACGAATTAATCTGTTTATTCTATTTTACAAGGAATAATTGAATTTGGCTTGTCTACTTTTGCGAAATAATACTCAAATTTTGCTGAAAAATGAAGGTGGGTTACTCTAATGTTCTCCTTTTCTGTTTTTCATCTATATTTTATAGATGTCAATTAAAAAAATAATTACTCATCTTTTAATTTAAAAAACGTAGATTTTTATGTGGGAAAAGTTGAGTTAATTATTAAAATTTATCATATGAGTATAAAAAGCAATTTCATATAATATAGATTATATTAATTTGATTTTAGTTGAAATCATAGCTAGCAAAAAAAATAGGGGTGGATAATATTGAGAAATTACTTTTTTACATACATAGATGAAATACCTAGAGAACTACATAGTACATTATTCTCATTTCAACATCTTTTAACTATTGGCATGATTATTTGCTTGTGGGTAATTCTTATTTTAACTTTTAAAGATAGAAGTATTAAGACAAGGTGGAGGCTTTTGAAAACAACTAGCTTGCTACTCCCATTGCTGGAGGCAGGTATGATGGTATGGTATAAGAGTGTTGGACAGTTTTCAATTGGATATGTTCTACCACTGCATCTGTGCAGCCTAATGTGTATAATTTTGCCTGTTATGGTGTTCACTAAAAATAAACTGCTGATGGAATACTCATATGCAATGGGTATAGCTCCATCGTTTATGACACTATTTACTCCAGATGTATATTACTATCCTACGTTTTCATTTATATACATACAGACAATGCTTGTACACGGTATAATCTGTTTTATACCAATATTTTTAATTTTCAGCATGGGATATAGACCTAATATTCGTAAGTTGCCAAAGACAGTAGCTATATTATTTGGCTTGGTGATAATTATAATACCTGTTAATTATTTTACAGACGGCAATTATTTTTTCTTAAGATATCCTGCAAAAGGTTCGATAATGGAGTACTTCGCAAATTTTGTAGGCAGTCCAGGATATCTTATTCCTGTATTTTTTGTAGGTTGCATACTTTGGCTTCTAATGTATTTGCCCTTTGTTTTAATTGAACAAAAGAAAAAATGCAAAAAGCCGAATTTTTATGTGCAGAAGTTGAATAATTAATATTTACTTAATCAGAAGTTAATTGTGACGTAATATATATCTGATATAATGAGCATGAATGAAAAGGTCAGTTATCATCGGAATAAGTCTACTAATTATGATTAAGACAGCTTGAAAAGTCAGTTGTCATAAAGCCGAATAATTCAACCTTAATTGAATTGATGAAAGGGGGAGATACATGTATAAGTTTAAAACAATCAGATGCAGAAACTGTGGCTCTGTTGTGTACAATTTGCCAGTAAATGAAATTAATAAGTTGAAATTTAGTAATATAAGATGCGAAGATTGTATAGAACATAGTGTTAGTAAAAAATCTGAAATTAAGAAAGTAGTCTAGAATAAAAAAACTAGAATAAATAAAGCTGCTAAACAATTAAAGCAAGATGAAGGAACTGAAAGATACAAGTTAAAATTTGATGTCCAGAAGTAAAATAATCGCTTATTATAGGCGCTTTTTTTATGCCCTTTTCTAGGCTATTGAGTTGTTTAATAAAACTGCTATTTAGTTATATGGTATATTGCTACAACTTAATCTATATAAGAATTATAAGGGGGTTTTTAATAAGACTTGAATACTTTTGTTATATATTAATAGAGGCTATCCCCAATAATGTTATAACAGTATTGGGGATAGCCTCTATGCTATTAAAAATAGTATACTTTTATGCTTTTAGCATTTGATAAAATGCTTCGCTTTCTTTTCTGAAAGCTTCTGATAGTGAACGACCCTCTTCAAGTACAGTTAAAGCTTCTTTATTTCTGCCGTTCTCACATAAAATAACTGCTAAGTCATGGAAAGGCTCCATGTATTTTCTTTCTGATAAATCAATAGCCTTCTTTAAATATAATATACCAGTTTCAATATCACCAAGCTTTGCGATAGATAGCCCATACCCCTTATTAACATAAGGATCTAGAGGAAGCTTTTCAATAAGCTTTTTATTTGCTTCGAAAGACTGCTTATAGTTTTCAAGCATAAAAGAAACATATCCGTATAATTTCAATGCTTCTTCATTATCAGGCTCTGTCAATAGTATCCTTGATAATAGAAGCTCTGCCAGCTGATTGCTATTGTTATCAGCAAATTTCTTTGCCTTTTCAAGCATTGTCTGAACATCAGATAGCCTTTCAAATTGGGCTTCTGCTTTTTTTATAGCATAATTATATGAACAGTAAGTATTTTCAGAATAAACGGATTTTCCAATTGTTAGCTTTGTATTTCCACAGCCACCTAAACATCTGTTGCCAAAAAGACATTTTTCACAAATACCTGATAGCTTATCCTTTGTCATATCACGGTTCCAAGAGAAATTTTTTGGATCCTCCCATATATCTATCAAAGATTTTCTACGAATATTTCCTTCGATGAACTCTCGGTCTCTGATAGATGTGCATCCTACAATATCCCCATTATGTAGTATACCTAGACCGTATTTGCCTGCAGCACAACCATTCCATGAATATTCATCGCCTTCTTTGGCATTTTTTCTTATCTCAATTTCTTTTTTGTTAAAGTAACCTATGCAATCTGCAAGCTGGATTTCAATACCGCCTTTATTCATGGCATTGTATGCGAAATCAATTAATTCATCAACATGATGAGGTTGAGTTACCAGCTCTGAGTTTTTAGACATATTACCCATAGGAAGACCTAGCTGCAGCTGCCATCCGAAAATATTCTTTTGAGAAAGAATATCGTGTATTTCGTCAAGCTCTTTTAAGTTTATATTATTAATAGTGGTAATTACTGAACAGTTTAAGCCGTTTGCTTTTAATATATCAATTGCACTCATAATTCTATCATAGGAGCCTTCTCTTCTTATATAATCATGTGTGTTTTTGAGGCCATCTAAACTAAGTGCAACAGTATTTACTCCTGCAGCTTTAGCCTTTTTTGCTATTTCATCGTTCATTAGCCAGCCATTAGTAATCATATTAGGTATTACACCATTATCGTTTAGTCTTTTTGCAATGAGATCCCAATCTTTTCTAGTAGTTGGTTCTCCACCAGATAATGTAATCCATTGAAACCCCAGCTTTGCTATATCGTCACAGAGACTCAAGGCTTCTTCCGTAGTAAGTTCATCAGGAAGTGGATTTTCACAGGATGATCCGCAATGCTTGCACCTTAAGTTACACCCCATTGTTATTTCCCATACTCCTGTAATGGGTTTATACTCTACACTCATTTTATCCTCCCTTTTTGGTGGGGGATGCGGATAAACTCCGCATCCTAAGTTTTCATAATACCTATAGGAATATTAAGTACTTGGTACTAATTTAAAATATTATCGGTTTAAGAAACTAATTATTATTTATTGTATGGTTTAATACCATACAATGGTAAGATTGGACCAGGTATAATACCATATAGTGGCTTTATTATATCAATCGGAATTTTAATACCGTAAAAAAGTCTAACTGGTGGATTAATTATAGAAGATGAAAGGGAGTCTGAAACATAACCTCCTACCATATCTAATAATTCTTCGTCACTCAGCTCAACCATTTTTTTGTTTTCTTTTTCCATATTATACACCTCTTTAAATATATTTCCCTATAGGCATTATGAGTCCCTTTATTATTATATTATGAATAGTGCACTTAATAAACAGTTTTTGTTAAAATAGTTTAAATTATTGATAAAATTTACAAATATTTTGTGAAAAATATACAAAGTTATTTAAAAAAGTCGTCATATATCAAAATGAGTCTGAAGGTATATTCGCATTTTGTGCCATTGAAAACCTAGTTCTTAAGTTACACTATTGTTATTTCCCATACGCCTGTAATAGGTCTATATTATACACTCATTTAATACTACTTATTTGATGGGGGATGCGGATATACTCCGCATCCTAAGTTTTCATAATACCTATAGGGATATTATGTAATTAATACTAATTTAAAACTCTACTAGGTTTGTATTACTTTTGTTTATCTTGATTCGACACCAAATAACTCTCTGATTGTGATCGGTTCAATATTATTTAAAAAATGGAAGTCTAATTCCGTATAATAATATTGGTGGAAAAATTAAAGCTTTTGGAGCGGCATCTAAAGCATAACCACCTACCATATCTAGTAATTCTTCATCACTCAGCTCAACCATCTTATTGTTTTCTTTCTCCATAATATACACCTCTTTCAATAAATTTTCCTATAGGTATTATAAATTCCTATTTTATTATATTATGGATTGTTATACTTAAGATACATATTTTTGTTAAAAACTTTAAGATTTCTTAATTTTTTTACTTTTATTTGTGAAAAACATACAAAGTTATTTAAAAAAGTCGTCATATATCAAACTGAGTCTGAAGATATAATTTTTGAATATTAATTTGTTTGCAATTGGTTTTATCTCTATCCTTACAAATTGCACATGGACCTAACTTATTTGTACATAAAAATCGGAATTCACATTTTGTACAAGACTTATCCTCTATTTGATTTATAGGTAATTTTGAACGGATTTTTTCAAAAATATGATTTTCAAACATTTCAGCTAATGATTCATTTTGTATATTTCCTAACTTATAATCATCGTTTTCAAAGCATTGGCATGGAAATACATCTCCATTGCTGGTAACAAAAAATGATGGGTAACAGGCAAGAAGACTAGGAACTTCAGGTGGAATCAGTCTGCCGCCATGACCGAAAGAAAAAATATTTATTTTTCCAGATATTCTATTATTCCTCTCTTGATTTTGATTGATATTACCTATGTATGTTTTACGTAAACTGGTGGCAACTTTTGTAATGTATTCATTTTCTTTAACAGAAAGTAAATTATCTATATCAGGATTATCTATTTTACTATATTGGGTCATTGACCAGGAGAGGTTGCAATGACATAATTTTTTACTCATTTCGGAAACGAGAATATCAAGAGAATTTATGTTTATTGCAGAAACTATAGGTTTGATAGTTATGCTCAGTTTTTTAGTTTTTAATGAGAATTCATTTATTCTTTCAAATGCTGCAAATATTGTATTCTTAATATCTGAATTTGGGTTTCCCCATAAGGTTTCTAGCTCTTTGTCTACGATACTATCTAAACTTACTGTAAAACTGTCAACACATTCAGAGAGCTCTTCAATATTTATAGAATTTAAAAGTGTACCATTAGTTATGAAATGGGTTTCTAAGCCTATGTTCTTTGCTTCATTGCATAGTTCAATAAAATCATTGTTCAATGTAGGCTCTCCACCAGTAAAAATAACTTTATTACCATGCATATTTTTAAATTCCTTAAATAAGCCAACAAATTTATCTTTTGATACTATAGAATTTGATTTATTGTTTATACGTTTATATCTTTCGTTTTTATTAAAGCAATATATACAGTTCAAATTACATTTATCTGTTAAACTTATATAAAGATCATTAAAAGGGTATTTCTCTATTGCATTAACATCATAAATTTCATTCATCCAGTCAGCTTCTGGTGGTGTTTTTTTGTATGACAAAAAACCACTTTGTATCAAATCCTCAATAAAAGGCATAACATCTTCTTGAAATATTGAAGAATTAATCTGATATTGATTAATTAGCGTTTCTTTAACAATGCTCAGACTATTAGTAGTGTGGATTGCATTATATATGGATGCACCTATTTCATCTATTGTAATCCAATAATGTATTGATGGATTGAATAATATATATATATTCTGATTATTATCAATAATAGACTCATAATTTTCAACTTTATATATGTAATTAGTGTAATTATCAAATATGTTGATTTCTTTATTTTCAGTTTGCATAAGAAGGCCCCTTGTACCTATTATTTTTATAAGCAGGTCTATTCAAGGTAATATCATATTACTATAAAATAATTTATCTTATAAAATTTCTATGTAAAAATTATTTTTTAAATAAAACATCTTTAAAATCGAATGGTTGTGCTATCACGCCACTTAATGGGGGGAAAATTGGAATACCAATTGTTGGTAGTTTTATTGCTGTTAAGCCTCCGTTTGTTTCAAGTGATTCTTTTTCTGACATTTCATCTAAATTTACTTTCTTAAAATCAGGTTTTTGTATTGATGGTTTTTTCCACATAATAAAATACCTCCTAATAATTTTGTAAAAAACTACTTGAAATGACCTGCTTATACAAACTATACCATAATTTTTATTTAGTGTAAAACAAAAAAACAATATTAATAGCTATATTTGGATTAAAAAACACCATATTACAGATTGTATTATATTTTGCAAAAAAAGTATTGAATGTTATAAAAATATGCACTAATATAATAATTAGAGAAATATTTATAGACTAATGAAATACTAATAAAAAAACAAACAAAAGGGGTGAAATAAAATGACAATCCTAAATGCTGATTTTTCAGAATTGACTTACAATGAGTCTATTGAGGTTGATGGCGGATTTGTAATAAATCCTGCACTAGGTCCGCTTATCATGGTAATGCCTATTTTATATCCTGAAATGTTTTTTCCAGGCTCTTCAAAGTAGTGATTGATGTATGAATTTTCAATGGAACAGTAATAAAGGAATGTTGAGTTTTATTTAGTCTGATTTCCGTTGAATATAGTATACTTCAGCAATATTTACAAAACAGATAAACTATAGTAACATTAAAGAAAAGACGGTGTGAATACTAAACAATTAGTAGTTACATCGTTTTTGACAAATTACACCATAAAGTCATATACAAATGGAGATTATATAATGCAAAATCCATTTAAACGATATTACTGTATCAGACAGCATGACATTACTGACTGCGGTGCGGCATGTCTTGCGACGATAAGCAAACAATATGGTTTTAAAACATCAATAACTAAAATAAGAGAGGTTGCAGGAACAGATAAACAGGGAACGAACGCATACGGAGTAATTAAAGCTGCAGAAGGCCTTGGTTTCACTGCAAAGGGAGTAAAAGGCAGCAAAGAAGCCTTTTTTTCAGAATTTCCTCTGCCATGTATAGCACATGTGGTTGTAGAAGGTACTCTTCTGCACTATGTAGTTATACACAAAATCACAAAAAAGCAGGTACTAGTTGCTGACCCAGGCAAAGGGATTGTGAAATATACACCTGAGGATTTCTTTAAAATCTGGACAGGTGTGCTTATACTGATGGTTCCCAATGTTACCTTCAAAAAGGGTGATGAGACAAAGGGGCTTTTTTCACGTTTCTTCAATTTATTGTTACCGCAAAAGAAGCTTCTGATTAATATTTTTTTTACATCGCTTATATATACCCTACTAGGTATTGCAGCATCTTTTTATTTTACATTTCTTTTAGATGATATACTTCAATATAATCTCGAAAAAACCTTGCATGTTATTTCAATAGGGATTATTTTGCTTTATTTGTTTCAAACCCTGCTTGGGGCATTCCGTTCCCACATGGTGCTATACCTTTCGCAAAAAATAGATATACCGCTTATCCTAGGGTATTATCAGCATGTCCTTGGACTTCCAATGAATTTTTTTGGAACACGAAAGGTTGGAGAAATAATATCACGTTTTATGGATGCCTCAAAGGTTCGTGATGCAATTTCAGGTGCTACGCTAACAATAATGATAGATACTCTAATGGCTGTAGCTGGTGCAATTATTTTATACACTCAGAATTCAATGCTTTTCGTTATAGCATTAATAATAGCTGCTGTTTACGGGATAATAGTATTTGCTTTTAATAAACCTATAAAAAATGTTAATAAGGAGCAAATGGAACAAAATGCACAGTTAACATCTTATCTTGTTGAGTCATTAAATGGAATTGAAACAGTTAAAACCTTTAATGCAGAGTCGGAAGCGTCACTAAAGACTGAAGGCAAGTTTATAAAGCTTCTCAGAGCAATATTCAAGGGAGGAATAATATATAATGTTCAAAGCTCTATAACAGGCTTTACAGCACTTGTAGGTGGTGTTGTTATCCTTTGGGTTGGCGCATGGAATGTTATTTACGGTAATATGACAGCTGGACAGCTTCTATCCTTTAATGCTCTTTTAGGATATTTTCTTGAACCAATAAAAAATTTGATAAATCTACAGCCTATGTTGCAAACTGCAATTGTAGCTTCTGACAGGTTAGGCGAGATATTTGATCTCGAATTGGAAAAAGGGGAAAATGAGGACAAGCAAATAAAACCTTCCGATATAAAAGGGGATATATGCCTTCAGGACTTGGATTTCAGATATGGCACTCGTGCATTGGTATTAAATAACATAAATCTTACAATAAAGTATGGGGAAAAGATTGCCTTTGTTGGTGAGAGCGGTTCTGGTAAAACTACTTTGGTAAAACTGCTTATGAATCTTTATCCGTGGGAAAAAGGTGAAATAACCATAAAGGGGTACAATGTCAAAGACATAAATTATGATGTGTTGAGAGAAAAGATTGCATACATATCACAGGACATTTTTATGTTCAGCGGAACTATACGAGAAAATTTATGCTTAGGAAATAAAAACCTTGAAATGGAAGAGATAATCGAGGCGTGCAAAATGGCACAGGCTCATGATTTTATAAATAAATTCCCTCTTAGATACGAAACCAATTTGGAAGAAAACGGTGCAAATTTATCTGGAGGTCAAAAGCAAAGACTGGCAATAGCTAGAGCAATACTGAAAAAACCCGATATATTTATAATGGACGAAGCCACAAGTAATCTTGACTCTATTGCAGAAAAGGCAATTGAGAGAACTATTGAGACAGTGTGCAACGGAGTTACAACAATAATAATTGCTCATAGGCTAAGTACTATTAAGCGCTGTGACAGGATATATGTTATGGAGGATGGTAAGATAATTGAAACAGGCAGCCACGTTGAACTTATGAGTAATGGCGGCAGATATTTTGAACTTTGGAAGGAGCAATTGCCTGACAAC
>JAEWST010000135.1 GCA_023398105.1 Bacillota bacterium | reverse complement strand
GGCGTGTAAGCGAGGCGGGAGATATTTTCACCGCTGGAATACCAAAGCGGTACCCGCAACTTATAGAAGCGGTGGGACATGTTATATACTTTACAAGATAGGGTGGGGTTTTATGGCTACTGTTACTCCGATGATGCAACAGTATCTTGATATAAAAGAGCAATACAAGGATTGTATTTTGTTTTTTCGCTTAGGTGATTTCTATGAAATGTTTTTTTCTGACGCAGAAATAGCATCCAGAGAATTGGAAATCACTCTTACAGGAAAAGATTGCGGTTTAGATGAGAGGGCACCGATGTGCGGTGTTCCTTTTCATTCTGCAAATGGATATGTTGCCCGACTTATTGCAAAGGGCTTTAAGGTTGCTATATGTGAGCAGGTAGAAGACCCTTCTACTGCAAAGGGTTTAGTTAAAAGAGACGTAATCAAGGTAGTAACACCTGGTACTGTTACAGATATTTCAATGCTTGATGACAGAAAAAATAATTATCTTATGTCAATATGCAAAAATGGAAATTTCTATGGAATTGCTGCTGTTGATATAACTACCGGTGATTTCAATGCTACTAGAATTACCTGGGGGAATACCCAAGGTAAGCTTCTTGATGAAATAGCTAAATATTTACCTTCTGAGTTGGTTGTAAACAGTGAGTTTAACAAGGATTCTGAATTTCTAGCCCAATTAAATATCAGATTTAATATATATATAACAGTATTAGAAGATAGTACCTTTGAGTACGGATTTTCAACTGATATTCTTAAGTCGCATTTTACAGATTTTGAAATGAATTTAACCGAGTATGATATTTCTATAAATGCTTCTGGTGCTTTATTAAAATACTTGGAAACAACTCAAAAGGTAAGCCTTAGTCATATACAGAATTTTAATTCTTACAACATAGAGGAATACATGGTTTTGGATGCTGCCACACGCAGAAACCTAGAGCTTACTGAAACCATGAGAGAGAAGTCAAAAAGAGGCTCATTATTGTGGGTTCTTGATAAAACTATGACTTCGATGGGTGGCAGGCTTATTAGAAAATGGATTGAACAGCCCCTTGTAAATCTAGGAGATATAAAGCTGCGCTTAAATGCAGTTGATGAATTCAAGAATAAATTCATGGCTCGTGTTGAAACCAGAGAGCTTTTAAAAAGAGTGTACGATATAGAGCGTTTAATGGGCAAGGTAGTGCTTGGCAGTGTTAATTGCAGAGATTTGATTGCTCTTAAAAATTCCATAATTCAGATTCCATACATAAAAGATATTTTGAAGGAATTTGAAGCCCAATATAACAAAGAATGCTTTGAACATTTGGATTCCCTTGAAGATGTCAGCAATCTTATAGAAGCTTCAATAACAGATGAACCTCCCATTACAATAAAAGAGGGCGGAATAATTAAAGCTGGCTACAATGATGAGGTGGACAAGCTAAGATTGGCATCTACACAAGGTAAGGATTGGATAGCCGCAATAGAAGCAGCTGAAAGAGAAAAGACAGGTATCAAGAACCTTAAGGTGGGATTCAACCGAGTTTTTGGATATTTTATAGAAGTAACGAAATCATATTTTTCACTAGTACCATCAGAATATATCAGAAAGCAAACCCTTGCTAACTGTGAAAGATATATAACTCCTGAGTTAAAGGAGATAGAAGAAACCATTCTTGGTGCAGAGGAAAAAATAGTTCAGCTGGAATATAGCTTATTTATAGAGATCAAAGAAGCTATAGCTGCCCATATAACAAGAATCAAATCGACTGCAAAAGCATTAGCTGAGCTGGATGCACTGGCATCCTTAGCTGAAGTTGCAGACAGAGAGAATTATTGTAAGCCTGAAGTAACTGATGGTGATGAAATACAAATAGTTGAAGGCAGGCATCCTGTAGTTGAAAAAATGGTTGATAAAAGTAGCTTTGTGCCAAATGACACAGTACTGGATATGGAGGCTGATAGACTTGCTGTTATCACAGGACCTAATATGGCAGGTAAGTCTACATATATGCGGCAGACAGCTTTAATTGTACTTATGGCACAAATAGGAAGCTTTGTACCTGCAACTACTGCAAAAATTGGTTTAGTAGATAGAATATTTACAAGAGTGGGAGCTTCAGATGACTTGGCTTCCGGACAAAGTACATTTATGGTTGAAATGTCTGAGGTGGCAAATATTCTGAAAAATGCAACTAAGAATAGCCTTCTCATACTAGATGAAATAGGAAGAGGCACTAGTACCTTTGACGGACTCAGTATAGCATGGGCTGTAATAGAATATATAGTCAACAAGGAGAATTTAGGCTGTAGGACACTTTTTGCAACTCATTACCATGAATTGACTGAGCTTGAAGGAAAGCTCTCTGGCATTAAAAATTATTGCATTACAGTCAAGGAGAAGGGCGAAGATGTTATATTTCTTCGAAAGATTATCAGAGGCGGTGCTGACGGCAGCTATGGTATTCAGGTTGCAAGGCTTGCTGGTGTTCCGCTTGATGTAATAGACAGAGCAAAAGAAATACTCGTTGAGTTAGATGCAGCCGATGTAAACAAAAATGGGAAGCCGCAAAAAACCAAAAAGCAGTTAGTGGGTCAGATGGATTTGTTTGCAGCTGCAACTAAAGCATCACAGAACAATGAAGTTTTAGAGGAAATAAAGAAAATCGACTTATCGAGGTTAACACCTATTGATGCAATGAATATTCTATATGATTTGCAGAGGAAGATGAAGGCTTAGACTGTATCGCTACATAGAAAGGGTGACATAAGTGGGACATATAATTGTGCTGGATGAAAATACATCAAATAAAATAGCAGCAGGAGAAGTGGTTGAAAGACCAGCATCTGTTATTAAAGAGTTAGTTGAGAATTCTATTGATGCCGGTGCAGCAAATATCTCAGTGGATATTCGAAATGGTGGAATATCCTACATTAAGGTTACTGATAATGGTAGCGGTATGGATGAAGATGATGTGGAAATTGCTTTTGAGCGACATGCTACTAGTAAAATTAAAAGGGCAGAGGATTTGGACTCAATAATTACAATGGGATTTAGGGGAGAAGCCTTGGCAAGTATTGCCGCAGTTTCCTCTGTAGAACTGCAAACTAAAACTGCAAGCAGTACTTATGGAATGTACGTTCATATCGTTGGTGGTGCATTTAAAGAAGTAAGGCAGACAGGATGTCCTGTCGGCACAACCTTTATTGTTAAGGATTTATTCTTTAACACGCCAGCAAGATATAAGTTTTTAAAAAAGGACTCCACTGAAGCCACTTATATATCCGATACTATTTCAAGAATTGCCTTAGGGAATCCCAATATAGCTTTCAAATTAACAAGCGGAAAATCCACTTTGGTACATACCCCAGGAAATAACGATTTAAAAAGTGCTATTTTTAGTATTTACGGAAAAGAAATTATCAAGGAGTTAATTGAGGTTGATTATAAGGACGAAAGATTTACAATTTCAGGATATGTAGGAAAGCCTGAGTCGGCTAGATCAAACAGAAATTATCAATCCCTTTATATAAATAAAAGATATGTTAAAAGCAGAACTGTTTCATACTTAGTAGAACAGGCATATTCAAGTATTCTTATGAAAAATAAGTTTCCATTTTTTGTTTTGAATATTAAACTCAATCCCGGATTAGTTGATGCCAATGTACATCCTGCAAAAATGGATGTGAGGTTTGCTGATGAGAGTTATTTATCAAGAGCTATATACATGGCAGTATCAAAGGCACTTAACTCAAGTAGCCTGTTTAATCCTGTCTCAGTGCCTGCAAAAGACAGAGAACTGTTTAAAATTAATACTTCCGATAACCAAAAGGAACATATTCAGGAACAGCTTATCACACAAAAGAATAATACACAGACACAACAGCAATATTATAACAGTACTGTATCAAAAGAAAAGGCTACAGCTTTTAATGACATATCAAATAGCGATATTGGCAAAGCTGATGAAATCAAGATGTTTACTAAAGCTTTAGAACCTTTGGCAAGGACTGATATCAAGAATGTGTTTGTAGCTGCCGAAAAAACAAGCATTGACCATATAGAAAAAGCTGATTATGCTTCGGGCAGTATAACTGAAAACAATTATGTTAATCAAGATATGACTTGTACTGATAATACAAATTCAGATAATATTTATAATAAAAACAGTTGCAATGCTCTAAATGCATTATTTTCTGATAAGGATTCAAATAGTAAAGCTGAAATTAATGCTGATGGGATAATTAATACTATTTCAAGTGAAAGTTGTACTCAAAATTTAGACAGCGAGAATGGAAGGTATAGTTCTAACACTGAAAAAACACAGCTTGAGCTTTTAGATATGAAATATATAGGACAGGCTTTTTCAACCTACATAATACTTCAAAATGGTGATGAACTAGTTTTGGTTGATCAGCATGCTGCACATGAAAGAATATTATATGAAAAGTTAAAAATAAAATTTGAGACACAGGAAAATACAACTCAATTATTGCTTGAGCCTGTTGTGATTCAGCTTCAAGCTTTTGAACTTGATACAATAAAATCTAATATTGACCTATTTAATAAAATAGGTTTTGTATTTGAGGATTTTGGTAACAATTCAATTATAATAAGGGGTATACCATATTTAATGGAGGGTTATTCACCAAAAGATATATTTTTGGAATTAGCCGATAAAATCCAGCAATCTGTTAAGCCTGTTAATACGCCAGTTGCAGACGATATAATTCATACCATAGCATGTAAAGCGGCTATAAAAGCAAACAAAAAACTCGATAATAAAGAAGTTCATCAATTATTAACTGAGCTTGCTAATACAGGCACAAGATATACTTGCCCCCATGGACGTCCAACAGTTGTACGCTTAACAAAATATGAAATAGAAAAAATGTTTAAAAGGATTATATAAACTTTCCCACATAAAAGTCTATTGTTGCGGGAGAATTATCAATGGTTTATTGCCAAAGTAATTGTATAAAATTAGTAATTGCTAGAGCTATCATTGTTCCTTCTCAGCGTTTTACCTGACAGAGATCGTGTCTGTTTTCTGGAAGAAAAACTTAGAGCTTGATGAACATGTAGAAAGAAATAAAAATAGAAAAGGAGTTACCTTAGCCCATTCATTTCTGTCAAGGAATGTACTTTTTTTGATGTTCTTGTGTAAAAGGTTGGGCATGGATATATTTATGAACCGTGTAATTGTAATAGCAGGACCTACCGCTTCGGGCAAAACTAACTTATCAATTGAGCTTGCCAAAAGATTAAATGGAGAAATAATATCAGCAGATTCAATGCAAATATATAAGCTTATGGATATAGGTACGGCAAAGCCAACTAAAGATGAGATGCAGGGAATAAAGCATTATTTGATTGATGAGGTATTACCTAACGATGAATTTAATGTTGTGAAATTTAAAGAACTTGCTGAAAAATATATTGAAGAAATTATCGCAAAGGGAAAATTGCCAATTATTGTTGGTGGCACTGGGCTATACATTAGTTCACTGATAGATAATATTAATTTTAGTGAAAGCCAATGCGATTGGGAGCTTCGTGAAGCATTAAAAAACGAAGCAGAAGAATTTGGAGCGGAGTATTTACATGATAAGCTAAAGCAGGTTGATGAAGAGGCGGCTAATAATATTCATCCCAACAACATAAAACGTGTCATTCGTGCTTTAGAGGTGTATAACCAAACAAAAAAGCCAATATCCTATCATAATGAAATATCAAAAGGAGTGCCATCAAAGTACCAATTTATATTAATTGGATTAACAATGGATAGGCAGTATTTGTATGAAAGAATAAATATGAGAGTAGATATAATGCTTGATAATGGACTTGTTGATGAGGTAAAAAAACTAGTTGAACTTGGTTTTTCTGATTCAATTACATCTATGCAGGGTATAGGTTATAAAGAGATATTAGCTTATCTAGAAGGTAATAATAAATTGGAAGAGGCAGTTGAAATTATCAAGCGTGATTCGAGAAGATATGCAAAAAGACAATTAACTTGGTTTAGAAGAATAAAAGAAATCAAATGGTTTAATATTGATAATTATGGAAATAATCATATTATTATTGATGACGTTATAAATTATATTACAGTTCATTGTATATATAAAAATAACGATAATATTTTGGAATAGCTTTTTGGCTTGTGTTAGGTTTAGTTAGTACTATATTCTCATTGCAAATACTGGAATATTCTAGTAAAATGTATTTATTATTTGTCTCAAGCTCTATTGTTTGAAGCTAAAAAGTTAACGCCAAATTAAGCGTATAGGTTAAGAATAAAACAATATGTGATTGGACACTGATGCATGCTTTTTTCTATGAATATCTAAGTACTGAATATAGATAAAGGCTTAAGCACTAATAAATAATCATTAAATCCATGCTAAACTTGTTTTAGTTTGTGCCTTACAACAGAGTATGGATACTAATGAAACTAATATATAAAACAAAGGAGTGGATACTTTGGTAAAGAGTACAATTAATTTGCAGGATATTTTTTTGAATCAAGTCAGGAAAGAGCATATAGCTGTTACGATATATTTAACAAATGGATTTCAGCTAAAAGGAATGGTTAAGGGCTTTGATAACTTTACTGTTGTTTTAGATAGCGATGGTAAGCAACAGATGGTTTATAAACATGCAATTTCTACAATAACTCCAATTAAAATGGTAAATTTAATATTTAATGAACAAATAAAAGAATAATTCAACGTAAAGAAGAACAACTAAATTTTTTGCATATAAAATTTTGGGCTGGAATTAAACAATTCTAAGCTAATTCATAACAAGATGCTTTTTTTCTAATAAGAGAAGCTAATAAAATAATATATAGTATAGTTATATAAAAATATTTAAAGGAAACTAGTGTTTTAATTGCAAAAAAAGAGTGGGTAATATAAAAAAGGCTGTCACAAAAATAGTGTTCTAAATTTGTGACAGCCTTTTTTTACATACGTCTGAATACACCTATTACCTTACCTAAAATAGAAAAATTATCTTTTACAATAATGGGTTCCATGCTACTATTTTCAGGCTGTAATCGGATATAATCCTTTTCCTTGAAAAAAGTCTTACAAGTAGCTTCATCTCCAAGTAAAGCTACAATAATATCACCATTATTTGCTGAAGCTTGTTGCCTGACTAAAACAAAATCCTTGTCCAATATGCCAGCCTCAATCATACTGTCACCTTGTACTTTCAGCATGAAAGCATCACTATTCTGAACAAATTCAACTGGAAGAGGAAAAGTGTCTGTTATATTTTCAACAGCTAAAATAGGCTGACCAGCAGCAACTTTACCCACTATTGGTACATTAACCATTTCACGGGATGTATAATAGCCTTCCTTATAATTTTCATTTGATTCCTTTACTTGTAAATTTGAGTTGTTAAGAATTTTTATGGCTCTAGGTTTTGTTGGATCTTTTTGTAACACACCGCTATCAGTAAGCTTTTGTAAATATGCATGGACAGTAGAGGTGGATTTAAAACCAACGGCAGCACATATTTCTCTAACTGACGGCGGGTATCCGTTTTCATTTACACATTTAGATACATATTCAAGAATTTCTTGTTGTTTATCTGAACTTTTCTTTGACATATTAACCTCCCACGCCGACTATCGGCAAAAAAATTTGGTGAAATACTCGTGGAGGTACGCATCATTTTTGAAGCTTAAACCCACTTTCCTTCATGCTAACCTCCCACGCCGACTATCGGCAAAAAAAATTTGGTGAAATACTCGTGGAGGTACGCATCATTTTTGACAGCTTAAGCCCACTTTCCTTCATGCTAACCTCCCACGCCGACTATCGGCAAAAAAATTTGGTGAAATACTCGTGGAGGTACGCATCATTTTTGATAGCTTAAGCCCACTTTCCTTCATGCTAACCTCCCACGCCGACTTTCGGCAAAAAAATTTGGTGAAATACTCGTGGAGGTACGCATCATTTTAGATAGCTTAAGCCCACTTTCCTTCATGCTAACCTCCCACGCCGACTTTCGGCATAAAATTATAGTAAAACTATCATTGGAAACCTCAGCTTCGCAGAGGTGCACCTCATTATTGACAGTTTCATTCCAAACATACCATCAAAAAACACTTGTTTTTTTGTGACTCGAAAACGCACTATGTTCGTACAAACTTTATTTTCGAGCTTTTCAAGCTAACCTGCTTCAAAAATAATATAACTACAGCGAATAACTCTAGCATAGCTGAGTCTGGCAATCTTTGTATACATTTATACCCTCCTATACTGAAAAAATTTATTCTAAAATCTGCAAATAGTAATAAGATTTCAAATGTATTGCAGATATGCTTAATTTCAGCTGGGGAGTTGAATAATTGCCTCGTTATAACAAGTATAACACAATAAACTATTAAATCAAACTAATGTTCGGAAATTCTTTTAAAATTTAAAAAACTATTGACAACAGAACGCATGTTCTGTATTATATATTTTGTGTAGAACATATGTTTGGGGTGGTTAATATGAAGAAAAAATATATCTTAAAAGACAAAAGAAAATTTTTTAGTTTTCTATTTATACTCTCACTTATTACATTTATAATGATTTATACAAATGCAGTCTCAGGTTATAAGGAGCCACAGTATAAGTCTATAGTAGTTAATTCTGGAGATACACTTTGGTCTATTGCTGAGAAACATGGAAGCAAATATAATATTAGAGAATATATACATAATCTAAAGAGAATTAACAATTTGAAGTCAAGCTTTATACTTGAAAAAACAACTATTTTAGTTCCTTGTGATGATAACAATATAGAATAAGTTTTTCGTTTATATTATTTTTTTGAATATAAATTAGTAGTTTTATATCACCATTTATAAAAATTTGACATTTGCAGAATGCGGTAGTATTATATAGGCTGTGCTAGACAAGAACTTAGTTGGTTTAACTTGGAGGTTTTGTTTCATGACAGCAAATAATATAATTATATACTTTATGATATGTGTGTTAATTTACTTAATTGGTGGTCTCTTTTCGTTGTTTACATTCTCAGTACCTAAAATATCTAACAGATTATCTAACACATGTGCATTGATTGCTAGTGGATTATTAAGTATATTAATGATTTACAAATTAATTATTCTAAAGGATATCCCTTTAGAGTTTAAATTAAATAATAATATCCCATTTCTTTCATTAAACTTTAGAATAGATAATCTAGCTGCACTATTTATTTTAATTATTGCTATAGTTTCATTTGTTGTTTCTATATTTTCATATACATACATGACTCATTACTTTTTCAAAAAAAACATTTCTATATTCGGATTTTTATATAATCTCTTTATTGTATCTATGATTCTTTTAGTATCAAGTAGTAACTTGCTATTATTTTTAGTTTTTTGGGAAATTATGTCCTTAGTTTCGTACTTTTTGGTTAATTATGAAAGTGAGAAAAAGGACGTACAAAAGGCTAGCAGAATTTATATTATAATGACCTATGCAGGCACAATTTTTATAACCGCAGCTTTTGGCTTAATGGCATATTTTACAAAGAGCTTTAGCTTTGATTTTTCTACTATAAGTAGTACGTCTATTCCAAATAACTATGCCAATATAATATTCATATTTTTGCTTATAGGTTTTGGAACTAAAGCAGGAATAATACCAATGCATGTTTGGTTACCATACGCTCATCCAGTTGCACCTAGTAACATATCTGCATTAATGTCAGGTGTAATGATAAAGATGTCAATTTATGGTTTACTTAGAGTGATTTTGGACTTTTTACCAAACAATCCAATGTGGTGGGGTATTGTGACTTTGATAGTGGGCTCTGTTTCAGCAATTTTTGGAATTGCGTACTCAATTGCATCTACTATTAATATTAAGAAGTTATTGGCTTATTCAAGTATTGAAAATATGGGTCTTATATTCTGCGGAATTGGCATGATCCTTATTTCTAGAGCCACTAATAATTCCTTTTTACTTGTTTTGTCATTGACAGCAACACTTTTACATACTTTAAATCACGCAGTTTTTAAGTCTTTACTATTTATGGGTGCTGGAGCAATTCAATATAGTACACATACAAAAAATATGGAGAAGTTAGGTGGATTAATAAAGAAGATGCCAATTGCATCAATCTTTATTTTTATAGGTTGTTTGACTATTTCTGCAGTGCCTCCGTTTAATGGTTTTGTTAGTGAATTTATTATTTTTCAAACAATTATAAATAGTATCGTTTGGTTTGCTGATAGTTCATCTATTATTATTTTGTTTATGATTGTTGCTGCTACTTTGTCTTTGACAGGTGCCTTAGTTGCTTTTTGCTTTGTAAAGATGTTTGGTATTTCCTTCTTAGGAATGCCTAGAACTATTGAGGCTGAGAATGTAAAAGAGCCTGAGAAGCCTATGTTAGTTGCTCTTGGAATTTCATCCTGTCTTTGTTTGGCTTTAGGTATTTTTTCTAGGTATGCAATCAGTATAATTGATAATGTAAGTAATGAGTTTTTAAATTTAAAGCTTTTATCAACTGATTGGTCATTAACTAAGTTTGTTCATTATCCTATAGCTGAAAGTAAACTTGATATATCAGTTGGCTTATTATCAATTTTAGTATTGGTTTTGTCTGGTATTATGGTGCTTATAGTGATTTCAATAAGAAAAAGAACTTCTGTGCAACGTTATAACACCTGGGATTGTGGGTTTACAAAGATAAGTCCTAAAATGCAGTATTCAGCAACAGGCTTTTCAAAATCAATCAGAATTATCCTTAGGGGAATATTTAAACCTAATAGGGATTTAGTTATTACAGAAGGAGATGGTCCCTATCATATTAAGAAAGGCAAATATTCTATGTCGACTGAAAAGGTATTTGAGAAATATTTATATGCTCCAATAATAAAGTTTATAATTAAATTTTCTAGAAATTATAGATTCAAAATACAAACAGGTAGTATTCATACTTACTTGCTATATTTTTTCAGTATTGTTGTTTTAATGTTGCTTTACTATTCATTTATGGCGTAAAATATTGATATTTATTATCTGATACTTTTGCAGGATTTATTTTTGATATATAACACCATTAAAAGGATGAAGTAAATTTAAATATTTATACAGGAGGTGCCGAGTCCATATTATTTCTTTATTTTGTTTTATAAAATGTGGGACATGGACATGTTTATGATTATTTCAATTTTAAAATTAATTATTCAAATTATACTAGTATTATTGATTTCGCCATTTTTTACTGGTGTCATTAATGTATTAAAGGCAAAGGTACAGCATAAGATAGGCC
>JAEWST010000092.1 GCA_023398105.1 Bacillota bacterium | reverse complement strand
CTGTCTCACATCCTCATTTTAAGATTGATTGCGAAATAAGTATTGTATTTGCTTATTCGTCATTTTATTACTTATTGCGTCAATATTGGTACAATTTTACCACAATTTTTCTATTTTTTCAATGATTGTATTCTAATTTGCACTCTAGTTATAACCAAAGTGGTACCCGCCACTTATAGAAGTGGGTGACATTTTATTGCCTCGTTATATTCATATATAGAAATTCATAACAATTCTTACTACCCATAAGAATTGTAGTACATGTTCTTATTTCAAACCAAATGAATATTATGTATAATTAACTTATCTTCCCATTTAAATATTATCGGTGCTAGAAACTTATAAAGGGAAATTTTATTTATCCAAACTTTGCAGTTGAATATACTGCTTAATGCCTAGTAGTATTAGATGTGGTAGTATTAGATGTGGTAGTATTAGATGTGGTAGCATTATTAATGAAAAGCTAGCTAGTAAAAGCTAGAGACTTGAAAAAGAATATGTGCAAACACAGTGCAAACTAGAATTCGATTAACCAGCCAAGTTGTTGCTATAAAGCACCTTGTTTTTCTGCCTAAACTAGGTTATGTAAGTTTAAACTTTATCGTATAAGAAAGTAAAGTTAACAAATAATATTTTGAAAGCGTGAGACTATTGAAAAAAATCTTATCCTAAATAAAGCTATTTTAGCAGTAATAATTCTGAATGTTGCACAAATTGGTATTATAAATAGAGAGGAGGAAACAATCTTGGATATATTTAACTTCATGTCGCAAATCAGTATGATTCAAGCCTTGGTTCTAATTATAGGAGTTATTCTGATAATAGTAGAAATGTTCCATCCCGGCTTTGGTGCTCCAGGAATTACTGGCACAATTCTCATTATAATTGGAATAGCACTTATTTCAGAAACAATACAACAGGCTCTGATTTTAATAATCCTTACAATAGCTATTCTTGGTATTGCCTTAAGTATTATTCTTCATTCAGCAACTAAAGGTAAATTATCTAAATCCCCCCTTATTTTGAAACACTCCCAGCACAAAGATACGGGGTATATCGGTATAAACGATTTGGAGTTCTTTCTTGACAAGGAAGGTGTTAGTTCCACAGTACTTAGACCATCTGGTGTAGCTGATTTTGACGGAGTAAAAATTGATGTTATTTCAGAAGGAGCATTTATTCCTCAAGACAGAAAAATTAAAGTAATAAAAGTAACTGGAAGAAGTATAGTAGTAAGAGAAGTTTGAAAAGCTCGAAAACATAGTTTGTGCTAACATGGTGCATTTTCGAGCAACAAAAACCACAAGTGGTTTTTGCATATATTGGTGGTGGTAGCAATTTTGAAAGGCTACATACCTCAGCTATGCTGAGGTTCGACACAGATAGTTTCACCAAATTTTATTGCCCAAATGAGGCGTGGAGGTTAGCTTAAAAGAATGTGGTGGTAGCAATTTTGAAAGGCTGCATACCTCAGCTATGCTGAGGTTCGACACAGATAGTTTCACCAAATTTTATTGCCCAAATGAGGCGTGGAGGTTAGTATGGATATATTAGGTTTAATAATAATTATTAGTGCACTTGCATTGTTCTTTGCGTTATTTTTTAGCTTTGTTCCAGTTGGTTTATGGGTTTCAGCGTTAGCTGCAAATGTAAAGGTTAGTATTTTTAATCTTATAGGTATGAAGCTTAGAAGAGTAAAGCCAGATAAAATAGTAATTCCACTCATAAAAGCAGTTAAAGGCGGGATGAGTCTTAATGTTAATCAGCTTGAGGCTCATTACCTTGCAGGAGGAAATGTTGATACCGTAGTAGATGCTTTGATAGCTGCACACAGAGCCAATATGAATCTCCCCTTTGAAAGAGCAGCTGCAATAGATTTAGCAGGTCGTAATGTGTTAGAAGCTGTTAAAATGAGTGTAAATCCTAAAGTTATTGAGACTCCAAATGTCTCTGCAGTTGCAAAAGACGGTATTGAACTTTTGGCAAAAGCCAGAGTAACAGTTAGAGCAAACCTTGACAGACTTATTGGCGGAGCTGGTGAAACCACTGTCCTTGCCAGAGTTGGTGAAGGTATTGTAACAACTGTAGGTAGTGCATTTTCTCATAAAGACGTGCTTGAAAATCCTGACAAGATATCTCAGACAGTTCTATCAAAGGGTCTTGATGCAGGAACTGCTTTTGAAATACTTTCAATTGATATAGCTGACATCGATGTTGGCAGAAATATTGGTGCTCAACTTCAAACTCTTCAAGCAGAAGCTGATAAAAATATTGCACAGGCGAAAGCAGAGGAAAGAAGAGCTATGGCTGTTGCTAAAGAACAGGAAATGAAGGCATCTGTTGAAGAAATGAGAGCAAAAGTTGTTGAGGCCGAGGCTCTTGTACCTGAAGCTATGGCTCATGCACTACGTGAAGGAAAAATAGGCGTAATGGATTACTATAACTTGCAAAATATAATGGCTGATACTCAAATGAGAGATACAATTTCTAAAGTAGGTAAGACTGATAATCCAGAAAGTATTGATAAAAAAGCTTAGAGTTTTCACCAAATTTTAGCTCAAAGTGCGCGTAGGAGGTTAATATGGCTACAGATATAAGGGATATTACAAACAACCAAAAAACAAATCAGAAAGCAGCACAGGCTGTCTCCCCTTCAATGTTAAATAAAGCCATTCCAATTTCAGAACAAAAAACAAATAATACAAATGTGCCTTCATCAAAGGGTACCTCAACAAATGCAAATATACCTAATAAAACTGATAATACTGATAATATAGCAAAGCTTGTTGTTAACCTTAACAGCGATAACCTTGTTCAAGGCTTTATTATGTCAGAAATACTTGGAAGCCCTAAGGCAAAAAAATGGAGAGGTAATACTTTATGGAACTCAAGGTTCTAATTATAGATGATGATGAAGGCATGAGGTTGGTTTTAAGAAAAATAATCACAAAAACTGAAGGTTTTAAATTGGTTGGTGAGGCTGAAAACGGAGAAATTGGCTTCAGCCTCGCAGAAACCCTATCCCCTCACATTGTGTTTTTAGATGTAGAAATGCCTGGCATGAATGGTGTAATGTGTGCCAAAAAAATTATAGACATTGCTCCAAAGACATTTATAATCTTTGCTACTGCCCACGAAAAGTATATGTCAGAAGCTTTTGAAGTATACGCTTCAGATTATTTGATAAAGCCCTTTAAAATTGATAGAGTGCTTACAACTTTAGAGCGTATTAAAGAAGTCTTTACAAATAAGGACACAACATCTCTAAAGCATAGCCTTAGTAGTAATGACAGTCTTTCAAAGCTCGTTATAACGCCTAGATTCAAAATGAAATTTATCGATTGTAGAAAAATTTCATTACATCAGCGGCGTTTCATCGAGGCGGGAGATATTCTCACCGCCTGATAACCAAAGTGCTACCCGCCACTTATAGA
>JAEWST010000094.1 GCA_023398105.1 Bacillota bacterium | reverse complement strand
GGGTCACCAAAACCTTTAATCAGTTGATTATAGGTTTTTTTGTATTATTTTTCAATTAATCTACAAATTAATAATCTTTATAAAACTAAAAATCACCAAATAAAAATCTATTAAAAAGGCTGTTCATAATATTTCTTTATCAGGATATAATATGTTTGGTTATTAATATCCAAATTATATATGCCATTTGAAACATTATGATACAGCCCTTATATATTTGTAATTACATCTTGCTATAAATCAACAGCTACTATCCATCTCTGCTTCTTATTAAGCTATTCCTCTGTGTCCTTTTTAATCTTCTCATTATTATCATTTTTTTCTATTTTACGAATTTTCTTTCTCATAACTCTATATATTAAATAGCCTATCAATCCTAATGGTATTATTACTGGCAATGCCGCAGCTAAGGCTACTACTAAATCCTGTAAAAATTCTCCCATTCCTACCAAACTGTTTTTAAAGCTAAAAGCTATTCTTTGAAAGAATCCATCTTTTTCTTTAGGTGTTATTGGCTTTATTTGCTCAACTTCAGATATATTAACCGACAATGTAGAATATTCTACAAGAGAATCCCATTTTCTGAGGGTTCCAGTATAATTTTCAATCTCATATAATGTAACCTGAAGCTCCTTCTCTATTTTTAATATATCCTCCATCTTTACAGCTTTTTTTAGAAGCTCCTGTAAACGTTCCTGTTGTATTTTTAATGACTTTAATCTCGCCTCAGTATCAAAGTATTGTTCAGTAACATCTTCCCCGCTTGATTGTTCTAATACAACTGTTCCAAATTTCCGTAAGTCAATAAGTGACTGATTATATTTTGCCTTTGGGATTCTAAATACATATTCAGCACTTTTTAATCCTGAATATCCTATGCCTCCGCCCTGAACTGATGAATTCTGTGTAAAACCACCTATAGAAGTTATGTATTGGTACAAATCAGTTTTAGTTTTTTCAAAATTCAAGGTTTGTAAATTTACTTGTCCTGAAAAAATAATCTTCTGACTTAAGCTGGACATATTTGCTAAGCTCTGACCACTTGCGTCTTTCTTTTCTGCTAAGTTATTTGTTTCTGAAGCTGTTCCTCCATATTCAGATTCTTTATCAGCCTGTTCTACTGCAACATTTGGTTCACTTAATGAATACTGTTCGCTGAAAGCAGCAGTACTATTAGTAGATTTACTACCGCATCCAACTGATGAAAATGCTACGACTAATATTAATAGCCATATTAATAATTTTCTATTCATAATACCAATCCTTCCTCTCTGTGCAAAAGCACATATATTTGGTAAAGCTATTTGGCAAAAAACACTTGTGGTTTTCTGCTCAAAAATGCGAAGAAAAACATAATGTTCGAAATGTAAACTTAGCATTTTAATTATAAAACTCTTTTACTCAAATTTCAGATATTATTTTGCAACAACTTTGTTTTATTTCTTTCAGTTCATCACTACAGTTTAGACTAGAAAACTAAGTTCATTATAACAACTATAGACGTAAAAAAAATAAAAATGTTTCAATTTTGTTTCATAATTTTTGTAATATTACAAAGTTATAAATAAAAAGGATATTGTATAGAAATAAAATATATTTAAGTAAATAACTCAACTTTCCCAGTTATCGCAGGTGTTAAACTTATTAATGGAACGTTGGGTTAGAAATAATTGCATGAATTAGTTCACATCGAAGTTTTTTGCTGGAATACCGACACAATGTCGTTTTTAACAAACTATGAACTCTGGATGGTGAATGTGGAAAAATTGAGTTAATTACTAAATTTTCACTCTATTTGGATTTTCACTTTACTTAGATTTCTACTCTAAGCAAAAAAAATAGTATAAACAAAATGTTTATACTATTTTATGGGGTGGATAGTGGGATTCGAACCCACGACATCCAGAACCACAATCTGGCGCTCTAACCAGCTGAACTATACCCACCATATGACGTCTTACAAGACACTGTCTCGCAAGGCACATTTGATATTTTACGGCACAATACCGTATTTGTCAATAGATATTTTATTTTTTTATATTTTTTATATTCCAACCTTTTCAGAATTTCTTGATTTTTACAATTCTCGATAGTATAATTAAATTGCTAAGCTTTATAATTTCTTATTCTCTATAACCTCCTTTTTCATCCCGTAATGTATAAGGTTTTATATGCTCAGCAACAAAATTTTTAGGGGGTAGTCTCATGGAAGATAAAACTCTTACTTGTAAAGATTGCGGTGCAACTTTTACCTTTACTGTTGGTGAACAACAGTTTTACGCTGAAAAAGGATTTACTAATGAACCTGCTAGATGTCCTGATTGTAGAAAAGCAAAAAAAGCTTCTCAGAAAAGCTTTAATGGCGGATACAATAGAAGAGGATAATAATCGCAAGTTCAAAAGCCCTTGTTTCTTTTGTTAACTCAAACAAAAACCCCCCTAAATACAAGGGGTTTTTGTTTTTCAACTATCCATACCAAACTCGAAAGTGCTCTATGTAAGCACCAACTATCTTTTCGAGTTATTTATTTGTAAACTTGTATATTGTAATATGATGATACTTTTCACCAGCTCTTAAAATGGGTGATGGAAAGTTCTTGTGTTTCATCGCATTAGGAAAATATTGAGTTTCTAGACAAAGACCAGTTCTTGCATCATAAACAGCATTATCCTTACCAACTAATTTTTCACTTAGGTGATTACCCGAATAAAATTGAATTCCTGGCTTTGTAGTATACACTTCCATAGCTCGTCCACTTTCAGGGTCATATAGTTCAGCTGCTAATTCTTTAATATCTCCTTTTGTGTTTAGAACCCAGTTGTGGTCGTAACCTATACCGTTTACAATTTGCTCATCTTCACTATTTATATCGTCAGCGATACACTTCATTTTTGTGAAATCCATCACAGTTCCTTTAACATTTGTAATCTCTCCGACTGGTACACATTCATCATTTACAGGAGTAAAATTATCAGCATTTATAAATAGTTTATGCTTAGTAGCTTCTCCTGAATTATGACCTGAAAGATTAAAGTATGCATGATTTGTTAGATTAACAACAGTATCTTTATCAGAAACTGCATTATAGTCTATTATAAGTTCATTTAGTTCTGTTAATGAGTATTCAACTGTAACATCTAGTTTCCCAGGATAGTTTTCCTCCCCATCAGGACTAGTGTGAGTAAGAACTAATTTCTCTATTCCATTTTGACTTGATATTTCTGCCTTCCAAACAACGTTATGAAGACCTATACTTCCTCCATGAAGATGATTTCTCCCGTCGTTTTTTACAAGCTCATAAACCTCGCCATTAAGTTCAAACCTTGCATCCTCTATTCTATTTGCATGCCTTCCTACTAAAGCACCAATGTAACCATCATTATCAATATATTTATCTAAATTTCGGTATCCTAATGCAACATCTGCTACTTGTCCGTTTTTATCAGGAACAAATATTGCTACAATAATTCCACCAAAATTAGTGATATCTACAGCTACATTATTAGAATTTGTTAATGTAAAAATGTCTACATCAGTACCCTCTGGCAATGTGCCAAAGTGATTTTTCGTAATACTCAATGCTTTAACCTCCTGTACAGTTGTATTTAATTAATTACCCATCTAATAATAAACCAAATCCTCTGTAAATTAAACTCTAATTTTGATATTTCAATTAATTTTTTGAACAATAGATGGAAAGTTAGGATATAAATAATTCTCAACCTCGATAGACTTTATGTGCGAAAGTTGATTACACTATTTAAATATTGATATTGTCTTTTATCCCAACGCAACATCTAAGATCATCATAACTGTAAATCCAAGTATACAGCCTGCAGTAGCTAGGTGTGTACTATTATGATTACCGCTCTGTGCCTCTGGAATAAGTTCCTCAACTACAACAAAAATCATTGCTCCCGCTGCAAAAGCAAGGGCATATGGCAATATAGGCTTAATAAGCGTAACAGCAAGTGCACCAATAACTCCTGAAATTGGCTCTACTATCCCAGAAGCCTGTCCATAAAGAAAGCTCTTTTTGCGTGAAAGACCCTCTCTCCTTAAAGGAATAGATACAGCAGCACCTTCAGGAAAATTTTGTATACCTATTCCAATTGCTACAGCAATTGCAGATAAAATAGACATGTCATTTATTCCATTTGCTACAGCACCAAACGCCACACCAACAGCCAAGCCTTCAGGAATGTTGTGTAACGTAATCGAAAAAACTAATAATATGCTGCGTCTAAAATTTGTTGAAATACCTTCACTTTCGCCTTCTTTTGAATTTAAATGGGCATGTGGAATAATCTTATCAGCTATTCCCAAGAAAGCCGCTCCACCCACAAAGCCTATTGCTGCAACAAGCCATGCTGGCAAAAAAGAGTCCTCCGCCATTTCTATTGCTGGTGCTAATAGTGACCAAAAGCTAGCAGCAATCATTACTCCTGCCGCAAATCCCAGCATAGTGTTAAGAACCTTCTGTTTTATTTCCTTAAAAAAGAATACCATAGATGCTCCAAGAGCTGTTAGTGCCCATGTCATTAAGGTTGCCATAAATGCTAATAGCACATGATTTTGATTACTTAGCCATTCCATATATCACACCACCATTTATTTTATAAATTTTGCTCAACTTTCAACAGGGAAAGTTGAGCTTTTATATAAAGCTTTTCTGCTATTTGGCAGTCTTATTATCCTTTAGCAAATCTCTTATTTCTGTAAGCATTTGAAGCTCAGCTGATGGTGGAGGTGTTTCTGCCACTTCTTCCTTTACTTCTTCCGCTTTAACTTTTTTAAACTTGTTAATCATCTTGACCATACAGAATACAACAAATGCAATTATTAAGAAATTAATTACCTGCTGAATAAAAGCACCATACATTATTGCTGCTTCACCTTCTGCTGCATCAGGAGGAAATTTGCGCCCTGTAAAATCAATTTTGCCAATTAAAAAACTAATAGTAGGCATTATAACCTGATTTACCAATGAGTTAACTATAGCAGTAAATGCAGTTCCTATAATTATACCAACAGCTAAATCAATGACATTACCTCTTGAGATAAACTCTTTAAATTCAGATATAAACTTCTTCAATTTAACACATCCTTTTCTATAATTGATAACCTATTTAGTAATTGCTTAACTAATAAAAAATAAGCTAATTAATAACTATAAAAGCACAATTACAATGTTAAGTAAGCCCAGTTTAGGTTAGTTTATACTTTTATGTGTTTAGTATAAACTATGAAATATAATTAATCAACTATCCTTTTGTATAATCAAACTTAGCTTAAGTTTATCAAAATTTCTTCTAAAGCTGTCTTTGCCTTATCCCTTTGATAGCCAAGCAAAATATTGTGAAACATAAAAACAATATCTCTATCCACCATTAAAACTTTTCAAATTAAATAAAGCCCCTAGCATTAGGAGCTTATATATCATAATTATTTTATTGTTTCATAATTACAGTTTAATTATTAGCTAATATTATAGCTATTTGTTAAAACATTATCTGCTATAAGTGGATTTTGGTGAATTATTTTGACAGCAAACCATTGTTAATTCTCCGACACTGATATACTTTTTATGTGCAAAATTCAATAATTAATATTATCCTAGTTGACTTGATGTGTATAGCTTCTTTAGTCTCAGTCAATTAGCCATCAATACTCACATAAGACAATTGCATTTCATCATTAAATTCAACTTGAATGAGATGTTCATCTAAATCATGTTTATTCCAATTTAAGCAGCCCCATCTGTCATTAATAATTTCTATATCCGCATCTTTTAACTTTTCTAATATTTCATCCCTATTGTAATTACCTTCGTAAAAATCTAGAACACAATTATTTAGTACATAATCTATTATTTCTGACTTTTTATAGAAATACAAATCTAAAATTCTATTAGCGTAAGCAACTGTATTGAGATTCATAGAGTCTTTGTGAATTTTAACCAAAACCCCTTCAGCTTCTGTTTCATAATAATAGTCATCTAAAACAAAATCTCCAATATTCATTTTTAGATTCCTCCTTAAGATTAATAATCCATACGAAATAGTATATGTTTATAATTCTACATTTAATAACTGGAATCCTTTAACATATAAAATAAAGAAGCAGATTTTTTTCATCCGCTATTAATACATCTGTACTTATTACTAGCTACTGTGCAAAATCAATACAAAACTACATATCTATTTGCTCCAGTTTCACTTAATAATAATGCTCATTTGTACAATAGAGGTATGAATATCTCTATTCATATCTCTGTACGTCATTTGCTAAAACATTATGAATATTGAACCCTGTGAGGCAAATTATGGCCGCTTATCCCAAGTATTTCAATATAGTTTGTGGACCAGTCTGCGCTGTGCTGTTCATAAATCAAGTAAAGTTCAATTTTAATTGTTCAATTACCTTTTGTAAAAGTTCATATTCTATTTCCTTAACTTCATTGATCTTATTAATTAAATTTTGAAGCATATACTTCTGCTCTTGGGACAGCCTTTCTATATTAAACTCCACAAAGGCTTTGGCTAGAAAATTAACTCTGATATCACTCCATCGCTCTACAATTTCCATGTATTGTTTATGAAGTTCTGTAATTTCTCCTGATAACTGATATTTTGTAATTACATATCCAAGCCTGTCATATATGCATTTTTTATGCTCAGACAATAGATGAATTGCTCTATAATCAATTGACAGTTTTCCCTCTAACAAATTATGCAAATTCCTACAAAGCACATCATATGTCTTAAACCCATATTCTATTTGTTCTGGATAATGCTGCAATAAATAAACTCGCCTTAAGTCACTTTTTGAAAAGAGGTACTCCTCTAATTCATTGATAAACCTAGTTATACTAAAAGGAAATTCTCCTTCAAAAGTATAAGGTCTAATCAATTGTAAAGCTGCCCATTCAGCCCATGGGGCACCATTTTTATAATGGATTTTTCCATTCTCATAAGCATCGGTAAACTGGCTATATTCAAAAGTGAGTTTAGTAAAAAGTCTTTCCTGATTAAAACCGATAGCTTTTATTTGTTTCGTCGTATTATCATATCCATATATTAGTGATTCATGTACAAAATGATTTTTTTTGTAATGCCATTTGTTTTGTAGATAAAATTCATCTATATTCATCACTAGGTAATACCCCATATTAAGCTTTTCTATGACAAATTCAATAATAGATTTTTCATTTTTTAATAAATGATACCCTAAACGAAACACATCTGCAATTTCAAAATAGCAATCTCTAGAATCAAGGTAGTTCATTTCCACATTTCCCTTGGAATTAACAAATGAATAAACCTGTATAAAGTTACTGAAGTACCAAGGAAGATTTTTATCATAAGCAAGCATCACACATAGAGGCAAGCTTCTGTGAAGGTATGTTGTTATATCTCTCTGCATTACCACCTTGAGTTCCTTTGCTACAGGGTATCCTGCGTTTTCTTTAGTTAACGCCATATCTTCCTCTTTGCAGTCCACTTGTTCTTGAGAGTCTTTCAGGCTATATTTATCCTGTACCTCTTCCTGCTGGTCAAAGGTTTTCTGCTGTCCATCGGTTTTCTGGATATCCATTATTCCTTTAATTGTTGTGTATCTAAATATATCCGATACAGACAGATTAATGCCGACTTCATCTGCCATGGCAACTACCTGTACTGCTTTGATGGAGTCGCCTCCAAGATTAAAGAAATTATCTTCAATCCCTACTCTATCAAGACTCAACACATCACACCATATTTTAGCCATCGAAGCTTCTTCTTCATTTCTAGGAAGGATGAATTCCGCTCCTGTATTAATAAATGAGTTATCTGGTTTAGGAAGTTTCTTTCTATCAATTTTCCCATTTGGTGTCAACGGCATTTTTTCAAGACGGATAAAGTATGATGGAACCATATATACTGGTAATTCCTTTAGAATATGTTCTTTTAATTGAGCTACTGTTAATTCTATATCAGAAACAAAATAAGCACAAAGGTATTTGCTCCCGCTCTTTGCATCCTCCTTGGCAACAACAACAGCCTCATTTATATACTCAAGATTTAATAAATGTGACTCAATCTCACCTAGTTCTATCCTGAATCCTCTTATTTTTACCTGATGGTCCATTCGTCCAAAATACTCAATATTTCCATCAGGAAGCCACCTTACAAGGTCTCCTGTTTTATATATCCTTTCTCCAGTGCAAAAGGGATTGGGTATAAACTTTGATGAAGTCAATTCTGGTCTGT
>JAEWST010000093.1 GCA_023398105.1 Bacillota bacterium | reverse complement strand
GCTTTACGCCATGGCCTGCCGGACTTTACGCTGGATAAATGGAAAGCCTTTATGAATGCGAAAAAGCATTTCGATAGACTGTGCAACTGTGATATATATACATTGCTGCCAAATGTGCTGGAGAATTCATCGGTGAATCTGGTTTAGAGGGTGGGGATAGTATTTTTTGGTTCACAAAGATGCGGTTTTTTCTATGTGTACGCTTATGTGTCACATCTTTACGTCAATCCGTTTTGTCATACCTGATGATCCCAATGAAAATCCTAGCTTTTCATAGAATGCTTCCTTCCCCTTCACGGCGGATAGACCAACTTCAATGCAAGTATTTGGAATAGCAGTATTTTCGATATGTTCTATGAGCCTGTTCACAATGCTTTTTCTAATACCTTTTCGTTGGTACTCTGGAAGAATAATGATATCCTGTAAGTACCAGTACATAGCGCCATCGCCGATAAGTCGGCCCATTCCAATGACCTTCCCATTGTAAATTGCAGAAACATTGAACAGGCCATTTTTTAAAGCATCTTCGACCTGATTAAGCGGTCTGTTCATAAAACCGGTTGCGAGTTTTAATCGAATAAAATCTTCCGCTAATAAAGCGTCATCTACGAGTTGTACTTTTAGCTCTTCCATAATATTTACCTCTCACTCATGCTACACTTTCTACCCACATTTTGGCAGATAAATCATGCTGGTTCAATGTATTTATTGTTGCATAATATAGCTATTCCCATTCGGTATTCATTGTGTGTTTCTTCTGATTTGAAATTTTATAATCATTGTAACGTTTTTGTTGTTGGATTTTTATAGATATTCTATTTTCTTTGGCACTTTTATAGTAAAATAGCACAATTGTCGCTATAATGAAATGTGATTGTGATTTTACATGAATAAGAGGTGACATTTTGGAGATTTCTGAGCAAGTTATTCAGGAGGCTACACTTTTTTACAACGAACTTAAAAATGATTCGAATGCAAGATACCGTTCCTGGGAACATTGCTATTACAGTTTCTATATGGCGCGAAACATGGAAAAACCGGACATAGATTATCTCAGCTTGCAGTTGGCGTTTTATCTGGCAAGTTGGGGAATGTATAGAGGTTCTTCGTTCCTGCTTCAGAAAGATTACAAGATACATATTCCGGTGATTGAAGAATTATTGAAAAGTAAATATGATATTTTGTTTGGCGTTGAATGTAAGTTGCTTTTTGAGCCTGAAATACAGGAATTGTTTCAAGAATTAAGCAAGTATATTTCGGAGTTTTATGACAGTATAAGGCATTCCGTTAAAAATGAAGAGTTGAAAAATGCTTTATCATCAACACTTATCACAAAATTCTTAATGGGAACTATGGGGTGTGTTCCTGCTTATGACAGGTATTTTGTTACAGGGATTAAAACTACAAAGATTGCAACAGGCAATTATAATATTAGGTCGATCATGCAATTAGCAAAATTTTATGAACAATATTTTGATGATTTCGAGACTGCAAGAAAGAAATTTGTGGTGAATGATATTATTTATCCACAGATGAAGTTATTGGATATGGGATTTTGGAAGATTGGAATAGATATAACAGGTGGATAACTGGTTAAAATAGAGTGTTTATAATTTAAGGTTAATACAATTCAAATGTGCCCAAAAATGTGGATAATGTAATTATGAAGAGAATTTTATGGTAAATGTGTGGGGGATACATACTAAAGACGATTATTTGTTTTTAAATGACAATATTATAGCATGCAGTGTAGTCAATAGAGTAGACACGATTATTAGTAATATTTCTTCTGAGACCAGTTGTTATGCATACTGATCCCAGTATTCAGCTTCCAACTCATTTGGTGTCTTGTAACCAATGGAACCATGTGGGAGTCGGTTATTATACAGATTTTCAATATACTCAAAAATATCCAGTCGAAGTTCCTCAAGTGAATGATAAGTTCTTCGATTGGTGCGATTTTTTTTGAGATATTTAAAGAAACTTTCACAGCAAGCATTGTCAAAGGGATATCCCTTTTTTGAAAACGATTGAACGATGTTGTATGAATCTAGCAGTTTACGAAAGCCAAAGGCAGTATATTCAGACCCTTGGTCGGAATGAAAAATAAGGCCATGTTTTACGTTATGCTTTTTATAAGCTTTATTGAATGCTGTCATGGTAAGCTCTACGTTGTAATTGCCGGATATGTGCCATCCAATGATTTTCCTTGAAAATAAGTCCATGATGATGCATAGATAATACCATTTTCCATTCACTTTAATATAAGTGAAATCGCTTGCCCAGATTAGGTTTGGAGCTTTCTGATTGAACTCTTGATGTAAGTGATTATTACAAGAACCCTGTTCCTGATGTTTCATTCTTCGAGGTTTATCAGTTGACATTTTAGGTAGATACATGGATTGCATCAATCGGTACACTCTTCCG
This sequence comes from Bacillota bacterium, assembly GCA_023398105.1. Classification (GTDB taxonomy): domain Bacteria; phylum Bacillota; class Clostridia; order Acetivibrionales; family DSM-1351; genus Ruminiclostridium. Next base: position 412 of record JAEWST010000093.1, on the reverse strand, counting down.
ACACTGATGTTTATGCCATAATCACGACTTAGGATGTAAGTGATTTTATAAGCACCAAGACATTTATCATAGTCAGAATAAATCTGAAGAATGATACGCTTGATATCCAGATTCTCTATTGTACGAGGAGATGGGTCCGTATTGAAATGCTTATAGTAAGTGCTGCGATTTACATGTAGTGCACGACAAAGTGTTTTGATATCATGTTGGAAACGCAGTTTATGAACGATTTTTAATCGTTCGTCGAGTGTGGAGTGAAGATGGCAATCGCTTTTTTTAGTATTAAATTTTCTTCTTCAAGCTGAGCATTTCGCTTTTGAAGCTCTTTCACTTGTTTGACAGTCATAACTTCACCGTCATCAACTTCGACAGTCGAGTATTGTTTGATCCATTTGCTAAGAGCGGTTTGTGA
>JAEWST010000069.1 GCA_023398105.1 Bacillota bacterium | reverse complement strand
TACTCAATTTTTAAAGTCTTTTGACAGACTTTGGAATTTATTCGAGTTCCTTTACATGGTCTTTTGTTATAAAGACCGTCTTTCTTTCGAAAGACTTATCACTGTTTAGTTTTCAAAGTCCAATACCAAATAAATACATGCTCAATATCATTTTTTCAGATTCTCTAAATAGCTTGTTTACCTATGTAAACCTACTGCTCAAAAATATCATCTTAATAAACTGTAGCAATAATTCATTTGAATAATCACTAGCCAATGCCGAGTGACTTATATATACTACCACGCTACCACTTACTTGTCAATAGTTTTTGTAGATTTTTGTCTGTCAATAATTACTATATAACGTATTGTTTTGTTCGTTCAGCGACAGCTTAGTTATAATAGCACAATCTATTATACGATGTCAATACTTAATTTTATATGTTTTTTAAAGTTTTTTCTATTACTCGTATCTTTAACAGTTGTATAAAAAGTCACAGAAACCTTACAAAAGGGTATTTACGCATTAACTTTATGTGTTTTAAACTGCTACTCTTAAATAATCCAACTCAAAACTTCGCAGTAGAATATACTGCTTAAAGCTTAGTAATATCGGGCGTGGTAGCATTATCAATGGAAAGTTAAGTTAGAAATAATTGCATGAATTAGTTGATATGAGAGAAGATTGCTTAAAGAATACAATTTTAGTATTTATAAAATAACCAAGGCAGTATTCTTCTATTCATACGATTGTATTTTTACAACTGTTCAGCAAGCCCTAAGTAATTTTGCTGAAATACATACACAATGTCGATTTTAGTGCACTTTTAACCATGAATGGTGAATGTGAAAAGGCGGCAAAAATGGCGACACAAACCATTGATAATTCTATCGCACCAATAGATTTTTATGTGAGAAGTTTGAGTTGGCAATATATATTAAATGTTAAATGTTAAAACTTAAACTATCTTCTATCAGAAATATTAATTTTCTTTATTACAAACCACAGTAAAATCATTGCAGAGATACCCATCTATTATATTAATTCTAAAGTGATTTGAATAATTATCATTTATCAATTTTCGTATTTCATTAGGTGAAGTATAGAAATATTTATGCTCCTTATTTGGAGACTTGTCATATAAAAGATTAAATGATATTGTCTCTAAACAAATATAATTGAATAATCGAAGTGCATCAATAATAAATTCTTTATTATTCCCTAAATTAATATTGAAAATTCCCGAAGCAAAAATACTATCAAATTCATTATGACTAAAAGGATTTTCTTTAAAAATATCTATACAAAGAAATGTTCCTTTTAAATTTTTGTTTCTTGCAATTTTAATCATATGTTGAAGAATATCTACTCCTGTATATTTGATATTCGAAAATCTTCCATCTAAATATTGTAAAAAATTACCTGTTCCGCAACCAATGTCAAGAATTCTTTTTCCATCTAAATTCAAATTATTAACCAAAGCTTCAAATCGTTGTTGCTGAGCAGCTTCACTTTCCCAACCAAGCAAGTAATAATCTGGCTGATTAGGCTTATTATTTTTCATATAATAATCTTTTATTTTCTCGAATTTCCTCATATTAACCTCTCATGCTTATTTTGTCTAAATTTCAAGGAAAGACTTCGGTGGAAAAGCTCTACTTGGTAGAGATATTCATTATTTATCTGCTTCATCCACTTTTTAAACTAATCTCTGTAGCCACTGGCAAAACTAACTGTGGTTCTAGGACTCGAAAACACACCATGTTCGTACAAACTTTGTTTCAAGATTTATCAAGCTAATCTCCATCTCGGTAATACTGCCAGCATAACAAACAATAATGAAAAGTGCGAAGAGAACGATGAATGTACAAAATGTAAACTTCACATTTTTCAAGTTATTAATCCGTTTATTCATTCTATGCAAGATCACTTACAATTATTTTGACAACAAACCATTGATAATTTTCCTGCTGTGATAGACTTTTGCGTGCGAAAGTTAATTTAAATGCTGTTAATGCTATTCTTTAATTTTATTACATCCTTATAATATACTTCTTTTAAAGCTCTATTATATATAATACTTGCTGGATGATATAGCGGAAATATCTTAAATTCAATTCCTGATAGCTTACAAGACTGAAGACTTCCATGCATATCACCTATTGTCACTTTAAAATCATCCATAATCGACTTAAGTGGCACATTTCCCAGTGTAACTATTATCTGTGGTTTGAGTATGTTTATTTCCTCGTGAAGCCACCTTTGGTTATTCCGAATGTCTTGAATTGTCGCTGGTCTATTGATTGTTCTTTGCGTTTTAGGATTTACTTTTCCCAATCTATATTTTATTGCATTTGTAATAAACAAAGCTTTACGCTCAATAGCCAGTACATTTATAAACTCATCTAAGTTTTTACCAGCAGTTCCTACAAATGGTCTTCCCAACACAACCTCATCCTTGCCAGGTGCTTCACCAACAATAACTAAATGGCTGTTTAGGCAACCATCTCCAAGAACTATCTCCTCTTGTTCAAATTCCCTTTTATATCTGCTATATAATTCATCAAGTTTTTGTCTTGTTTGGTTCATTATACACCCCCAACAAAGTTGTGTTCTATCAAATATGAGTTACAGTATTTCAGCCATTTTTAGCTTCACATTTTTGATATCCTTAAAAAGCAATATCTTTTTGGTTGAATCTCTTAATAAAGCTGCAGGATGAAAGGTAGGCATAATCCAACAGCCTTTTTGTTCATGCCATTGTCCTCGTATTTGAGTAATTTTAATTTCTTTTGAAATCACATACCTTGAAGCAGTGCTTCCAAGACATACTATTATACGAGGCCTTATTAAGGCAACTTGGTTTCTCAAATAGGGCAGACACTTTTCGGCTTCGTGATCGTTTGGAACTCTATTATTAGGCGGTCTGCATTTAACTACATTAGCAATATAATAGTCTTCAGACTTAAAGGCTAATGCCTCTAAAAGAACATCCAAAAGCTGCCCAGCTGCTCCCACAAAAGGTTCACCCTTCAAATCCTCTTGTTCCCCAGGTCCCTCACCAATAAACATTACAGGTGCTTTTAAATTTCCTTTCCCGAAAACCATATTATTTCTCAGCTTTCCAAGTTCACATAATTGACAGCTTTCACATGTCATATTAAGTTGTTCCCACGTCAGCATAATAACCTCCATGCCCCATTTGTGCAAAAAATTCGTTAAATATTTCAGTGAAGAGCCTCTGCCTTTATTAGGTACACATCTTTTTGAGGCTTACATCCCAGTATTGTCAAAAACCACTTGTGTTTTTGTTGTTAAACTTACTCTCTAGAAGATCTAGATTTTAGTATCCCTTCATATATAATTTGTAAGTTTAACTTAACTTTGTTCATAATTATAACACACCTCATTGATTTTACAATTTTAATAATAATAAAATCTACTTTATTTGTGAAAATCGGTTAGCATTTAGCCCAAGGAAAATACAATGTGCAGAAAATACTTGCATTGTTATTGTACCAAAATACTATTACAGTTCACCTAGCAGCATGTCACAATAAAGTCTCTTTTAGCATTTCAACTTTCGCAGTTGAATATTGTAAGTGTCGGGGAGCTTGTCAATTAAAGTGTAAAATAATTGCATGAATTAAAAACTTGCGTAATGAATACAATTTTAGTATTTAAAGAATAACGAAAGTAGTAGTCATCTTTGATTACGGTTGTATTTTTACAACTGTTCAGAAAACTCTATGTATTTTGCGGTCAAACCGACACGATGTTGGTTTTGTAGCACTACGAACCATAGATGGTGAATATGGAAATGCGGCTAAGCTACTTCGAATGAACAACGCTAGTTCCTAGCAATTACTAATTTCTAGGAATACTTCTGCCTACAATCACATTATTATTTGTATTGATATTCACACTATAATATAATAAATGTAAAACATTTTTGCTGTTGTTATTAGGAGGAATAATTTTGAAGGACGATTTTATAAGCTTTTTTACCACTATATGGAGTTTGGTTTCAAAAATAAAAATGCCAGGATTCGCAACAATGATGTTAATAGTAATCTTATTATCTCTCTTGATAATTGGAATCTGGGGCTTTATTAGAATTAGAAATATACAAAAAGGCAACATTATAATCACAGAATATGGCTTACTTGATATTCAACGAGAAATCAAGCCACTATTTAAGCTGTCAAAAACAGATTTCCTTATAATGCTTGTGATGACTTTGTTTTATGCTGTACCCGCCATTTGCAATCTAGGTGGTTTTAATGTTCCTCAAACAGGTTGGGCACCCTCTGGTAAAGATGATGGTATTATTATAGATTTAGGCAAAAAAGTAGAAGTGTCAAAAATCATGCTTTATCAGGGTTATAATATCGAAAAATATGACGGGACAAAATTTCAAATCAAATATTTAAATGCCTTTGACAACTATACTGAATCTGAAACCCTTAACAAGACAGGATTTTATTCCTGGAAAATATCTACAAAAGAGATAAAAACCAGCACAATTAAAATTATACCAAATGGACCAGGTGCAACAATTAATGAAATAGCTATATTTGAGAAAGGTTCAACCACTCCTCTTGCTATCAAAAGTATAGTTTCTTCTTATGAGAATCCAAATGTTATTCCCTTTGAAAGTCCTGATGGAACAACATATAAAATATCAAATTTAATAGATGAGCAACACAAAGTAGACTTCTATACCCTTTCTAGTACAAGCACATATTTTGATGAAGTATTCTATCCAAGGACTGCACTTGATTTTATCAATGGAATAAACCCCTTTGAACGAACCCATCCTCCTTTAGGAAAATACTTCGTCATGGTTGGCATGTTAATTTTTGGAGTTAATCCTTTTGGTTGGAGAATTATTGGAACACTATTCGGAATAGCAATGATTCCGCTAATGTATCTTTTTGGTCTCAAAATATTCAAGAAGAGATTTTATGCTTTTTGTACAGCATTTCTAATGATGTTTGATTTTATGCATTTCGTGCAAACAAGAATTTCTACCATAGATGTCTACGTAACTTTCTTTGTAATTTTGATGTACTATTATATATATGACTATTTTGTTAAGAGATCCTATAAAATGGGATATAACAGATCTCTTTTACCACTGTTTTTGTGCGGATTAACCTTTGGTATAGGAATTGCAACCAAGTGGATTGCAATGTATGCTGCTGTAGGTATATTTCTAATATTTATTATTGCAAAAATTGATGATGCTGCCTGCTATGCTGCCTATAGAAAATCAGGGCTCTCTTCTGATCTCTTTAGTAAGTTCTGGAGTAAATACTTTATTAAAACCGCTTTAGCATGCATATTGTTTTTTCTGATTATTCCAGCTATCATTTACTTTGCCTCATACACATCAATAATGTTAGTTCCTGAAAACGGGATTAAGGAGTTCTTTAATAATCAAATTCATATGTATACCTTTCACAATGAGCTGGATATAAAGCATTCCTACTCATCCCCCTGGTGGGCATGGCCTCTCATGGCAAAACCCATTTGGTTTTTTGGTTCAAAGGCATTAGCAGCAGAAAACCTCACCTCCAGCATTATTTGTATGGGAAACCCAATTATATGGTGGTTCAGCATACCTGCACTAATTGCTGGAATTATATTTGCAATTAAGAGAAAAGACAAATATATGGTAGTTCCATTATTTGGAGCATTATTCCAATACATTCCATGGATGGTTGTACGTAGAATGACTTTTATATATCACTATTTTTCCGTTATGCCTTTTATAATAATTGTTATGGTTTATCTTATAAAAATATTCTCAGAGTATGGTGGTAAAAGTGCTAGAAAGGCTGTATATCTGTATCTCTTCTTAGTTGCTCTGCTTTTTGTAATGTTCTACCCAATTCTATCTGGAATGATAGTACCCAGATGGTATTCCAGCTTACTTCAATGGTTTCCTGGATGGAGCTTTAGATATTAAATCAACTTTAGCACATAAAAAGTCAATTAGTGCGGGAAAATTAGCATTGGTTTGTTGCTAAGATTATGCAAGGATTTTTTCAATATATTTATAAAACTTTTAGCAGTGATTGACTTTAATAATGGATGGTACTATAAACACTGTCATAGGGATTGGACATCAGCTTAGCTGAATTATATTAGAATATCGTTTTTAATAATTGCTTCAATATTATATAGGAATCTATTTGTCTGGAATTTTCTTGTGTACACATTCAAACTCTGAATACGAATGCTTTTGTAATACTCTTAATCATATGAATTCTATATTCAAAGCAAAAGCCCTGCACACAGCGTAATCGCGAATGTACAAGGCTTTATTTTGGTGGAAGGAGATGGATTCGAACCATCGAAGCGAGACGCAACAGATTTACAGTCTGCCCCCTTTGGCCACTCGGGAACCCTTCCATATGGAGCTGGCGGACGGAATCGAACCCCCGACCTGCT
>JAEWST010000031.1 GCA_023398105.1 Bacillota bacterium | reverse complement strand
ATACAGATTATTGCGGCAGTTATAATAGCAGTAACTGGTACGAGAATTGAATTTATCACAAACCCTTTTTCAATTGTAGGACGTTCTGAATTACAACCCTGGAGTTCATATCTTATAACTATAATATGGATAGTAGGTATAACAAATGCAATAAACTTTATAGATGGATTGGATGGATTGGCGGCAGGCGTTTCTTCAATAGCATTGATGTCTCTTTTCTTTGTTTCTGTTATAAGACCAGATCCCGACATAGCTACTGCAGTATTGGCTGCTATGCTTGCTGGAGCTACATTAGGCTTTTTGCCGTATAACTTTAATCCTGCAAAAATATTTATGGGTGATACTGGTTCTACATTTTTGGGGTTTATACTTGGAACAATATCAATACAGGGAACATACAAGCAATATACCGCAATAGCGGTAGCTGTACCGTTACTTGTACTTGCATTACCTCTGTTTGATACAGTTTTTGCCATATTAAGAAGAATTGCCAGTGGTAAGTCGCCTATGACTGCTGACAGAGGTCATTTGCACCATCGACTTATTGATGTAGGACTTACACAAAAGCAGTCGGTTGCAGTTATATATGTGGCTAGTGCAGCATTGGGACTATGTGCGGTGGTACTTGATTATAAAGGTCCAATTAGTGCAATAATATTAGTTGTAGCAGTTGCTATATTTGTAATAGGCGGGTCAATGTATATGACAGAGATGAACGCTAATAAAAACAGAGAGTGTCATAGCTTGCAAAACCCTTGCAGGATGGCTTTAATTGGAGGTAGAAAGTTGGAGAGACTTAAGGTAATGACAATATTCGGAACTAGACCAGATGCAGTGAAAATGGCTCCACTTGTAAAAGAGCTTGAAAAGTGTGAAATTATTGATTCTGTGGTTTGTGTGACAGGTCAGCATAGAGAAATGCTTGATCAGGTACTTAAGATATTTGATATAACACCAGGACACGACTTAAACATAATGAAGAGCAGACAAACCTTAACAGGAATCACTACAAGGGCACTTGAAGGGCTAGATGAAGTATTAGAGAAGGAAAAGCCCGACATAGTGCTGGTTCATGGAGATACTACTACCTGCTTTGTTGGAAGCCTTGCAGCTTTTTACAAGCAAATTGCAATTGGACATGTAGAAGCAGGATTAAGAACATTTGATAAATATTCACCGTATCCTGAGGAAATGAATAGAAAGCTTACAGGCTCAATGGCAGACATTCATTTGTCTCCTACTGATACAAATAAAGCAAATCTCATAAGAGAAGGAATTGACGAAAATGCTATATATGTTACGGGTAATACTGTAAATGATGCATTAAAGACAACTGTAAAAGATAATTATATATTTGATTGCGAAGTACTTAGAGATATTGATTTCAATAACAAGAGAGTTATAGCTGTTACAGCTCATAGAAGAGAAAACTTAGGAGAACCGCTTCGAAATATTTGTCGAGCATTGGCTACATTAGTTAATAATTATGAGGATGTAGAAATAGTTTATGCAGTTCATCTAAACCCAGCTGTTCAGGAAACAGCACGTGATATTTTAGGTGATAAACAACGAGTTCACTTGATACCACCATTAGACGTACAGGATATGCACAATTTAATGGCTAGGGCATACATGATAATGACTGATTCTGGAGGAATTCAGGAAGAGGCGCCTACTCTTGGAAAACCAGTACTTGTGCTTAGGAAAGAAACTGAAAGGCCAGAGGCAGTTAAGGCTGGAACAGTAAGACTTGCAGGGACTGTAGAACATGAGATTGTTGAGCATGCTACAAAGCTATTAGAGGATAAAGATGACTATGAGAAAATGGCAAAGTCAGTTAATCCTTATGGTGATGGACATGCTTCAGAACGAATTGTACAGGCACTATTGTTCCATTTTGGAATTACTGATGTAAAGCCAGAGGAGTTTAGTGTTTAATGCATTAAAGGTAATTTAAATCTTTAAAATATTAATGATTTTATAGGTAACAAAGCTACTATTATTTAGAAAACTAATTCTATTTGTGGTAGCTTTGTTCATTTTGAAACTAGGCGTTATAATACAATAAAAAGTTATTAAATATTTACCATTCATTTTTTATATGATAAGATTATAAGTGATTTACTGGTAATGAATTAAATTACAACAGTTATAATTATCAGAAAATTATCAAGAAATTATGACAATTGAGCATAATTACATACTTCAAGAGAAAATCAAAGATAATCGCACATCACATCAGTGAAAGACAATCAAATAATTGCATATCACAGATAGCATAAGGCAATCAGAGATAATCACATAAACACATTTAAGCTTGATAAGATAATTGTTAAACAATAAAAAAATATTGAAATACTAAGGCATGGAGTTGATAAATGATGAATATTAATATTAATCCTGTTCATTGTGAAGGCTTGAATTGTTTTGAGGATATACTTATTACAATTGCGAGTCATTATAAAATTGAATACAGACTTGCATTTTCTGGTGCTTGGGGATTTGAATTTAAACCATTGGAGGCTTCTAATAATTTATTATTGGGAGAGAGAATTGGAAATGATGTGAGAAATCTTACTAATCTTCTTTATAAATATTGCAATGTAGAAGTGGTAAGGTTTGATTCTGGGGAACCAATAGAGGAGCTTAAGATTATCAGGAAGTACTTAGTACAAGAGATACCTATTGGCGTTTTTATAGATACTTTTTGGTGCCCTTGGCTTCATGGAAGATATCAGAGAGTACATGATGTGCATCATTGTCTTATAATTGGAATAGATGAGGATAACAATCTATATTGCTTAGATCCAGCTTTAAACTTGAACATTTCTGTTTTGTGGTATAACGATTTTATTAATGGGTTTAAAAATTGCGTGAAATATGAGTTTAATGTTATAAATGAAAATCACGATTATTTGGAATTACTAAAAGAGAGTACTGCAAAGCTTAATGATAAGAAATTTTATAATGACATAAGAGTCTTTGCTAAGGAATTTAAGGACAGCTTTGACTTTAAATTAGAGTACCAGAAATTCAATGTAGACGTATGGTATGTACTCATTGATAGGAATTTAAGGTTAATAGCAGCGGGAAGAACACTATATGCTGAATTTATTGAGCTGGTTTCTAAAGAACTTGAGTCGGATAAACTTTTAGATGTTAAGTATCAATTGCAGAAGGTGGCTTCAAAATGGAACATGATAAGAGGTATTCTAACTAAGAGTTATCGAAAAGGTTGCTGTCATGATGTTAAGGAAAAAGTATATTATATACTTAACGAGATATCTGATTTTGAAGAAAATTTGATATATAATCTTTATCAAATAGTTAATAGCAACCAATATATCAAAAAGGAAAAAAACTTACCAATCTTAAATGACTTGGGTTTGTTAAATAATACGGAAATTGTAGCATTAAATTTGGCAGATAGCCTAAACAATAAAGCCTTTGTAGCAAATGAAGATGATACTTTTAAGGCTGATTTAACTGGGACAGGTCAATTTTTTATTCCTAATGGCTTGGAGCAGGAGCAATCAATTCAGGTTAATGGTATGTACTTCAAATTGCCTCCACTAATTACAGAAGAATATGACAATATATCCTGTGCTGGTCAGAAAATTAATATAGAGAAATCAATTTATCAGAGCATAATGTTTTTAGGGTGTGCAGATAATGGCGATTTCCTTGATGAAGCTACTATTTTTTTTGAAACTGGAGAAGAACTAAAAATTCCAATTTCTTTTACAGATAGTTGGCGTTTACCAAAATTTAATGAGTCAATTGCATGGACTGGTATAGGTGGGAAATGGGCTGATGACAGATTTGAAGTACATTCAAATGAACAGAGAATATTTGCTAGAGAGGATTTAATTGGAAAGCAAGGAATAATAGAAGCTATAAAGTTACCTGACTGCTCTAATATACATATATTCTCTATATCATTACGAAAACTAACTTGATATAAAAAAGCTCGGCTTAAGCCGAGCTTTAAAAGTATAATTTATCATATAGGCATATGAGTTATCAATTAGGCTGAGCTAATTTAAACTTTTATTTAGACACATTATCTGTAGTATTTATAGTACTAGCACTGTCCGCATCGGCTTCACCTGAACTAAAGGAGTCTCTTAAAATAACTATATCAACTCTTCTATTCTTTGCTCTGTTTGCATCTGAGTTATTAGGAGCCACAGGCATACTGTCACCATAGGCAACAGCTGATACTAATTTAGGATTGAGACCTGCTTCATTTACCAACAATCTTAAAACATTTGTTGCTCTGCTACCTGATAGTTCCCAGTTTGAAGGAAACCTTGCACTATTAATCGGAATATTGTCGGTGTGTCCTTCAATACGAATATGCTTATCAGGCATTTTACTTAAAATAGTTTTACCAATTGCTAGCACTTCTTTTTTGGCAGCTTTCTCAATATCAGCACTTCCCGACTTAAATGCATAGGTTGCGTCAATTGACATTTTGATACCTCGCTCTGTCATCTGGACACTTACATCTCCACCCATTCCACCTATTTCAATTAATCCAGAGATTGCATCTTCTACTGCCTCATATTGACTATCCTCCATGGTTGAAGGTATTACAGGGGATGGCATTGTTGCAGGAAAATTAATAAGTGAGTTTCCTGATGCACCACCTGAAACTGTAGATGGTGGTGAACCATTACCAAAAGCTGCACCAAGAGATTGGGAAAGCTGTTGAAACTTCTGAGTATCTACCTGACTATAAGCAAATAGAATAATAAAAAGTATAAGTAATAGATTCATCAAGTCGGCATAAGTTAAAAGATAACGTTCAGCATTATCTTTTACTACTTTATTTTTTGCCATGTCTATGCTTCAACTCCTTCTTCAGCAGTAGCTTCGCCCTTCTTCTTTCCTCCATTTAATTTTTCCATAAGATTTAAGTTTAACTTTTCCTTAATGATTCTTGGATTTTCACCAGCCTGTATTGACAGAAGACCTTCGATAATTATTTCATTAATCATTGTCTCACGTTCAGCTTTTACTTTTATCTTATTACCAAATGGCAACCATAAAAGGTTAGCAGTTGAAATGCCGTAAAAGGTTGCAACGAAAGCTCCTGCTATTTTTGGACCAAGGGCTAACGGTTCACTAAGATCCTTAAGAATGTTCAACATACCCATAACAGTACCACAAACACCCATGGCAGGCCATGTACCACCCATTGATTCACAAATTTTCGCTCCAGATTCATAAATTTCTTCTTGAAGAGAGGTTTCTCTAGCTAAAATATCTTTAATAACTTCAGTTTCAATACCATCAACAACTAATGCTAAACCTTTTCGTATTAAGTCATTTTTATTTGTTTGAGCATCCTGTTCTAGACTGAGTAAGCCATCTTTTCTGGCTTTTTCAGAAAGATCCGCTAACTCGTTGATTATATCTATTTCGTTGTATTCCTTTTGGGTAAATATCATACTAAATGTAGATATCAGCTTCTTCCACTCTGATAAAGGAAAGGCCAAAAGAGTTGCACCGAAACCTCCACCGAATACAATAAAAAAAGATGCTGGGTTTACTAAGCTTTTAAGCATAGAAAAATCAAAATGAGCTTCTTCTAAATAGCCAAATATAACTCCTCCAAAGCCGACAAGCAAACCAATAATAGTTGTAATATCCATAAGTAACCACTCCTGAAAGTAAAATTCTTTTGTACAAAATATAATAATAGCAATACAAAACCTTAATACACAATAAGACAATTTTTTGGTCAAAATGCTACGAGTTATGTAATGCTCGTCAAATGATACAAGTATCTGTCGAATATCAGAATTTAATTTTGTAAAAAAAATAATTAATATTGCTTTAGTAAATTCTGTGTGCTATTATTAAAAATAATTTAATGATATCCACTTTATGCCAGCTTAACATGCATTAAAAATGACCTAAATAGATATCGTAATATTAAACTGAAAACTTAACTACTTTTTGAGAAGAAAAGAGCAATAAATTTGACTATGAGTAATATTTTGAAGTTTTTTATTAAAAGAGTGTGTATTTTGTACTTAGTGATAATTATAGTATGTTTTTTAAGCAAATATCAAAGAATACCTATGATATTTGCTTTGACTTTAGGTACATTTTTTTCCCTATTAAGATTTTGGCTACTTGAGTCGATGATAAATTATCTAAGTAGAAGTGAAAATAAAACACTTGCCATTGTAATAAGCCTTATGATTTATGTGTTTGGTCTGATTGTAATTGGAATTACAGTGGTATTTGCTTTGAATTTTGGTATTTATACATTTATAGCTGCATTGATGGGTTCCCTTTCAATAGTTATAGTAACTATTATAAATGCCATAACAGAGGCATTGGGCATAACAAAAAATCAATTTGGAGAGAAGGTGATATAGTGGGCGAAAAACTTACTCATGCAATGGAGTCCCAAACAGCGTTTCCAATCGAATTATTTGGTTTAACCATTCCTGTTTCAGATCTTGTAGTGACTATGTGGATTATAATGGCAGTAATGATTATTCTTGCTATTTTTCTTACTCGTAAGCTTTCACTAGTTCCAAATAAGAAACAGAACATTGCAGAGATAATAGTAGAATTTGTCAATAATTTGGTAAAGGATGCAATTGGTCCGCACCACTGGAAGGCATTTGCACCATATCTTGGTACCGTTCTGCTTTTTTTGGTTTTAGCAAATACAGTTTCAATATTCAATATAATACCGGGTGGAGAAGAAGGCTTTAAGCTAAGACCTCCTGCTAGAAATATTAATGTTACTGTATGCTTGGCAGTAATGTCAATTTGTGTTGTGATTTATGCAGGGATAAGATATAAAAGGGTGGACGGATGGTTGAAAAGCTTTTTAAAGCCAACACCAATAATGCTTCCTTTTAATATTCTTGATTATATAATAAAGCCGACCTCTCTGGCATTACGTTTATTTGGTAATATATTAGGTGCTTTTATAGTAATGGAACTCATTTATATGGCATTGCCAATATTTGCACCTGCAATAATAAGTATTTATTTTGACTTGTTTGATGGTATTCTTCAAGCATATGTGTTTGTATTTTTGACTTCTATATATATTTCAGAGGCATTAGAATAAGGAGGTGAAATTATGACAGGAACAGGTATAATAGCAATAGCAGCTGCAATTTCAGCATTTACAGGTATTGGTGCTGGAATAGGTATTAGTTTGGCAACAGGTAAAGCTGTTGAAGGAATAGCTAGACAACCAGAAGCAGCAGGTTCAATTAGAACATCTCTACTTCTAGGTGCAGCTCTTGCAGAAGCAACTGCTATCTACGGTTTGGTTGTAGCATTGGTACTGGTTTTCTTAAAAATGGGTTAATAATTAACAGAGTTAAAAAAATATTTTTAAGAAGTTACAGTATGTTTTATGGTACTTAGACATATCTGTGAAAGATATTATATATCTTTCACAGATATGCAATAGTAATCAGAACGGTGATAATAAAGCCTTGTCTCACAAATTTGGCTTATTATATATATAATAGTTTAATTATAAAATAGATAAAATATGAGTAATAAAGGGGTTGTGAGGATATGTTAGAACCAGATGGTTATACATTTGTATTTGTTGCTATAAACTTAATAGTCTTATTTTTGTTTATGAGAAAATTCCTTTTTAAACCTATTACAAATCTTATGGAAGAGAGAAAAAGCTCCATAGAGAAGGGCTTAAAGGATGCGGAGAATGCAAAAATAGAAGTAGCTGAGGCACGTAAAAAATACGACGAACAAATTAAGAATATAAAATTAGATGGTGACAAGCTATTGAATGAGATTAAAGCAAAGGCAGCACGTGAATATGATGAAATAATTGCCAATGCCAAAAAAGATTCTCTTACAATAGTTCAAAAGGGTCACGAAGATGTTGAACGTGAAAGGGCAGAGATGCTGAAGCAGACTAAACAACAGATTGCAGTTCTTGCAATTGCAGCAGCATCAAAGCTAGTTCAGGCAAATATGGATAGTGATGCTAATAAATCAATGGTGGATAAATTTATAGATGAGGCAGGTGCTATTTGATGCCACTTGTTGAAAAAAGATATGCTCAGGCGATAATGGAATTATCACAAAATGATACTGAGGTTATTCGGCAGGAACTTGAAGAATTTGTTGCTTTTTATAATTCAGACAAGGAGTTAAGTAGCTTTCTGATTAATCCAACCATTAGAGCAGATAAAAAGCAGGCTGTGATTAGAAATGTTTTTACTGATAAGCTTAGTAAAAATATGCTGAACTTTATTTTGCTACTTATTTCCAAAAAACGTATAAAGAATATAGCAGAAATTTATCAACAGCTTGTACGTTTGATAAATGAGAAAAGTAATGTTTTGGATATGAAGATTATTACAGCCGAGTCTTTAGATGAGCAACAACTTTTTAGGATAAAAGAAAAGTTTAGAAATAAATATAATGCGCTAGAAGTTAAGTCAGAAGAGATCGTAGATGCTTCAATTATTGGTGGTATTAAGGTGATAATTGGAGATAAGGTTTATGATGGCAGTATTAAAGGCAGAATAGAATCATTAACTGAGCTGGTTAATATATAATAATCAGCTGACAGAGTATGGGGTGAGAAATATGAGTCTTAGACCAGATGAAATTAGCTCAATAATTAAGCAGCAGATAGAGAACTATGGAGCTGCAATTAAAACTGATGATGTAGGATATGTCCTTCAAGCAGGAGATGGAATAGCAACTATTTATGGACTTCAATCATGTATGTCAGGAGAACTTTTACAGTTCGAAAACAATGTATACGGTATGGCTCAGAATCTTGATGAGGATAGCGTAGGATGCGTTATACTAGGTGATGACAGACAGATTAGAGAAGGAACAACTGTAAAAAGAACAGGGAAAACAGTTCAAATACCAGTTGGAAATGAAATGATAGGAAGAGTTGTTAACCCATTGGGTAAGCCAATAGACGGCAAAGGTGAAATTAACACTGATTCTTATCGTCCTGTGGAATTTTTAGCACCAGGTGTTATTGACAGGAAAAGCGTAAATACACCTTTGCAGACAGGTATAATGGCAATTGATGCACTTATTCCTATTGGAAGAGGACAAAGAGAATTGATAATAGGTGACAGGCAAACAGGTAAGACTGCAATAGCGATTGATACAATAATTAATCAAAAAGGTAAAGAGGTTATTTGTATCTATGTGGCTATTGGTCAAAAGGCATCTACTATTACAGGTATTGTTGACAAACTGGAAAAGTATGGGGCGATGGAATATTCAATTGTAGTATCTTCAACAGCCAGTGATATGGCGTCAATACAGTATCTTGCACCATATGCAGGATGTGCTATTGCGGAGGATTTCATGTATAGATATCATAAAGATGTATTGATTATTTATGATGATTTATCCAAACATGCAGTTGCATATAGAGCCATGTCCTTGTTGCTCAAGAGACCTCCTGGAAGAGAAGCATATCCAGGTGACGTTTTCTACTTGCATTCTAGACTACTAGAGCGAGCAGCAAAGATTAGTGACGAGATGGGTGGAGGTTCAATTACTGCACTTCCTATAATTGAGACCTTAGCAGGAGATGTTTCGGCATATATTCCTACAAACGTAATATCAATTACTGATGGTCAGATTTATTTGGAATCTGAGTTGTTTTTTGCAGGACAAAGACCTGCTGTAAATGTTGGATTATCAGTTTCAAGAGTTGGTGGTTCTGCACAGATAAAGGCTATGAAGAAAATTGCTGGACCGCTTAGAATAAATTTGGCACAATACAGAGAATTAGAAGCATTTGCACAGTTTGGTTCAGATTTGGATAAGCAGACTAGAGACAAGCTATTCCAAGGTGCAAGACTGTTTGAAACTTTAAAGCAACCACAGTATTCAACACTGCCAGTAGAAGTGCAGGTAGTGATTCTTTACAGTGCAACTAATAAATATTTGATGGATTTACCTGTTAATAAGGTTAGTAAGTTTAATAAAGAATTAGTAGAATATGTTAAGGATAAATATCCAAAAATACTAACTGACATATCAAAGACAGGAAATATTGACGATAATAATATAAAATTATTAAAAAATGCTGTAGAGGAATTTAAGGCACAGTTTGTATAAGTTAATAGGCTTGTTATAGAATAATTTATGCTACTTGGCAAAGCCAATTTTCTTGAGGTAAGTATAAGTCTTTATGCATAGAACTATTGACTTTGCAGTATAGATTGTTCTTATTAACAAGCATAGAAGTATTTTGATATAAATTAATGTCGTGACTGTGCGACGGAAAAGGCGGGTTATCATATGGCAAATAATATGCGTGAGATTAAATCGCATATAAAAAGTATAAATCAGATGCGACAAATTACAAAAGCCATGAAGCTGATATCAACGTCAAAGCTGAAAAAGGCAAGAGCGCAGCTAGAAGTTACTCTTCCTTATTTTAATAAGGTTAAAGAAACTATTGCAGATATTCTAGAACATAGTGGAGATGTTGAAAGCAAGTTCTTTGATTTAAAAGACAAAATAGAAGGTAAAAAGAAGGCATATATTATCCTAACAGGTGATAAAGGTCTAGCAGGTGGTTATAATAGCAATATAATCAAACTTGCAGAGAGAACTATTGGTAAAGACAAAGGTAATACAGAACTTCTAGTTGCTGGTATTTCAGGCAGAGCATATTTTGTTAGAAAAAACTATAATGTACACACGGAATTTGATTATGCAGTGCAAAATCCTACAGTGTATAGGGCTAGAGAAATAACAGATATTATACTTGACATGTACAATAAACAAGAAGTAGATGAGGTTCACATAATATATACTGAGATGGTGTCTGCTATATCGCTTCAGCCTAAGGTATTAAAATTATTACCGATTGAGATAAGTGCTTTGTGTGAGGATATTAAGGACATTGAAATCAAAATAGATGAAAAGGCAAAGTACGAACCATCCGCATCTGTTGTTTTGGATTATTTAATTCCAAAGTATATTAAAGGTATAATGTATGGTGTTTTTGTTCAGGCTTTTACAAGTGAGCAAAGTGCACGTATGACTGCAATGGATAATGCAACGACTAATGCCGATGATATGCTTCAGAAGTTAAATTTATATTATAATAGAGCAAGACAGGCGGCTATTACTCAAGAAATATCAGAAATTGTAGGCGGAGCATCAGCGTTAAAATAAAGATAAAAACTTAAAATGTATTAAATAGTGAATTTTCGAGATTCACTATGCTATTTTAATTGCGTGCATTGTCACGTAGATGGGAGGTAAATATGGCAGGAAGTACTGGAAAAATTGTAACAGTTATTGGCCCTGTACTAGATATTAGATTTGAAGATGGAGAATTGCCCAATATATATAATGCTATTAAAATACCGATGGATAAAGAAACTATAACTGCTGAAGTAGTACAGCATTTGGGAAATAATACTGTAAGATGTGTGGCTATGTCTTCTACTGATGGTCTTGTTAGAGGGATGGAGGCTCAAGATACTGGAGATGCAATAAAAATTCCTGTTGGTAAAGAAGTTTTGGGCAGAGTATTTAATGTATTAGGAGAGCCTGTTGATAAAGGAGCAGCTGTTGAGGCAGATGATTATCTTCCAATACATAGGCCTGCACCTTCCTTTGAAGAACAGAAGCCTTCAACAGAAATTCTTGAAACTGGTATAAAGGTGGTTGATTTGCTTGCTCCATATGCAAAGGGCGGAAAGATTGGATTATTTGGTGGAGCAGGGGTTGGTAAAACTGTATTAATAATGGAATTAATCAGAAATGTAGCCAATGAACACGGAGGATATTCTGTATTCACAGGTGTTGGTGAAAGAACAAGAGAAGGTAATGACTTGTGGAATGAAATGACTGAGTCAGGCGTTATTTCAAAGACTGCCATGGTGTTTGGTCAGATGAATGAGCCTCCTGGAGCCAGAATGAGAGTTGGACTAACTGGACTTACAATGGCTGAGTATTTTAGAGATTCAATGGGACAGGATGTTCTTTTGTTTATAGATAATATTTTTAGATTTATTCAGGCTGGTTCAGAGGTTTCTGCACTTTTAGGAAGAATACCTTCGGCTGTTGGTTATCAGCCAACACTTGCCACAGATGTTGGAGCACTTCAAGAGAGAATAGCGTCAACTAAAAAAGGTTCTATAACATCAGTACAGGCAGTATATGTTCCTGCTGATGACTTAACAGACCCAGCACCTGCTACTACCTTTGCACACTTGGATGCTACTACAGTTTTGAGTAGAGATATTGTTGCAATGGGAATTTATCCTGCTGTTGATCCGCTCGAATCAACTTCAAGACTGCTTGATCCTAAAGTAATTGGTGATGAGCATTATATTGTTGCCAGAAGAGTTCAAGAGGTTTTGCAGAGAAACAAGGAACTTCAAGATATCATTGCTATATTGGGTATGGATGAGTTGCCAGAAGAAGATAAATTAACAGTATTTAGAGCTAGAAAAATACAAAGATATTTATCACAGCCGTTCTTTGTTGCAGAGCAGTTTACAGGATATAAAGGTAAGTATGTGCCGCTTAAAGATACAATACGTGGCTTTAAAGAAATATTAGACGGCAAAATGGATGACATTCCAGAATCAGCCTTCTATATGAAGGGTACTATTGAAGAGGTGTATGAAGCAGCAAAAGAGATAGATGAGTAAAGACTTGTATTAGGCGATAAATTCGTTTGATAGCTTACTCCATTATTTTGAAGCCACTTTACAGCTCATGGAGGTAATAAAGATATGCCCACATTTTTTTTAGAGGTATTAACACCTGAAAGAAAGTTTTATTCTGCTGAAGCAGAGGAAGTTATATTTAGAACTGTTGATGGAGAGATGGGAGTCCTTGCAAAGCATGCACCTACTGTTGTAGCGGTGGATGTGGGACCTATCAAAATCAAAGCAGAGGGTAAATGGATAGAAGCTCTTGTTACAGAGGGGTTTGCTGAAATTATGCCTGACAAGGTAGTTGTCTTAACTGATACCGCCGAGTACCCAGAGGAAATAGATTTTAATAGGGCAAAGGCAGCTAAAGAACGTGCTGAGGAGAGACTGCAGAAGCAACTTAGTCAAATAGAGTATGTACGTTCAAAGACAGCACTTGCTAGAGCTATGGCTCGTATGAAGATGACAAATCAAAAATGATAAAGATATAAAATATAAAATATCAAAAAAGACTGTTTGCTAATTAATTCAAATCAGATATATTGTACTTTAAACTGTACAATATGTATTGAAGGAGTTTAATTTTGCAATGGTCTTTTTTTGTTGTTTAGGAAAGTATAAACTTTTTGTATCTAATTTTGGCAACAAACCATTGATAAGTATGGCACCGATAGACTATTTATGTGGGAAAGTTGAGTTTAAATACTTGTAACAAAAAACAGAAAAATAAAAAAATATATAAAAAATAAGTAAATAAAGGATTAACAAGTAAAAATAAGTAAATGGATATAAAAAAGTACTTCTTTTATAATAATAATATAGGAGGTCATCAACACTTGGTTCGTGCACTTTTTTTGAACTAGAAATCCATGAAGGTTGACCGTACTCAATAAAATGCTGAAGATAAAGGTTAGAATACGTAACTAGATTATTCAAATAAATATTTAGGGGGAATTATTATGGCAAGTAATTCAAAAGGAGGTTCTAGATTTAAAAGGGTATTGGTATTTCTATTAGTAATGTGCTTAATGCTTTCACAAATGTCCTTTACGTATGCATGGCAGCCTGACAAAGGAGATGGTACTTTTACAAACCCAGTAATGTATGCAGACTATCCTGACCCAAGTATGATTAGGGTCGGCAATTATTTTTATTTAGCTACTTCTACGTTTGTTAATTCACCAGGGCTTGTTATTTGCAGATCAGAAGATATGGTTAACTGGGAAATTGCTGGTCATTGCATAGACAGATTGTCTGACGCTTACAATATGACCAATGGTTCAACTAAATACGCTGCTGGATGTTTTGCTCCATCAATAGCTTATAAAGATGGTACATTCTATGTAATTGTTAATTTGAATGATGGTTCAGGAGCTCGTATTTATTATTCAAAGGATGTAAGTGGTACATGGAAATACTATAACTTAGGTGCTAGCTATTTTGATCCATGTATATTTATTGATACTG
>JAEWST010000112.1 GCA_023398105.1 Bacillota bacterium | reverse complement strand
ACAGAGAAAAAAAGCTATATCACAGAATATAAAAGCAACTCACACGAAATGTACAATTTGATACCCAACAATGAGAAAAATGATTGCTTTGCTTATAATATGCCTGCAATGTTTATATATGAAGTAAACTTAAATACCCCCTGCAAGTATTTTACTATGCAGACTTGGATGGCTAAAATAAATCCAGATATTTTGAAATATTGTACAGATTATGTAAAGAAAAATAATCCAGAATGGGTTTTATCCTATTTCAATTTAGAAAGCGACAATACAAACCCTGCACTTTCACAAATTATAAAGACAAGCTACACCCAAGTATTTAAAAACGATTGCGGATATTTATACAGAAAAGTGGATAACTTACAATGAAAAAAATAACAATTATCGGTGCAGGTCCAGCAGGGCTTACTGCAGCTTATGAAATTCTAAAAAAAACAGATAAATACCAGATTACAATTCTTGAGCTAACAGACAGAATAGATGGTATAAAGCTCAAAGCATAAAAAATACGGTTATTCTCGCCCTATCCTTTGGGCTTGGAATGATGTTTATGCCTATTTTTAGGCGTAATACTTAGATTTTAACATAACTGTTCAAACTTCGCAGTTGAAAATTGTAGGTGCGGGAGAGCTTATCAAATGAAAACTTAAATACTTACATAAAACAAGTTAGTTCACTTGGTAACAAACCATTGATAAGTCTACCTCCTCCTATAGATTTTTATATGAAGAGTTTGAGATAATTAGCTTTTAAAGGGTATGACTTAGACTTAAATTTTGCAAAAAAGCAAATTAAGTATATAATACAATTTTTTAAGGAGGAAAAGGTAAATGAAACATTTTTCAAAACAACTATCGTGGTTACTTGCATTTGTGCTTATTTTCACAAGTATAGTATCCACAGGCATCCCAGCTTCGGCAATCGAAGTTCCAACTATAATCGGTGAAGATACCGATGAAGTATTTGTTGCAGGAACAAATGTAGCAATACAAGATGGGTGGAACTATTTAATCATTAGTTATTATGAATCTGCTGATTCGGATACTGTTCTGGATAAGCAGGAAACTGATGACAAACTCACAATTGGCTCAAATGCCATCGCCGTAAAACCATATGCTTGGCATGTAACATTTGTAAAAAAGGTACAAGACAACTCAGGTACAGAAAGTCCTATTGAGTATTATTTCAAAGCATACCCGGATACTTCACTTGAAAATATACCTGTAAGCACACCAGAAAAACCAACAACAATGACCTTAGCAGAGGGTACAACTCTTACTACTACAGGTTCAGCCATCAATGTAAGTATTTATGTGGGAGACGTCAATCTAAAGGATTATAATGCACCTTCTTCTTTTACGCTTCCTACTGCATCATCACTTGTTTCAGATATAAATGTACTTAAGTTAAATTCAGCTTTGGCATTCGCAGGCTATAAATTACCTGATTTGACGGAGCTTTATTATACTGTTGAGCTTACAGACAAAAGTGCAAGTCCGTATAGCCTGAAACTAACTCTTGTTCCCACTGTGGAGCTAACCTTTGATGAAAACACAGGTACACCTGATTTAGCTGGTATAAAGAAGTATGCAACACCAAATGCCACAATTGACAGTACAAAGCTCCCAACAGTTTCAAAGGATGGCGTTAATTTTTATGGTTGGAAAACATCTGACACTGACTATCTAAGCTCAGTAGTTAGCGGTGCAAGTGAGCTTACGGCTATGTATAAGGAGATAAAGCCTACCTTTAAACTGGATTTAACAAACAAAAAGGTAACAAATCTTTTACCTAACAGAACTTACGCATATTCAAAATTTGATTGGGATAATATGGATTATACAACAATTGTTACAGATGCCAACGGTGAGTTTTCGTACGAAGCATTATCCGATTTTGAAAAACTAGCAGAGCTTCGCTTGAATTCACAGAATACAGCTGTATCTTTAGTTTCAGATTTTGTTTCGCTTAGACACAATACACCAAATAAACCAGTGGTTGAATTTACTGCAACAACCGCTAAGGTTACAAACTCAAATGACTTTGCAGATTGCAAATTCGCTATTATAGCAACAAGTGATGACAGTGATTTAAGTTTGGGAACTTCCTCTACATTTTTAGGACTGACACCAGAAACAGAGTATGAAATATTTGTACAGCACTTTGCTGACGAAAATGGTTTTGAAAGCGGTATAGCAGTATCAGTAGCTTTCACAACTTTAGCCGTAAAAGTAGTTTCCAACGATGCTCCAAACGGGGTAACTATCGAAGATATCTCAGTTCAAGCTCATACAAACAGTGCTATCGAGCCAGTACTATTGATAACAGACGGTGACAAAACACTTGTTGAGAATACAGATTACACCGTTTCTTATACAGACAATATCACTGTAGGTACAGCAACTGCTACTGTAACCTTTATCAATGACTATATCGGTACTTTGACAAAAAACTTTGAAATTGCGTACTTTTGGCTTGTTTCCTTCGATAATAACGGAGGTAAAGGAGCAATGTCAGATGTATCTGTAAAAAATGGTGAGCAATATACACTTCCAGCTTGCACATTTACTGCACCAGCAAACAAAGAATTTAAGTCTTGGAATATTAATGGTACAGAATATGCAGCAGGTGCTAACTGCACAATTACCGCCGATACAACCGTTACAGCTGTTTGGAAGGATTGGGAGAAAGTAAAAACTCCTGCAATTTCACCTAACGGTGGCACATTTAGTGGCTCCAAGACTGTTACTATTACAAGTGAAACCGCTGATGCAATAATTTACTATACTACAGACGGTACAGAACCTACAACAGCAAGCACAGTATATTCTACGCCTTTCACAATCAGTAGCTCTGTAACAGTAAAGGCTATTGCCGTTAAAGGTAGTATGTTTAACAGTGACGTTGCTTCCGCAAGCTTTACTAAACAATCATCAAGTAGTGGCGGAAGCTCCACATACACTCCCCCAACATTTACTGTTACATTTAATACAGATGGTGGAAGTACTATTGATAGCAAGAGTATAAAGCAAGATGCAACAGTTGGAGAGCTACCTGAACCTACAAAAGATGGCTTTGTATTTGACGGCTGGTATTCGGATAAAGAGCTTACAAAGGCTTATGATGCCAATACAAAAATAACTGCATCAACTACACTTTACGCAAAGTGGACAAAAGTAGAGCCTAAAACTGATGATAGCTCTAAAGATGATGATAACTCTAAAAATGAACTTGTTTTAACGATAGGCAAAACGGATGTAAAAGCTTTTGGTTCGGATAAAACAATGGATTCTGCTCCAATTATCAAAAACAACAGAACCATGCTTCCTGCAAGATTTATAGCAGAAAGCCTCGGTGCCAAA
Source organism: Bacillota bacterium (assembly GCA_023398105.1). Taxonomy (GTDB): domain Bacteria; phylum Bacillota; class Clostridia; order Acetivibrionales; family DSM-1351; genus Ruminiclostridium. The sequence goes on along the minus strand of JAEWST010000112.1, from coordinate 21,036 downwards.
GTTACTTGGAACGGCAAAAAGCGAGAAGTTACAATTAAAGGCAAAAACGGAAAAGGTCAAGATGTAACAATCCTTCTTTACATCGACTCAGACATTGCCTATGTAAACGGCAAAAAAGTAAAACTAGACAGTCCTGCTTTTATTGAAAATGGCAGAACCTTTACGCCTCTCAGATTTGTGGCCGAAGAACTAGGTGCTAATGTTGAATGGATTGCAGAAGATAAGAAAGTTGTTATTACAAAATAAGAGAATTACATAATACTTTTTTTCTACGATAATAAACTTAAAAGTGGCTCCGTCAGGATAAATCCTGATTGAGCCACTTTTTTTAACTAATTAATGCGATTAATTCTAACCTAAATTTTAAATGATAAGTTTCAACATATACAGTATCAGCAAGAAAATTGAGTAATTCACCCTCTCTTCGCACGTAAAAAATTTATTAGTATGGTAGAACTATCAATGGTTTGTTGCCAAAACAATACAACTGTAAACACATAAACACTGCTTTTGCGAGTTCATTAGTAGCTATATCAGTTATTATCAACATCAATATTCCCTACTCCACTACTTAGTTCCACTTTTGGTCCACCACCGTTGATATCTTCATCAAAACTTAATTTAATACTGCTGTTTTTCTTTATAAAGCTACCAGTTAAAATGCCAATACCAGTATTTGCCTTAAGTGACATTCTAGAATCCTCTGGCACTTCAAAAGCTATATTTCCTGCTCCTGTTGAAGCCTTGAATGACTCTATATCATATACATTACCATCAAAGCTGATATTTCCTGCTCCTGTACTGAGTTCATTGCTTCCAATACCAATAAATCTGTCAATATCTATATTCCCAGCTCCCGTATCAATCTTAAGTTCTGCTGACAAGTCCTTAACATCTACATTACCTGCACCAGTATTTACATCAACAGACGTTATTCCTTCTGGAATTAATATAGTGTAGTTTATTGTAACCTGAAACGCTTTGTAGTCTTCCTTGAGCCAATCCCAGAAATCTCTTCTATCCTTAGTTTCAACAACAATTTTTATATCCTTGCCATCTCTTTCCAATGCAATATTCATGTTTTCCAATACAATATTTTTGTCACTTTGAGATGCACCTCTTACCTTTTTATCTGCCTCTATTTTTATCTGAGAATTTTCTGATTTTTTTATTTTAATGTTTCCAGAATTATTATCTAGTACTAATTTCTCTGCATTCTCCCTATCAACTGACGTAGTAAACTCTTTTGATGCTTCACTGCCTGTCGCACCTATAGTACTTGATTTCTCACTTTCTCCTAAAGAAAAAAATTCGTACTCTTTTCCGTTGATTTTCACACCACAGCCAGTAGAAAGAACTAGCATTGTAAAAAGTAATGCTATACTAATAATTGACGTAAATAATTTTCTCAAGATATTCAACCTCCGTTTATTAACTAATTGTTTACACTACTTTATACGTGCATATTTTCCAAATGTCTTAAAACGAAAGGTTATTTCTATGAGAAAAATCACAATTCTCGCTTATAGAAGTGGGGGACATTTTCTTGCCTTGTTATATTTTGCCTATACAAGTATAAGTATTTGAGCGATTATCTGAATTTAACAACTCTGTTTCTGTGTTATAGTTCTACTAAGTAAAGCCCCCTCATATCTCCATATAAGATAAATCATAACCGTTTGTATCGGTAGGAAAACTACACATTTTACTAATCTTGAAACTAAATCTGCATATGCCATATTCCCATACAAAAAAAACAGCCAGATAGTATTTAATATCAAGCTTGTAGCTACTATTACAACAAGTGCAGCCAAAAACGTTCTTATCATTGTTATTTTCTTTTTGTATAAAATAATGCCATATAGAAAACCCGAAAGAAATGCACTCAAAGTGAAGCCTGGGAAGTATGGCCCCTTTGGAAAAATAATCATTCCTAAAACATCAGCTATAGCAGCCGCAGTACCAGCTGTAACTGGACCGAATAAGATAGCCGAAATTGCAATAGCTATAAACTCAAAGGATATCCTTATAGTTAGAGTTTCTACAGAAGTGAATCTTGTTAAAATAACTTCAAGTGCAATAAAAAGACCTACAAATATAATATTTCTTGTTTTATCATGCATAAAGCATTACCCCCTTTTTAATACGGGCATAAACAACACAAGTCGGTATGCCAGCACCACTTATGTTAAAGCCCTGATTTTAATAAACAACACAAAGTTGACAAGTCAACATTGTTATTAAAAAGCCACATAAAGAGGTCTGCTCTTTTTGTGACAGCGGAATGCGAAATTTGCACCGCAAACATATTAACACCTAAATGTTAAAATGTTTTTCGTCCAAAAGGCAACTTCCCGTCCTTCTAGCACTTAACGCACAAAAATCTACTCTGCCAATTTTTCTAAGTCAATTACCGTTCAAAGCCTTCACGACGATAAAATATCGTCCGATAACATCGAATTTTTAGCGAATTGTAATTGACTTTATTTATTCTATATTAGATTTATTACAAAATCAATATAAATACTGTAAAAGAGTTAATTATGTTTTGTATCTACAAAATTCCCAACTAAGAAATTTAGGCTTCTAGGAGGCTAGCTCGAAAAACAACTTTGTAAAACTTGATGCTTATTCGAGCTATTTATCCGAAGGTAATTAACTTAATTAATTCTGCCCGATAACTATTGTCTGTACCCTGCCACCACTGTTTATTGCTCTGTCAAAATACAGTTTTATTGATGGATATTCAGTATCTAGTTCAATATCAGAATATTTTTTAGCTGTTAAATTTCCCTTATAGTCCTTAATATATATATCTACATTTGAATCAAACATATAAACCATATTATTTATCTTAATACGTTTGCTGTCTATTGCTTGAACACGTACGCCTATAGTATCGGGAGTTAAAATTTTTGAGAACGTGCTTACCTTATTGTTATACATCTTCATACTTAACACAGAACCAACAATAGCTCCTGAAATACCTCCACCAGTTTTCGAAACATATGTATAATTGTCAGAGCCAGCTACAAGATTATATTGATAATATGCTGAATTCTCATCTGCTAGATTCTTATTGCTAGGCTCTTTGATGCTTTTAACAACATAATTTTTGTATTGCTTATTGAAAATATCATTTGTCAGAATAACACATACATCATCAAAGTCACCTGTTGTTGCCATATATTTAACTTTTCCTGCCGCCAATGTGCCGTCAGGTATGTCATTCCAATTAATTAAATTAACAGCTTCATCAGTGTAATTAAATATTTTTACATTATCGGTAATATAGTTTTGTCCAATCTTTTCTTGATATCTGTATGCAACAATTTCCAAATCATTTCTATAAGACAATTTCAGTAGCTTTACAGTTACGTCGTCTATAGTAGAATATTTAACAAGTCTCCATTTATAATCGTTTGCAGCCTCTGCAATTTTATACGTTTTTGTAGTACCATCTACGTGCATAAGTTTGACTGTATAATATATTTTTCCATAATCAGCAGCAGCTTCAGATACCTTGGTTTCACAGTCAACAACAAATGCATATTCCTTATTATTATCATCTTCAACGTAGTACGCATCAACCACTTTACCGTCATAGCCTAATACAACAGCTACGTGGTCATCAACACTAAATGATCCGTTTGAAGAATTGAATTTTTCTATTTTTGCAAATTCACCTAAATCATAATTTACATTGTTAATTTCAATTGCTGTAGGAGCATATTTACTTGGAAGAATACTTGTAATCTTACCCTCAATTTTATTGTCAATTACAAGATAATATATTAAACCCTTCAGCTTGTTATACACTTCAAATACAACATCCTTATCTTTAATATCCTCCAAAGTAATTTTTTCACCAATTACGCTTGTAGCAGGTGATACACCGTTGTCAATTGTATTTCTCAGAATAGGTATATTAGTTTTAAATGTAATATTTCCAAGCTTCCTTGTATTTGAATTAAAATTAAAAGCAACCTCTGGTTCTCCATATACCCAATTAGTCTGAGCATTTGTAAGTCCAGCTGATTCTTTAAGAATTATGTCAGCATCTTTTGTATCACTTTTCTTAATATTAGTATTAAGCATTCTGCCAATCATAGTGATAACACTACTTGTAGATACTTCATCATATGTATTATAGCTAAAACCAGTAGTAAGTCCCAAGCTTTTGGCTTTTTCTATATACCCTTTTGGCCAGCTTCCAACAATATCACTGCTAGTATATCCAAGTGCATTAACCATAGCAGTACATAATTGAGCAAAGGAAACATTATTTTTAGACTTAAACTTCCCGTCAGCGTATGCTGATAAATAACCTTTATTTACAGCTGCATTTATATATCCGCAAAATGCAGATGTGGTTGATACATCTGAGAAAGTAGTAGATCCCTCTAAGGATTGTGCCAATCCATAATTTCCTGCTGAATTAATTATTATTTTTGAGAATACTTCTCTAGTCATTTTTCCTGTAGTATTTAAGTCTGCTTCATTTACAATACCCATCATTTCTAACTTTGCAAGTGTGTCCTTCCAAGCTAATTGAGTCTGTGTACCAGTTGTTGCATATGATAAAGTAGTTGAAATACACAGAACTGCAATCATTGTAAAGGTTATAATTTTCTTTAGCATTGTTTCATCCTCCTAGTTTAATTAATATATTACTCGAATCTAAGTGCTTCAATAGGATTTAATCTTGCTGCTTTATATGCTGGAAAAATTCCAAAAAGAATTCCTTCTCCTAAAGATATGCTAAAGGATAGTATCATCCAGAATGGTGAATACACCTCTGTCGTTATATTAAATCCACCAATTACAAAGTGGATGATACAAACTCCAATCAAGATACCTAGAAGTCCTCCTAGACCTGTAAGCATTACAGCCTCTATCAAAAACTGAACCATTATACTTCTTCGTTTAGCTCCAATAGCTTTTCTGATACCTATTTCTCTAGTTCTTTCTGTGACTGAAACCAGCATAATGTTCATTATACCTATTCCTCCAACAACAAGAGAAATTGCGGAGATTCCTGCAAGTACAACTGTCAGAGTATCTGTTATCGAATTTAGTGTATCTAATATCATCGCCTGATTCATCACGTTGAACAAATCCTCATCACCATATACTGAAGTTAAATATACTTTGAGATTATTCATTACCTGCTCAACCTGATTTGCATCAGCTGCCTGAACAGTAAAGTTTCTGATAATTCCATTTTTGCTGATTCTTTGTGCAACCGTTACAGGAATAATAACCTGATCATCATCACCAGAATCCTGACTGCTGTCTGTTTCCTGTAAAAGCCCTACCACCTTAAATTCCTGTCCATCTATTTTCATTGACTGCCCTACAGGATCTAAGCCTGAAAACAAATCATTTGCAACAGTTGTACCTATAACTGCAGTTTTAAGCTTATTATCATTGTCAAAGGATGTTATAAATCTTCCAGCAGAAACATGCTTGCTTTTTATGTATTCATATTCTTCACTTGTTCCTATAACTGTTGTAGTTACACTTTGATTTCCTGCTTTCAACGTCATACTGTTAGTTACCGTAGGTGCAAGTAAACTAATAGTATCACTGTTCTCATCTGCATACTTCTGTAGCTGTGCATATGTAATTTGCCTGTTACTGCCTCTTCCAGTTATGCTTATATTAATCAGATTACTGCCTAGACCTTTAATTGAGTCTGTTATGCTGGCTGTGCTTCCTTGTGCAAAGGCTACCGCTGTGATAACAGCTCCAACACCAATTATTACACCTAGCATTGTAAGAAAGGCTCTCCCTTTATTGCTTCTAATGCTTTTAATCGCCATTTTGAAGGCTTGAAAAAAACCCATCTATACCGCCTCCTTATCCTCAATAATCTGACCATCTTGAATTTTGATAATTCGTTGTGCTTGGGCGGCTATACTGGTATCGTGTGTTATAAGTACAATGGTATTTCCCTTACTATGTAAAAAATGTAATGTTTTCATAACATCCGCACCTGATTTAGTATCAAGGTTCCCTGTCGGCTCATCTGCCAATATCAAAGGAGGATTGCTTACAAGTGCACGTGCTATTGCAACCCTCTGTTGCTGACCTCCTGATAGTTCGTTTGGAGTATGGTAAATTCTGTCTCCAAGCCCAACCATTTCAAGTGCCTCAATACTTCTTCTAACCCTTTCTTTATGTCCAACACCTTGATAAATAAGTGGCAATTCAACATTTTCAATTGCTGTTAGTTTTTTCAAAAGATTAAATCCCTGAAAAATAAAGCCTATTTTGAAATTTCTTATTTCAGCAAGCTGATTGTCTCTCAGCTTACTGACTTCCTTTCCATCTAGGAAATAATCTCCCGTTGTTGGTACATCTAAGCAGCCTAGCATATTCATCAATGTTGATTTACCAGAGCCAGAAGGACCTATAATTGATACAAATTCGTGTTCTCTAACATGCAATGAAACGTTATTTAAAGCATATACAGAGTTATCGCCCATATTATAAACCTTACACATATTCTCTATTCTTATCATATTCATATCCATGCCCATATCTGGACACTAAACAACATAGAAACGGCATGGACTTGGCACCTCCTTTATAAGTATTTTAAACTTCTTCAAATCTTATGTCTGCGGCTAACATTTGTTTAAAAATACTGATACAATTTATCTATTCCGATTTCCTCCTGAAGGCATTCCTCCACCACTCGGCATTACATTTCTCACACTGCCAGAAGACATTCCACCGCCTATTCTGCTCGACATACCGCCCATATTAAAGCCTCCTGAAGCCCTCAATTGATTGCTTTCACCATTGCTTGCCTCAACAAGTGGTGGAAGTATAACCTCATCACCTTCTGATAATCCACTCTTTATTTCAATATATGTATCACTTGTTAATCCAACCTCAACTTGTACCATAGTTGCATTTGCGTAATACACTACATTTTGTGTAAACACAGTTGGCATTTTTTCGGTTTTGGTTGAGGAAGGATTTCCTCTTTGTGTATTTTCACCATTTTTCTCTGTTCTGTCATCAGGTTTTTGTAAACCATCTGATGTATTAGCAGAAGCATCCATATTTGCAGGAGGGTTTTTTCTAGTTCTTCCAGTCTGTGCCTGCTGAATTTCATCTGATGAGCCTTTAACCCAAACGAAAGCTTTACCTCCTCTTTGAGTTACTGCTTCAATAGGCAGTACTAGTCCATTCTCTGCCTTATCTAATATAATTCTCGCATTTGCATTCATACCTGCAAGCAAGTTCTCTGTTTCTTTTATTTTAATGGTGACATTATATGTAGCTACACCATTGGAAGAAGCACCTTCCATAGCTTTATAAACAACCTCACCACTGCGAGGTTTTGTTGTTGTTTCAGTTAGTGCATCAACAGTAACCGAAACCTCCTGTCCAACCTTAACTTTAGAAATATCAAGTTCATCAACCGAAATTGTAAATTCCATTTGGTTAAAATCTCGTATACTAAGAAGAGTATCACCTCGCTTCAAGCTACCTCCTTGTTCGGCAGTTACGGCTGAAATTGTACCCTCAAAAGGAGCATATACCTTATAGTCCTCTAAGATCTTTTTAGCCGCAGTCAATTGATTTTGTAAATCCTGCATTTTTAATGCATTTGTTTTTGAGGTAATTTGCAAATCGTCATTATTAATTGTTATCAGCACATCACCCTTGTTAACAAATTGATTTTCTTTGATATTAATAGAAGAAAACTCGCCAGAGGTTCCAGCTTGAACAGTCTTCTTATTTGCATATACAAATGTTCCAACTTCCTGACTTACTATTTCCGCTCCACTACTATTAGTCAAGCTTACGCTTGCTGTAGATGAATCAGTAATAGTACCAGGATTAGTAACCTTAACCTCTACATTTTTAACCATTCCACCATTTGAAGCTGTATATGTATTATCAGCAATTTCTGTAACTATCCCCTCTATTGTGTCATATTGCTCTTGTAAATTTACTTGAATCTTTTGACCAACTTTTATATTTTTTATATCTGTAGTGCTGAAAGGTACTGAAATTTTCAGGTTTGACGTATCAGTTATTGTAAAAAGGCTCTTACCATTATTAACGCTTTCTCCTTTTTCTGCTTGTATGTTAGCTACCTTACCACTAAAAGGGGCAGTAATTACTAGATTATCATAATTTTTTTCATTACTGCTTGCATTTAAATTAGCTTGACTAATGGAATTCTCAATTTTTTGAATACTTAGCTGGGCATCAGTATCATCAATTTCATACAGCAAATCGCCCTCTTTTACTGTATCTCCCTCCTTAAAATAGGCTTTAATGATTTTGCCCTCAACATTAGACATTAAATCAGCTGTATTTGCTGATGTAATAGTACCAGATCCAGTAATACTGACCTCAATATTTCCTCTCGTAACCTTTGTGGTTCTTTGTTCTGCAGTTGAACTGCTTTTTGAAGTATTGTTTTTTGCTAGAATAAATCCTCCAGCAGCAATTGCAATAATTACTATTCCTATTATGGAAATTGTAACAACTTTTTTTCGGCTCCATTTATTATTCTTTATACCCTTCTGCATGAAATCCACCTCTTCAATTAGTTTTTATGTAACTTTTCTAATCAATATTATTTATATTTTATTCCACAATTATGAAAAACATATGATTGTAATGTGAATATTGTGTGAAGAAATGTAAATAATATGTTAATAATAACTGAAGAAAACAACTCAAATAGCTAAAATAAAAAACAAGGTATACAACTATGTGTAAACCTTGCTTACTTATGAAAATTAATTTTAATAGAGTTCTTCCATCAATTATAATATCCGACTTTAACTAGCAATGACGGTAGTCTATAATCCTTTTACTCTTCTTTTCGCTTCTAGGTAGACTACCAATGCCACTAACCTCAGCAATTATTTGTATTCCAATTTTCTTTTTAAATATATCTACAATATTATCTTCTATATCTGAGCGGTCTGTGTCACCATCTGAATTATACTCAACCTTCAGAGTCATAACATCTTTTCCATTGATATGATCAATCAGTATTTGATATTCGCTGCTAGCCCCTTCAACTTCTCTAAGGACTTCATCAATCTGACCCGGATAGATATTTACACCCTTTACCTTCACCATATCGTCTGTTCTGCCAATTATTCTGTCTATACGAGGATATGAGCGTCCACATTTACATTTCCCTGGAATTATTCTTGTCAAATCTCTAGTTCTATATCTTAAGAGAGGTGCACCTTCTTTTCTCAAGGTAGTAATAACAAGCTCGCCTGTTTCACCTTCAGGAAGAACCTCTCCAGTTTCTGAATCAATAATCTCAAAATACAAGTAATCGTCATAGTAATGCATTCCTTCATGGCAATCACAATCAATTCCTATACCAGGACCATATATCTCTGTAAGTCCATAAATATCATAAATTTCAATATTAAGCTCGTTCTTTATACGCTGTCTCATTTTTTCTCCCCAGCGTTCAGAGCCTATAACACCTTTTCTTAACTTAATTTGTGAACGAATTCCTCTCTTTTCAACCTCTTCTGCGAGTACTAATGCATATGAGGAAGTTCCTATTATTATAGAAGACTTTAAATCCATCATCATCTGAAGTTGTTTGTCAGTGTTTCCTGGCCCCATTGGTATAGCCATCGCACCAAGCTTTTCTACACCAGCTTGAAAACCAATCCCTGCTGTCCATAAACCGTAGCCAGGTGTAATATGTACCCTATCTAAAGGAGTAACACCAACTATTTCAAAGCTTCTTGCCATCATTATAGCCCAATCCTCTACATCCTGAGCTGTATAAGGAATTATAACTGGTTTTCCTGTAGTGCCTGAGGACGAATGAATTCTAACTACTTTTTCATCTGGAACTGCCTGTAATCCAAGTGGGTATGCATCTCTTAACTCTTCCTTCGTAGTAAAAGGAAGGTTTTTGATATCATCTAGAGACTTAATTTCATCAATCTTAATACCATCCTTTTCAAACTTATCCTTATAAAATGGACTATTTTGACTTATATTAACAAGCAATTTTTGAAATAACTCCAACTGACTATTACTCATCGTTACTCATCTCTTCTCTTCTATTATAGTTTAATTTCTTTTATTATTATACAAAATACCATATAAAAAGTCTATCTTAATAATGCTGCTGAAATATATTCATACCCCATTACAAAAGCCTTCTCGTTTAATTCTCTGAACTTCTGAGGTACATTCTCAACAATTGCTTCAAGCATAGTTGCTTTGCTAAAGGGCATTTTTCCTACAGCGGCTGCAGCACCTAACAGAACAACATTTACTGCTTTGACTGAACCTGCCTTTTTAGCTATGTCATAGCCATCAATAAAATAAAGCTCTTTTGAATTATCCTTAATGTATTTTGTAATTTCTTCGATGTCATACTGAGATGTGCCCAAAGAAGCAGATACAGGCTTTATTACCTGTGTATTTATGATACAACAGCCGTCCTTTGAAAGCCTTTGCATATTTCTGCATACCTCCGCCAGTTCAAAACCTATAAGCATATCGGCACTGTTAAGGGGTATTATAGAGCTTGATTTTTCACTCTCTATCCTTACGTGACTAACAACACAGCCGCCTCTTTGTGACATTCCAATAGTTTCAGAGGTTCTTGCAAAGCTACCCTGTTTTATAGCCGCTGCCGCAATAAGTCTTGATGCAAGTACAGTTCCCTGTCCGCCAACACCCGCTATTAATATATCATATTTTGAATTACTCATTTTTCGCACCTCCCAATAGCATTAAATGGACAGACATTTGTACACAAACCACAGCCATAGCAAAGGGAAGGCTCTATTTTAACCTTTCCATCCATAATAGAAATTGCAGGACAGCCAATAGTATTAATACACTTTTTGCAGTTCTTGCAATTTTCATTAACTTTATATAATTCAGTAGGTTTGAACAATGCTATACAAGGAGCCTCAAAAATAACTACAGAAGGTCCCTTAAATTCTACTGCCTGCTTTATCAGCTCAATAGAGTTCTCATAATCTAAGGGATTGCCTTTGGTTATATGCCCAACTCCACAGGCTTTAACAACACCATAAATATCTATTTTGTTCGAAATACTATTCATCATGGTTTTACCTATTCCTGGATGAGGCTGATGCCCAGTCATTGCAGTAGTGCTGTTATCAAGTATAATTACTGTAATATCCGTATCATTGTACACAGCATTGATTATTCCAGGAATTCCCGTATGGAAAAAGGTTGAATCCCCAATAAAGGCAATGTTCTTTGTATCAGGCTGGGTTCTGTGAATTCCCTGAGCCACAGTAATACCTGCACCCATACACAGGCAAGTATCAACCATATCTAACGGCTTTGCATTTCCGAGAGTATAGCAACCAATATCCCCTGAGAATACTGCTTTTTGCCCCTTCATAGCCACCTTAGTTGCATAGAAGGATGCTCTGTGAGGACATCCTGCACAAAGTACAGGTGGTCTAGTTGGAAGTACTGGCATATCTGCTTTTTCAGCTTCAGCAATATCAACCCCAATGAACTTTGCTAAAGCAGCATACACTAATTCAAAGGTATATTCGCCTGCACAGGGTAGATGCTGAGTTTTCTTTCCCAATATATTTACATTTTTCTTGTTGGCAGCACAGTATAAAATCAATTCCTCTTCAAGAACAGGGTCAAGTTCTTCAAACACCAATACTTCCTCTAATCCTGAAAGAAAGTTTTCAGCCACACCCTTAGGCAACGGATAAGGAGTTCCAGCCTTGAATACTTTTATATCAGCCTTTAATTTTTCCACCGCTTCTGCAACATATGTGTACGCTACCCCCGATGCGGCAACTCCAAGCTTGCCCTCTCCATACACTTTGTTAAACCTGAGCTTTGAGAATATATCGCTCAATTGGTTTTGTAGTTGCTCAATATGAAGGTGTTTTTTATACGCTAGGTTAGGAAAAATAACCCAATTAGGATCTTTAACAAAGCCTTCTGGCTTATGCTTTATTCTTTCCTCGTCCACATCAATTGTGGCACACGCATGACACACTCTAGTTGTAGGTCTTAGAAACACTGGTAATTTAACCAATTCTGAAAGTTCAAAAGCATATTGAACCATTTCGTAAGCCTCTTCAGGTGTAGCTGGATCTAATACAGGAAGGTTTGAGAATTTCGCAAAATGTCTAGTATCCTGCTCTGTTTGTGATGAAAAAGGTCCTGGGTCATCTGCAACTAATATCACCATTCCGCCCTTAACTCCAATATAAGCTAAAGTCATAAGAGGGTCAGAGGCTACATTTAGTCCTACCTGTTTCATTGTAACCATTGTCCTAGCTCCGCTGTAGGCTGCTCCCGCTGCAATCTCCATTGCAGATTTTTCATTTACAGACCACTCAATATATAAATCTCCTGGATTATTATGTGCTATGGTCTCAAGCACTTCTGTAGAAGGCGTACCAGGATAGCCTGTTACCACATTAACCCCAGCTCTGATAGCACCGAACGCTATCGCCTCGTTACCCATAAGTAATTTTTTACTCATTTTACCTCCAACTTGCCCACTTGGACACAAAAAATAATAAAACTATCATCAGAGCACCTCTCCTTTGAAAAGGTACGTCCTCCAATTGCTCAACGGCTAAATATCAAATTAATATTACAAATTTTTAAAATGGCTCTCTTTTTTATAACGCCTAGATTCAAAATGAAATTTATCGATTGTAGAAAAATTTCATTACATCAGCGGCGTGTAAGCGAGGCAGGAGATATTCTCACCGCCTGAAAATCAAAGCGGTACCCGCCACTTATAGAAGAGGGGGGACATTTTCTTGCCTCGTTATTATTAAAACAAATTTTGATAATAAAATCCACTATTTAGTTGAAAAAAACATTGTAATAATTATATTACAATGTCTTTGTTTTTGCTTACCTTTCCAAGTTCAACCATTTTCGTGACCTCACGAAAATGGTCTAAAGATTGAATGCTAGTGCTTTTTTAGTATGTCAATACTAAATTCTATTTTCTAACGCAATCCCCTTCTACATTTTTTATTAATGCATAAAAATTTTCTCTCCTAACAAAACCCTCTCAAATAAATAGCCTACGAGAACATCTGAAAATCTGTTATATAAAAATACCGCCAATCACAAATGTGAAGTGAATGACGGTATAAAACTTTTATTATTCATAATATTATAGTCTTGAAGACTTTATTTTCAATGCAACCATTTAACTTAGACAACATCTTTTTAATCATAACAACTCATTATTTTGCTTCAATTTATATAAACAACTGTCACTTAAATATCCATTTATATTCAATGAAATTGCACAAACCATATGAGCTAATAAAAAAATATATTTATTAGCTAAATATGATTCCTCATTTGAATAAATACTATTTAATCTTGATGCTACATTTCCATGAAAATTATTACAACGGTTAGCATATAACACACATGCAATCATAAACTCTATAACATCTTTATCTACAAACGTATGCATGTATTCAATTTCTAAATTACTAGATTTAAATTTAACATTTTTTACTTTAACCAAAGTCTCTAATTTATTTGCCAGACTATTTATAATCTGCATAGATTTATTTATATCTTCAGCTTTTATATTTAATAATACTTTTGTTCCAGTAATATTAACTTGTGGGTTGCATAAGCTTTTAAACGCCTCTCCATAGCTTGTACAAATATCCTCATATAATCTAAAAAATCTTTTCTGAAATGATTTATATGAACTACTATAATATTTTTCACTATAACCTGACTTATCTATTACATACCCTTTTAATATATAGTTACTAATAAATTTAAATATTTTTATAGGTGCTTTATCAATATAATCTTCTAAATAGTTTTTATACTTATTAGTATAAGAATCAGATATCATATCAACTAATAAACTTATTCCCTTTGTATCATTAAGAAAATTTACTGCACTGTTCTTTATTAATAATTCATTATATGAATTATTAATTGATTGCCAACAAAATAAAAATGCTAAATCTATTCTTTCAGGCAAACAATAATATGAATCTAATATTTGTGTTATAACCTCATACGGCAAATCTTGTTTTTCTTCATCCAACCATATTTCATCATATATAGGTACTAGAATCCGATCATAATTTTCCACCTTTATTTTGTCTTTTAATATTTTAATATGTTTTTCTTTATCGTATTGATTTAATAAAGCTAATAATTCTTCCATAATAACCCCTTTAGTTTATAGTCTTAAGTTTACTCTAAAAAAATTAATATAATTATAAACTGCAACCAAATCATATTTACCAACAACAACAATCATTTCAAACGTATCAAGACATTCTCTTCTTTTAAAATCACCATTTCGTAAAACTTCTATTGCTCACCCGTATAGTAAATGTTCCTTATTATGAATAGCTCATTTCTCTGCTGAGACACCCCCTCATACCTAAACAGGCTAAATCCGCTATTATTAAAAAGAAGAACAATACCTACTTTTTATTCTTCACCTTCTTCAAACTGTGCTTCGCTCTCTTCATATTTTAATTCTAAATAATTATCTATTTCTTCATTTACTTCTAATATATCTCTAACAAAGGATTTTCTGCTCATTAAATTTTCTATATAAAAGTCTTTATAAGTTTCCTTTTGAATAGCTTTTGTTGCTTTTTCGGGAATTAAATATCTATTTACACTATTCTCTAAATCTCCGTATAATTCTACTCTATATAAAATCAAATGATAATTCTGAAACCAAAACTTTTCATTATCCATTTCCTTTAATTTACTTACCTCATCTTCTGTAAACAAGTTATCTTTTAAATAATATGATATTAATATCTGATTTTTGGACTTAAGAACCAGCTCATTTACTAATTGTAAAATTTCATTAAATCCAAATACCTTTATTGCATAATAATAATACAACTGTTCATCATTAAATGGTTCTTTTAGTATCTCTCTATATCTAACTTTAAAAAAACTTTTCACCTTATCATTATCAAATTTAGTCATTTCAAAAAATTTATGTACTGAATATATCATACATTCTGGTGAATATTTAAAAATAAAACATAATTGGTGATAATCATAATCTTTTACTTGATATTTTTCTAAATCTAATTCCTTAAAATATTTTGTTTTAAAAAAGTTATTAACAAAAACCCTCTTCAATTTATTATCTTCTAACTTCGACATTCTATAAATTAATTGATTGATAAAATATAGTTTGTTATTTGTATTGATTTCTGTATTTGAATCATCAATGTACTTCTTAAATCGTGTATTAGAATGAGCTATAACCTTCTTCCAATATCTCTCCACTAAATTGTAATTATTAAAGCTTTCATATGTCCATATCTCTTTTTTATCTTCATTTCTCTCCAAATCATATTGTTCTAACACATTATCAAAAATTCTTATTACATTGTCGTTATTATACTTATTACAAAAAAAATAAAAATCATCTGAAAAATAAGAGAATTCACATTCTATTTTTTCTCTTTCAAATTCTATTTTTAAATCATTACTTATTTTAGCAAGATACTTTTCTGCAAGAAATAATGATAAATAATTACCCATTATTAGTTCATTAGTAGCTCCTTCATTCATATTACTAATAAAATTTTCATCTGGGCTCCCAAGTTGCAGATCATGAGTATATATTCTACCATAGTATTCCTTTATATCAATTCTTATAAGATTATCATATATACATAACTTTTCAAAATCTTCTTCTAATTGTCTATCATATTCTCCCTCTTCAAAATCTCCAGTTTCTATATTGGCTGATAGCCTTTTTCTTTCCCCATCCATTGATTGAATATCATTAAAATACTCATAATCTTTAAATTGTTCATATGCTCTGAAAAAATTTAATATATTAGGAATCTTTAAAGTTCTATATTTATCATCTCTCTTCCATACTCTAAATTTAATAGGTTTAACCCAACTAAAGTTTTTTAGTTCTAAACTTGCCATATTCTCTGGCAATTTTGTATTATCTACATTTATGAAATGTTTGATTGGATTTTTAAAATTATATAAATTATTTAAATTCATCGTAAATCCTCCTCATTTAATATTGATACACATAAATTAATTAAAACTATCATATGATAAAACAAATAATCTATATGGGTTAAGGATTTTATTATCGGTAAATCCCTCTTTATTTAAAGTTTGCTTTTCTAACTCACTTTCACTAAAATATCTATTAATCATTTTATCGCCTCCTTTTTTAGTATATTATACCATATAATTGATTTTATAAAAAAAGCCGCTTTTAATTAGCGACCATTTATATTATCTATAAAATTTTCATACTTTCTTAAGGTACAAACAATACCCAGTTTTCTAACCAATTTACCGTTTAATTTACAACTTGTGGAGTTGTTATATTTGCTATTCCTGTTAAGTGCCCTTCACTCACTTTTATACCTTTTAATTCATATTCTTAAGCTAAAATGTTTTGATTCAAAGCTATATGTAATCAACTCAACTTTCGCACTTAAATATTGTAGGTGTTCAAAACTATCAATGGAAAGTTGGATTAGAAATAATTGCATGAATTAGTTGGTGAGACGAAGTTTTTTTGCCGTAAAACCGACACGATGTCGGTTTTGGCAGCAAACCATTGATAAGTATGAACACCAGTATACTTTTTATTTTGAAAGTTAGTTTGAAAGTCTGCTTTATCTACACAATCTTAGTTGTCCAATCCTCCACATTCCAAACATCAGTTACCCAATCCTCATAAAACTCAGGCTCATGGCAAACCAAAAGCACAGTTCCCTTGAATTCTTTAATTGCCCTTTTTAGTTCGTCCTTTGCATCTACATCCAAGTGGTTTGTAGGCTCGTCGAGAATCAAGCAATTAACCTCCTTCAGCATAAGCTTACAAAGACGTACCTTTGCATTTTCTCCACCGCTTAGTACCATCATCTGGCTGGTAATGTGCTCAGTAGTTAGTCCACATTTAGCAAGTGCTCCACGTACCTCTGCATTAGACATTCCAGGATAATCGTTCCAAACCTCTTCAAGTGCTGTTTTGGTATTGTAGCGTTCCCCTTCCTGCTCAAAATAGCCTGAATACAAATAATCATCCAGCGAAACTTCACCTGCAAATGGCTTTTGAATTCCCAACAAGGTTTTAAGCAGGGTTGACTTTCCCAACCCGTTTACACCTTTTACAGCAACCTTTTGACCACGCTCCAAAGCTATATTTAAAGTACCTGTCAGAGCAGAGTCGTAGCCAATTATAAGATTATTTGTTTGAAATACGAAACGTCCCGATGCTCGTGCTTCCCTGAACTTGAATATAGGCTTAGCCTTTTCTTGCACTTTATTGATAATTTCCATTTTGTCCAGCTTCTTCTGTCTGCTCTTAGCCATATTTGCAGTAGCAGCTCTGGCTTTATTTCTTGCAACAAAATCCTCCAGCTTTTCAATTTCCTTTTGCTGCTTTTCATAGGCCTGCTGAATTTGCTGCTTTGAAAGCTGATACATTCTTTGAAATTCGTCATAATTTCCTGCATATCTTGTAAGCACTGCATTTTCTACATGGTAAATTACATTTACAACATCATTTAAGAATGGAATATCATGAGACACTAATATAAAAGCATTTTCATAATTCTTCAAATAATTTTTTAGCCAGATTATATGATTTTCATCTAGAAAGTTTGTAGGCTCGTCCAGTATCATTATCATTGGGCTTTCAAGCAAAAGCTTTGTAAGCAATACCTTTGTTCTCTGTCCTCCGCTTAAATTGGAAACATCAGTCTCAAGGCCAATATCTCCTAGCCCTAAACCATTTGCAACTTCCTCTATTTTGGAATCAAGAATGTAAAAACCACTAAGCTCTAGCTCACTTTGAATTTCACCAACATCCTCCATCATTGCGTTTAATTCACTCTCTGTTGCATCACCCATTTTTTCGTATATAGATAGCATTTCCTGTTCGAGGTCAAACATATGCTGGAAAGCCTCTCGCAAGGTTTCACGAATTGTTTTGCCAGGAGCTAGCACTGTATGCTGATCTAAATATCCTGTGGTTATTCTATTGCACCATTCAACCTTTCCTTCATCAGGCATAAGTTTTCCGGTAATTATATTTAAAAATGTGGATTTTCCCTCTCCGTTTGCACCTACAAGCCCTACATGCTCACCTTTTAGTAATCTGAACGAGGCATCCTCTAATATGGTTCTTGCACCAAAACCATGACTTACATTTTCTACAGTTAATATACTCAATTTCATTTCCTCCGCACTATTAAATCAATATACTAATTATACTAATTTATTTAATATAGTAAAGTTAAAATTTCATAAAAATCAATTATTAAAAGGCTAATTCGATTTGACCATTTATAAATTATCGTAATAAGAATAATTCTATCCAAATCAAAGTTATAATTCTAGCATAAGACTTCATTATTTTCTTCTTTGTTTTCTTAACATACCATTGTTGCTTGTACTAAGTCAGTAATGTGGTTGTAAAATTAACATTTATATTTCCTATATTGATAAAACACAAATATCTTACACTATATGGGCTTTACTCTTTAATAATGTCTTTTAAAATTAAAAACACTAAACTTTAATAATATATTTTGATTTTATGAATATATTTTACTAACTTGACAATAATTAGAAACGATTGGAGAAAATTTTTATGATTATATGTGTTAAAAAAGACAAAAAAAAATCATTTACCGATATAATTTTATGGTCTATAGTTTTGGATAGTATAAATCACAATTATTATATTCAGTATAATGATAAGAATAATTATATTATGCATTTTTAACTTAAAAATTTATTAATTTATGTACCTATTTATACAATTCTTTACCAATCACTCCACATATAGGTTCATAATCTTTTTTATTTGTTGTATATATCTTACAATCAGTTGGCAACTCATTGCAAATTATAACATCTCCTAACTTCCAGCATCTCTTCCCTTGAGGCTTTTTATTTTCTTCTCTTATTTCTTTTAAAATAGATGCCATTTCAGTTAGATTTTGGTTGTCCGCTTTTTCGCATGCCTCTTCAATAAATTTAATATTTTCAGAATTACTTTCAAAGAAAGCACATATATTACATATATTTTTAGCTCTAGCAGTACAATTAAATTTTAATGGCTTCCAAAAACCATCCTCATATTCAGGATTAACTTTTGCCTTAAAACATTCGGTTTCATCTATTAAATTTTCATCTAAGCCTGTAAAAAACCTCTTTATAAATGTATCTTCTATAAGCATATTGAGACGTCTTTCAACATCTCTTTTAGACATGTTACCGTCTTCTGTTAAATAACTAAATATTTTTAGCACCCTATCATATTGCCGAGTTGAATATAAAACCTTGCTAAGTCTAACTAATGCTTCATTAGTTGTATCACATTCTTGTAGCAAATTATAAAATGTAATAGCATTTTGTAAAAAATTACTTTTAAGTTCACCTAATACATAACTACTAGAAACAAGCTTTTTCCCTTTTAGTTTTTCTCTAATTTTATTTCTCTCAGACGAATAAGAAAAATTTCTATCTGCTTGAATTGTAGTTTCCAGAAATATTGTGTCAGACATTCGTTAGCCTCCATAAATCCAATCAAGACCGCAATCAAGCAGCTTATTATCCATCTGATTAAATTCTTCCTTACTAACCTTTCCTTTTATAATACACAATAGACCTTGTTTAATAACATCTAACTGAGTTCTATCAAAATTTTCGGATTTAACTTTTTTTATCACATCATGAACAATTATAGAAGTTCTCATCAAATATTTTTCATTAATTTTAGTTTCATCAAGGTTTTCAATTATTTCATTCAAAATTTTTAATACAACTCCAAAATTATATATCCTAGCATGAACATCTTCAAATTCATCTTCTATATCATAAATCTTTGTTTCAAGTTTCTCTAGCAACATTTTGACAGTTGCATTGACTTCATCTTTTGAGCCAGAAAATGTTTTTTTAGTAATAGTAACAGGAGGTCTCTCAAGGAAGTCTGTAATTTTCTCTAATAGTAGTTTTTGCTCAAGTTCAACCTCATATAACTCAT
Source organism: Bacillota bacterium (assembly GCA_023398105.1). Lineage (GTDB taxonomy): Bacteria > Bacillota > Clostridia > Acetivibrionales > DSM-1351 > Ruminiclostridium. The sequence continues at coordinate 980 of JAEWST010000112.1, read as the reverse complement.
TATTACTTATATAATGACCAAATTGTTTTCCCATTAATGGTACTACATTCATGATTTAGCACCTTCTTCATCTATCATTGCCTTTTTTATATCATTTAGTATGTCTATTAGATTTTCAACATCAGACAAATCGCAATTAATACAAACTTTACTGCTTTGTTCACTAAAATTAAACAATTTGGCTACAGGATTACTTTCATAACTTGGTTTACTTAATCTAATGTTTAGTGTAGCAAATTTCAGCTCAGGTATATTACCTTTTGTATCATCAAATATCTTTTTATTTATTTCCCAGTCCACTGCATAAAGCATATCAACTTTTGATGTGCTCTTAATTAAATGCATATTTTTTATACTGCTATCTATTAAAATATCATTTACTATCTTAGCTTTGTTTTCAGTTTCTTTTTTCTCTTCTTCACTTAAAGCTTTCCCATTATTATTAATCTCTAAAGGGATATCCTCTAGTATTTGAATTATATATCTGGGTATATCAATTTCCAATAGAAACATAATATATTCTTTAGAAATTTTACTCTTCTCAGCAAATTTTATAATCGCTTCTTCATTTAATACACGAAGCCTAATTAAGCTTTCAGAAGGCATAATTAATCTAATATTATTAGATGCTATCATGTCCCTTGTAAATTCAACAACAGATTTAAAATCCTGTATTGTGTATTTTTCATTACTCATTTTATGTACCCCTCATAGTTCATTGATTTAATAAGAATCCAAAAAAATTTTACCATATTTTTACTATCGATACAACAATTAGTTATTTACTTAGTTTATATTTCGGATATTCTTTTAAAAATATTAACACAAAAAAATGGACATTTTTTTTAGTTATTTATTCAACTTTCGCACATGGAAAATGTGCTGTGTCCCTTGAAAAATCAGTAGTTTTGGGCAATAAAAAGGTTCAAGAATACCTCTAAATATGGTATAATATAAGTGACCAAACCCAATCACACCAA
>JAEWST010000100.1 GCA_023398105.1 Bacillota bacterium | reverse complement strand
TTAAAATTTTAGGCTGGTGAAGTTATGAATCAACAAAAGAATAATGATCTATTATTTATCATACAACAGAGATATGATGATTTTAGCAAAGGGCAGAAGCTGATTGCCAATTATATAGTTGACCATTATGACAAAGCTGCATATGTAACAGCAGCTAAATTAGGAGAAATAGTTGGAGTAAGTGAATCGACCGTTGTAAGGTTTGCAATTGAACTTGGCTATGATGGTTATCCAAAGTTGCAAAAGGCTTTACAGGAGCTTATAAAGAGTAAATTAACCTCTGTTCAAAGGATAGAGGTATCTTCTAACAGAATAAATGAAGAAAATGTTTTAAAGAGCGTGCTTCAATCTGATATTGAAAAGATAAAGATAACACTTGAACAAATTGATTTAAATGATTTTAACAATGTAGTGGAGACTATTCTAGCTGCAAATAGGATATTTATATTAGGAGTTAGAAGCTCAGCTACTCTTGCAAGTTTTCTTGGCTTTTACTTCAATTTGATTTTCGATAATGTTAGACTTGTTCACACAACAAGCGTTAGTGAAATGTTTGAACAAATAATGAGAGCACAATCTGGTGATGTTGTTATTGGTATAAGCTATCCAAGATATTCCAAAAGAACTATAAAAGCAATGCAGTTTGCTAAGTCTCAAGGTGCTAAAACAATTGCACTTACTGATAGCATTGAGTCTCCAGTTGCACAGTGTGCGGATATGTCTCTGCTTGCAAGAAGTGATATGGCATCATTTGTAGATTCTCTTGTTGCACCCCTTAGCGTAATAAATGCACTCATTGCCGCAATAGGAATGAGACGTAAAAATGAGGTGTATAATACCTTTGAGCACCTTGAAAAGGTTTGGGATGAGTACAATGTATATGATAAAGATGACAACCATGATGTAAAATTATAACGAGGCAGAAATATTCCCCCACTTCTATAAGTGACGGGTACTGCCTTGATTTTCAGGCGGTAAAAAAATCTCCGGCCTCGTTGAAATTCCGCTGATGTAATAGCTCGAAAATAAAGTATGTACAAACAAGGTGCATTTTCGAGCCACAAAAACCACAAGTGGTTTTTGACGATGTATTAATTGTACATCGAAAAATTTAATTTTGAAACTAGGCGTTTTAAAAATTAATGGAATAATAGTAGGAGCTAAATCACAATAAAAAGAATTTTGAAAGGAAAAATATGGTTCAAAATAAAGTAGTAGTAGTTGGCGGGGGACCCGCTGGAATTATGGCTGCTGGCATTGCAGCACAAAGAGGTAATGAAGTAGTTTTAATGGAAAAGAACGAAAGGCTTGGAAAAAAGTTACTCATTTCTGGCAAAGGAAGATGTAATATAACAAATGCCACAGATATAGAAGGCTTAATAGAGAATACACCTGGAAATGGAAATTTTCTTTACTCCGCTTTTTATACCTTTTCTAATCAGGATTTGATTGACTTTATAAATGAACTGGGCGTTACCACAAAGGTTGAACGCGGTGAAAGAGTATTTCCTACATCCGATTCTGCAAAGGATGTAATGCATGCACTACAAACCTTTTTAAATAAAAATAATGTAAAGATTATGACAGAATCAACTGTAAAAAGGATTCTTACTCAGGATGGAAGAGTTATTGGGGTAGAACGGTTAAATGGCAGTGTTATGGAGGCAAATTCAGTAATTCTAGCTGTTGGGGGAATGTCTTACCCAGGAACAGGCTCAACAGGTGATGGTTATGAGATTGCAAGAAGACTAGGACATAAAATAACTGCTTTGAAGCCGTCTTTAGTACCATTGGTTACAAAAGAGGCATGGGTAAGGGATTTGCAAGGCTTATCCTTAAAAAATATATCTGTTAAATTTAAGAATCAAAATGGCAAAGAAATATATAACGATTTTGGAGAAATGATATTTACTCATTTTGGTGTTTCAGGACCTGTTATCTTAAGTGCTAGCAGACATCTACTTTCCTATGACTTCAAAGATATTAAACTTTCGATAGACTTAAAACCAGCACTTTCAGAAGATAAATTAGATGAAAGAATTCAAAGAGACTTTGATAAATACAGTAGAAAGCAATTTAAAAATTCGCTGGATGATTTACTGCCGCAGAAGCTTATCCCTGTAATAATACATTTGTCTAAAATTAATCCCGAAAAGGCTGTTCATCAGGTTACAAAGGAAGAGAGAAAGAGGCTTGTAATACTTCTAAAAGAATTAGAGTGTACAATTATTGCTGCAAGACCAATAAAAGAGGCAATAGTTACTGCCGGTGGAATAAAAACAAATGAAATTAATCCATCAACTATGGAATCAAAGAAGGTTAAAGGTTTATATTTTGCAGGTGAAATAATTGATGTAGATGCTTATACTGGAGGCTTTAACCTTACTATAGCTTTTTCTACAGGCTATTTAGCTGGAATGAGTTGCAATTCTGAAGAATGATTTTATCAGTGAATTATGGAAATAATGTGTAATATACCTCAATTTTGTAAATAATTATAATAATAATTACAGTTTATTGTTATATAATTATACAAATAAATTAGGGGTATAAAAATGAAAATAAATTTTTTTAGATTTAGAAAGAGTACACAAAGAAAAAAAGATAAGATTACTATTTTTGAGGATATACTTTTTGGGACATGTATTATAGGTTTTCTGCTTCTTGTTTCTATTCAAGCTGTATTACTTATACCATCTGTCAGAGATACTTTTAATCTGACAGATAAAAGTATTGGAGAACCCTTAAGTAAAGATGACTATTTGTATAAACAAGGTCAAATTACACTCAAAATGATTGGTACTGAACCTGATCCAACAGTACAAATATTAGTTAATGGAGATACTGTAGCAATATTTGAAAAGCTTATAATGGATGTTTGCGTTAATGATGGTGATGTTATTGAGATAGATGGAAGTCATAGCCTTACAGGTCATATTATTATGGTTGATTCAGTGTCTGACAATATAAATAGTAAGTGCAGTACTGCAGTTGCAAAAATCAATTCTAATATACAGAAACTTGTTAGGGTACAAATTTATTAATATACTAATTAACAATATTGTTTTATGAAAAAAAAACCTATATAATTAGTTTTATAGGTTTTTTGTTTTTATGGTATATAGTATTAGTCCTGGAGGATATTATGGGAACAGATGAAAATAATGTATATGGAAGTAAATATATTTCAGGTGCAGCAATTAAAATAGCACTAACTAGTGATAGAACTTCCGAAAAGAAATTACAGGCGGAGTTTACCCAAATGGGTATAAATTCAGCTGCAGTTGATTATGGTGGTGAATTTATTTCATCTGTTATGAAGATTGTTGAAAGAGCAGTCGTTGCCGCTAAACGAGAAGGGGTTATCTCTGAAAGCCATGCCGAACAGGGTGCTGTTGCTGGAGCAACTAGAGAAGCTATATCACAGATAATGCCAAAGGCAATTGGGCTTAATGTAGGTGGGAAAATAGGTATTGCAAGATACAATGATCACATTAGTGTTGCTGTTTTTTTTGGAATAGGTTTGTTAAACTTAAATGAAGTAGCTATTGGACTTGGACATAGAGTCGTATAGATAAAAATAATAATATACCAATTTTGCTAAAATATTTAAATGTAAATTAGAGCATAGATATATGTTTTATAATGTTACGAGCATTTTTTAGCATGTAATATATTGGGTTTGGAGGATATAATGTTTGTTAGAGCAGTAAGAGGAGCAATAACCGTTTCAGAAAATACAAAAAAAATAATTTTAGAAGGAACAAAGGAACTTCTTGTCGAATTAGTCAATAGAAATGAGTTAGAGAATGAGAATATAATTAGTGCAATTTTTTCTGTTACAAATGATCTAAATGCAACTTTTCCTGCAATTGCTGCAAGAGAGCTTGGATGGAGAGATATTTCACTAATGTGTACTACAGAGATTGATGTGCCTGATAGCTTAGAAAAATGTGTAAGAGTATTAATTCATTTTAATACCGAAAAGAAAAATGACGAAATTAAACATGTTTATCTTAAGGGTGCGACAGTTTTAAGACCTGATATTATTAAATAAAAATGAAGTATTACATATATTATTGCCAGAAGTCTGGCGTGGAGGTTAGTATGCCAAATAGTATAGCAATTGATGGTCCGGCAGGGGCAGGTAAAAGTACTATTGCAAAAAAAGTATCTGCAAATCTTGGGTTTATATACTTAGACACAGGAGCAATGTATAGGGCTGTAGCTTTAAAAGCAATAAATGAAGGTATTGATACAAAATCACAAATGGATTTAGAAAAAATAATATCAAGTATTGATATAACAATATCACATGAAAATAGTATACAAAAAATATTCCTCGATGGTGTTGATGTATCGGATTCTATTAGAACTCCTGAGGTATCTGCTGGTGCATCTAATGTTGCTGTATTCAAAGAGGTACGGTTAAAGTTAGTTGATCTTCAACGTAAAATAGCGGGTGACAAAAGCGTGGTAATGGATGGAAGAGATATTGGATCATATGTTTTACCAAATGCAGATTTAAAAATATTTTTAACAGCATCAGTAGATGAAAGAGCAAGAAGAAGATATGAGGAATTATTGCAAAAGGGTCAAAAGGTTGATTTTGATGAAGTAAAATCCGATATGATTATAAGAGACAATAATGACAGTTCAAGAGCCTTCGCACCACTTGTTAAAGCAGCAGATGCAATTGAGGTGGATTCTACATCAATGACAATAGATGAAGTAGTTGAGAGGATTATGTATTTTTTTAATAATTATTGCTATTCAAATTAAAATAAATGATTATGTTTGCAATAATATTACAAAAAAGGGGGGCTGAGTTCATGCCAGCGTATTAATGGAGTTAATTTACCCAATAATAGTGGTGTGTGCTTAAATATCTATGCATATAGTCGTAGCAAGTACTGCTGGATTTTGTTTCGGTGTAAATAATGCTGTAAAAATTGTTTTTGATTTAGCGGAAAAGACTGATGATAAAATATATACTTTAGGTCCAATTATTCATAACGAACAAGTAGTAAATAAATTACATGAGCATGGAATAGCAGCCATTGATTTGCCTGAACAAGCATTAACTCCTTCAAAGGTAGTTATTAGAGCTCATGGCGTTGGTCCTGATGTTATATCAAAGTTTGAGGCTAAAGGCATTGAAGTTGTTAATGCCACATGTCCGTATGTAGAAAAAATACAACGTTTAGTTAGTGAAAAGAATAATGAAGGATACCAGATAGTTATAATTGGAGATAAAGAGCATCCTGAAATTATTGGTATAAATGGTTGGTGCAACAATACTGCCTTTATTATTGACAGTATTGAGCAGGTTGAATTACTCCCAAATATTGAAAAAAATGTTTGTGTTGTTGCTCAAACTACATTTATTCGAGAAAAATGGAAAAAAATTATTCATAGTTTAAATAAAAGGTTTGAAAATGTTCTAAAATTTGATACAATATGTAATGCGACGGATAAAAGACAAGCTGAAGCTGAGAAAATTTCAAAAGAAGTAGATATGGTGCTTGTTATTGGAGGAGAGCATAGTTCAAATACAAATAAGCTATTTGAACTTTGCAAGTCTTACTGTCCGAAGACCTTTAAAATACAAACAGCCAGTGATATTCCACCGGTTGATATAAAAAAAATTAAAAAAATTGGTATTACTGCGGGGGCGTCAACACCTGACTGGGTAATCAAGGAGGTTATTCATAACATGAGTG
>JAEWST010000079.1 GCA_023398105.1 Bacillota bacterium | reverse complement strand
GTATAATAATGTCGAAGGGAATAAAAAAATGAAAAGGAGGGACACATTTATGAAATCTACAGGAATAGTAAGAAAAGTTGATGAATTGGGGAGAATTGTATTACCTATAGAGTTAAGAAGAACCTTTAGTATTGAGGAAAAGGATGCTTTGGAAATATATGTAGACGATTCAACAATAATATTGAAGAAATATGAACCTGCATGTATTTTTTGCAATGATGCATCAAATGTAACAAATTATAGAGGTAAAAATATTTGTCAGTTATGTATGGATGAGCTAAAGAAAGACTAATAGATAAAATAGAGGGTGATATTATTGGAAAAGAATGATATTGCAAGAAAAATTCTATTTTTATCTGCTCAGTTGAGATTTTCAAAAGTTAAGTACGCTAAAGATAAATGGAAAGATATAAAAAGAGAAGATAAGCAAATTAAAGAGCTTATCTTCTCTTTTTTATGCGTGTAGATTTATGTACTAATAAAAACATTTAGTAGTATGAGTATTTTATATTTCAATAATTTTCAATGTATACTTCAAAGTATTTAGCAAAGGCTACAAAAGAGTTATAAAAAGATTAAATAATATTAAATAATATTATGAAGGAGGTGTTTAGTCCGTGTCATTTCTATTGTGGTTTTTTAAACCAAAGGACAGGCATGGACACAAATATGTTTAAACATGATAAGGCTCTTTTACATGAGGTTAAAGTTGATGGTCCTAACACAATGTATGCAAGTATGATGCAGGAACAATTAGGAGGACCCCATGGAGAACTAAAAGCAGCACTTCAATATTTGTCTCAGAGTTTTCGCATTAAGGATCCAGAAATTAAGGATTTATTTATGGATATTGCCTCTGAAGAATTAAGTCATATGGAAATGGTGGCGACTACTGTTAACCTGCTAAATGGGCATGTGCTTGATGCAAAAAACGCAACGGTAGGAACTATTCAAGCACACGTTTCTACTGGCCTTACACCTGCTTTAACAAGTGCTTCTGGACAATATTGGACAGCGGCATATATTGAAGAGACTGGTGATCTTGCTGCTGATATATTATCAAATATTGCTGCAGAGCAGAGAGCAAAAGTAGTTTATCAATATCTTTACAGACAGATAACTGATAAAGGTGTAAGAGAGACAATTGATTTTCTTCTAAATCGTGAAGAAGCACATAACACAATGTTTAGGGAAGCTTTTAATAGGTTGCAGGACACTGGCTCCTTGAAGGATTGGGGAATAACTAAAGACTCAAAGTTATACTTTAATCTTTCTACCCCAGGAGATCAGTTTTTTAATGCAAATAACCCACAGCCGCCAAGCTTTAATTCTCCCAATGCTACAGGTACTAAAATGTAACACATAAAATTAATCACAAAATATTATCAATAAATAAGGATTATTCATAGATGAGTAATCCTTTATTTGTTACAAAAAATATAACTTAAAATATCGGAATATATGCTGTTTTTACGGTAAAATATAAAACAATTAACCAATTAAAACTAAAATTTTACATAATATGTTTACGATATTTAAAATGGTGGTATTTATTACATATAATACAAAAATAGTATAATATGTAAAACGGCATTTCGGTAAGGATTAATATTGTGTATTAATTGAACTTAATGATTAAACTTAAATGTTAAGGAGGAATACTTATGAAATCAACAGGAATCGTAAGAAAGGTAGATGAATTAGGGAGGGTAGTTTTACCAATTGAACTAAGGAAGGTTTTTGATATCAAGGAAAAGGATGCATTAGAAATTTATGTAGATGAAGAAAAAATTATTTTGAAAAAGTATGAGCCTGCATGTATTTTTTGTGCTGATGCAAAAGATATCATAAATTATAAGGGTAAAAATATCTGTAAAGTTTGCCTAAATGAGATAAAAAATAAATAAATGAGCAAAGTCAATTACTATCGGCTAAAGCCTCCTAGCAGTCATAAAACACTTCAAACCCAAACTGCGTTAAAAGCATAATTTGCCTGAAAACCGATAACTTATAGGGCAAGGCTTTGAACCGTAATTGACTATAGTAAATAAAGTACATAACATAGCTTTAAAAATAAGGTGTTCTAGTACGGTAGGATTACTACAATGTAATACTATTGCCAGTAGCTAAGGTTTACTCCATTTCACCCCCCTGAATTGGTATAAAACTCAAACTTTGCAGTGAGATATACTACTTAAAGCTTCTAATATCAAGATTTGTAGCAATTATTATCTTTATCTAATTACTACTTTTTGTAAAAAAGTAAGATTTTTAAAAACATATACCCCACTTATAGTAAGTCTGCTATTATCAGTAATTACAAGTGATTAATAATGTACGAAGTTTGAGTAATAAACATTAAACTGGCTTATAGTAAATTAACAAGAGGTGTCTCAACATAAATTGAGACACTTTTTATTATATTGAATATTATGTATTGGGGTGAAATAAACATGATTATAAAAAATAAAAAAATTGAGCTGACTCTTGAAGAAAAAAATATTTTTATTCGTCAGTTTAAATCAAGCATAGTATATCAATTACATAGTGAAAAGTTACTGACCTATGAGCAATTTAATAAAATAACAAATAACTTAACATAAGATTATGCTTCTGAAACTAATGAATTACGAAATTAATAATCAACTTTTTCACAGTATGTTGGTGCGAGAAACTTATAGAGGGTTTGTTTCCAAAATGATTGAAAAAAATTAGTAATTGCTAGAACTAGCAATTATACATTATTAGCGTTTCAGCTGAGTTGAGTATATTAATGGAATAGGCATTCCGAATATGAGGTATTAATCTATGAAATTCAAAGTTGGTGCATATTGCAGGGTATCGACAGATAAATATGATCAGGTAAATTCCCTTGAAAGTCAAAGAATTTATTTTAATGATTATATAAAAAGCAATATAGAATGGGAGTTTGTTGATATATATGCTGACGAGGGCACAAGCGGCACCCAGATAAAAAACAGGCTTGAATTTCAAAGAATGATAGAAGATGCAAGAAATAAGAGGCTGGACTTAATATTAACTAAAGAAATATCCCGATTCGCAAGAAACACATTGGATAGCATCGAATACACTCGTATACTTAAAAAATTGGGTGTAGGTGTAATGTTTATAAATGATAATATAAATACGCTTGATGGTGATGGAGAATTAAGACTTACAATTATGGCAGGTATTGCACAGGATGAAAGCAGAAAAACCTCTGAAAGAGTAAAATGGGGACAAAAAAGAAGGATGGAGCGGGGGGTTGTCTTTGGCAGAGAATTATTAGGATACAAGCTTAGCAAGGGTGTTTTAACAATAAATGAAGAAGAAGCTCAAATTGTAAGAATAATTTTTCATAAATATGCAATTGAGGGTAAGGGCACACATATTATTGCAAGAGAATTATATGAAGCTGGAATTAAGTCTAAAAAGGATAAGAATAAATGGTCAAATACTGTGATTTTAAAAATTTTAAGAAATGAGAAGTATGTGGGTGATTTGTTACAGAAAAAAACAATAACGCCTGACTATTTAGATCACAAGAAGAAGTACAATGAGGGTGAGGAGGATTTTGTATACATAAAAAATCACCATTTTGCAATAATTGACAGAGAGTTGTGGGAGAAAACTAAGCTGGAACTGCAAAAAAGAACTAGTTCACAGGAGCAAAGAAGCAAGTATAGTAATAGATATTGGTGTTCAGGAAGATTATTTTGCGGTGAATGTGGAAGTAAGTTTATTTGTAAAAGTAAAAAGCTAAAGAATGGTACACGTTACATTGCATGGATATGCCTGCAAGCAAAAACATACGGAAAAAGAAGAATTGATGAGAGTGAAGCTATCGTTGGATGCAACAATGGATGTATTAATCACATTGTACTGGATAATGCAATTAACTATATCCTGCAAGCAATTAACTATGATAAGGAGCAGCTATTAGTAGAATTAGTCACTGAAATAAAGAAATTAAAGAATAGGCAGAATATAAAAAGCCTAGAGCCGTTATTAATAAAAATTGATGCACTAATTGAGAAAAAACAGGCGGTTATCAATTTGAAGATAGAGGGCAGTATTTCAACAGAGGATATGATATTAATGAATAAAAAGTATGATATGGAAATTAATAAATTAGAAGAGGAAATAAAATATATAGAGCAATCAAACTTAGCTAACAACGCAGATAATATACAAATATATATTGAAAGAATAAAAAAAATAGTGAACGGGCTACAGAGCAATGATTTGAATGAACTTCATAAAAGAATGGTGGATAGAGTTATCATATACAAAGACAAAACTTTAGAACTATACTTATCAGGTATGTCCAATTCTATAAAAATTCGTTATAATTCAATGGGTAGAGGAGATAATTATAAAGCAGTATTTGAGCTTGTTGAAGAATAATTGATTTGAAATAAAAAACTCAACTTTCCCACCTGAAAAATCTATCGGTGTCCCCAATTATCAATGGTTTGTCGCCAAGTGAACCAACTTAATTCATGTAATTATTTACCTTTTTATTTGATAAGTCTTTCACAGCTATTATTTTCGACTGAAAAAGTTTAGTGAAATAAGATTGTTTTTTACATAATCAAGAGGTACCTTATCGATAATATAGTAGGTACAGAAGAATTGGGGCATATGGAGATGGTTTCCTCCATTGTTTATCAGCTTACGCAGGGATTGACCATAGATGAAATTAAAGCAAGTGGTTTTGATACCTATTTTGTAGATCATACAACAGCTTTATATCCTATAGCTGCGTCTGGTATGCCATTTACAGCAGCAGTATTTCAATCCAAGGGTGATACAATAACGGATTTAACTGAAGATTTAGCTGCAGAGCAAAAAGCCAGAACTACCTATGACAATATTCTTCGATTTGCTGATGACCCAGATGTAAGAGATCCAATCAAGTTCCTCCGTGAAAGAGAGGTTGTACACTTCCAGCGTTTTGGTGAAGCTCTGAGAGTTGCTCAAGAAAAAATGGATTCAAAGAATTTCTATGCTTTCAATCCTCAGTTTGATAAGAAATAGAAGTATAACTTGCTGAACAATTTTCAACTGGTAAAGTTGAGTAAGTTAATATTATTTGATATTGACAGTGATATGCTTCCTTGTGATAGACAACTTAATTGGCATATCCATCTATCACAGGGGGGCGATTAATAATTTAGCAATAAGCTTGCAAAATCAGAGCTTTAGCTTGCTTATATAAAATTACAGACTTAGGACTGCTTTTTTAAGAATGCTTATAGGGTGCTTATATGATATAAAGCACTTTTTTATTTTTATATAGAGCTTCTATTTCTTTTGAGAAAAAATCCTTTATTTCATCTATAATATCTTTTGGATAAACATATTTACCGTAACCGAATTGTCCATACTTAAATTTGCGTTCTTCATCCTCCATGGGCAAATTGCTTTCAGGGAATACCTGAAGTATTCTGTTTTTGGCTATTGTTGTATACCTGTGAGATATGATTTCAAAGGTTACAGGGAATTTTAAATTATCTGGGAGCTTGCTGCTTAAATTTTGCAAAAGGTCATGATAATCTTCTTTCCAGCTAGGGTAGATAAATACAGGTGCAATTAAAAATCCTATAGGATATCCAGCTTTAGCTGCAGTAATGCCAGCTTCTATTCTTTTGTCACTAGAAGCAGTAAAATGCTCATATTTATCTATTATAAAAGAAGTATTAATACTAAATCGTATTTCAGTATGACCATTATGGTCTAAGTCAAGTAAGGTAGCTATATCATTATACTTTGTTACAAATCTGAATCTGGAATTTTCATCTTTTCCAAAAAATTCTATCGATTTCTGAAGTGAATGCGTGTAGGGTTCTACTGGTACAGGATCTGATGTGGCTGCTCCCTCAAATATAGTTATCTCAGGCAGTCTATCATTTGTATAACTATTAGCTAGATTAAGAATATCTTCTATATTTGCATGAATTTTTACGAAAGGCTTATCTCCTAACTGAGTATTCAAATAGCAATACTCACACTGCCCCATACAACCCGATACCAATGGGAGCTGATAGTGTGCTGAAGGCTTGCAGGATTGGAATTTTAAGCTTTTTTTAGTCCCAACTACCAGAGTTTTTTTGCCTTCTCTATACTGAGAAAATAAATCTTCACCTGGAATGTGTGCTTTTACTTTGTTAGTAGTAGAGTTAATTATTTCAATATCAGCCTTATCTTTAAATTGGTTAAAAATATTCCTTCCCATTTCATACTCTAATGAGTTGCTTTCAAATATAATTCTTTTTGGTATAAACATATTTTTCTCCTAGGTGAAATCTATTAACTTTTCATTTGATAAGCTTTAACACCTACAATTTTCAACTGATAAAGTTGAATAAGTAAGTTATATTAATTGTTTGCAGTATTTGTAGAAATATACAGAAGGATATGTCCATTAACTTAATATATAGATTTAAAGTCTGCTTAAATAATTTTTATAATGGACAGGCAAGATTTACTGGATTTGCTCATAGACTAGAAAGGTACACTATTTTTGGAGTATTGATATTATACTCTATGACTTATGTCATGCTTCATTATTGTAGGAGGTGCCTTGCTTGGTAGAGATGCTATTTCCAGCAATTATTAATGGACTGCTAAACAACCTATTCCTCATGCTGGGCTACGTTTCAAATGTGAATTCCTTTCCTCAGCCTTTAAATTCTGAGGAGGAAATGTACTACGTTGAGGCATATAAAAATGGCAATGAGGAAGCAAGGAATGTTCTGATTGAGAGAAACTTAAGGCTTGTTGCACACATTGTAAAGAAATATGGTTCTTGTGGCAATGACAGCGATGACCTTATTTCTATAGGTACAATAGGATTAATAAAAGCAATATCAACCTTCAACATGGATAAAGGGACTCGTCTTGCGACTTATGCTGCTAGGTGTATTGAAAATGAGATTCTAATGCAGATAAGAGCTACAAAAAAGATTCAAAATGAGGTTTCACTACAAGACCCTATTGGAGTGGATAAGGAAGGCAATGAAATTACGCTAATCGACCTGATTAGCAACGACTCTGAGTCAGTAGTGGATGAGGTTGAGCTAAAAATGCAGGTAAAGAAGCTTTACAGCAAAATGAAAGCTACTCTTAAAAACAGAGAAAAGGTTGTACTGGAGCTAAGGTACGGTTTGCAAAACGGAACTAGTAAAACTCAGAGAGAAATAGCAAAAATGCTTGGTATTTCCAGATCCTACGTATCGAGAATTGAAAAGAAAGCAATAAAGAAATTAAGTAAAGAACTTAAACCAGATAGCTGTCAATATTGAACATAATCCCCCTATCAAGCAGAAAAAGTAATAATTTGTTATCAGTGTAAAGCACCAATCGAAAAGGATTGGTGCTTTATTAATGTGTGAGTAGTGTGTAAGCTAAGCTTCTGTGTAGTGCCTTGGATAATTTACATACTCTTAAAGGGTAGTTTGTTGAAGCAATGGCATATTAATTTTAATGCTTGATTTTTTGGTTATGGTTACTTAATTACTATTGATTAAGAATTTAATATAAATCATCTATAGAATCGATTATTTGCAGAATATTATATTTATGGTACTATCAATATATAATCATTTTTAATATAGAATAACAGGAGGTATTCAATGATTTGGGCTGACATTAGAAAGATTTATCCTGAGCAATGGGTACTCATTGAAGCAATAGATGCAAGGACAGAAGGAGATAAAAGAATTGTAGAACAAATGGATGTTATCGGCAGTTTTGCAGATGACGGTGACAGTGCTTTTCAGAGATATACTGAATTACACAAGCTTCACAAGGAACGTGAATATTATATTTACCATACTTCCAACGATGCCTTAAATATTGGAGTAAAAAAGTGGCTGGGGGTGCGGTTATAATGATTAGCCTGAGTTTAAGGGATGGCTTAATATATATAGATGCAATTTTAGCTCACGGAAACAACAGTGTGACAATCAAGAATGCTTTGGTTGATACGGGTTCATCCTCAACAGTAATTTCAAGGGATATTGCACATAACTTAGGATTGAAGCCCGAGCCTATAGACATTATAAACTCTGTTCAAGGTATAGGCGGTTCAGAAACGGTTATTGAAAAGAAAATTGATGTAATAGAAATAGACAACGTAGCAGCTACAAATTTCAATATACAAATTGGAGCAATGCAATATGGGTTTGAAATAGATGCGATTGTTGGCACGGATATTCTTAAACAAGCAAAGGCAATAGTAAATTTGGGTGAAATGATATTAACTGCTGCCAAATAGATTTAAATATCATAATATTTTATTAATAAAATTCAATATAAATCAATTTAAAGACATTTCTATTTTGGAACTGTCTTTTTTTGTACCCTAAAAACAAATAGGAGTTGAAACAAAAATATATATTTATTACATATATATTAAGTAAATTAAGTATTTAAAAAAATAAAAACACATGCTAGAATAAAAATTGGAAATTATGGAGTTTATACAAAGTATTAACATAGTTGTTATTAAGATAATGTTTTTCTAATTGTTTTATAATGCTTGTACACATGTCATGAGTTATAGGTATATTAAAATTTCTAAGAATTCTACAATAGGTTAAACTTTAGATTTTATGTTTTATAGCAAAAGAAAAGTTTGGTTTTGTAGACTGATTTATTCAACTGGTCATTAAATTTTTATATGGATGGAGGAAGGAATATGATTAAGTACATTAGGAAATGTATGCCTTTTACGTTGCTTTTTTTGGCTTTATTAGTATTATCAAATTTTTATATGGTGAATGGACAAGCAGTGAACATTCCAACTATAAGTGGTTTGCCTTCAAGTGTAAGTGTTACTAAGGGAGATGCTGTTAAATTATCTGGAAAAATTAAATGTAATAATGTTATAGAAAAAATATCTGTTTGTGTATTAGGTTATTACAATGGGGTGGATGATACAG
>JAEWST010000048.1 GCA_023398105.1 Bacillota bacterium | reverse complement strand
CCATTAAATCTAGTTAAAATTTTTATAAATATAAATATTTTATTTAATTATTTTTTATTTATCCTTTATAATCAAATGCAAGGTCTTTAACTTCTAAGAAAGAATCTGCATATAAGTTAGCATTTCTTATTATGTCGCAAGATTTTATAGTTTGCATTAATAACTCATCTAATGGGTTAACTATAGCTGAAGAGAATCCATTAGCCATTGCCATTGCTAACCAGTTACTATCTAGTATAGGTCTTATATGTTTTGGACAACCATTAGAAACATTTGATAGACCACCAGTAGTTTTTAATCCCATTTCAGTCATTTGTCTTATAGCATCTATAACATCCATTTGTTTATCTTGCATTCCTTTTATAACTAAGCAAAGTGGGTCAAAATAAACATCAGTTTCTGGATCTATACCAGCCATAGCAGCTGCTTCTATTAATTCTGTACAGTATCCCATACGTTGTTCATTATCTGCTGGTATACCTTCTTTAGCACATAATGCTATTATAGCTGCATCATATTCTCCTGCAACTTCCATTAAATGCATTCTATCTCCAGCATCTGCAGAGTTTATTATTGGTTTACCATGAGTTCTATTATAAACTTTAAGTCCTGCTTCTAAAGCTGCAACATTTGCAGTATCTAGAGCAAGTGGAACGTTATTTAATTCACTTTGAAGTAATTTAACTCCCCATTCCATTATTTCAGCACCATCTCTTTCAGCTGGTCCTATATTAAAATCTATAACATGAGCTCCTGCATCTAATTGTTCTATAGCTCTTTTTAATATTGGCTCAGGATCTCTTTCTGCTATTGCTTTTCTTATTGGTGGTGCTATACAGTGAATTCTTTCACCTATAATCATGAATTTTTCCATACTACTTTTATCCCCCTTAGATTTTATATATTATAACCTTATCTTAAACTGTTGCTGCTGCTTCCTTTGATTCCATATATTCTTTTAAGAATTTTGGTAATTCCATAGCTTCAGCAGTACCAACTATAACGTTCCAATCTGGTAAATTATCTTGTACATCTGATTTTATAACAGCAACTTTACCAGGTATAATTAAATCTCTATTCTTAGTCATATCAGCTATACCACATTCTTTAACAAAGTTGCCTATTACACTACCACCAAATTTACCAGCAGCCCAAGAAGTAAGAACTGAATATCCACCAGCATCTGGTATTACTAACCAGCATGGAACTTTAGATCTTTCAAGTTCACCAGTTACCACGAAGTAAGTTAATGCAAAGTCAACAGTAACTAAAACTGGAGAATTTTCATCTGGGTTATTTATTGGATAAACTTTAGTTTCAACTCTCATTGGTTTTTGAGGGTCAGTAAATAAGTTTTGTCTTAATGCATATAATGGTAATGCTTTAGCATAGCTTATATCATCTATTACTATGATAGAACCATATTTAACAGTAAATGCTGATGATAATGCAACTTCCATATTGTCGTCTCCATTAGCTAATTCATTAACAAATACTATTGATGGATATCCAAATGTTCTATCTTGTTCTTTTAATGCTATTCTTCTTACTTGAACTGCATTAACATAAGTATCTTTTATGCTTTCTCCAGTTACATCTAATATTAATTCTTTGTATCCAGCTTTTTGAACTAATTCAACAGTTGCATATAAATCTTCTAAGTTGTCAGCTTTTAAACCTAAAGCTAAGTTATCACCTTTAACTACTTCTAACATAGCTTCATAGTTATCTTTAGTAGCACCCAATACTACTGGGTTTAATCCTTTAAGTTCTGCAACTGCTTCTTTAGCAACTTCAGCATCATCTACATTTAATATAAATGCAACTTTAGTTTCAGCTTTTAATTTTTTAATTATATTTAAGAAGTTTTCTTTGTTTGAGTTATATGTAACGCAAGCAAATTCAGCCTTCATTACTTCTCCAATTCTTTCATATTCCACTTTATTTATATTAGCTATTTTAGATGCTACTTCTTCTTCTGTCATACAATCACAAAATGCTATAGCATATCTATTTTTACTTACTAAAGTTTTTTCATGTCTAAATAATACAGTTTCTCCTCCTAGAGTATACTCATTTTCTCCAGCTCCAACTTTTAAAGTTTTCATTGGAGGGGCAGTAGCCTCTGATAATTTTTGTATTGCTTCATCAGACATGTGTGGACATTTGCTTACTTCCACTGCTCCACCTGCAACTTTCATAGAGAAAGCCATACAAGTTGGAAATCCACATTCTTTACAGTTTTTCTTTGGTGTTAATTTAAATATATCTAAAGCTTTAAGTGCCATTATTTTATCCCCCTAACCTCACAAATATTATTAAGCTAACTCGCTTATAAATGATTTTATAGTTTTTATAGATTCTGGATGACGAAGTATTACTGCATCAGATCCACCTATTAATACAGATGCTGCAGTTGATACTTCCATTGAAATAGTTCTCTTTTCATTATCTCCCCATTCTGGTTGATCAGTTTCTGTAGCTATAGCTTCTTTAGTATGACCAACTTCAAAAGATACTGGAGTAACTATTGGAATTTGTAATTGCTTATCATTTTGATTAAATGCTGCAAGTCTAATTCTATCCATTGTAGATGCAACATATTCATATCCATATCCAACAGCTGAGCATCCAACATTCATTACTATATTTTCAGATTTAACACCTAATTGAGTTAACAAAACATTCATTTGTTTAGCTAAGTTTATATCAACAGCTGATTCTGCACCAACTTTTTGACCATAAGCTAGACCTGCTGAAGCACCAACTTCTTTGTAATTATCTTCAACTGCAGATAATATTAAAGCATTTTTACCTTCTAAAACTTCTGCAACTTTAGCAAATACCTTACCATCTTTTTCAGCAACTCCACATCCTGCAACTACTAATGGTAAATCTATTGCATCAGCAACTTTTTTAGCTACTTCTGCACATTCTTCTACAGATTTATTCTCCGCATTTGGATCAGCGCCAACTAATCTTAAACAAACAAAATCTGCTTCAGTATTATCT
>JAEWST010000176.1 GCA_023398105.1 Bacillota bacterium | reverse complement strand
GTTGGTGTGATTGGGTTTGGTCACTTATATTATACCATATTTAGAGGTATTCTTGAACCTTTTTATTGCCCAAAACTACTGATTTTTCAAGGGACACAGCACATTTTCCATGTGCGAAAGTTGAATATTTAAATATAAAAGTAGGTGCTATTAGCTTCCCTCCCTTATTAAGAACCCGTTTAATTTCGGTCAAAACCTTTTGCGGCTCTGGCATAATATGAAGTGAATTTGAAATGATTACATAATCAAATGATTCAGCCTCATAAACTAAACAGGTTGCATCCTGTACGGAAAAGTTAATGTTACTAACACCAAGATTTTGAGCCTTCTTCTTCGCTATGTCTATCATCTCTGATGAAAAATCCACAGCTTCCATAGTTTTAACTGAACCACTCAAGCCTATAGCAATAATTCCTGTACCAGTAGCAATTTCCAGCACTTTATTTTCAGCTTTTATTAATTGGTCAATTTGATTTACAATTTCTTTATAAGCATTTTTATCTTTTTTTATTATAAAATCATACATAAAAGCAAATCGATCCCATACTTTAAGTTCATTTCTTGTCATAATACACCTCGTCTCTTCTTAAGAAAAACATGATTAATAAATCTGAAATATGTTTATTAACTGCTTTAATACAGTAATATCATCTAACTCAACTTTCAAAGTTGAAAATTTTAGGTATTAAAACTTATCAAAGGTTAAATGATTTAGCTACACGAAATCCCAAGTCATCAATGCAAAACGACGGATTACCACGGCGACGGCATGTAGCACCGCATCCTCTTTCCGATTCTGACCAACTACCACCACGGAAAATACGGTAAGAACCATATGTTTTCTCATCATACAAATCCCAACACCACTCCCATAAATTTCCAATCATATCATATAAGCCCCATTTATTTGGTTCCTTATTACCTACCTCATGTATCCTGCCTTCCGAATTCTCACTGTACCAAGCAATATTATTAATCTCTCCATATCTGTAGCCCGTTGATCCAGCTTTGCAGGCATACTGCCATTCTGCATCTGTTGGTAATCTGTATCCATTGGTATTCCAATCACAAAATACATTATTGTCGTTGCAGTCAAAAGTATAACATTCTTTTAAGCCACATGCCTTTGAAAGCAGATTGCAAAATGAAATAGCATTATACCAGGATACATTCACCATTGGGATAGAATCAGGCTCTGTGATAATCTGTGCTTTTTGAGTTATTGCATCATATAGACTTCTTGTTACAGGATATTTTGCTAGAAAAAACGGTTCTATATTTACTATTCTTTCTATTTCTCTTAGATTTCCTTTTTGCCCTGGTATGCTCATTTTGGAATCTGAACTAATCCATTTCTGTTCATCCCGATAATCCCTTAAATGCTCTATACCTCCCGGAATCGGTTTCATTAAGCTGTCAAAATAACTTTTTATATTATAGTCCATCAATTTAGCTCCTATATTATTAATACCATAATTATACTTTATGTTATTTATTATTTATCCTTAGATTCCCTAATTAAACTATCCTAGAATAATTAGTTCTTTTCAAATTAAATTATCTCGTTGATGCCTTAATAGATATGATAATGTGAATTTTTTTTGCAGAATGAAATATATGGTAATATAAAGAAATGAAGAGCCCCACACTGCAAAGTTAACTCTTCAAATCTGGAGTTTAACTCATTGAGTTAAACATTAACCACATACCTCGTCAATCTTCCGTTACCAACTTTTTGGATAAGCTCTTTATCCAGCATTTCTTTGAGCATATTAATTGCGTGGGTTGTACCTGCCCCGAGGGCTTCTTCAACATCACCTCGAGTGATTTCCTTTTTCTTTTCAAATAATCTTAGTATCCGTAAATACTTTTCATCTTCTACATTTAACTCTTGTGCATGTATGTTAGGCAAAGTTACTCTAAAGGCACCTTCTACATTTTCAAACTTTGGTTGATAATGTAAGCCTTTGTAACAACTGATTATCTTGCTAATGCCTGTTCCATATGCCTCAATTAATTTCATTCTATAAAATAAACTTGCAAGTTTTTCATTTCTTGTTTGTGATGCTCCGAGCATCGCTGCTTCTAATGATAATCCATATACCAGTCCGCCTAGAGAAATAATCTCTAATCGGTCAGAATAAAGGTTTATAAACGTACTACCACTAAAGGAATAGTCCCTGTGAACAATGGAGTTAAGCAATGCTTCACGAACCGCATCTTCTGGATAATCTCTTTCATCTGTCCGCAGTAAATCATGAAAGGTAGCTTTTGTTCCGTTGTAAAAATCTATAGTTTTATAGGCATCTGTAAGCTGAGCAAAAAGAGAACCCGAGAGCTCTTTTCTATCTTTAAATACTAATTTATCTGTGCCTTGGAAAATCGCAAATTTTAATGAGTGCTTGCATTGGTCTGAAACAAGCAGCCCCATATTTGTGTAAATATTATCAGAAGAAAGAATCCCTAAATTTTTCATTTGAACTTCTGTGAATTCTAATCCTCTTTTTTGAAGTTCGTCATTTAGTGTATTAAAAGTCAACTCTTGAACCAGAGAACGATTCGCCTCATATGAATCACCATCTGTCATTTTTATCATCATGCGAATTACATCTTCTGATGCTGGTGCAGATGTTGTTCCACTTCTGACATATACTCCTGTTGGTTTCAGTCCTTTATCTGATAGGTAATACGGCTTTTTTGTGCCTTGGCTGACAGTTAATTTAATATAAAACTTACTATCTTCTTTCATTAACTCTATATTGGCAAACATAGAAACATCAGGGCGAATACTATCCCTTAACGAACTTGATATCTGTTGTATTACAAAGTCGGCATTATCAAGACCAATAATTTCTCCGCTGTCTTGTACACCAATATAGATTGTCCCTCCGTTTGTATTTGCAAAGGAAACAATCTCCTTCTTTAAATCAGAGGTGTAAAGTTCTTTTAACTCAACTGTTTCACTTTCGTACAATATCATAATACCGCTCCTTCTATCAGTTACTATCACTACTATCATGATAGTAACACAACGAGTGCTAGAACGCAAGAATAACCGTCTGACAGCTTACGACAAAGGAATACTCTCATTATCCTTTATAACGCCTAGATTCAAAATGAAATTTATCGATTGTAGAAAAATTTCATTACATCAGCGGCGTTTCATCGAGGCGGGAGATATTCTCACCACCTGATAACCAAAGTGGTAACAGCCACTTATAGAAGTGGGGGACATTTTCTTGCCTCGTTATAATAATACACTCCTTAATACAATAAATATTAGCACCGTAACTTTTTGTACACTTTAGAATATTCATTTTTACATATTATCGTTAATAATGAATTGCTTAAATTCCATTGGAACTTGAGGATGGGGGACAAATAACTTTTCTCTATAATAGTCAAAATCGTTATAGTAAATTTCATGTAAATTATTTGAAGACGACCAATCAATTTTTTTGATCTCATTGTCTTTTAACACCTTATAATTTCTATAATTTTCACCATTCTTAACAATTATTAAAATTTTTTCATCTATGCCGTAATTAACAATTCTTTTTATGGTATTTACTTCATAACCTAATGTATTGATAAAGAAGTTAATTATCGTACTAAT
Source organism: Bacillota bacterium (assembly GCA_023398105.1). GTDB lineage: Bacteria > Bacillota > Clostridia > Acetivibrionales > DSM-1351 > Ruminiclostridium. The sequence continues at coordinate 15,666 of JAEWST010000176.1, read as the reverse complement.
TTGTGCATCTTCCTCAGCAATAAAAATAAGAAACTTCAATAAATCTTCTTCTTTCATAAAATGAACTCCTTTATTTAGTTAATGGTATACGAATTATTTCACTTCCACTAGTAGTTTTCAAGTATGGACCTCCATGAACTGCGTCACTTGCATTTTCATAACCATAGTTTAATTGATATGAATTACCTTTACCCTCAAAATATCTTACGCCATCGCCCTTCTTTAGTGGTGCCTTCGTAAACCCTTCTAACGTATTATCAAGATATTTTTCAACATCAGTAATTTTAGCATTTTTAAATGAATCTAACTTATTCATGTTAAAAGAATTAGTCTTTATCGTTTCCTCAGCATTAACACTATATATACTAAAAATGTAATCTGCGGTCACAGTCTGTTGTAGCCGTTTCAAGACCGCAGATTTTCTTGCCGAACATAAATAGACCTCTTTTCAAATCATCAATATTCTATCATACTACCTCTTTACTGGAAACCTCTGGTGCTTTATATTCCGTCTTATTTTTCAACATGCCATAAATGATATTTACAAGCCTTCTCATAACGCTTACAAGTGCCTGCGGTTTTGTCTTTTCTTCCGTCTGCTTTCTTTTGAAGAAGTCAAGGAATACCGCATTTCTGGGTTTTCCCTTGATAGATACTTGTATCATTTGAACTGCAAGAAAATAAAAAATTCCGTATAGCCTTCTGTTCCCCTGTCTGCTTTTCTGCTCCTTACCTTTACCACCTGAACCGAAAAAAGACGGAGCAATCCCTGCAAACCGGGCTAATTTATCGGCATTACTAAACCTGTTTATATCTCCTATTTCCGCTATAATCCTTGCTGCCGTAATTGTATCAATTCCGGGCATTGTCTCAAGCTTATACCCAAGTATTTTCATAAGCTGGATTATTTCTTTTTCTACCTTCTCAAGTTCTTCCTTTGCATGTCTCAAATCTCTTACAATGCCTTTAATAATAAAGTCTCTGACTTCCTGATAATCCTTTTTAATATAACCATCATTATGTGCGGCCTCAAGAATGCTTTGTGCCTTTTTGGTTGAGTAATGGTTATGGCTCGTCTTTCTCAATATCTCCGCCAATTCCTCCACCGTCACGGGCTGCAAATATTGTGGTGAAGGGTATAGCTCCCAAAAATTCAAGGCCGTTTTAGTATCTATAAGCGTAAAAAACTTTTTATAGCTGGAATAGCTGTGTGATAACTGCTCATGAAGCTGTCCTTTTAGTCTTACCCCTGTTACTACAATTGACTCACGTCTGTTTACAAGCTGCGATAGTGTCCAGAAAATATCATTCGGTTTTGATTCCGGTAAATCGTCAAGCCTGCTTAAAAGGACATTTGCAACACACCAAGCATCATAACTATCGTCTTTTTTTGTAGTAGGAGCACTCAATCTTTGAGCATGGGACAATGAAGGGTTTACATCTTTTACTATATACCCTTTTTCTATAAGACATATAGCAAGATTCCTCCCGTAGCTCTCCGCATTTTCGAGGCCGAATACAGGGATTAGGCCGTCATTATGCTTGTTTACCTTTTCAATCAGCTTTTTAAACTCCGAAGGCTTATTTTCAAAGGTTATTTCTCCAAGTTTGGTATTCCAGCAGTCTATGACAACCGCCGTATGTGTAGCTTTATGCAAGTCAATTCCGATATATATATGGTTTTGCTTCTTGTGCATTTTTCTACGCTCCTTTACTTGGCAAATGAATCATATCACCTAAATAATAACGGCAACCTCAACTATAGAGCGTTAGTCATAAGACCCGCAAGGGAACGCCAGCCTGTCTATTTTTTATGTGATTGATTGTGTACGTCAATTACTCTGCATACGTTTTTAAACCATTGTTTCTATCGATGCCTAATGCTCTTACTCACCCTGTAACGATAAACAGATTTCAATCTTTACAGCACTTGCAAATAAAACAGGTCTTACAAGCTCACTGGACACGCCAAAACGCTTTTACTCTGTCTTATCTCAACTTTGAAACCTCACACAAATTGCTCTTACTCTAACCCTTACATTTTTTATGGAATTAGAAATACTGTCAATTTGCTTGTTTATTCAACACAAAGGATTTTTATGAAGCCAAAAGCCCCACGCAACAAGCCAGAAGAAGGACTTCTGACCTGTAACCTATTGCTTTAGGCCTACTTTTCAGAAACCTTCTGCCAGCCTCTTTCCAATAGTGCTTCTTCTGTATAATCCTCCGGCCTATAACTTGAAAAGCTTTTCCGGCATTTGATATTTTCAAAATTAATCCCGGCCTCATTTATGAGTATTTTTTTTATCCATCCACTTTCAAGGGTCTTTTCCCAAACCTCTCCCGAATTTGAAAAATATAGCCTTAAAGCCTTCTCTAGGATTGCATTTGCACCTTCCAAACCTTCATTTTTCACTATATCCTTTGCCTGTGCTAATAACGCTTCGTCAATTGTAGTGGTAATTTTCACTCTCATTTAAGACCCCCCGATTCATGTAATTTTCAAATTTTTTCAGGTATTTAGGTATAAAAAAAATCCTCTTTTGGTAAATACCTAGAATAGAGGATATAGCTTCGGTTATAATAGTAATAGCGAAGCTCGTCCTTAATCAAGGCTTGTTTCCCGGTAATGGAAGCCTGTTTGCCGCCAAGCTCTATAGGCTTCTATTACTTTATTCAGGTTATTTCTCCGATTGCAATTTAATTTTTATTGCTTTCAATCCCTCCTTTAAAGCGGATTCAATTACATTTGTTTTAGTGGTTTTTATCCCTGTTTTTTGCTCGTATAGGTCTGCCACTTCTGCAATTTCTGTCTCAAGCTCTTCATCAATCCGCATATTTAACCTATTTTTCGCTGTCATTACATTTCACCTCTCATGTTCCATTGTATACCTCTGTACATACAATTTCATTTGTAATTAATCCCAAGCAATCTATTCTGTACATTGGTGTTATATTTAAAGTGTGCGGATTTTATATTTTTAAACATACTAATAAGCACCAAATGTACAAATTCAACGTATTTGTCTGTACTATTTACAGTAATTACCACAAAGTTTATGAAAATACTTCCAGTATATGAATGCCGGGATTTTATTTCAAGCGTACCCCTTTTAATTTAATGGTTTCTATCTCGTTCAGGTCATAGCCTGCTGGATGTTGCTATTGCTGATTGTCTGTGTACCAGTGGAAATTATTCCAGTAGTTTAAATTTCAGCATTATAAGCCTCTCATACTTTTATTCCAAGCTTTCTTTCAATTTCGTATAAAAAAGCATCTTCGCTTTGCTCATCAAGCTCTTCCAGCTTGTTCAATAATTTTTGATATGTTTTATTATGCATCCGCTTCGGCCTCGGAATTGAATAGTTGATTAACACATCATGTTCGGCCTGTAATCTGTCTTGAATTTTATATATTTTTTGGTTAATCTGCTCCATCTTATCATGGCCTTGCTGGCTGCTGGTATAATTCAAGCTCTGGCAAACACGGCATTTATAATTATTCCAACGGTAATATAATGCTGTAGTCCTTCTGCCACATCCTGAACATATAAACCAAGTCCTATAACCGTAATTAGTACGGGTCTTATCAATCCTAACAACATAACAGCCTTTATTTATGTCATTGAATATATTTAGGCTGTAACCGTCAAAGCAGCAATATATATTTCTATCAGCACCCCACGAATATATAAAATTGCAAGGCCGTTTGAAACAATTCTTGTGTTGCATGATTCTTATATTAATATGCCTGTACTGATTTATATTTCCTTTTATTCGATTGTGGCCACCACTGCTCATATACAACACCCCTGTATTTTGCCTAAATAGTAAAGCTATCTTAAAATTACTCTTATTTAATATACGCCTATAAGACATATATGCAATTTTCTTAAAAGCATAAAAGGTTTTACTATCCGTCATTCGGTAGAATGACTATTGTATTACACCTTAATTTCTTTAGTGTGTATTAGTGTAATATTAGTGTGAATTAGCGTATTATTAGTGTTGCACTTCAAATGTGCTTCTAATTAAGTTATATCATTGTTTATAGGGTTTTACCAAAAGTTTAACTAATACAATAAATCTTTTCATGCAGTCGTATTAGGTGTTTCAGTGGTATCAGCCTCTTTCCTTGCTGGAAATTCCAACTTATGCACTGGTATCAAGACTTTTATAACCCTTTCATTCTTGGAATATGGTTTTAGGAAAATATAGTCTTCGTTATTGTCATTTGTTTGCTGCAACATGGTCTTTATATAACGGTATTCTTTATCATTTGCATCTTCATATACAAGGGCATATTGGGTATAAAATATTTCTAAATCAATCAATTGATTAATGTGTCCGCCTCTATTAGCTGTAAAATACCATGCCGCTTCCGTATCTGCCTTCGCCCATCTGTCACCCTGTAAACTATATCCAAGTGGATTATTCCTGCAATATACATAGGCATAATTGATATTTACAATTCCATCTACAATATTGTTGTATAATTCCAGCAGCAACATCACCGTATCAAAATTCAGGAATTTAATATAGCTCATTACTGCCTTAGGTATGTTGAGATACTTACCTTTTGGGTAATCCCTGTGAATCTGGCTATTAGCCGTAAATTTCTTTGTCTTTTTATTCACATCGAGAAATTCAAGCACTTCCACCGCTACCGTTGTCAAATATCCTGTTTTAACATCAGGCCTTAATGTTATAAAATGCTTGTCTATCAATTCTTTCTGTGCTTTCTTAAAAATATTCTGCTCAAGGCCTAAAACCTTTTTAGCCTGTCGTGCACCCATTAGTGCACATCCCAAATACTTATTTAGATTTACTTCATTGCAGTAAAGTATATACAGCTTAAAGGCCTTTTCACTTATCATATTATTTGTAAGTGCATATATGCGTTTATCAACCTTGAAATATGAATCCACATTTGCCCACCCTCCTTATTCTCGGCCTTTTTAAAAGCATTTTAGAGCACCCTGTTAGCATTTAGAAATCCGGGGTAATGATATTATATTCTCAACCCTTTTTTTCGTACTTTTCACTTTTTACAACCCAGTCATATCAAGGCTTTCAAATCTGGATAATAGTGCTAAATGCTAACAGGATGCCTTTTATTCTTCATCAGTATTTTTTGCCGTTCGTTTCGCTTTGCTTTCCTGCATCTGTCGCAATATTTCTGTCGGTTGCTTTTAGGTTTAAACTCTTTTCCACACTTACATTTTATTAGCTCGCTGTTTTCCTGTATTATAGATTTCTGTTTCTCTTTTGACAGCTTATCCCCATGAGCTTCCGCCTCATATTTCATGTGATATAAGGCCTTTAAAGCTTTATTTACAGGTAATACGCTCTGCTCGAAATACTCACAACGGCGGCCTTCCTTGATGTTGCATTTTTTCCCCTTGAAAACGCAGTGGTTATCATCAAACAAATTACAACACTGATTCACCAAAGCCCGGATGCTGTTATTCATGCCCGATTACCCCCTATATCCAGCCACTAATTCCTTTTTATCGCCACTATTATTGCTTCCGGGTCTACATCTTTTACTAATTCCCCAAATGGCAAACCGTAAAAATCCGCAAGCAATTTCATCACTCTTTCAGACGGAACTAACCGCCCGGTTTCAATTTGGGAGTAGGTAATAGTGCTGATTTTTAATTTTCTGCATACATCGGTAGCCATTAAATTTCGTACCCTTCGCATTGCACCCATTTTTGTATTTTTATATGCCATAATAGAATCTCCTTTCTATAACTGTTATGTCCTGATTATAAGCTAAATGAATTTATAAATCAGAAAACTGAAAGGTTCATTAAAAAGCCCCAATGTGCTTATATAACAGCATTTGAAGGGCTATTCTATAAATTGGTGTTTATAAAATTATGTATTTATCATCATTTAAAATAGTCTACAAAGCCGTACATGACACCATTTGCATAAGAGTTCATCATTAACCCTTTCATAAAACCAACTGAACCAATCTCCATTAAATCAAAGCTTTAATAAAGCCCAAAGCAAACGCCCTAAATCGCTTTTAGGACATTAAGAAGGGACAAAGTTATATTTAATTGAATAAGCCGCTCCTTGTTTTAGTTAAACATAATATTATTTATGTTGACCTCACACCCTCTATATGCTACAATTTTATCATTGAGTTAAACATAACTTATCAATAATCAGTGTAAAAATAGTTCAACATAATTTATGGAGGATTACAAATGATAAACCGATTCAAGGAGTACCTTATACAAGATGGAAAAAGCGTCAACACTATTAACAGCTATTTACGGCATTTACAGGGATTTTTAAACTGGTATAAAGAAAGTTATGGAACGGATTTTGAAAAGCTCCATAGGATTAATATTTGGGATTTCATCAGCTTTTTAAGGAATATCAAGAAGGATAACGCCAAGACTGTAAATGCCAAAATATCAGCCCTTGTAAAATTTAATGAATTTCTGATTGATAAAGGTATTCAAACAGACCTTGTAATATCTAAAAAGGATAACATTAAGATTCAACAACAATTTGCAAGCCCTACGGACATTTTAAAGCAGGATATAGAAGCCTTCCGGCAAAAGATATTAGAGAACGAGAGCAAACGAGATTATGCCATTATAACCATTTTGGCTTATGCAGGCCTTCGGATATCGGAAGCTTTAGACCTGAAAGTAAATGATATTGACCTTACATCAAAGGAAATAACTGTCAGGAGTGGTAAAGGTGATAAGCAAAGAATTGTTTTTATTAATGACAAGATTATTAACTCCGTTAAAGAATACATGAAGGAGCGTAAAAGTGACTCCAAATACCTTTTTACAAGCCGTCAAAGCGACAGTGTAAACAGAACACGCATAAACCAAATTTTCAATAAATACAGTGATAAAATAACCCCTCATACATTAAGGCATTTCTATTGTACCAATGCTTTAGAAGCTGGATATAGCGTTCATGAAGTTGCTAATCAGGCAGGACATTCAAATATTCATACTACGCTTATATATACAAATCCAAGCCGGAAGAAAATGAAGGATAAAGCCAATTTGCTGTAGTGCTTAAAGGCAGGGAATAACACCCTGCTTTTTTGAACCTCGGAACAAAAGTTCATTAGTTCATTATTATTGTTTTATGTCCACTCGCAACAAAGCATAAAGAAAGACGGCTACCTCCATTGAGATAGCCGCCTGTGTAGTAGATTTTGTTTTCACATCAGCCGAAACTGTGTGACCTTCGATTTACTAAGGTGCTAAAATAATTCTCAAATGATTAACTAACTCATTTTCTGCTCCCTGTTTTTCTTCGCTAAGTTCATTGCCTGCCCAGGATGGTGTCATTAGGTGAACGTGTCCTCCATTTACACCTAAAGCATTTATCTTCTTAGCTAATAATTCAAGACCTTCTTTATCACAAAATATTTCAATACTTTCATCTTTTTTATTAATCTCGACAGTTAGCATTATATACCTCCTAATTCATATCGTATTTTTTCTTATCCAATGGTCCTTTGTAATCCCTTAACCGATTGACATCAACATGAGGTGGTTCACCAAAGCTATTTGCTTCGTCGATATGGTAAGACCTACCTGTTTTCGGATTTACATACCCACCCTTACCGTTCAATGGGTCTGGACCTCTTGGTTCAAATCCTGCATCTCTTAGCATTTTATCAATTTCAGTAGGTGTCTTCCCTTTAAATGGGTTTGGGTTAATAGGCGTTTTTGTCTTAGGTACTTCCTCAACAACAGTCTTACCCGTTCCCTTAATAACTGTACCTCTACTTAGAGAATATCCGCCGCCAAGAAGCATTACACCATCAATAACATCTCCCCATCCAGATTCTAACTTATTACCTGAATCTTTGAATAGAATTTCCCCGTATCTTTCAATAATAACATCTAACTTCTTTTCATCCAAAGTATGGTTTGAAAAATCCATATCATATAGTGCCATATGTGTTTCTATGGCCGCTAAAGTACCTTCATCATAATAACCCGTTCTACTTGTATTGGATAGTGCCTGTATAGCAATCATTCTCTTATTAATCTCTTTCGGATCGCTTGACCAACTTTTATACCCCAAATTGGTGTTAAGTTGATATGATCCAGTATATCTAATTTCGCTTCTTATTACTGCTGCAGCTTCTCTTAATTTATTCTCATCCTGCCACCATAATCCATCAAAATATCCATCAGTTCGATTCCAATAATCCTTATTCAATTCTTTATAATTTACAGTATTCCTCGTCACCTGAGTTGGCAATCTAGGTCCTATAAAACCATTATTAGTATTCGCTCTATCATTACCACTATTTATATTATTTGTATTCTTATGACTGTTTTGTCCGCCTGAAGGATTGGTACTCTTTTGAGTATACCCAAAAGCATCTGTAAATTCATCATCATCACGATATTTAGCTCTTAAATTATCTGCTTCGCTACGTAACTCTGCTTTTTTTTGTGCATCAGCATTTGCCCATTGATTTCCTATTGCCTCTAAATCCTTAATTTCATCAGATGTGAGGTGAGATTTATCCCAATCGGTTACAACATGCCCTGTTGGGTCAAAATAAATTATAGGGTTGTTGTAACAATAGGTGTATAAATTTAATGATAGCGGATCATTTCTATCTCCTAAATACGTATCTTCCTGCAAAAATCTTGCTATCTTTGGGTCATACATTCTTGCATTCAGATAGTAAAGCCCTGTTTCGCCATCATACTGGTAGCCTGCGTAGGTGATGCTGTTGTTGGCGTTTCCTGTTTGCTCTAATATGTTTCCAAAGGCATCGTAATAGTAGGTTGCAGTTACTATTCCATCTTGGTTTAGCAGTGCTGTTACATCTGCATGACCGTTGTACATATAGTTCATTGTATCATTGCCCGCGGTTCTTGTCAGCAGGTTTAAGCCATAGATATTTTTAGCTATTTGGTTATTTGCTTCGTCTGTCTCTAGTATTACCTTGTCGGCTTCGTACAGGTAATTGGTAGTCTGACCGTTTATATCCTTTGATACTCTATAGCCTTCGCCGTTGTAGGAGTAGGATATTTTTTTATCCTTTACAGTTGTCTTTATTAGCTGGTTCCAAACGTCAAAGTCATATAGTGTTATTTCATCAAAGCAAGTGTTATCACCTGTAGGGCTTTGACCTGCCTTAAATACAGTAGCCTTGCTTTCAACTGCTGAATCAATTGGCTTGACTGTCTCTGAGGTTTTGCTTATTGTGTTTCCGTTATTGTCATAGCGATATTTGTCTGTTACTGTTTGGCTTCCGCTTTGACAAGCCGTTGACATAAGCCTGTTCTGCTCATTATAGGTATATTTTGTGGTAACTGAGCTTGTACCTAGCTTTATTGTTTCGGTAAGCCTGTTTCCTGCTTTGTCAAAGGTATAGCTGGTTTCCTTGCCGCTTGGCTCTGTTGTTTTTACTAGCCTGTTTAAGCTGTCGTAGGCATAATTGGTTACTCCCTTTGAATCTGTTTTTGAGGTCTGGTTATTTGCCCTGTCATAGGTGTAGCTGTAGCTGTCTATTATCAAGCCAGTGGCTTTTTTGTTTACAAGGGTTTTGTTCAAACCATTTTTGTAATAGGTGTATTCTTCCTTTGCACCGTCATTGTAGGTTACGCTTTTTCTGCTTCCATTACCATAATATTCATAGGCTGTAGTTTTTCCGTCAGCTATTACCTGATAGAGCCTGCCTGCTTTGTCATATACCTTTTTTGTAAGGTTATTTTTAAAGTCTGTTGTGGTTTCAGAATACAGCCCGTTACCTTCTGCATTATCATAGGTATAGGTGGTTATTCCAAACTTTGGCACTGTTTTTGTCAGTACTCTGTTTTGCTCATCATAGGTTCTTACTGTTGTTCCAGTGCTGTCTGTAATGGTTAGCTGATTTCCGTTGTTATCATAAGTATAGGATATTATACTGCTTCCTATTGCTTTTGATATAAGTCTACCGTGTATATCGTAGGTATACTGGATCAGCTTTCCATTTTTGTCTGTCATGCTGGCTATGTTGCCGTCTGCATTGTAGGTGTATGTATCGAGTTTTGCAGCTATGTATTTGTATTCCCCATTTACGCTTATTCTTCCACCGTGGTCTATTTTTTTTGTGAGCTTATTGGCTACATTGTACTCATAGGCTGTGGTATTACCCTTTCCATCGGTCTGAGTAAGCATGTTTCCATTTAAGTCATAGCTATAGCTGGTTATCTCGGATTTTGCATTGATTACTGCTGTTAGCCTGCCTAGTTCATCATATTTGTAGGTGGTGGCTGTGCCATTTCCATCCTTCTTTGTTGTAATATTTCCTACATTATCATAGGCTTGGCTTGTTACGTGCCCTTCAGGGTCTATTGTGGTTACTAGTCTATTGTTTTCATCATATAAATATTCCGTTGCATTGCCCAGTGCATCTATTGACTTGGACTGCAAGCTGTTTTTGTTGTATTCCAGCTTTTGGATTGTGGTATATGGGTCTCTTTTCTCTACTATTCTGTTCAATGCATCATATATATTTGTGATTGTGTTGCCAAGCCAATCTGTTGCTGTTATCTGATTGCCATTTGCATCGTAGCCGTAGGTTGTGGTTTTTATTACGCCATTTACTGCCTTTTGTACAGTTTTAAGCCTGTTCATTACATCATATGTATTGGTTTGAACATTTCCGTTCCCATCGGTTTGGGTGCATTTATTCCCATTTATATCATAGCTTGCGGATACTGTGATTGCTTGTGTGTTATCTAGCTTTTTCTGAGTATTTGTAAGCTGTCTGCCTTGATTATCGTAGGTGTACAGGTTAACCTTTCCCAAGGAATCCTGCTGATATTTTAGATTGCCCATAACATCATACTGGTAAATGATAGTGTTTGAGGCTATTGTGCTATCACTAGGAGTAACCGCCTTACTTACTTTACCAAGTCCATTGTATTGGTAAGTGGTTGTGTTTCCCTTTGCATCTGTTTGGGTAAGCATTCTTCCTATTAGGTCATAGGTTGAAGTTTGTAGTTTCTGCGTATTTGATGCCTGATTCTTTTTTATGCTCACTGACAGTATGTTTCCAGCATTATCATAGGTATATAAGGTTTTTACTCCATCTGCATTAGTTTGTAATATTTTTCTTCCCATTGCATCATATTCATTTTTTAATGAGAAGGATAGTTCACGTTTTTTTGCAACAGGATCAATTTGGGTTACTAGTAAATTAGCAAGGTTATAGGTATATTCTGTGCCATAGCCTGAATTTATTTTAGCGTCAAGGGTTGTGCCTGTGCCAGAATCATAGCCCACTGCATCAAGTTCTTTTATTACGTTGCCTGAATTATCATATTTGTAGGCCTTTGTATAGATTGTCTCCCATTGCCCTGATAAATTCATATATATGTCTTTTTTAGCCAGCAATCTGTCCATCTTGTCATATATATATTCTATTCTGTTCATTGTAGCTATGCTTTTTGTGCTGTCATAATTTTTTGGTGATACTTCGGCTATTTTTCTTCCCGATAAATCATAGTGGTATACTGTAACGCCGTTGTCTGCATTAGTTATTTTTTCTAATAAGCCTCTTTTGTTATATAAGTATTCTGTAACATTCCCTTTTGCATCTGTTATTGTTAAAGGTTGTCCCTGCCAATCGTAGGTGGTTGAGGTGGTTATTGTAACCTCTGCACCTGTTTCATCTAGCCCAGGTCTGCTCTGTGACAAAAGCCTGCTAAGTAAATCATATTCATAGGTGGTTGTAACGCTGTCAGGTGTTGTTACTGCTTCTATATTTCCATTTTTGTCATAGGTATAGGAGGTAACAAGTACTTTGTCTTCGGTACTGCCACAGCTGTTTCCATACAAATCACCTTCTGCTACATGCTGAATCTTTGATGATATTTTCCCTAAATAGTTATATGCATACTCTGTAATAAGGGTTTTGTTTTCATCTGTATATACGGTTTCTTTTAGTAAATTTCCATCGTCGTCATATAGGTATTCTGTCTTTCGTCCCTCTGAATCTGTTGTATTTTTTACATTGCCGTTCTTGTAATATGAATAATTAGTAACAGCAAAGTTTTGAGGCATCTCAAATTTTGCCACCTTTTCCTTGCCATTTTTTTGTAGAACCTTTCTTCCAGCTTTGTCATACTCTATTTTTTGATAGGTATAGAGTATATTTACATTTGATACCTCTAATGGAGTCCATTGCTCTGTGAGTCTATTTAGTCCGTCATATTTGAAGAATGTACTGAATCCATTTTCTGATATCTGTTCCTCAACTGTTCCATTTGCGTTGTATTTTATCTTTTTCTGTGTTCCATCTGGATTGGTTTGGACTTCAAGCCTATTTGCATAGTCGTATATATACACTGTCACTGCTGCTACTGGATTTACACCTGCTTCAAGGTATTTTGTTTCTGTTTTTTGTGTTTTGCCGTCAGCCAATGTTGCATAGCTATTTTCGGTAAGCAGCTTTTCCTCTGCCGTGGAATTTTCCTTGAAATGTATCTTTTCAAGTCTGTCCATAACGTCATAGGTGTAGCTGTAGACAGCTCCGTTCGGCTTTGTCTCAGTGAGTGTATTTCCATATACGTCATAGGTATATTCTGTTATATTTCCCAATGCATCGGTTATATTTTTCACTTTGCCGCTGTCATAATATTCATATCTTGTACCAGCTAGAGTATCACTATAGGTGTAGTCCTGCAAATTGTCCTTTGTACTGTCATATTGGTTTGGAGCAATTTCCTGTACCTTTCTTCCCATTATGTCATATACAATTCTTTGTGTTTCATTTTTAGTAGTTATTTCAGTAGTACTTGCATTTGTGGCTTTAATTAGCTGACCATTTTTGTCATAGGCATATTCGATACGGTTGCCTTTTGGTGTTAATTCTGCTGTTTTCCAGCCTATACGGTTATATTCATAGCTGGTAACCTTGTTTGTCTCAGGGTCTGAAACTGTTTTTACATTTCCGTCAGCATCATAGGTATAGGTTGTAATATTTCCCTCTGGGTCTTTTTCATTTTTCTGAAGTCCTTTTGCAGCACAGCCAGATTCGTTTCCTGTGTAATATTCATATACAGTTATTGCAAAATTGCCGCTGTCTGTTCCAGTATAGCTATCTGTACCATTTAGAGGCTGAACCTTCTTGATAAGGTTTATTTTATTTGCATCATATATATAGTAGGTTGCCTTTTGGCATTCATCTACTTCTTTTGTAAGGTTGTTCTTGGTGTCATATTCCTTTATTATTGTACTTTTATCAGGATTTATTATTTTAGTAACATTACCTTGGTTATCTATTTCGTATTCTGTTTTGTTGCCGTTTCTGTCAGTTGTTGATTTTATATCGCCGAATTTATTTTTTCCGCCATATAGAAAATATTCTGTATATGTGGATTTCCCCTCTGGATCTTGTACACGTGTTGTATAGAAGGAATCATCATACCAATAGGTATACTCTCTTCCCTTTGAATCGGTTATGGTTGTTTTTCCATTTTCTTTTTTATAGGCATCTGTTGTTGTTGTTTTATGTGTTGGCTCATATTTATAGTTTAAAACATCTCCAAAGGAATCAATTGCCTGAGATACCTTGTGCTGATTTTCGCCTTCCGAGTGGTTGTAGGTAATTTTTTCTACTATTTTTTGGTTATGATCCTGTATTTCTTTTAAATATCCCGTTGTGTCATAGAAATATCTCATTATTCCGCCCATTGGGTCTGTAACGGTAGAAAGTCTGTTATTGCTGTCATATTGATATGTAATAACCCTGTTTTCTGGGTCGGTAATAGTGTCTATAAGCTTGCTGTTTGAAGTACTATAATTAATTATATACTCTCTGCCTACTGTATCAGTTATTTTAGTTATTTTCCCTGTGGAGTCAACAGTTATATTTATGGCATTTCCGTTTCTGTCCTCCATTTTGACCAAATAACGATTGCTGTTAAAGGTGTATTTATACTGGTCTTGGGTAGTCAAAAGGTATGTTCCATCTGAATTTTTTACAAAGGTACTTCTTGATTCTTCTGGTTCATATACATTATTTTTTAATCTAAATCTTTCTACACTTCCTGAAGGCAAGGATACATCTACAACATTCGTGCCTTCCACATAGCCTTCAAAGCCAAAAGTCCAGCCACGTCCCAAAGGAGTGCTTTTATCACTTCTCGAATTGTAGGTACGTGAAATGTTCACCTGAAAACCTGGTGCAGGTACACTCATGTCATTTACTGTAAATGAGAAGTTTCCTGATGCAGGGTTTACACCTGATTCACCATAATGGAGCTGTTCCTTAATTTTTGCAAGCTGATCCATTGTATACCAAGTGTCTATATTTCCACCCTGCTGTCCTGCTGCAACAGTCTCGTCTTCATTTCCCTCATCTGTATATGTATCTACATCAGGCTTTGTGTTTGTAAGTGCCGCAAAGGCATCTACTCTGCCGCCTGTTGAAACCTTCCCTGCTAGATTCGTGCAAGGTACTGTATTGTTTTTTATTCGCTGTGAAAGCTCTGTAATAGTCAAATCAGGGTGATAGCTTTTTAAAAGAGCTGCTATGCCTGTTACAAAGGGGACAGCCGCTGAAGTTCCAGTAAAATACTCATATGTGTTGTTGGGTGTTGTACTTAATATGTTTACACCAGGTGCTGCCACATGTATCTTGTTTCCATAGCTAGAATATTGAGATACCACGCCTTTACTGTCTATTGATGCTACTGATAAAACATTTGGGATATCAAAACATGCTGGATATACAGGATAAGCAGCCACATCATTGCCTCTATTTCCTGCTGCACACACAAACAAAATCCCACTGTTTACCATTGTATCCTTTAAGGCATAGTTATCATCTGTGCCACCAAAGCTGCAGTTTATTATCTTGACACCCATCTTCATAGCGTACTCTATAGCAGCTATTGCGTCACAAGTGTAGCCCCAATTCCCGTTAATAAATTTTAAGGGCATTAGCTTCACGTTTGGAGCAGTGCCTATTATACCAGTGCTGTTATTTGCTGCTGCCAGAATTCCTGCAACATGTGTTCCATGCATATCCAGTGTAGCGTCATCATATACATCTTCATCCTCATTGGCAAAGTCCCAGCCGTTTACATCATCTATATATCCGTTCCCATCATCATCAATGCCATTGCCTGCTATTTCATTAGCATTTACGTATATATTTGCCGACAAGTCCTCATGGCTTATATCTACTCCAGTGTCTAGTAAACCAACTACTACACTTGAAGAGCCTTGTGTCAAATTCCATGCGTTTATGGCATTAATATCAACAACAACATCATCAACGCCCTGTCTTCCCAGCTGTCCTTCTACCTCTTTGTCTTTGCTGTTTTGAAGTGCCCATTGATTTTCAAACATAGGATCTGAAGGTGCTGTTGCCGCCTCCAGCTTATAGTTTGGCTGTACAAATTCTACATTTGGATCTTTTTTCAGCTCTTCAATTGTTTTTGATATGTCATCCTTTTCATCAATCTCAAGAAGATCTATTTTTGTCTTCTTAAATTTCTTTTTCGTATTGATTTTTTTAAGTTTAACTTTCTTTTTTACATTGTTTTTAATGCTGCTTTCTTTCGTACTGTCCTTATATTTAATCAAAATCTCTGTCTTCTCATTGTTAACTTTAACTATCTGCTGTTTGCTATTGCCTTTATCGTTTGGTTTC
>JAEWST010000163.1 GCA_023398105.1 Bacillota bacterium | reverse complement strand
GGGCTGGACAATCATTCACGAGGAACAGGAAACCGGTGTTTCTGGATTTAAGGTCAGTGCAGCGGATCGAGATAAACTTCAGCTCGTTAAAGAACATGCTGAAAAAGGAAAGTTTGACATTTTGCTGGTATTTATGTTTGATCGGCTGGGAAGAAAATCTGACGAAACACCTTTTGTGGTAGAATGGTTTGTAAAAAAAGGCATTAAAGTATGGAGCGTTAACGAAGGAGAGCAGCGTTTCGAGTCACATACAGACCGCCTAACGAATTACATCCGTTTCTGGCAGGCTGATGGTGAAAGCCAGAAAACTTCCATAAGAACCAAAACTGCCCTTGGCCAGATGGTTCAAGAAGGTCGCTTCCGCGGCGGAGTAGCGCCATATGGATACCGCCTTGAAAAAAGCGGAGTAATGAACAAGCGTAAGCATGAGGTCAATAAATTGGTGGTTGATGAAGAAGAAGCTGAAGTAATACACATGATGTATAGCTTATGCGTATCTTCCGGATATGGACGCTGGCGTATCGCTATGTTTCTAAATGACAAAGGTATCAAAACTCGTAATGGTGCGAACTGGCATGAATCATCAGTGGGAGCAATTTTAAAAAATGTAACCTATAAAGGGGTACTCCGAAGCGGAACCACTTTTTCGGAACCATTTAAGGAACTTCAAATTATTGATCCTTATACGTTTGATCTTGCTCAGGAACTGTTAAAAGAACGCGTCAATGAGAAGAAAGAGGAGAGAACTACTCCTTTAAATACTTCAGGTCAGTCACTTCTATCGGGGAATGTGTTTTGTGGTCACTGCGGAGGCCGTCTGGTCTTAACAACCAACGGAAAAGTAGTAAAACTTGCGAATGGTAAAACAAAAGGCGTTAAACGAATACGATATATCTGCTACAATAAGACAAGGCGCCGTCTTGATTGCGCGGGTCAGACAGGATATACAATGCACTTACTTGACGATGCTGTTACTCAAGTGCTGCATCAAATATTTGACCGCATGTCACTAGTGCCTGACAATGTGATTGTTGGCAACTCACATGATCATCAAATGGCAGAACTTCGGACAGAAATTAAAAGGGTAAAAGCTGAGAATACCAAGGCAAATACGGAATATGAATCATTAAAGGCTGAAGTTGTCAAAGCAGTACAAGGAAAAAGTAATATGCCCATGGATGTCTTATCAGAGTTAGTCAATGAAAGCCGTGATAGGGTTCTTGCAACTAGTGAGCGACTGACTACACTTATGGCAGAGCTTGAGCGAGGTAACGAAAAGGCTGCGGAAATGAAAAATGAACTTTCGCGTATTCACACATGGTCAGAAATTTTTGATGAAAGTAATATGGAAGTAAAGAAGATGATAACCAATTACATTATAAAACGGGTAAACGTATTTAAGGATTATAAATTGGATATTGAGTTAAACCTGGATATACAGCAATTTCTTAACGGAATTGATAGTATAACCGAGGAAAAAGCTGCTACAGTAGCTTCGTAAAGTAACGCACATTCGCATTAAGCTCTTTACAGCTGAGTAAATATATCTTACATATAAAAATTGTTTTTTGGGGGTGCACACCCGACATATCGGGAGAGCGCTTGAATGGCATTCAAGAGGTCATGGGTTCGAATCCCACTATCTCCACTTAAACAATAAGCCGCAGGCATGAAAGCTTGTGGCTTAAATTATAACTTATAGGGACGGGACACTTGATGAATCAAAGGTAAAAAGGTACTTTTTCATTTTGAAAATGTGCCTTTTTTAATAGTTTATTTTACAGATTGAAATTGAATTAATGATTATATTAAAAAATGATAGATACGTTTTTCTATATGAGGCATATCGAGTGCGTAATTCTGATGCACCCAGCTTATTTCAAATTGGAAATCGTTGGCGACACCCTTGCTATTAGCAATGCTTCTACATCATTTGATCTCGTGTCAAGACCCTATGCTGTGATACACTGTCTACCTTTCATGCCGAACCATTCTCACTATAGTGTTAAGCAATGCCGGTTACGCTGGTTATTTAACATTTTTAAAAATATATAGCTAATGATCCAAAAGTACTAATGCAATCATCAAGTAAAGACAATTTCGAGGATCATCTAAATCCATATTTATAAAAGTAGAGATTTTATTTAATCGTTCTAAGAGAGTAGTGCGGTGGATAAACATTTTTTTTGCAGCATGTGTTGCATTGAATTTTTGATCAATATATGTTTTTAGAGTGAGGACATATTGAGTATTATGATTCTTATCATATTTTCGCATCTTGATCAGACCATCTGGACAAAGAGATTCTGGTGTAAGGTTCTGGCAGGGACTATTTAATATATACTCAAGGCAATAGTCGTCAAATTTATAGCAATGCAAATTCGGATTTAAATGTTTGCCAAGTTCCAGTGCAGAGGAAGCCTGAATATAATAATTTCTCACATTAGTAATATCGCTAAATTCTTTACTCTTACCTAATCTAAGGTTACTACTCTGAAGAAGTGAGTGTAATTTTGTTTCAGTTTTAGTATCGCTCAGTAAGGACAAGTTGATTACTGCACAGAGATTGTTGTGATATTCGAATACGATGGCAGAGGTAGTAAAGATTTTTTCAATTTGGGCACATTGGGATTTAATCATATTGTAGCGGATATCCATTTCAGATAATTCAATAAAGCAGAAATAAAAATTATGGTTTGCCTTCCAACTATGGGATGTGAGGGCTTTTTCAAGTATCTGTTCTGTAACTTGCTGTTTATTTAAATACTGTTTTAGAATATAATCCAACGAAGTATAGTGGTTTTGCTTATGAACTTGATTTTGCTCATAATTGAGCAGGGCATAATGAGCCATGTGTCGTAGCAGAATCGGGTCGCTCTCTCGGAAAGGTGCGCGCGCTTCCATAATCGAGATAAAAAGTACAAATCTGCTCTGAGATCGAACTACGATGGAAAGGTGCCGGTAATCGTGATCGGAAAATGTAGGTATCCCGTTGTTCCACATTTGCTCATAGTTTTCACTTTGCTTCAAATCAGTCAAGCATTTTTCTGGTATATAGTTGTATTTAATATTTAGTGGGTTATTTTTTGACTCTGCAAGTATACGATAATCGGCATCACTGAAGTAAATAGGATTGCGGAATATAATGTCGGACACATCAATAATATCTTGTAAGTCTGTATTGTAATTGACACATTGTTGCAGACGTTGGTCCCAGGTGTCATATTGATCAAATAATACTTGTACTTCATTGAAAAGAGCAAGGATGTTGATTTCTTCCTTGACACAGATAATAGAAAGCTCCTTATTAAAAAAAACTTCCGGTGGCTTTCCTACACAGATTAAACA
>JAEWST010000108.1 GCA_023398105.1 Bacillota bacterium | reverse complement strand
AAACGCACCATTTCTTGAAATTTTACCGTTCCGACTATTAGGTAAGAATGCTAATGACCCGCTTATAGGGAATTGAAACGTTTTAACATATGTAATAGTACCAACCCCATTAGTGTAAGAATGCTAATGACCCGCTTATAGGGAATTGAAACTTAAATATTTCATAAGTGTTTTTATATGCTTCTACAGTAAGAATGCTAATGACCCGCTTATAGGGAATTTGAAAAGTCTATCATCTAGCTTCGCTATCTGATAGACGGTAAGAATGCTAATGACCCGCTTATAGGGATCTGAGAGAGGATATATATGATATCAAACATTACAGGTAAGAAAATAGTACTAATCGTAAGTATAGCATTAGTAATGGTATTAGTGTGTATTTCAACTATTTTTGCCCTACCAACCATAAGAGAAAACAATAGGAATAAAGAAATGCAAGAAACAGTAGATAATCTGACTGCTAATTGGGGAAAAGCAATGAGCAATGATATTTCAATATTGAGTTCATCAAATCCAACTGTGTATTTAAATTTACCAGAATTTAAGAAAATTAAAGATTTGGGACCAGAGTATTTACCATATATAATTAAAGAGATTGAGAATGAAAACCAAATTTTAGCTTGGGGTATGGGTGACAATACAAAAGCAAAAATTAATGAACAATGGGAAACAAGTGAACAGTGGCTGTCGCTTTGGAATAAACATTTAGAAAATTTACCTGACAAATTTAATGAAATTAAAGAATCTATAAAAAATGATAAAAGTGAAAAAAATCTCAATAAACAAAAAGTTGAATTGATGAATCTTGGACTACCTGCCTTACCTTATATTTTGGATAGTATTGATACTGATAATAAGGACGATTCAATAGAAAAAATAATGCAAGAAGCAACAAGAGAAATACTGTCTGACAAAGAAGTTAAGCTACCTAAAGAATCTAATAGTGATAACTGGAAAAGTATAACATCTGATTTAAAAGATAAATATTCTAAATTAAAAGAAATGGGTTAAAAAGTAAAGATTTTTAGATTAAGTGTAAAGTAAAATATAAAAATTACAATTATTACCTTGACATAAAAAGAAAGCAATGGTATTCTAAATACAGTTAGTTAAAACTAACTGTATTTTCGTGAGCTTAATAACTCGACTTACCCAGTTGAAAATTGCAGGTGTTAAACTTATCAATGGAAAGTGGAGTTAATAATATAACCAAACTTGAGTTTACAAATTAGATAATTAATCATATGAATTTTTGGCAAAAATTTTGTCTATAGTCAATTATGGTTCTAAGATTTTCACTATTTGCGAAAATAATTGTGCCTGAAGGGTACTTTTTAATTATTGCACAAGACAGAAACGAGGAAATATATGAGTGACTTTCAATCTAGTTCTTTGCTGTCATTTCATGATTTGATGGCTGGAATAATAGCAGCGATGGAAGCAAGAGATGCATATACAGCAAGTCATTCTATGCGTGTTAGTGATATGACAGAAATAATTTGTAGATTTATGGATTTAAGTGAAGAACAGGCAGAAGATATACATATTGCAGCACATGTACATGATATTGGAAAAATAGGTATTGAGGATTGTATCCTCCGAAAAAAGAGTCCTTTAGATGAACTGGAATGGCTTGCAATAAAGCAGCATCCTATTATTGGTTTTAATATTTTGAACAAGGTCAGTTGCTTTGCTGGAATTGCAAAAATTGTTCGTCACCACCATGAAAGATGGGATGGTAAAGGATATCCAGATGGTATCAAGGAAAATGAAATTCCGTTAGGCTCAAGAATTATTGCAATTGCAGATTCAATTGATGCTATGATGAGCAATAGACAATATCGAACGAGCTTGTCATCCTCCCAATGCAAAGAGGAAATACAAAAAAATGCAGGTATCATGTATGATCCTGAAATAGCTGAAATAGTCCTTAAAAATTGGGGAGCTATTGTTGATGAAATAACCTTTTGATTACTCAAAAGCTGAAAAGATTAGTTGTTATAGTTCAAACTATACAATTATTAATATAGAACTTGTACATAACTGCAGGACTTATAAAGCTTTGCAGGTAAAGTATAAAAATTTTATATAAAATTGAATATTGAATGTAGTTTACAAAAATGATTGCTTTTTAAAGGCACCCTTTGGGTGCTAAAAAAAGAAGCTAGAGTTAGTTACGTCTAACCAACTCGGCAGACCATAAAACAATATGTTTTTTTTATATTATCAAAATTCGCAGTTGAATATACTGCTGCCATTGGTAGACTTGAGCTTGGCTCGACTTTTTATTCGAAAGTTGGATTAGAAATAATTGCATGAATTAGTTGTGAGAATGAATTATGCTAGTGCTAGAACTTACTAATTCTAGCAATTATTATGGCAACAAACCATTGATAATTCTACCGTAACAATAGACTTTTTATGTGCGGAAGTTGGTTATAAAAAAAAGCTTAAAAATAGATATGGAGGTGGACTATGAGTGTTGTAATTATCGGAGGTAATGAATGTATGATTTGTCAATACAAAAATCTATGTAAGCAGTATAAATGTCAGGCAAAAATATATACCAATATGAATGGTACCCTTAAAAATAAAATTGGAACGCCTGATTTACTAGTGCTATTTACTAATACAGTGTCTCATAAAATGGTACGCTGTGCAATAACGGAAACAAAGGGTCAAAAAACAGTGATTGCTCGTGCACACTCAAGCTCAATGGCGGCACTTAGGGGGATTTTAGACGAACATACAGTGTCTTAACAGAGAGAGTAAATAACCACCCCAAAAAGCTGATTATGAATTCAAATTTTATTTTGAATTTATGATCAGCTTTTTTATTTTAATAAAGTCATATTGTTGGACAAAGCCTAATATATTATTAATAACTAACTCGAAGGATAAGAAGAGGGGATGAGCACAAATGAGCAATAAGCCTACTAATAAGCTAAAATCAGTTGAAAATGACATTTTACCCTTTGTTATAACCAGTATAAAAAATGTACTGCTTAAGATGGATAATAATATATTGGACAATCTTGAGGAAATAAGACTAAGAGTAAGTAAGCCCCTAATGGTGTTTTACAAAAATATGGATTGGTTTGTTACAGGGGAAGGCTTGCTGACAAAAGTAATATCCAATTCCTATATAGTAGCACAGCAGGAAATACTCAAAACAATGGAGCTAATGAGTGAAAACTCGTTATATGCGTATCAGGATGAAATAAGAGCTGGATATTTGACTCTTCGTGGCGGACACAGAGTGGGGCTTTGCGGTAAAACAATAATTCAAGAGGGTCAAATTAGAAATATAAAGGATTTCAGCGGTCTGAACATTCGTATTGCAAAAGAAATATCAGGCTGTTCAAAGCATATCATTAAATTCATAACAAAAAGTAGCCGTGACATATACAATACGTTGTTAATTGGACCTCCCCAATGCGGTAAAACAACAATATTAAGAGATATAGCTAGAATTATGAGCAATGGTGCTACAGATTTTGATTTTATAGGGCTTAAGGTTGGAATTGTTGATGAGAGATCGGAAATTGCAGCTTGCGTAAAAGGTATACCCCAAAATGATGTTGGCTTTAGAACTGACATAATGGATGGATGCCCTAAAACATTAGGTATGGAAATGCTACTTCGAAGTATGTCTCCCAACATAATAATTACTGACGAAATAGGAACTCAGGGTGACAAAGCTGCAATACTAAAGGTTTTGAACTCGGGAGTTAAAATAATAGCTTCTGCTCATGGCTATAACATTACAGAGCTGAAAATGAGGGAAGAACTGTTGGAACTGATTAAATCGGGCGTGTTTGAAAGATATATAGTGCTAAGTAGCAGAAATGGACCTGGAACTCTTGAAGAGGTTGTTGATGTTAAGCTGACAGCAATATACAGGAGGTGCCAGACATGATAATAAAATTAGTAGGGGCAGTTATTCTTGTTGGTGCTACCAGTTTAATTGGCTTTTCAATGGCAGCTGAATGTTCAAAAAGACCAAGAGCTTTGAGGGAACTGCAATCAATGCTACAAATGCTGGAAAACGAGATAAGCTATTTGTCCAATTTATTATCAGAGGCATTTAATAGAATATATACTAGTTCAAATTTTGATACTGCAATACTGTTTAATGAAGCAGCAAAATACCTAGGCATAGAGGGTTACACAGCAGATTTGGCTTGGGAAAAGGCAATTGAAGAGAATTATCGAAAACTTTCTTTAAATGCTGAGGACAAAACGATATTGCTGACCTTTGGAAAAATGTTGGGAAATTCTGATTTAGAAGGGCAATTAAATAATATAAAACTAGTTTCGACACAGCTTAAGCTACAGGAAATTAAGGCTGAAGAAATGAAAAAGAAAAACGAAAAAATGTATCGGAGCCTTGGAGTTTTAAGTGGTTTGGCAATAGCTATAATTTTTTTCTAGTAAATATATTATGTCCAGTTAGGGCGTGGAGGTTTATATGAATGGCATAGATCTTATATTTAAAATAGCGGCAATAGGCATTATTGTTTCAGTACTCTATGAATTGCTAAAGCGTACAGGCAGGGAAGAGCAAGCAATGATGATAACCTTGGCAGGCATAGTTGTTGTGCTGATGATGGTTTCAAAAGAAATAGCAGGACTTTTTCAGGCTGTTAAAACTATGTTCCAGTTTTGATTTAAACAAATATCAAATAACTATAAGAGGTCAAAGATGCTATGGATATACTTCAGATAGTCTGTATCGGCATAATAGCAGTTGTTTTATCATCGACAATAAAAAAACAGCGTCCTGAGCTAGCGTTACAGTTAGGAATAGCAACGGGCTTATTAATATTCATTGTTATTATCGTAAAGCTATCTGCCGTAATAGATTTTTTACAAACCTTCAGCAAAAAAGCAAATATAGATGCAACCTATATAAACATACTTTTGAAAATAGTTGGAATTGCCTATATTGCTGAGTTTGGAGCTGAGGTTTGCAAGGATGCTGGTGAATCCTCTATAGCCTCAAAAATAGAACTTGCTGGAAAAGTGACAATTGTAATTTTGGCTGTGCCAATTATATCTTCATTACTAGACTTAGTTATAAGACTTATGCCGTAGATTGAGCAATTAAGGAGGAATATATGCTAATGAAAAAAACTTTGACTGTGAACATTAGCGTTAAAGCTAGTCTTATAGTATTCGTCGTATTAATGTTTACAATCTGCCCTATAGAAGCTTCAGCAGCTAAAGACAATAATGCAAATAACGATTTTCTAGGTATTAGCCAGCAAACAGAAAAAAATCAATATGATGAGACAAGCAGTTTGATTGATGAACAGCTATCGGCAAATGATACTAAATCCATTACAGAGAGCGTTAAAAAGTATTATTCCAAGGAAGCTGAACAACTGTTTCCTGAATTTAATCCTGATAGTATAATATCCTCGGCAGTTAAGGGTGATTTTGATTTAAGCATTACTGGAATAATTAATAGAATAGTGAGATATTTGCTTGGAGAGGTGTTTTTGAACACTGACATTTTGATAAAGATAATTATTCTAGCAATAATTTGTGCGATATTAAAGAATTTGCAGAATTCATTTTTAAGCGAAAGTGTTGGGGAGCTTGCATTTTTTGTCTGTTATATCGTAATAGTATCGGTATTGATGGTTAGCTTCAGTACTGCTATGAGCATGTGTGTGTCTATTATAGACAGCATGGTAAGCTTTATGCACTCAATAATTCCTCTTTTAATAAGCTTGCTCGTATCAACAGGAAACCTTTCATCAGCAGGAGTATTTCAGCCTATACTTATTATGCTTGTAGAGTTAGGGGCTACAATTATTAAAAACTTTTTTATACCCTTGATATTTTTGATAACGGTGTTAAATATCGTTAATAATATTTCGGACAAGGTTCAATTAACTAAACTTTCTAGCTTTATAAAGCAAATATGCACTTGGGGTATTGGCTTAATATTGACAGTATTTATTGCCATTGTTTCCATTCAAGGAACTATGGGTGCAGTAGTAGATGGTGTTACAAGTAAAACTGCTAAATTTGCTCTTGGTACTTTTATACCTGTAGTGGGAAAATATTTGGCTGATGCTGCTGACACAGTAGTTGGCTGTACTTTAGTAATAAAAAATGCTTCTGGAATTGTTGCTATGATTGGCATAATAATAATTTGCTTGGCTCCATTATTAAAAATTCTTGCCCTTATAATATTATACAGACTTGCAAGTGCAATTGTTGAGCCAATATCCGATAAAAAAATAACAAACTGCATGAGCGATATGGCAAGCTCATTAACCTATCTGCTGGGAATAACTGCGGCTGTATCAGTTATGTTTCTGATAGCTGTAACAGTTGTAATAAGTACAACGAATTTATCAACAATGATAAGATAGGGGGTAGATAGATGCTTCTATTTTTGAGGGACTGGATAATAAATATTGTTACAATTACAGTTATACTTATTCTCTTTGAAATAATAATACCAACGGGGAAAATAAAAAAAATTATAAATTTGGTTTCAGGCTTTATTTTGTTAATTGTCATTATAAACCCATTTATAGCGTTAAGAAATCAGAATTACTTATTAAGTGAGAACATTATTTCAGACAGCTTTTATATTGATAAAAAGGAGTTGGAAAACAGCAGTAAGCTAATAAATGATACCCAAATGAAACAAATAGCAAGTATTTATAAAAAGAAGCTAATAAATAAAATACAAGCTGAGACAGAAAATTTAGAAGGTGTAGAAACATTAAAAGTTGACGTGGAAATTAATGAAGACTACTCCTGTGATAATTTTGGCGAAATAAATAAGGTATATTTGGAACTAAGAAAAGTGAAGAAATCTGATAAAGAGGAAAAACAAACTGACAACATTAAAATAAAGCCTGTTGCAGCAGTGAAGGTGGATATTATTTCACAATCTGAGAATAAAAAAACTACAGCTTCAAAGCAAATAAATGAAAGCAACAGTAAGCTTTGTGAACAGGTTAAAGAAAATTTAAATAAAACTCTTGAAATAACAAAGGATTCAATTATAGTAACACTTTTAGAGGAGTAATACTATTTCGTATTCAAAAATAAAAGAACTGTTTTAAAATGCAAATTAGTAAATAGCTAAACAAACAAGATAAAGCTAATATATTAAAAGAATTATAAGGGGGGTGAAGTCCATAAACTGCATATAAATAGGGTTACAAGAAATGCAGAGTTTGGACAGAAATATGAATATGCTTAAAAAGCTTCTGAAAAAAACAAAAAGATTAATTAAAAAGCAGGGTAGCAAAAAACTTATAGAGAAAGCAGTAATAGTAGCTCTTTTAGGCGTTATTTGCCTGATTGCGGGAAGTGTTCTGTTTGAGAAAAGCCCTGAAAATAAATTGAATAACAGTATTTTGGCTAATGCAGGCGTTGCAAAAAATGGTTTTGAAGGTAATTCTGAGACTACTGCTGAAGCTATAGAAACTCTAAATCAATCAAATAAAGACCCTAAAAGCGAAATGGAGACCAAGCTACAAGCAATTTTATCCAAAATTAGTGGTGCAGGTAAAGT
>JAEWST010000164.1 GCA_023398105.1 Bacillota bacterium | reverse complement strand
CTTTAACTACCTGTTTGCCATCATAATAACCACATTCACCACATACCCTGTGAGGCAGCTTATAAGTATGACACTGTGGGCAGCTTACTAAAGTTGGAGACGCCAGTTTCCACTGGGATCTTCTCTTACCTGTCCTAGCTTTGGAAAATCTATTCCTTGGGTTTGCCATCAATAACACCTCCCTACTATAATGCAACCATCTAAGTAGAAACCTATTTGAAAAAATCTTTAAGAATTTCCATTCTTGAATCTACTATTTTGCTTTCATCACAATTACAATTTTCTAAATTTAAATTAGCACCACAATGCTTGCATAAGCCCTTACAGTCTTCACTGCAAATAATTTTGGTAGGCAAGGCAAGTATTATGTTGTCAATAAGTGGTTTTTCAATGTCAACAACATTACCTTCATATATATATGCATCGACTTCATCAGGATTAAAAACCTCAACAAAGACTTCATTTACCTCTATGTCCATACCTGTTTCAATAGGCTTGAGACATCTAAGGCAATCTGCAACAAACTCAAAATGAAGTTTACCACTCAACTTTAACAGACCGCCAAAATTAACAATGCGACCTGTAAAATCAAAAGAAGGCTTAAATTCTACTGAATTATCAAACTCACGCAATCCAGGTAAATCGCCAGTATAATTGACATCTATACCTGCACCTTCAGTTTTAACAATATCAGATACGTTTACTCTCATTAGTAACCTCTTAAAAACCGACAATTGATATTATACTAACTAATACAACTTTTGTCAATAATTCAATTTCGGATAATTTTATATAACTTATTTTAACATTCTAAGTGTTTCTCTTGCAATAGCAAGCTCTTCATTTGTAGGAATAACAAGTGTGCTGATCGTTGCATCTGAAGCACTTATGTCTATTTCCTGACCTCTTATTTTGTTTTTCTCTAAATCAATTTTAACACCAAAGAAATCCAAACCATTAATAATTCTCTCTCTAATGTTACTGTCATTTTCACCTACACCTGCTGTGAATACAATTGCATCCACACCATTCATTATAGCAATGTATGCTCCAATGTATTTTTTGCAATCATAGCAGAAAATATCCAGTGCAAGCTGTGCTCTTTTATTACCTTCTTTAGCAGCTGTTTGTACATCTCTAAAATCACTGCTCACTCCTGATATTCCTAGAACACCTGACTTTTTGTTTAACAAGTTACTAATTCCCTTTACAGTAAGATCTTCCTTTTCCATAAGGAAGGTTACAACCTCAGGGTCAATTGTACCGCTTCTTGTTCCCATTGCTACACCTTGCAATGGAGTAAAGCCCATTGAAGTTTCAACAGATTTGCCTTTGTCAACTGCACATATACTTGAGCCATTACCTAGATGACAAGTGATTATCTTTAATTGGCTAAGAGGCTTTCCTAATACTTCAGCAGCTCTTTCAGAAACAAATTTGTGTGATGTTCCGTGGAAACCATATCTTCTAATTTTGTATTTTTCGTACATTTCATAAGGTAATGCATACATATATGCATAGTTTGGCATTGTGCTATGGAATGTAGTATCAAATACTGCTACCATTGGAACATTTGGCAATATTGCCTGACATGCTTCTATACCAACAATATTTGGTGGATTGTGAAGTGGAGCTATATCAATACATTCTCTAACAGCCTCCATAACATTTTCATTAATTATTGCTGAGCTGTTAAATTTCTCACCACCATGGACAATACGATGTCCTACTGCTGATATCTCAGACATGTTACTAATTACACCGATTTTTGCATCAGTAAGAGCACTAATAACTGCCTCAATAGCGTCTTTGTGATTCTTCAATTCTTTATTAATTACAGCAGCCTCTTCTGAGCCTCTTGATTGCTTAATAAAAGAATTGTCAATACCTATTCTGTCACATAGCCCCTTTGCTAAAACTAATTCATTTGCCATATCAATTAACTGATACTTTAATGAAGAACTACCTGCATTAATAACTAAAATCTTCATTTAACAATACATCTCCTCTATAATAGTATATTTCGCTGTCTTATCTATTCTATTTTGTAAAATACAATCTTTAAAATCACAGATACAGAGAACCTTATTCCGTTTTTCTAGTGTACACATTCGAGCTCATAATTTATGTTTACTATGCGTTTTGAGCCTGTACACAAGTTATTGCAACAACGCCAACTATGTCTTCAGCACTGCAACCTCTTGAAAGGTCATTTACAGGCTTTGCAACTCCCTGAATAATAGGACCATAAGCCTCTGCTTTTGCAAGTCTTTGAGTAAGCTTATATGAAATATTACCACAATTAAGATCAGGGAATATAAGTACATTTGCTTGTCCTGCAATATCACTTCCAGGTGCTTTTGACTTTCCAATTGCAGGAACTATAGCTGCATCAGCCTGAAGCTCACCATCTAGTTTAAGGTCAGGAGCTTTTTCCTTTGCAAGTTTTGTTGCTTCTATAACCTTTTCAGTTAATTCGCTCTTTGCACTTCCATATGTTGAATAGGAAAGCATTGCAACAACTGGTTCAGCCTGTACAAGAGTCTTAAAGGATTTTGCAGAGGTTATTGCAATTTCTGAAAGTTCCTCAGCATTTGGATTTTCCACAAGTCCGCTGTCACCATATACAAACACACCATTTTCTCCGTACTCACAGTCAGGCACAACCATAACGAAAAACGCAGAAACCAATTTTGCTCCTGGTGCTGTTTTTAATATCTGAAGTGCTGGTCTGAGAGTATTTGCAGTAGAATTGATAGCTCCAGCAACCATTCCATCTGCATCGCCAACCTTAACCATCATAATTCCAAAATATAATGGATTCTCTAATAATATTGCCTTAGCCTGTTCAACAGTCATGCCTTTAGCTTTTCTCAACTCATATAAAGTATTTACATACTCGTCCATTTTTTCGAATTTAGTCTGGTCGACAATTTTAGCCTTTGATATATCAAGACCTACACCAAGCTTCTGTATATCTTCTTCTTTTCCAACTAAAATAACATTAGCTATACCCTGCTCCTGAATCATTGCTGCAGCCTTTAAGGTTCTAATATCATTACTTTCGGGAAGCACAATAGTTTTAATGTCCTGCTTCGCTCTGCTTATAACTTGTTCTAAGAATTTCATAATTATATAACCCCTTTCTTTATTTAAGGCAATATCAATAGATTTTATTATTGTTATTATTAAAAATTTTGCATATTGCTTTAAGACATAATTTTATTATTAGTTTGTTTGTGTATTTTATTATTATTACCTGGTCTTATAACCTGTAACCAAGCAAACTCCACCTTTTATTATATACAAATTGTTCATTGTATACAAGGCAAAAATTAAACAATTAGCTCCATAAAATCTTATGCTACTATAGTCTTTTATTAAAATTTGCTACTTTTCACCGTATTTACAGCTATTTTTTCGCTAAAATTTTTTATGAAAGCAAATTATACTTATCCATAATTTGCTTTTGTAACTAATACTAAAATATAATTCACAAACACGCCAAATTGTTATAAACTATATTGGTATACAATACTTTTCTGCAGTAGCTCTGCAGATCATAATCGAAAGGATTAGGTAAATTACTTATGAAAAATAAGCTTCTTTTGTACTTGACTTCATTTTTTTGCGGAATGTCTGTTATGGCAGTAGAACTAAGCGTTTCAAAGCTTCTAGCACCTTATTTCGGAACATCTCAGATAATTTGGACAGTTATTATAGGCTTAATAATGATTTCTATGAGTATTGGAAATGTTTTAGGAGGCAGATCTGCCGATAAGCATAACAGCATGACTAGATTGTATGTAATTATATGGGCTGCTGCTTTATGGATTGCAGTAATCCCCTTCATTGGCAAATATGTTATTGTTGGTATAATGGGTCTTCTCGCACTATTCTTTCCTGCTAATTTGCTGGTTACTGGTTCAGCGATATCTTGTTTGGTTTTATTTTCAATACCAATGATAGGTCTAGGTATGGTTTCTCCCTATTTAGCAAAGTTAGGTGTTACTGATATTGATAATACTGGAAAAACTGTTGGTAAAATATATGCAATGAATACAATAGGGAGTATTATTGGAACCTTTTTACCTACCTTTGTAACAATTCCATTTGTTGGTACAAGTAAAACCTTCTTAATTTTTGCAATGGTCTTAAATTTAATCTGTCTTATCTATTTTGTATTTATAAAATCAAAGGTTGTTAGAGTTTCAATCAGTGCAGCAATAGTTTTCGCCCTGTTATTAATGCCTATTTCAAATTCATATGCTTTTTGGACAGATTGTGTTGTTGAGGACGAGTCACTATACAATTATTTACAGGTCACTGAAGACGAAAATGCTGTGTACCTCTCAACAAACGTGGCTTTTGGTGTCCAATCCGTTTACAAAAAGGATAATAAGCTATCAGGTTTTTACTATGATTATGCATTAATGGCACCCCAGTTCATCAAGGATTTTGATTCTAATAAAAAATTGGATTTACTGATTTTAGGTAACGGAACAGGTACATATGCTAAACAATCAAAAAAATATTATCCAAATACAAATACAGATGCCGTTGAAATAGATTCTAAAATCGTTGAATTATCTAAGGAATATTTTAATTTGAAAGATGATGAAGCCAATATTTATGTAACAGACGGACGAACTTTTCTTTCTGATAAAGAATGTGGAATGTATGATGTTATTATGGTTGATGCGTACCATGACATTACTGTTCCCTTCCATATGGCAACAAAGGAGTTTTTCACGGAAGTTTCAAAGCACCTAAAGTCGAGCGGTGTTATTATTTTGAATATTAATATGAAATCGAAAGGCGATAACCCTATAAACCAATATCTTACTCAGACTGTAAAGAGTGTTATGAGCAAGGTTTATACCTGCGATTTGACTAACAGTACTAATGTTTTGCTATTTGCGTCAAATGATAGTAACATGCTGAACAATTTTGAGAATAATATAAACAAATGGGAATCGGATAACCCTTTATCAAAGGTAGCTCTGTATGTACAGGACAAGCTTCAGGAGGTAACTAAAGCCGAGTTAATTTTTACTGATGATGTAGCTCCAGTTGATATATTAGGACAGAGTCTTTTAAATGATATCGTGAAGGACGAGCTTCAAAATTTTAAGGATATGGTGGACTTTGAGAATAAGGGGTTTAAGGGGATTTTTGAGTTGCTGAAATAACTCCTGACGAATATTATAAAAATTAATTCAACTTTCGCACATAAAAATCTATTGGTGCGGTAGAATTATCAATGGTTTGTTGCCAAAACAATTGCTAGAATTAGTAATGATTCATCGAAGTGTTTTTGCTGTCGCACACATTCACCATCCATGGTTCATAGTGTGCTAAAACCGACATCGTGTCGGTTTTCCAGCAAAAAAACTTCGTCTCATCAACTAATTCATGCAATTATTTCTAATCCAACTTTCCATTGATAATGCTACCACACCTTATATTACTAGACTTTAAGTGGTATATTCAACTGCGAAAGTTGATAATTAATTTTAATTATTCTATTTAATTTATGTTATAACGAGGCAATAAAATGTCCCCCACTTCTATAAGTGGCGGGTACCACTTTGGTTATCAGGCGGTGAGAATATCTCCCGCCTCGATGAAACGCCGCTGATGTAATGAAATTTTTCTACAATCGAA
>JAEWST010000143.1 GCA_023398105.1 Bacillota bacterium | reverse complement strand
AGCTTTGCAGGAAAAACTATTCCTTACAAAAGAGACTCTAAATGAATTTATAGACTACTTTGTAAGCTGCTTACCCAATCATATCAAGGGAAAGCTAGTGTTTTTAAACTGCGAAAGTTGATTTATTTAATAATTCTATATATAATATACTAAATTAATTGGCGAGTTTTGTAAATAGCATTAACATTTTTCCTATAATAATATTAAACATATATGTAAAATTGCCCCTCTATTAATCTCAATAACTTATCGAGTTCTTAATAAAATAAATGATAATTATCTTATTCAAATTATAAGATTTATTTTAAGGTGTTGAACAATTTATAATTTTTTGATATTTCAGTTTATGAACGAAAAACTTGAAAATAGTTACATTTTTGTTACCTTTAAAATCGTTAAAAGTTATATAATAAACTATGGAAATTTTATTGTTTTTATCGGAACCATATTAAATAAATTTCGTCTAATTCTCAGTTATACTTTTTAAGGAGGTTGAATATTTGGGTAGTTTGATTGAACTTAAAGGAGTAAGAAAGGTATACAGAGTAGGCAACGAAAAAGTTGTTGCTCTGCAAAATATCGACCTTACTATCGAAAAGGGTGAGATATGTTGCCTTCTAGGAACTTCAGGCTCAGGCAAATCCACTCTTTTGAACCTTTTGGCTGGTCTTGAAAAACCGTCTAGAGGAGAAATAATTATTAAAGATATACATATCGAAAAACTTAATGAGCAGAGGCTTGTTTTGTTCCGCCAAAAATACATTGGCTTTGTTTTTCAGTCCTATAATCTGCTGCCAGGTTTGACATCTTTGGAAAATGTTGGATTGCCTTTAGCTTTCAAAGGCATACCCCGCAGACTAAGAGATAAAAAAGCTCAGCAAATGCTACATGCCGTTGGCCTAACCTCCCACAACAACAGAAAGCCGTCCCAGATGAGTGGCGGACAGCAGCAAAGAGTGGGTATTGCCAGAGCCTTCGTGGGAAATCCTCAAATTATTTTTGCAGATGAACCCACTGGAAATCTCGATTCGAAAACAACCATTGATGTTATGAATCTCATTACAGAGATGGCAAGAAAGAACTCTCAAACATTGATAATAGTTACACATGATATTAGCATTGCAAATTATGCAGATAAAGTAATTCATATTCTCGATGGAAACATTGAGAAAGTAGTAATTCAAACCCCGTCGTCTAATGGAGTGGCGGAAAAAATAATATAACGAGGCAAGAAAATATCCTCCACTTCTATAAGTGGCGGGTATCGCTTTGGTTTTATGACGGTGAGAATATCTCAAGCCCCGTTGAAATACCGCTGATGTAATTAAATTTTTCTACAATCGAAAAATTTAATTTTGAAACTAGGTATTATAACGAGGCAAGAAAATATCCCCATTTTTATAAGTGTCGGGTACTGCTTTGGTTTTCTGGCGGTGAGAATATCTCTTGCGACGCTTAAACGCCGCTGATGTAATGAAATTTTTCTACAATCGAAAATTTTCATTTTAATCTAGGCGTTATAATTAGTTTTATTAACAAATGCAATATAAAATTATTATAACAGTCCAGTGAGGCTTGGAGGTAAATACATATGAACGCATTAAAAAAAATCACAGCAATAAGTTTAATCTGTTTAATTCTATTATTACAACTTTTTATGGTAGCATCACCAGTAACTGCTGCACAAGATGTAGATCTTGTAGGTTATAGTGCTAATAAGGCAACCATTAGATCAGGTGATGAATTCATGATGTTTCTTAGAGTAGCACATAAAGCCGATATTTCGAATATATATATATCAATTGACAGTGGTTCTTCCTTCTCAATGAAGAATTACGATTCCGATTCCTATATACCTGTAGATGAAGTTATCAACGAGACTACAGTTATGACTGATGCTTGCGATTATAATTATAACGGTGGTTCAAATAAGCTTCAGGTTACTATAAAATATACCACACCGTCAGGGACATATTTCCAAACAGATTTTGTCACTATCTCTGAGGCTATTCCTGATGGTGCTGACACTCCTAAAACTCCTTCTACCCCAGACGACACTACAAAAAATGCACCTAAAATCCAAATAGTAGAGAATTCAGCCATTCCGTCTGGACAAGCTGGTGCTGAAATCACCTATACTCTTCCGCTGAAAAATACTAGTATATACTATGCAAGAAACATTGTAATTTCTCCAGTATTTGACGACTCTGCTCCAATTACCATTGAAGCAATGAATCTATCTCAGACGCTGGATGCTCTGCAGCCAAAGGAAACCAAAAGTGTTAAATTCACCTTCAAAATATCATCTGGTGGAGCGCCTAAAACCTATCCTATAAAATTTAACCTCCAGTACTATAATGCTTCAGGAGATTATTTCAGCAATACAGAAACCGGTTATTTAAAGACCATTGAAGGCAGTCAACTTCCAAGGCTAGATTTAAAAACAGTCTCAACCAATCCTTCACCTGTACTTCCTGGAAAGGATTTCAAGCTAGATGTAGCCTTGGAAAACAACGGTGCCCTATCTGCAAAAAATGTAACAGTCACGTTACTTGGATTAAAAAATGACGGAGCAAGTATTATCGGCAATACAAACAAAAAAAATCAAGCAATAATATATTCTGGCAAATCGGCCATATTTTCATTTAATTTGTTTGCTTCCTCCAAAATTGAAACAGGGGTAAACAGCTTAAAAGTAAAAGTTGATTATTCAGATAATTCTGGCTTAGTATATTCCGATGAAATAGAATTTTTTTATAGCGTGGTATCGGAGAATTCACATACCAATGTAGAGCTAAAGAATATTGTATCACAAGAAA
Source organism: Bacillota bacterium (assembly GCA_023398105.1). GTDB lineage: Bacteria > Bacillota > Clostridia > Acetivibrionales > DSM-1351 > Ruminiclostridium. The sequence goes on along the minus strand of JAEWST010000143.1, from coordinate 11,270 downwards.
CCACTCTTGCACCTGGTGATAGTGCGGCAGTGTCTTTTGATGTAGCAAATACAGGTTCATCTGACGCTCGTAATGTAAAAGTGACGGTATCGGCCGACAAGGAACTGATACCAAGAACCCAAAATACAATTATAATTCCGCTACTTAAAAAAGGCGAGTCAAAGAATGTTCAATTTCAGCTTTACGTTTCAGATGAAGCGACAACAAAGAATTATGCTGTATCACTGAATGTTGAATATGATGCTCCTGTTGACGGCAATGTGACCAAACAGACAATCATGCAGTATGTAGGACTGAATGTAGAAAATACAACTGGTAAGTCTGTCCCTAGACTCATTATTGACAAGTACAGTGTTAATCCAGAAATCATTAATGCAGGACAGCCCTTTATGCTGAATCTATCAATATTGAATACCAGTAAGTCATCCACCATCGGCAACGTAAAAGTAACCCTTAGTTCCGATGACGGTACCTTTTCAACCGTTAATTCAAACTCTTTTTACATTGACAGCATCGCTCCAAAAGGCAGTGTTCAAAAACAAGTCAGCTTCTCGTCTAAATCAGATGCTGCTCCCAAGCAGTATATGATTAGCATAAATTATGAGTATGAGGATGAAAAAGGAAACCCTTATACAACTAAGGATGTTGTAGGAATTCCACTTCTTCAGACACCACGTTTGGTGGTAGGAGATCTCAGCTTCCCTCCAGAAGCCTATTTAGGTTCTCCGCTACCAATTAATGTAAGTTTCTATAATATGGGCAAATCTACATTGTACAATTTGCTTGTAAAGCTTGAAGGCAATTTTAGAGTTGAAGGAACAAGCTATTATGTAGGTAATTTTGAACCTGGAAAAACAGATTCTTTTGATGGTGCAGTTACTCCCGAAGCGGCAGGTCCTGTACAAGGGTTTCTTGTTTTCTCCTATGAAGATGCAGATGGAAAAAAACAGGAGGTAAAAAAAGAGATAGCTTTTAACGCCTTAGAAATGCCTGTAGAACCTCCTCATGATGTCGAAGGAATGATCCCTCCTCAGGAAACAGAAAAAAAGCTTCCAATATGGGCTTATATCGCAGGAGGAGCAATTCTTGTTGTAATAACACTCATTACTGTATTGGTTATTCGTAAGAAAATAAAAGCAAGAAAGGAATTCATGATAGATGAGGAACTTTGATATATTTTTAATGGGTTTAAAGAATCTCTTCAGAAGAAAAACAAGAACAATTCTAACTGTGCTTGGTGTTGTCATAGGAACTGCAGCCATTGTTGTTATGGTTTCTTTGGGAATAGGTATGAATGAGAGTTTTGAAGCCCAATTAAAGCAAATGGGTAACCTTAATATAATTAATGTTACCAAGTACAGAAATAATCCAGATAACTCTAGCGGTGCACCAAAGGAAATAGTTCTTGATGATGCAGCCATTGCAAAAATAAGTAAAATTGAAGGTATTCGGGGAGTAACTCCAATTATTGAAGGAAGCATGAAGCTTATATCAGGTAAGTACATGGCGTATGTTCAGGTTATGGGAATTGATATAAAATCAATGCCAAATTTTGATTACCCTATTGCTCAAGGTCGTTTGCTTCAGGAAGGCGATTCTAACAAAATAGTAGTAGGCTGTAATATCCCTCATTATTTTTTCAATCCAAAAAGCCGATATGGTTCAGTAAATGGAACACCTGCTGTTGATATATTGACCGATAAAATCGAGGCAACCTTTGACATGAGTTACGGTGAAAAACGGCAACAGCAGGGTGCAGGTGGATCTGACACTTCTGAAAAAGCTCCTAAACTCTATAAAATAAAGGGTGTAGGAATTTTAAATGCGACTAATGATTGGCAGAAGGATGATTATGTATTCATGGATTATCTCAATCTTCAAAAGCTTATGAAGGATGCTACCAAAGCTCAAGGTAGTCAGAACCAGGTTTTTGGTTTCAGCAGTAACACTAAGGGTTTTGAGCGCCTCATGGTAATGGTGGATAAAATCAAAGACGTTGACCGAATTCAGTCAGCAATTGATGACATGGGCTATGGGACCAACAGCCTTGCAGATATGCGAAAATCCATGCAGAAGCAGTCTCAGACCATTCAATTAGTGCTTGGAGCCATTGGTGCTATATCCCTCATTATTTCAGCTCTTGGCATAACTAATACAATGATAATGTCTATCTATGAAAGAACTCGTGAAATAGGCGTAATGAAGGTTCTTGGCTGCAAAATGGGAAATATAAGACAGTTGTTTCTACTAGAAGCTGGTATCATAGGCTTATTGGGAGGCTGTATCGGTGTTATTTTTAGTTATCTTGCTTCCTTCGCTATAAACACCGTCGGAAGGAGTTTTATGAATTCCGAAAATGGGGGCATGCTCAGTATGGGAATGGGTATGGGTATGGGAGGTCCCGAAAGCAGGCTATCCTCAATACCTCCTTGGCTGGCACTTCTTTCCATTGCTTTTGCTATCTTAATTGGACTCGTTTCAGGTTTTTCACCCGCAAGAAGGGCTATGAAACTCAGTGCGTTGGAAGCAATTAAAACCGAATAAACTTCGCAGTTGAATATACTTCTCAAAGCCTAGTAATACAAGGTGTGTTAGCATTATTAAATGAAAAGATAAATAAAAAGCATCCAGCTATTGTCGATATGTCAATAGTCGGATGCTTTTGTTTAATTTTGAAACATGCTACTATTCAGCCACTTTATATAGATTATCAACTCAACTTTCACAATGAAAAGTCTATCCATGCTCAATTTTATCAATGGTTTGTTATTCAGTAAACCTACTTATTTTTATGAAATTATTTAATTTTTTATTTGATAAGTATCAACACCTACAATTTTCTACTGGGCAACTTGAGTTAATTACTCAAACTTCGCATATAAAAAATCTATTGACGAGGTAGAATTACCAATTGTTTGTTGCCGAAATAGTTGCTAGTATCAGTAAGTGCTAGGAACTAGTATTATAAATACCGAATACAGAAATTTTTATTATTTTTTAGTGTACATCAAGCTCAGAATTACGAATGCATTTGCAACACTCAAAAAGCTTTCGATGACTGCCTATAGCCTCTTCTGGATTATCACACTTCATCAACTGAGACATCAAGCAAATACCCGTTGCTCCGCAATTTAACACATCAATAATGTTATCGCCATTTATTCCACCTATTGCAAACACTGGGATATCAACTGCTGAGCATATTATCTTCAAAAAATCAAGTCCACGGGGAGGAACTCCCTTTTTGCAGTCTGTTGGAAAAATATGCCCTGCAATTATATAGTCTGCACCCATACCTTCTACCAATTTTGCTTCTTCAACAGAATGTACAGAAACCCCAATATTTTTGAAATTACTCAGTTCCTCTCTTTGCTCCAGAAATATTTCCATAGGAAGCTGAATATTAGAAGCCTTTATTTTTTTTGCAATACTAATATGCGAATTTATTACAAGGGGTACATTGTAGCTATGGCATATTCTCGATACCTCTATTGCCAGCTTTTCATACTCATTTAGCTGTAAATCCTTTTCTCTTAAAATAATGCTATAAGGCAGAGCTTCTGCAATTTGTTCAATTTTCTCAAGAAAATTTCCTTGACAATGCAGTCTATCAGTTACACAAATAATCACTTTTTACTTTCCTCCTTCGACGAAACACCTCTTGTTTACTCCGCATTCCTTATAATTCAAAGATAAGACTCACTTTCTCAATCACTGCATATAATACACTTTAAAATAATTGTATAACCAGCTATGCAATACTCTTACTGTATAGTTAATCCTCAGCATAACTGATTAAACTCAGAATATTTTATTTAAGTAATGAAAAAGTATATGCTCATTGCTTTATCGCACAAATCCGCAAAAAGCTGCTCGCAGTTTTTTGCTATGCGAAGAGAACGATGAATGCAGGAAATGTAGACTTCGCATTTTTCCAGCTTAGATATAACGAGGCAAGAAAATGTCCCCCACTTCTATAAGTGGCGGTCACCGCTTTGGTTATCAGTCGGTGAGAATATCTCCCGCCTCGATGAAACGCCGCTGATGTAATCTGTATAAACAGGCTGCAAACCCCTTGAAATTATCATTTTATGTATTTCCTCCACATCTCTGAAATCAGATATTTCAAATTGCTCATCACCCTTTGCCTCTTCCTCATGCCCGCCTACTGTTACTTTTACTCCTGCCGAAACTCTATTTGCAACCAGCCCTATTGCGTTGTCCCGAAATTTTGCTCTCTCCCTTGTTGAAATTGTAATACTGGCAAAGGGCATAAAAAGGCGATAAGCCAACATAACCTGCAACAGTTGTGGCTCATAGACATCTTTAGGACTATTACCAGAATTATTAATATAGGGGCGTAATCTTGGAACAGAAAAGGAAATCTCTGCATGAGGATATTTTTGTTGCAACAGGTATGCGTGAACACCTGTTGCAAAGGCATCCTTTCTAAAATCATACATCCCAAGTAAGGCACCAAAAGCCACTCCTCGCATTTCTGCCTTTAGAGCACGTTCTTGGGAATCAAATCTATATGGAAATATCCTCTTAGGACCACTTAAATGAACTCTCTCATAAGTCTCAAGGTTATAGGTTTCCTGATAAACACAAACAAAATCCGCACCGCAATCTCTAATATACCTGTACTCTTGAGTATTTAATGAAAAAATTTCAACACTGATAGTTGAGAAATATTTTTTAGCCAGCTTAATAGCTTCACCAATATATGTAACACCACATTTTTTTGGTGCTTCTCCAGTTAAGATTAATATATCCTTCAGGCCTGTTTTTGCAATAGTTCTAAGCTCTTTATCAATCTCTTCTATTGTTAATTTTCCTCTATTAATTTTATTTTTGCAGTTAAAACCGCAGTATACACAATTGTTTTCACAATAATTCGATATATAAAGCGGTGTAAATATAGAAATAGAATTTCCAAAGTGCTTCCTTGTTTCTAGCTTTGCCCTTTGAGCCAATTGTTCTAAATTAGCTTCTGCAACTGGAGACAAAATTGCAGCAAAATCCTCTACAGACAGCACCTCTTTTGATAGTGCCTTTTCTACATCTCTTACAGTATATTGTTGATATTCATACTTTTGAGTTAAATCCAGCACCCTATTCATAATATCAGAATCAATTGCTTCCATGCCTTCTAAATACTGCATGATGCTACTTTTATCGTTTGTCATATAGCCACTCCTCTTTTTATCATTGTTTTTTGCGTTTGTACAATTAGTATTGCTGCTATTCTTAAGTCTAATCCTGCAAAAAACCTGTCAATGGGCTTGACGCTTCTGCTTTATATTCAAGCACACGACCAAGACCTGCCAAATAAGCCGCTCTGCCTGCTTCAACCGCAAGCTTAAAGGCTTTTGCCATAATTGCTACATCCTTTGCAGTTGCAATAGCTGTGTTCGCCATAACTGCTGAAACTCCCATTTCCATTGCTTCGCAAGCCTGTGATGGTTTCCCAATCCCTGCATCTACTATAATTGGAAGATTGACTTCGTCTACCAGCATTTTTATAAAATCACGGGTCAATAATCCCTTATTACTGCCTATAGGAGCACCAAGTGGCATAATAGCAGTAGCTCCAGCACTTTCTAACGCCCTAGCCACATTTAAGTCTGGGTACATATACGGCATGACAATAAAGTTTTCCTTTGCAAGTATTTCTGTCGCCCTTATTGTTTCATAATTATCTGGCATCAAATACTTAGAATCCTTTATAACCTCTATTTTAATGAAATTCCCACAGCCAATTTCTCTGGCAAGTCTGGCAATTCGAACAGCTTCTTCTGCAGTTCTAGCACCAGAGGTGTTGGGTAGCAATACTATATCCTTAGGAATATAATCTAAAATATTTTCTTCTCCTCCAATATTTGCACGTCTTAGTGCTACAGTTATCATTTCTACCTGTGCATTTTCTATAACCGCTTTGGTCAATTCAAGGGAAAACTTTCCAGAACCCAATATAAATCTTGAACCAAACTCATGTCCACCAATAATTAATTTATCTGTCATTTTAACTTCTCCTATAAATTTTAATTAATAAATCGCTATTAAATCTTTATCTGATAAAATCAAACATCTCATTTTATGTCAGAAACAAATATTGTTTTAAACCTCTTCAATCCCCAGTAACAGCCTAATAATCATATTTGCCTGATGAGCTGCACAAAGCAGTACTCTAGGTGCCATTAATCCATATCCTATTCGGGCTTCATTTTCAAAATCTCCACATACGTACAGATTTTTCATTCTCCTTTCAGTTTTTATCAGATTTGAGCTTTCATAGCCTGCCATACCTGATGCTGCTACTACCTTAACCTTCCGTATTCGTTCTAAAGCAGTATTTACTAGCATAGCCTTTGCTGTTGCATTGTCAAAAGCCTCACAAATGACATCATAACCCTTAAATAATTCCTCTACATTTTCCTCCTCAACCCTGACAGTTTCAGTTATTACATTTATAAATGGATTGATTTCCTTAATCTGTTGCTGTAGTGCAATAGTCTTGGGAAGCCCTAAATGGGTTATGTAATAGCTTTGCCTATTCAAATTACTTGGCTCCACAATATCAAAATCCACTAGCAACAAATTTCCAACACCTGATCGAGCAAGCATTATTGCCACATTAGATCCCAATCCACCAAGACCTGCAATAGCTACCTTGGCTTTTTTTACCACGGAATGAACCTTTGGTGTATGTCGTGCTACCATCATACTTTCCAACTGATTTTCTTCAGGCATAACACCCTTTTTTATTGTATAAATTTCATCCTGCTCAGTTAGCTCAAGGTCTTCAGTTATCTGATATCCATTAACAATAATTACGTCTCTTTCTTTATAAAAATTTTTGCACAGCTTATCACACAGCTCATATACTGTAAAACAGTTTGTTTCTAATAGCCTTTCATTAAGTTTAATTTTCATCCCTATCCACATTCCACACAAGCCTGCTTATATACAGTTTTGTTTTTCCTGTGGACTCATACACCTCCTGTATTTTTGTTTTCGTTTTGTCCTGCTTAAATCAAGTTTTGTTACGTTGGATTTAGCCTCCTCCCACAAAACTGACAACTTCTAAAGTATCATCCTCGTGAAGTACAACATTTATATATTGTGCTTTTGAAACAATATCCCCATTAAGCTCAACAGCAATTTTTGAAATATCATATTTGTTTTGTTGTAAAAAATCCAGCAGAGATACTTCGTAATTAAGTTCAATAAACTTCCCATTTAGCTTCATATAGAAAACCTCCTTTCAGTAAAGTGGTACACGTATAATTTTATTTAAGTGCACAATTGTTCTACTCAGAATCAGCTTTTTAGCAGCTAATACCACAAAAAAAGCACGAAAAGTTATACACCCGCGGTGGTGTACCCCTTTTCGTGCTTTACCGTACGAAACTTAACAAAAACTATTTAATTCAAGCTTAATTTACTATCCTAAGCTTTAAATTTAATTATTTAACTTCCCCGTTCTTTACTTCATTGATTATTTCTCCAGCTTTATTAATACCGCCTTTTTTCAATAAATCTAAAACATTTAGTCCAGTAATTGCTTCAACACTCTCTGGAAGCTGTGAAATTATATCAGTTACATATCCTGTAACCTTTGCTGCACCTTTTGCTTCTCCGCCGTTGCCATTGTCAACAATAACAATCTTTTCAGTTTTAGCAAGAGGGCTCGCTATTGCATTTGCAATCTCAGGTAACTTTTCAATTATCATCTGAGTAACAGCTGCATCATTGTAAAGCTTGAAGGCTTCTGCTTTTTTAGCCATAGCTGATGCCTCAGCTTCACCCTTTGCCTTGATAATCTCTACCTCAGCCATACCTTCTGCTCTCTTTGCCTTTGCCTTAGCTTCACCTTCCATCTCAATAGCGCGGGATCTTGCCTCTGCTGCTGCAACTTCTCTATACTTGCTTGCATCTGCAATCTTTGTAGCTTGATAGTTATCTGCATCTGCTTGCTTTTTAATAGTAGCTTCCAATTCCTTTTCTTTTCTGAGAGCTTCTTGCTCTGCTAATTCAATTTCCTTCTGCTTCTTTGTTATCTCAACCTGCATTGCAGTCTCAGCAACTTCTTTTTTAACAATATTGGCTTGTATTTCGTAAGCAAGGTCTGCGTCAGCCTTTGCTGTCTGTTGATCCTTGTTATAGGATTGAACTTTTAGCTCTTTATTCTTGTTTTCTTCTGCAATCTTTGTTTCAGATTGAATTCTTGCAGCTTCTCCCTCTCTGTTAGCTTCAGCAGTCTTTACTTTTGTTTCCTTTGTTGCTTCTGCCTCTGCAATCTGAGCATCTCTCTTTACTTCTGCAATTCTAGGCTTTCCAAGAGCTTCTAAGTAACCGTTCTTATCAGATATGTCCTTGATAGTTAAAACCTTCAATTCAAGACCCATACTCTGCAGTTCAGTTGCTGCAACACCCTGTACGTGTGATGCAAAAGTCTCTCTGTCCTTGTAAATTTCCTCAACTGTCATTTTTGAAACTATTTCACGAAGCTTACCTTCAAGTACCTGTTGAGTTGTCTTTGAAATAATGCCCAGCATATAATCTAAACCTTTTGATGTATTAAACTGTTCAGCTGAAGATAATATAGACTCTTTATCAGACTTAACCTTTACAACAGCTACACCATCTGCAACTATTCCAACACCTTGTGATGTAAGTGCACCGTCAATTCTAATGTCTATCTGCATGTTTTCCAAAGATATAACATCAATTCTTTCAAGCATTGGTATAACAATGCCGCCTCCGCCTGTAATAACTCTTCTGCCTCTAAAACCAGTAACTACTAAAGCTTTGTCCTGCGGTACCTTCTTGTACATGTTAAATAAGCTAATTAATAAAAATAATAGTACTACTACAATTATAGCCGGTATTACGAAAATTGAATAATCTCCCATCTTTTAAATGCTCCTTTTCTTTTTCAATATTTTATTTCTAACACTATTACATACTTGGTATTTCACTTATGTAAAAGATATTGTCCTCTATCTTACATATAACTACTTTTTGACCCTGCTTAACAGCCTTACCCTCAATATGCTTTGAAGGTGCATTAAACCTTAACGAATTTACCGTGTACGTAATAGTTCCAAAGCTATCGGTAAGTATATCTGTTGAAACTTCTGCAGCAGTGCCGATTAACATTTCTCTGGACACATTTGAAGTATTCTCACTTCTGTAAATAGGTTTTGCTACAAAATTGTATAACAATGTTGAAACAAGTACTCCTGATCCTGCCGCACAAATTAAAGTAATAATACCATCCCACATAAAGTAACTTTCACCTAATATACCCATACCACCAAAAACAGTTAAAAAGGATACTGCAACTATTGGATTTAATACTAGGGAAAACCAAGCTATTACACTATGGGAAAATCCTGACCCCTCACCAACAGATTGTCCCTGCTGGCTATCAACATTTCCAACCTGGCTCCCATCAGCAGAATGTATTGCGTGACTGGTATCAGCTTGGACATGCCCACTATCAATATGTCCGTGATGACCACCTATATCGGCTCCAAAATCACCATTTGAATGAAGGGAACCTGAAATTCCATTAATAATTAATGAAATAACAGTATAAAATACTCCTACTAAAAAAACTATTACATAAAAATCAGACATGTCTTGACCTCCTCTCTAATAACCTTGTGACCAATGATTGTAATTACAAATATTTACCACATGCTCACATTATAATCTATCCCAACAGGTTACACAAGAACCACTGCAGTATGTTTTCATTCTAATTATACTATAAATTGTTACTAAATTCACAAGGAATATTAGGCAATTACGTTAATGCTATTATCTCCTGTTATCTTCGTTTTTCTGCCTAGTCCATTTGGTACATACACTAGTCCACTTGGTGGAAACATTGATTTATGTACCAAATATAGAATAGTCATTTTTGAACTACTTCTATAACCAGAACTGATTTAATATAGTCTTAACCTCATCTAGTTTCTCATTAATTGCCTGTTCCCATGTCATACTATTCTTTGCTAAAAAGTCTGCCATTGCCTGAATGAGCTGCTCGACATTTGTGTTTTTTAACACTCTGCCATCTTCAGCCTTGAATTCTTCAATTTGATATGAATTACTAGAATACCATGAATTAATAGTCAATAAATCCTTTGTTCCACAAACAGAAATATTGAGATTGTTACCATCCTTAGTAAATATGAGGTTTAGTGAACTATCACTAAATTGAACAACATCATTATTAGAAGAAGTTGTGTCGTATTCATAAATTGTGTCAACACCCCAATTTTTGCTGAAATTATATGTATCGTTGCCTGCCCCTCCCTCAAGATAATCGTTTCCAGCTTCGCCATCAATTGTGTCATTTCCGTCATGACCATATAGCTTGTCATCTCCGGCTCCACCTTTTAAAACGTCCGTTCCTTTACCTGCTGTAATAGTATCATTTCCATCCTGACCATCCATTATATTATCTTGGTCATTAAAACCAGTGAGAGTATCTGCATTAGATGTTCCGGTTATATATCTAACCGCATTCTCTATATATTTAGCATCCCATATTGTTCCATCATCAAATTTTATCTGTTCAACTTTATAAACTATGTCTGTACTAAAATAATTCTTAACTATTATTTTGTCTGTAGTTCCGTTTATAAGCATTTCTAGATTATTGTCTTTTCTTGATACAGATACCTCTGAGGGCAAAATTCCATCCTTAAAGCTCACCGTATCAACATTTCCAATTGTATTATCCCACTCTTCAATGGTGTCTTGTCCGTAGCCTCTTCCAAATATGTAGGTATCATTTCCTACTTCACCTTTAAGGAAGTCATTTCCTGTTCCTCCGTCTAATACATCTGAACCTTCATTTCCGTAAAGCTTGTCATAGCCTTCATCTCCATAAAGAGAATCATTACCTTTGCCACCGCTGATAGTATCATCATCAGCTCCGCCATAAATAATATCATCTCCACCATTTCCGTTGATAGTATCATATCCCTCAGCTCCATCAATGCTTTCATTATCATCACAGCCCTGTATATTATCATCCTCATCAGAACCTTTAATGTCTAAAACAGCCTTCTTAACAAAATCAACATCCCACACTGTACCGTCGGCAAACTCTATTTGTTCGACCTTGTAACTATCACTATAGAAGTGATTGCTTACTATAAGCTTGTCCTCAGTATTCTTTATGCTTATCTCAAGATTATTATCCTTTCGTCTCAGCATTACATCAGCAGGAAGTACTCCCTCTAATA
>JAEWST010000130.1 GCA_023398105.1 Bacillota bacterium | reverse complement strand
GCACCTGACTCTTAATCAGGGTGTCCCCGGTTCGAACCCGTGATGGCGCACCAAAAACTCCGCTTCTATTTGAAGACGGAGTTTTTTACAAATCAGCTATTTTTTTAGAATTTCTTTTAAAATCTCTATTTAACAGTGGTATTCATTTTTTCACTTCCACTAAAATCTCTTAAGACATTAATAACTCAATTTTCCCAGTTAAAAATCGTAGGTGTTAAACTTATCAATGGAACGTTGGGTTAGAAATAATTGCATGTATTAGTTGAGCGAATAAAGCTTGCTGAATTAATACAAAGATTTTAGTATTCATATATATTTCAATTGTTCAGCAAGCTCTAAGTTTTTTGCTGAAAAACCGAAACGATGTCGGTTTTACCACACTATGAACCATGGATGGTGAAAGTGGAAAGGCGGCTAAAATGCTGAGATAAGCCATTACTAATTCATGCAACTATTTCGGCAACAAACCATTGATAAGTTTGAACACCGATAGATTTTTTTGGGTGGGAAAGTTGAGTTAATAACATAAAAAATAAGGCACCCCCTAGAACTTGTATTTATTAGAATGCTATTATCAGAAATATATTATCTTGTTTTATAAGAGCACAAATATTTATAAACCTTAAGCATATTTTTTGCATCTGCCATGCCTCTGTGTTCCTTTCCTTCAAAGGATTGTCCAATAATAGACATTGCTTTAGTCAATTTGCAGTTACCGTCACTAATATGCTTTAGCTTCTCAAACCTTGCCTGCAAATTAATAAATCTTTTATAATATTTTCTGACTTCGCCTGTAGCATTACTCATAAGTAGGTTTTTACGCAACAAAATTTGATCGTAATTACCCCATGCTATCATTTTAATTGGATTATCTTTTTTTTCAAGCTTAAATAGCCAGTCATCAAAGCTTTTGATAACCTCTTCAAAGCTTCTTGCACTATCAATGTTTTGTTGGGTAATTCCTGTAAGTTCTATGCAATATTCAGATAACTCAGGCTCCACTTTCGGCTTTATAAGCTCAGAAAATTCATCAATTATCTCAAAACTGGCATTTATAGCAATAGCACATATTTCAATAATTTCAGAATATGGGTGTTTATTTTTTTCATTCCTTTCCCAGCAAGTTGCTTCTAAATCAATTAGAATATCCATATTTCCTCTATAATACGTTAAGTCTCCCACACCGATAGATTTTATGTGGGAAAAATGAGTATATTACTAAAAATTTGCAATTTAAAAAATAAAGTGCTGTGGCAATTATTATATAAAATTTCTACTATTTATCAAAAAATATTAGTACTTTCAAAAAAATAATATTTCTGAGCATTTGTCCACTCCATTTAGCCAAAACTGCCAATACTAGTAATTACAAGTGCCTTATAACGTGAGCATTTTGAGTTTTTTACCATATAACTTCCAGATAAATTTTATCTGCCAATAATGACCATCCATAAATGACATGATACTTATTATCATATAATTGCTTTATATCCTGATGATTATCAACATATTCAAAAAGATTATTTTTTACTATTGCACCTTCTATTGAATCTATCTGACTAAACAACGCCTTATAATCCTCTGACGATAACAAAACTGTTTTATGCTCTCTTTTATCGCTGTCTATTAAGCCAATATATAAAGATTGTAGTTTCCCATCTATAATTATTTGAGCTTTATTTGTTGAATCTGTATATTTTTCTATTGTAGTAAAAATCTTATTTTGAATTTCTTGTTCATTTGCAAATTCTTTTTCGAGCTTTTCCTTTCTCTTTTTTTGTTCAAGTTCTTTTCTTCTGATTTGTGCATCTTTTAATTCTGGCATAAATTTCCTCCCCAAATCCTCTTATAATAAAAGTCAATCTATTGACTATACAAATTATACTATATCCTTGATATGATTTCATTATATACCTTTTTATTATGCTTTGGTATTGTTTCTAATTAGCTCTTCCTTTTTTTCCCTTGATAATTGCTTAATTCTGTATTCTCTCTTCATTGCATCTGATTTGTTTTCAAAATTTTCACTATACACTATTTGACAGGCAGTCTGGCACGGGTATACTTAGCTCCTTTTCCCTGATTATGTACTTTTTCTCTCTTAACTAAATCATCTGTATACCCAGCATATAGGGTATTGTCTCCACATTCTAAAATATAAACATAATACATTTTTCAATACTCCTACCTATATTTAGTATTCAAATCATCTATTTAGGTTTGAAATAATTTATAACATTATTAACAAAACAACTATAATAGTTAGTATAAGCCAAAAAATCATAATATTCTTAATTACTGTCTGTTTTTTATTTACTTCTTTTGTTTGCTGTAACAGATTATATAAAATAATATTATTTAGTTCTATATCAGACAACTCTAATGGTATCTTTTTAAAGAACCGATATTCAAATGAGCCGTTAGCCTCATAATCATACTTTTCAAAAGGTTGTTCATCACTATCAACACTTAATGAATTTAGTCTTTCCTGCTCCTCTTCTGGTAAATATTCTTTTTCAAATAAATTATACTCCACATAAAATTGTTCAAGATATTTGTTCATAAGTATGTCCATGTTTATTTCTTACAAAAATTCACATGGACTTAGTCACCTCCTATGTAGTATTTGTAATATCTTTATACCAACCTCTCCAGAGGCTTTTTAGTCATATTTGAAAAGCTATTATAAAACTCTAGCTACTGCTCTGACCATACATGAATCAGACTTAATTTTCATTGGAAAAGCCATCACTTCAAAACTATCCTTGTCATTGATTTTTTCCAAATTAGTGAGGTTCTCTAAAATTAAAACACCATGGCTCAGCAAATATTTGTGAACATCAAATGGAAATCTGTCTGGTGAGGGCATATCAATGCCAAGTACTTTTATTCTATTTCTAACCAGCATTTCACAAAAAGTCATATCTACTATGGGATGCTTGGTGTAATATTCCTCTAAGCCATAGTATTTGTTCATTCCAGTATGCAGCAGAACAATTTCTTTCCCATTAACAATATCAAAGTGCGAATTTTTCAGCTTTATTAAACTTTCATTCGGGGAACGAATAATACACCCTTTACCACAAAAATTTTCCAAGTCAAAGTCACATAAATATGTGTTTGTATCTAGCATGTGCATTGGTCCATCCACATGAGTTCCTACATGCATTTCAGTTTCAAGCCTGTGATTGTTATATTTATCTAAGCTGTATATTCGGGTTTGTACCAATTTCATGCTTGAATCCCCAGGATATACTGGCATACCGTTTTCAATTGTCTGTGACAAATCAATAAAGCTCATTTGTTTCCTCCCCTCCGAAAACCAAAGCGGTACCCGTCACTTATAGAAGTGGGGGACACTTTCTTGCCTCGTTATATCTCAAATCAATAAAATTACTAAAAACACCTATCCATGTTATACCAAGACAAAATCCACCTAAAACATCGCTTGCAAAATGTACACCCAAGTATATTCTGCTAATTCCAATAGATAGAATTAATATAGCAAATAATAAAATTGTAATATATTTCCATTTTGTTTTGTATTTTCTAAGGCACAAGAAAATAAGAAAGCCATAAAAACTCATAGAAACCATTGAATGTCCGCTTGGAAAGCTATATCCGTGAATATCAATAAGCCTTAAAATATCAGGTCTGCTTCTTTGAATAATACGTTTTAGGCCTTCATTAATAATTGCTGAAAGTATGAGATTAATAATAATCATTGAAATATTAAATGAGTAATTTTTATTTGCAAATAAAAAGATAAGGAGAATTCCTGCTATAGATATTAAGAATTCTGATGAGCCAAAAAAAGTAATAAGTTTCATTAACTCTGTCAAACCAGGTGTAATAAAACTTGAAATTTTATAATACACATAGCTGTCAAATTTATTGGTATATTGATTAATTACCATAACCATAATAAAAATAAACACTACTAAAGGTAATACGATTGTCAGTAAATATCTTAATTTTTTCAAAAAAGCCTCCATTTAGCGTTACATTCATATATTATATTATAGTATCAAACAAGCATCATTAACAACAAATTTGCTCTGAAAATATATTTTTTATAACGCCTAGATTCAAAATAAAATTTTTCGATGTACAAATACACCTTGTTTGTACATACTTTATTTTCGAGCTATTACATCAGCGGCGTTTCATCGAGGGGGGAGATATTCTCATCGCCTGAAAACCAAAGCGGTGCTCTCCACTTATAACAAGTGAGGGACATTTTCTTGCCTCGTTATATCATTCGTATTTTATGTGTCTACTCAAATTTAAAAGTTCCAAAACACTAATATTTTTAATCAATTAATGTTGTTGGAACTTTTTGTATGATTACCACAATGAACTTCTTATAAAGATTTAGTTATTAGTTTAGAAAATGTCCAATCTTATATAAATTATAGCTCCCCCTTTAGAGTTCTCTCATAGGAATATCCCCTATCGTTCTTTCTTTCTATGCGGTTCAATTCAAAATAAATAACAGCATTAGCTTTTAATGAAATATTAATATTTATTTTAGCTTCTGTTGGTTCAATACATTCTGACTTAATCAGCGGTACCGCATGTTCCTTCAACAGAGCTGTCTGTTCTGGCAATAGATTTGCAGGCTCCCCCATGTCATGCCAAAGTTTTAGAGGATTGCAACACTCTTCATCGACTGTTTTCGTAATTAAGCAATACTCCTCGTATTTAACTGGAAACTCCATCTCAATATCCATTAATTCTCCATCATAATTAAAATCTATGTTCCACAACACCCCACGGTAGTTCTCGTTTGACAATTGCATAATAATTGCTTCCTCAGAACGATAGACACATTTACCCTGAAGCTTTTTAAAGAAAGCAAATGTCCAAAAGGTAGGCTTTGGAATACAATTATTTGCTACCATTCCAAAACCACCATGAAACGGAGTGAAAGGCACTCCTTTTTCCTCAAAAACATCGCTAAAGGTCCAATATGTATATGATACATGTTTATCGCCAAGGCGTGATAAAAGAGCCGCAATATAAGCCGCATTAAGATTAGTGTCATGGATTGTACAATTAGGCAAGTATGAAGTGCTGTATTCTGTAATATGTATATCAATTCCTCTGAATTCAGGAAAACTATCAATTAGTTCTTTTGTTTTATCTAGTGGCTCAAACCAAAAATCAATATCGCTAAGCTTTACATATGAATAACGCCCCAGCTTATTAGGAGGATATGGTATATAATTATGTCTTGATATGAAATCCAAAGGAAGCTTCTTATCACGAACATACTCAAGAAAAGAACCTATCCAAAGTTCATCCATGTTGCCGCTGATAGCAGGTCCGCCCACTTTAAAAGCAGGTTCTACTTCCTTTACTGCTAGTGCTGTATGTTCATATAGTGTGAAATATGCCTGCATATCGGCATCCTTCCAAAACTCCAGCTGATTTGGTTCATTCCACACCTCAATAGGCCATTGCAGTACCTCTTCCCTTCCATAGCGTTCAAGGAGATGTCTTAAGGTTGCCTGCACTAAATCTGTCCAATCCTTGTGGTTTTTTGGCGGTGTAATATTTGCCTTCCATGCTAATGTAGTAGTTTCTGCAGAAGAAGCCATGTGCTCTGGCATAAAACCCAGTTCCAAGAAAGGTCGTATTCCAAGGCTTAAATAACTGTCAATAACCCTATCTAAATAGGTGAAATTATACTCAACTGCGTCTCTCCCCATTTCATCCTTATAGCTTTGAACAATAGCCATATCAGAAAAGAACAAACCATGACCTCGAATATATTTAAAGCCAATTACGTCCTGTACCATTTTTAATTGCTCATAATATTCCTTGTGCAGGGCTAAAAACATTCGTCCAGTTCCAACGCAAAAATCCATTCCATTGTGAAAAGGCACCTCAATTTCTGGATTAACCAAAATTTTTTTTTCTTTACTCATACTAACCTCCACTTCCACTTCCGATATAGTAATTTGGCAAACACTCTTTAGATAACCTTTGCTATGCTGAGGTTATCTGTCTTTTTGAAAGCTTAGATCAACTTTTTATAAAGCTAACTGATTTGAGCACTCATCTATTGCAATCAGATTTCTTGTTCTCTTTCCGATATTGCTTTTCCCTAAGAGTACCCCACTTTGTTTTAATGAACTGTCCTCTAAGCTACAAAGGGAAATATCCTTTCCATTCTACAGCTATAGGGATTCTATTTGGGGTAATTATTAATGTATTGCTTTAATTCCAATTTAAACAATCAACTTATGCATATAAAAGTCCATCAATACTAAAACCGCCCGCAACTAGTAAAAAACAAATACTATATTTTAAGGACTCAAAAGTATAATTGTTTAATAGCTTATAACGCCTAGATTCAAAATGAAATTATTCAATTGTAGAAAAATTTCATTACATCAGCGGCGTGTAAGCGAGGCGGGATATATTCTCACCGCCTAAAAACCAAAGCGATACCCGCCACTTATAGAAGTGGGGGACATTTTTTTGCCTTGTTATAATATAAAACCTAAATAATACTATTAAATTATAATGAGTATGTCAAACATAAGAAGTATAAATATGAGACCATAAAAATAACAAAATAGCGATTTTCATAATTCTTTAATTTGTATTCGACATATATTTTCAAATCCCTTCTATAACGTGTCACATTAAAATTAAGTCATTAATAAATATAGTTATCTTCTTTTTATAACGCCTAGATTCAAAATGAAATTTTTCGATTGTAGAAAAATTTCATTACATCAAGATATTGACAGCAGTAAAGGTACTAACGATATGGTTGCAAAAGCAAGGAAAAGCGGTGTTCCAGTAGTGGCTTTTAAGTAAAAACAATCAACACAGGCAACAAGAGTTTTTTTGTTATAGGTGAATCCTCATTGCATATAAATACAGGTATTTTATATAATTACTGGCTGTTAATACCCTTGCGGGCTTTGGTTTTCTAGAGCTTACGCTGTAATGCTTGTGCCGTATATAAAATGCCTGTATCTTTCTTAAAACTTTTACACTTGATGTAACAGTGTCTATTACGGTAAATGTAAGGGTTTTTAAGTTTGATACTGGCTTTAATTCCGTTGCGAAGTCCTAAAAAGGCTTTACGCTGTGCTTGTAAGGGATGCCGAATAAATGTTAAAAGCAGAAAGTTTGTACTTTGAAATAAAAATATTGAAATGAGTAGAAAAATTTCATTACATCAAGATATTGACAGCAGTAAAGGTACTAAAGATATGGTTGCAAGAGCAAGGAAAAGCGGTGTTCCAGTAGTGGTTTTTAAGTAAAAACAAGCAACACAGGCAACAAGAGGTTTTTTTGTCATAGGTGGACCCTCATTGCATATAAATACAGGTGTTTTATATAATTACTGGCTGTTAATACCCTTGCGGGCTTTGGTTTTCTAGAGCTTACGCTGTAATGCTTGTGCCGTATATAAAATGCCTGTATCTTTCTTAAAA
>JAEWST010000128.1 GCA_023398105.1 Bacillota bacterium | reverse complement strand
TCAACTTCTTCAAATGTCCATGAATAACGCATGCTGTTCTGGCACATTTCAAGAGCTGAAGTAGCAACGCCACCTGCGTTTGCAGCTTTTGCAGGTCCATATATAATTTTGTTCTGTAAGTATACATCAACAGCACCTGGAGTTGAAGGCATGTTTGCACCTTCTCCAACTGCATAGCAACCATTAGCAACTAACAGTTTTGCAGATGCTTCGTCAATTTCATTTTGTGTAGCTGAAGGAAGAGCGATATCACACTTGATGCTCCAGATACCTGCACAACCTTCTGTATATGTTGCATTTTTGTGAATTTTGACATATTCGCTGATACGTTTTCTTTCAACTTCTTTTAATTGCTTAACTGTATCAAGCTTGATTCCGTCTGGATCATAGATGTATCCGTTTGAATCACTTAATGCAACAACTTTTCCGCCTAATTCAGTTGCTTTTTCTGTAGCGTATATTGCAACGTTACCTGAACCAGAAATTACAACTGTAGCACCCTTAAAGGATTTACCCTTTGCCTTAAGCGCTTCATCCATGAAATAGCAGAGACCGTAGCCAGTAGCTTCAGTTCTTGCTAAGCTACCACCCCAAGTAAGACCTTTACCAGTTAAAATACCAGTAAATTCATTTCTTAGTCTCTTGTATTGACCATACATATATCCGATTTCTCTTGCACCTGTTCCGATATCTCCAGCAGGAACGTCTGTGTCAGCACCGATATGCTTTGATAATTCTGTCATAAAGCTCTGGCAGAATCTCATTACTTCTCCGTCTGATTTTCCTTTAGGGTCGAAATCACTACCACCCTTACCACCGCCTATTGGAAGACTAGTGAGTGAGTTTTTAAATATTTGTTCAAAACCAAGGAATTTGAGAATACTTGCGTTAACTGATGGGTGAAGTCTTAAACCACCCTTGTAAGGACCGATTGCACTGTTGAATTGAATTCTGAAACCACGATTTACCTGAACCTTGCCGTTATCATCAACCCATGGTACTCTGAAGAAAATCTGTCTTTCTGGTTCAACTATTCTGTCGAATATTCCTGCTGCAACCCATTCTGGGTGCTTTTCTGCAACAACTTCTAATGAGTCAAGAACTTCTTCTACTGCTTGATGAAATTCTGGTTCGTTAGGATTTCTTTTTATAACTTGATCCATAACATTTTGTAGAATTTTCATTTAAATAACCCTCCTGTATTTTTTAAATTTTAATAATTAATAAAAAATTGTATGTGTTATATCTTTGGTTACAAGGAGAGTTTTTAAACATAAATCAAAAATACTTAGATTAATGGTAACTCCATTGTATACCAAATAATAAACTCTATGTACTTGTATTTCGCAGGAAATTAAATATTAAAAAACTTCATACGAAATTGACGTTTTTACTTTATAGATTATATCATTACAGTTTGTTAATTGCAATCATAAAAATGAATAATTTCATTTTTATTCCTGCAAAATATATAAAAATAGTAATAATAGTTATAGAATGTTGGAAAATGTAGGGTTTGAGCTTGAAATTAGAAAAATAGATGGTGGTGAGCATGATAAAGAAAACTAAATATATTGCAAGTGCAACGGTAATACACGTCATTTTGTTTGTAAGAATAATTTTATTTGTACATTTTTTTATAAATAATGGCAATAATTAAGTGACCATTTTAAAGCGGTGATATTTTAAAGTTTATGTGACTTTATGTAAACTACTCGACTTTCCCACCTAAAAAATCTATCGGTGTCCAAACTTTCCATTGATAAGTTTAACACCTACGATTTTCAACTGCGTAAGTTGATTGATATATTTATATCGGATTTTGATTCTATGGTAATTAACGCATACACTTGTCACACTTGATTGTTATAGAATATTTTGTTAAAATTTTAGCCGTAAACAAATATAAAAAAGTTAAAAATAAGATTGTTCTGAAATAGTGAATACTAATTAATATAGTCTTTTTTAGCCAATATTAATTTACTTCTATAACTCAGATTTTTCTATAAGTAGTTTTTTCTGTGTAGTGATATATGTAATGTAAAAACATACACAATAACCCAGCAAAAGGTTTTTACACGAAGGCTTTACCAAAATTTTGTGCCCAAATGGGCGTGGAGGTTAGTATGAGTAAATTACAGTTAATAGCTGTATCTGTTTTTGGAACAGAAGCAATTACAGCTAGAGAACTTAAGAAACTTGGATATTTTGAACAAAAAGTGGAAGATGGAAAAATAACATTTACAGGAGATGAAGCGGCAATTTGTAGGACTAATATATGGCTTAGGACTGCAAGTAGAGTGCAATTAAAAATTGGAGATTTTAAGGCTGTTACTTTTGATGAGCTTTTTGAACAGACTAAGGCACTGCCATGGGATGAAATAATACCTGAAAATGCTGAATTTCCAGTTGAGGGTTATTCAATTAACTCAAAGCTTTTTAGTGTTTCTGACTGTCAAGCTATTGTTAAGAAGGCTATTGTAGAAAAGCTTAAGCAGAAATACAAATGTGAATGGTTTGAAGAAAGCGGACCAAGATATAAGATTGAGGTTGCTATTCTTAAGGATACAGTTACATTAACTATTGATACGAGTGGTCCAGGACTTCATAAGAGAGGATATAGAAAACTTGTTGGAGGAGCTCCTATAAAGGAAACTTTAGCGTCAGCTATGTTGCTGATAAGTCATTGGAATAAGGATAGAGTCTTGCTTGATCCAATGTGTGGCAGCGGAACAATACCAATAGAAGCAGCGATGATTGCAAAAAATATTGCACCTGGGCTTGGCAGGGATTTTGATGCTGAAAAGTGGAGCTTTATCCATCAGGATTTATGGGATGAGGCAAGAGATGAAGCATATGATGCCATAATTGAGGATATTGATCTTAGAATACATGGCTCAGATATAGACGAAAATGCTATAAGTATAGCGAGATATCATGCTAAAAAAGCAGGTGTAGAGGATGCAATCCATTTGCAAAGAATGCCTGTATCAGATATTAGTTCAAGGTACAAATACGGCGTAATACTGTGCAATCCGCCTTATGGTGAGAGGTTAGGAGAAATGGATTATGTTAATGGATTGTACAAAGAAATGGGCAAAGTATTTACAAAGTTTGACTCATGGTCATATTATGTGATTACTTCAAATTTAGAATTTGAAAAGTTTTTTGGCAAGAAGGCAGATAAGAAAAGAAAGCTATACAATGGAAAACTGCTTTGCAACTTTTATCAGTATTTTGGACCTCCACCACCAAAACATATAAATATGACTATACCAGATATTTAGGTAAAAAATGGTGAATTGATGTTTTAAAGCAGTCCCTTCTGTGTTTTTCTTTACTAAACTTTCCTAGTTTAAAACTATAGGTTTGGGATACTTTATTAAATGAAAATATAGATATTTGTTTATAAATAAGTTTTTGATACAATAATTAGTAAATAATTTAGGTATATTAGCTTGATAGTACCGTTAAATCTTTTTGTTTATGGGTAAAAATGTAAAAATATTTGACTTGAATAGTATATTTAAAGTAACATATAAATGTAGAATTTTGTAGCACGGACATATAAAAAAATATAGTAATATGGTAGGTGATTTTAATGTTTTTAAAAGTATCAAAATCAGATGTAAGTGGTATAATTAGTATTCCTGGTTCTAAATCTCACACAATAAGATCATTATTTTTTGCGGCATTAGCAAATGGAAAAAGTACAATTAAAAATCCTCTTATCTCAAGCGATTCAACATCAGCTGTGAATTTGTGCAAGTCATTTGGTGCAAGCTATGATTTGATAAATGATTGCTATATTGCTGAAGGAATCGGAAGTACTCCAAGAGTTCCTGAAAATGTAATAGACGTTGGGAATTCAGGAACCAGCTTGCGGCTTGGAATGATGACAGCTGCATTAGTACAGGGTTATACTGTTTTTACAGGTGATTATCAAATAAGAAAAAGACAAGTTGGTCCGTTAGTTCAAGCTATTAACAGCTTAGGGGGAGAAGCATTTACCACAAGAGGGAATGAGTCTGCACCTGTAATAGTCAAGGGAAGAGCAACAGGAGGATTTTCAAAGCTGGATGCTGTTACTTCACAATATTTGTCTTCTATTCTAATTAGTGCTCCACTGCTGGAAAAAGATACTCATATAGAAGTTACAAGGTTGAATGAAATACCGTATGTTGAAATAACTTTATGGTGGTTGGACAAATTCGGAATTAAGTATACTCATAATAATATGAAGGAGTTCTTTATTCCAGGACAACAGAGTTATTCACCATTTGAATGCACGATACCTGGTGATTTTTCTTCTGCAACCTTTTTTATAGTGCTTGCAGCAATATCAGGACAGGAGTTTACTCTTGAAAACCTTGATATGTCAGACCCTCAAGGAGATAAGAATGTTCTTGCTATTCTTGAGGATATGGGAGCAAAGGTCACATACGGTAAAAACAATATAACAATTAAGGGACAAAAGCTGTATGGTAGAACGATAGATATGAATGCAATTCCTGATGCATTGCCTGCTATGGCTGTAGCAGCTTGCTTTGCAGAAGGAGAAACAAGATTGGTAAATGTGCCTCAGGCTCGACTAAAAGAGACAGATAGAATTAGTGTTATGTGCACTGAACTATCCAAAATGGGGGCTGATATAGAAGAACTGCCAGATGGTTTGATTATAAGGGAAAGCAAATTAAAGGGATGCAATGTAAATGGACATGATGACCATAGAATTGTTATGTCATTAGCAATTGCAGGGCTGAATTCTCTTGGTGATACAATAATAGATACAGCAGAAGCGATGAATGTCACTTTTCCAAGTTTTGTAGATTGTATAAGGAATAGTGGCGGTAAAATTGAGCTTATTGAGACAGATAAATAGCTTATAATTAGCACATAGTGTTTCTTCGCAGTTTGTTTAATCAGTTTTAAGCCCAAAGTGGGCGTGGGAGGTTATTATGATAGGAAATACATTTGGCAGATTATTTAGGGTGACTACGTGTGGAGAGTCATATTCAGGAGCTTTTAGAAAAAAAGCGGACATACCTTCAGAACTTTGGGGTGGTTTAGCAGTAATTGTGGATGGAGTTCCAGCAGGTTTAAAGATTACAGCTGAGATTATTCAAGAAGAATTAAATAAAAGGAAGCCAGGAAAGTCAAAACTAGCAACCCCAAGATCTGAAGCTGATAGGGTATATATTTTTTCTGGCGTTATGCAGGATGACAGAACAACAGGAGCTCCTGTTTGTATGCTAATACCAAGTAGCGATATAGGGGATTATCATATTAAGCAGCATAGCGACAATAAGGATTTATTACGTCCTGGTCAGGCAGCATATACCTATTACAAGAAATATGGTGAACATTCTGACTATCTTGGTGCAGGAAGAGCTTCAGCCCGTGAAACAGCAGCGAGAGTTGCAGGAGGTGCTGTTGCGAAAATTATTTTGGACAGTATGGGTATTGATGTTATAGCGTTTACAGTTGAATCACATGGCATTAAGGCTGGGCCTTTTACATATGAGACAGCTAAACAAAACTATAGAATGAACGATATTAATTGTCCTGATGCTGAGGCGGCAGAGCTGATGACTAGCGATTTGCTTGAAGTTATGAAGGAAGGCGATTCCTGCGGCGGCGCAATAGAAATAATTGCAAAAGGTGTGCCAGCAGGCTTAGGTGAACCTGTTTTTGATAAACTTAGTGCCACTATAGCTCATGGATTAATGTCTATTGGAGGAGTAAAGGGCATAGAATTTGGAGATGGCTTTGCAGTTGCATCAAAAAAAGGATCAGAATGTAATGATACACCTTATTATGATGAAGAAACAGGACGCATTAGGTTCAAGACAAATAGAGCTGGAGGTATGCTTGGGGGAATATCAAACGGTGAGGAAATAAGAATACGTGTTGCTGTAAAACCCACTCCAACAATAATAAAGGATCAGTTAACAGTTAACGTAGCAACCCTTGAGCCAACAGTACACAAATTTGCATCTAGAAGCGATCCATCATTAGTACCAAGAGTTTATTCTATTTGTGAAGCAATGGTGAGAATGGCATTGGTTGATAGTATAATGATGTCAGCAGGTTTCAAGAATCTTACTGATATGAATTCTAGGTGGGATAGTTTATGATACAAAAGAATAGTACAAATAATATTGTTCTGATCGGTATGCCAGGATGTGGTAAAACTACTACTGGAGAGTTGCTGGCAAAATTACAAAATTACAAATTTATAGATACTGACCAGCTTATTGTTGAAAAAACAGGTAAGAGTCCAAGACAGGTAGTTGAGGAATATGGGCGTGATTATTTCCTTGCTATTCAGGATGAAGTTGTTCTGTCAATTAAGCAAAGTAATTGCATAATTTCCACTGGCGGAGGTATTGTTCACAGTGATGCAGCTATGAGATATTTAAAATCTATAGGTTTTGTTTTATTCTTGGACACAAATTATGATATTATAGAGGAAAGAATGGATGCCTCAAGAAAATTAGTCAGAGCAAATGGAACTCTGTTAGAATTGTACAATGAGAGAAGACCCCTATATTGTAAATATGCAGATGCTACTATAGATTGCAACACTGTGGATTTGCAATTATTATGTAACAGAATACTGGAATTAAGAGATAATGCTTAATATTTTGTATCAATAATTAGCTTAAAAAGGGGAAAGGTTAAAAAGTGATACTATGAATAAGATAAAAATTTTAATAGTAGACGATAATATATTAGCTACGAAAAGACTTTTTGATAAGCTAATTCAATATGATAATTTTTCGGTTTTTACTGCTCGGGACGGGGTTGAAGCAATTGAGAAAATTAATATTGAAAAACCGGATGTTGTTTTATTAGACATTATTATGCCGAAGCTAGATGGGGTTGCCGTCTTAGAGTATGCTCAAACCAATATTAAGACGAGAAAACCACTGTTTATTGTTTTTTCAGCCGTCAGCCAAGAGAATTATATCAATAGGGTTATGAGCTTAGGAGCAAGCTATTATATAATAAAGCCATTTGATGAAGGTATTATAGCTGATAGGATAATACAGCTTTTTTCTGATAAAAATAAAGTTCAGTATTTTAATGCTGAACCTAAAAAGACTAATATAGAGGAAAGATCTAAAAATCAACATGATGATGAGTTGATGGTTTTAGCTACAAAATATATGCGTGAAGCTGGACTTAAAGCACATATGACTGGTTATAGCTATATAAGAGATATTATAGTAACAGCATTTGATGCATACTGTCAAACTGGAGCTATGCAAAAAGGAATTTATCGAACAATAGCTGATAAAAATAGAGTTTCTGTTCAGAAGGTTGAGCGAGCAATAAGGAATTGTTTTGAAAGTGTTAAAGACAGCAATAATTCTGAGAGCAAGTTAACCAACTCGCAGGCAATATGTCAGCTTATTGAAAGAATAAGATTAGATAACTAAAATATTAGCTTGTTTAGATAAAAGTCTATGGGTAAACAGACTAATCAATGTTCGCCTTTGGATATACTGACTAAAAACTTTTACGAACAAGAGTTAATATTCGAAGTTTGAGTTGTTAACTCTAAATATTGCATTGTTTGTGTAAGTAAATTAGAAAAAATAGAATTTTTAGAAATACAAAAAGCCCTGACAAAATCAGGGCTTTTATGTAACTAATTAAGCGTTAACGTTATCTTTTAATCCCTTTCCAGCTTTGAATACTGGAGCTTTGGATGCAGGAATAGTTATTTCTTGCTTAGTCTGTGGGTTTCTACCCTTTCTTTCAGCTCTTTCCCTTACTTCGAAGGTTCCAAAACCAACTAAAGTGACTTTGTCGCCAGCCTTAAGAGTATCTTCTACGGAAGAAATGAATGCATTTAAAGCGGCCTCACTATTTTTTTTGTTTAAGCCTGATTTTGATGCAATCGAGTTGATTAAATCTGATTTATTCATTGTACAACCTCCTAAAAATGGAATTCGACATTATTTTATAATGAAAAGACTTTAAAGTCAAGCCTTTCCAGCCAAAATAGTAATATTGTACCATCTAAATAAGGGAATTTTAACAATTTATATATCAATTAGACACAACATGTATTTCAACGACATTTAAGGTCTCTTTTAACGATTTATAAAAATAGTTTTCTTTATGATCATCCTTGGAGTCACCAAGGACTAACAAATCAATTTTATTTTCAAGTGCATAATCAACTATTGTATCGACTATATTATCAGAACGTAGAACTGTAAGGTTTGCACCTATAGATTTAGCAATACCAAAAAGGTATTCTAACGCCTCACCTTCTTTTTCATTATCTAGAAAACTCCAATTATTTTTTGCAACATGAATGATAAAGATTGAATCATTATCACTCGAAAACTCTAATGCTTTTCTTATAAGCCTTTCGCATGTTTTCTGTTGAGTTACACAAACTAATATATTACTACCAGATTGACTCAATTAATGACCTCCTTTCTTATATATTATTATACTAAAATATAATTGTTTTGTCTTTTAATATTACTTAAACTAAGAAATTCTATTTAATTTATGTTTAAATTCACAAGTGGCTATAATTTTGTAATAATAGTTGTTATAAGCATGTAGAAATAATAGTATCTCAAACTTTGCACATAAAAATATTGGTGAGGTAGAATTATCAATGGTTGTAGTACAGTAAACTAACTTATCTAATAAAATTATTTAACTTTTTATTTGATAATGATAGCATACCTACTATTACTTGGCTTTAAGCATTATATTTAACTGCGAAGCTTGAGTTAGTAAAAAATAGTATTGAAGTTAATAATTTTAAGGGGTAATATTATACAGTATGAAAGTAGAGAATTAAATATATGGAGGTTTTTGGTAACATGAGGGATATTAATGTTAGTACAATTATAGAAGCAGTCAAAAATATGTGTATGAATGCAAATTTTTACCTGAACGAAGATATAAAGCAAGCAATGCAGAATGGCTTAAAAAATGAACAATCTCCAATTGGTACTGAAATAATAGATAAGCTATTAATTAATGCGGACTTAGCCGCAAAAAAGAAGGTGGCAATATGCCAAGATACAGGAATGGCTGTAGTTTTTGTGACTATAGGTCAAGAGATACATATAGTTGGCGGAGGACTGTCAGATGCTATTAATGAGGGTGTGAGAAGAGGATATAATGAGGGTTGCTTAAGAAAATCAGTAGTAAAGGATCCTATCGAACGGGTGAACACAGGAGATAACACACCAGCTGTTATACATTATGAAATTGTTCCTGGTGATTCATTAAAAATAGAACTGGCTCCAAAGGGTTTTGGCAGTGAAAATATGAGTGCACTAAAAATGCTTAAGCCATCAGATGGGATAGAAGGTGTAAAAAGCTTTATATTAGAGACTGTAGACAAAGCTGGACCAAATCCATGTCCTCCTATTGTAGTTGGAGTTGGAATTGGAGGCACAATGGAAAAAGCATCTATTCTTGCAAAAAGAGCATTACTGAGACCTATTAGTGTAAGAAATGAAATAGAGTATGTTAGAAATCTTGAAAGTGAAATGCTTCAAAAAATAAATGAGCTTGGAATTGGACCAGCTGGATTGGGCGGCACCAATACTGCACTAGCCGTAAATGTTGAAACATATCCAACACATATTGCAGGCTTACCGGTGGCAATAAATATAAGCTGTCATGTAACTCGTCATGCAGAGACATTATTATAGAATGCGAAAATATTCGTCCCAAGTTGAGTTGGGAAAAATGGCATAAGTAAAAAAAGACAGTTCAATTAGCTATTTATCCATAAAATTTACTTAAACAAGCAGGAGGTATAAACATGCATCACAATATAAAAGCACCATTTGACAGAGAAGCTACAAAAGCATTTAAAGCTGGAGATACAATTTCCCTTAGTGGAATAATATATACAGCAAGGGACGCAGCACATAAGAAATTAATAGAATTGATTAACCAAAATAAAGAACTGCCATTTGATATTAGGAATCAAACGATATATTATGTTGGACCATGTCCCGCAAAAGAGGGAGAGATTATTGGTTCAGCAGGACCAACTACCAGCTATAGAATGGATGCATATGCACCTACATTAATTAAGCTTGGAGAAACTGGAATGATAGGCAAAGGGCTTAGAAATGAGGAGGTTATAAATGCAATGAAGGAATATGGTGCGGTCTATTTTGGAGCTATCGGTGGTGCAGGAGCATTAATGGCTGAATGTATAAAAAAACAAGAAATTATAGCATTTCCAGAATTAGGTGCTGAAGCAATAAGAAAACTGGAGGTAGAAGATTTCCCTCTTACAGTTATAATAGATAGCTACGGAAATAATTTATATGAAATTGGGAAAAATGAATTCAGAAAAAACAAATAGGTTAATTATTATGTACTGATTGTATTTACTATATATTTTTTAATTACATTAGTGTATAATAGCTTTTGAAAAATTATATATTCATTTAGGAGGTTTACAATATGGCAAAAGTTACAAAAGACATGATAATTGTTGATGTATTAAATATGGATAGAGGTACTGCGCCAATATTCTTAAATAGTGGTATGCATTGTTTAGGATGTCCATCTGCTTCAGGAGAAAGTATTGAAGATGCTTGTGCAGTTCATGGAATTGATGCCGATAAGTTGATTGAAGAATTAAATAATTATTTTGAATCTAAATAGGCTTACAGCTTTTACCATTTAATCATTTTTAAAAGAGACTATCACAAATTGATTTTAACAACAATATATGTACTGGATTAATATATTCAGAAACATTATTTTATTGTTTAGTTCAATTTTGTAATTGTCTCTTTTTTTATTTGAATTGCATATATATACGAGTTTTTGTTGTATTATACTTTTTACTAAGTTATAATTTAATAGGCTGATTAGTAAAATAACAAAAGTATTGATAAAGAGCCTTTAGCTGGAAATGAGCGATTGCATTTAAATAGACAGGAGGATATATATAATGGCCGTAAGAGTAGTAGTTGGCACTCAATGGGGTGATGAGGGTAAGGGTAAGTATATTGATATGCTTGCTGAGAAGTCTGATTTTATTGTTAGGTTTTCAGGCGGAAATAATGCAGGACATACAATTGTTGCAAATGGAGCAAAATATGCGTTGCATCTGATTCCATCAGGAATACTTCATACTGATAAAACCTGCATAATAGGAAATGGTGTTGTAGTAGATCCAGCAGTATTGCTTAAAGAAATAAAGGATTTAAATGATAGAGGAGTAACAACAGACCACCTTTTAATTAGTGACAGAGCTCACGTCATTATGCCTTATCACATAGGTTTAGACGAGCTTCAAGAAAATTTTAGGTCACAGGACAATAAAATTGGAACAACAAAAAGAGGAATAGGTCCTTGTTATGCTGATAAGATTGAACGTTCTGGGATAAGAATGTGCGATTTAATGGAGAAGGACGAATTTATTAAAAAGGTAAAGCTAAACCTTGAACTTAAAAATCTTATAATAGAAAAAGTATATGGTGAGAAGCCATATGATGCTCAAAGTATAATTGACGAGTATTTAGGTTATGCAGAGCAGATAAGAAAATATGTTACTGATACAACAAGCATTTTAGCTGATGCAATAGACCAAGGAAAAGACATATTATTTGAAGGTGCACAGGCAAATTTCTTGGATGTTGATTTTGGAACATATCCATATGTAACATCTTCTAATCCTATTTCGGGTGGAGTTTGTACTGGTTCTGGAATAGGTCCAGTATATATCAATGAAGTTTACGGAATTTTAAAGGCTTATACCTCAAGAGTTGGAGCAGGACCTTTCCCTACAGAGCAGGATAATGAAATAGGGGATTCTATCAGAGATTTAGGTTGGGAATATGGTACAACTACAGGAAGACCTAGAAGATGTGGCTGGCTGGATACTGTTATGATAAAGTATGCTGCAAAAATAAATGGTTTAACTGCTCTTGCAATAAACCACGTAGACACTATTGGAAAGCTAAATGAGATAAAACTTTGTGTTGGCTATAAAAAAGATGGGACACTAACAAAGACCTTCCCTGCAAGCCTAAATGAGCTTGCAAAGTGTGAACCAGTTTATGAAGTATTTGAACCTTGGAAAGAAGATATTTCTGATATTAAGTCCTTCGAGGAGCTTCCTCAGAACGCAAAAAAATATCTTAATAGGATTGAAGAACTTGTAGGAGTTAAGATTGGCTTAATTGGCGTAGGAAAAGACAGAGAGCAGATTATTCAGAAGTTTTAGTCTATTATGTTTTTCTGTACATTACATCAGCGGCGTTTCATCGAGGCGGGAGATATTCTCACCGCCTGATAACCAAAGTGATACCCGCCACTTATAGAAGTGGGGGACATCTTCTTGCCTCGTTATAATAAAGGACTCAAATTTCCTATATAAAAAATCTATCGGTGTCCAAACTTATCAATGGTTTGTTGCCGAAATAGTTGTATGGAATATAGGGATTTATATGTTTAACTTTCCGTTTTATAGGTGATGCAGGGTAAATAGGTGATGTTTCGTCGAAGGGGGAAGTAGTTCCTCTATAGGTGTCCGTTCGGACACCTTGCGAGCGAAGAATTGACAAGCAATAAACGAATGTTTGAGACAGTTAAAAGCTTAGGGAAGTAAATTTTTAGAATTAGTAATGGCTTATTAAATTCACCAACTAATTCATGAGTTATATCGCCCCATATTTCTATTGATAATTTTGAAAATCTGAGATTTTCTACTGGGAAGGGATGAGTAAATAAACTAAATCGGTATATATTCCATGTGAAAAAGAAAAATCTGGTATTAATATCGTGCTAGGTTTGATAAGTAGCAATAATTATAGTAAAATAATTACAGAATTTACAGTTATTCTACACATTATTTATATATTTAGAGTATTAAAAAAAAAGTGTTGACAAATGTTGATTTTTTAAGTATCATTTATACCTGTGGTCGGAAACACCACAAGTTATGACCCATTAGCTCAGTTGGCAGAGCACTTGACTTTTAATCAAGGTGTCCGCAGTTCGAATCTGCGATGGGTCACCAAATGCTTTATATATTATTTTAGTATATTATGAAAATGATTAACAAAGAATAGTATTATAAAGATAAAAAAATGCTTGACAAAACAAAGAACCCTAAGTAAAATATACTTTGTCAGTCAGCGAAAGTTAGACGATGCTTTAAGTAAGGCCCATTGGTCAAGCGGTTAAGACACCGCCCTTTCACGGCGATAACAGGGGTTCGATTCCCCTATGGGTCACCATTGATTTTTAAATGGCCCGGTAGTTCAGTTGGTTAGAATGCCAGCCTGTCACGCTGGAGGTCGACGGTTCGAGCCCGTTCCGGGTCGCCATTTTTAAATTATATAACTGATAAAATCAGTAAATAAAAGTCCTTTTGGTTATAGCTAAAAGGGCTTTTATTTGTATTTGTTTTAAAGCAGTGTTCTATATAATTCAGCATTAAAACATCTTGGAGTTTTCTCTAAAACACTGCGGTGAAGCATTGCTAATTTCTTGCAATTATTCTTGAAACAAATCATGGATAAGACTATCGTATCGGTAGACTTTTCATGTGGAAAATCTGATTAACTAATAGTTCTTAATTATTTAAATGTGTAAAGAACGGTGTTATAAACAGTCACTAATGGCTGCAAACAAAGCGTTAGAATAGAGAATCTGAATATAAAAAAGTCTAAATATTTTTGTCAAAATATTTTCAGAAAATGTGTTGACATATAATATCTTCGATGGTATACTAATTCAAGTCGGAAGGCAAATAACTTGTTTGAAGACGTTGAATACTTTATTATTCAGCATATGTGCTGGTGTAGCTCAGCAGGTAGAGCAGCTGACTTGTAATCAGCAGGTCGGGGGTTCGATTCCGTCCGCCAGCTCCATATGGAAGGGTTCCCGAGTGGCCAAAGGGGGCAGACT
>JAEWST010000037.1 GCA_023398105.1 Bacillota bacterium | reverse complement strand
GTCTCACTAGCATTTAGGCTCTGACATGCAAGGTGAAGGCTGACCAATGAAGATGAACATGCAGTATCCACCACCATACTTGGTCCCTTCAAGTTCATAAAATGTGATAAATGCGCTGCAATAAAGTTTTGCCCTGCTGCCACAATCGTATCCTTTGTGGGCCGCTGTATTCGCTGCGAGTAACTGGATATTCTTGCCCCTACAAAAACACCCACCTTCCGACCAGAAAGTTCATCCCTGTCATAACCTGCATCTCTTGTAACGTCAACTCCCGCTTCCAGAAATAGTCTTACTAGAGGGTCGGTCTGTTTAGCGGCTTCCTTGTCTATTTTAAAATAATGTGGGTCGATTTCATTAATATCATCGATAAAACCTCCCCACTTACTCATACTCTTCCCCTCGCAGAAACCCTCCTGAAAATACTCATCGGTATCCCATCTTGAAGAGGGCACCTCCATGACAGAATCTTTACCAGCTTTTAAATTATTCCAGAATTCATTCTTGTCAGTAGCTCCTGGGAAACGGCATGTAACTCCGATAACAGCTATCTTTCCTGACTTTTCCTGATATTTATCTGCCCCTAACTCGGAGCAAGCGGATACCCTCTCAAAGTCACTCACTTTGTCCAAATCCTGATACATCAAATTTTCCATGCTACTTTGGTTTTCAACAAATACCTGCTGTGCATCACAATTATCACCCAGAAAGGCTGCCAGAGTCTTTATGTTTGGATACTCCCAGAAAACCGAAGGCTCAAGAACTATACCGAGCCTTTCCTCTATTTTTTTTACTAACTCAGCTAGAATAATAGAATCAACCCCAAGACTATCAAAGTTCGCTGCTTCTTTGATCTTATCTGGCTGTATTTTTAGTTCACTTGAGAACAGCTCCTTTAAGCAACTTACCATTTGGTTGTCTCCTGTTTTTATTGCTATATCTGGAACAGTTTCTACAGATAACGGCTGGACACCCCTTTTCACTTGCAGCAAACATTCATGTTCGAACTTTTGTTTATCAACCTTAATTATTGAAATATTTTGGGTTTCATTTGTTCCAATACATTTGTCGAATAATCTAAGCCCTTCATCCAAGGATATCGCAAGAAGACCAAGCTCCACGAATTTATCGGTTAGCTTAGCCCCTATGCCTATATCCTTCCAGCTAGTCCAGTTAATTGATCTATAGTATTCAAATCCTTCTTTAGCTTTGCCTTCAACAAATGCATCCATATAGTAATTGGCTGTAGAGTAATCACATATGCCAGTCGCCAAACTAGGTACAAGTGCAGAAATTGAGGAAAAAAGTATAAAGTAATCCAAGCAGTCATTTTCAAACACTCTATGAAGTATCTCAAGTGCACTTACCTTTGGTTCAAGAACCACCTGAATGTTTGACATCTTCTTGTTAATAAATGCAGGGTTTTCATG
This sequence comes from Bacillota bacterium, assembly GCA_023398105.1. GTDB lineage: Bacteria > Bacillota > Clostridia > Acetivibrionales > DSM-1351 > Ruminiclostridium. The sequence goes on along the minus strand of JAEWST010000037.1, from coordinate 2,681 downwards.
GATGGCCAAGCCTGCACAATGTATCACTCCTCCAATATTGCCAAAGCTTGTACGCATCTCACTAAAATATTCTTTTAGCTTCCTCTCATTAATCAGATTTCCACAATACACATGGACTTGCGCACCCATTTTCTCCAACTCAATAATTTGTTTAATTTTATTCACCAAGCCACTGTCTTGAGCCTTAGATGCAATAATTATCTGCTGCCACAACTCCCGAGGAGGTATTTCCTGCCGACCTGCCAAAATCAATTTTCTAACTCCACTTTTCACCAAATGCCTTGCAATTTCCAATCCGATCCCTCTAGTACCGCCAGTAATTACTACAACTTTATCACCATTTAGTCGTGGAATGTCTACACTCCTATCAAGTAGCTGTTTAGTATACTTTTCCGAAATATTCATATATGGTATCAGCCGTCTTCCGTTTCTGTAGCAAACCTCGCTGATATTTTCCCAAACTCTGACCTCCCTGTATGTTATTTCATCTAGGTGGGCTAAATCATTCCATAGTAAATCAACGGTTTTTGCATAAACTTTACCGTATTCAGCTCCAAGCATTTTGACAAATCCAGCCATTACAGTACCCTTGAGATTTATTTTCCTATTATCAGGCTTCTGCCTTCCAAGAGTAAAATGTAGCAGCAGCAATTTCTCATAAGGATAATTTTTTATAAGAGCCTGTATTAGTTCCAGCCTCTCTATCTCCTGTGCAGGGTTTGCCTCTTCCTGTGATATATCTGATAAATCTATATAGACTGTATTTTTATCAAATTTTACATTACCTAGTGCTTCCATTGAATCACTGTCATTTAAAATATAAATGTTCTTATTACATGTCCAAGTAATCTTTTGCAGCAATTCCCTTGAGTATTTACTAACAACAAAAATAATCGTACCAAATGTGTCCTTACTACATATTACCTCCTCTGAATACTTCCACAGCTTTTCCAGTAATAGAATTTCATTTTCCGAATTAGTCTGTTTTAATTTTGTTGAAGCTACTTGAGGCCAGTATTTTTCATTCCTAAATGGATATGTAGGCAGGGCTATCCTTTTTTTGTCAATATCCTTATGTAAGTGCTCCCATTCAATATTAAATCCGGATACCCATAATTGTGCTATGACCTTATAATTTCGGTTTTTAGCAAGCAGCCTAAGGTATTCTTTTCCTTCCTCATTGTCAAGGAAGTGACCAATTTCCATATTGTTTTCCGTACAACTGCCAGAAAACAGTTTATCGGCAATTTCTTCTCCAGTACAATACCTGTCCAGTAGTTCATACAATTCCTTAATATTTGACACAGTTGCTGCCAATCGCTCTGCCATAGACACCCTGCCTGTCTGAAGGGTATATGCTATATTTGAAAGGCTCATTTCATGGATACCACCATGATAAGACTGATTTTCTATAAGACTACCAATACTATCCTTTAATCTTACTACATACTTTTTAAGGGTTTCCTTGTCATTTGCTGACAGGATTATAATCTCAAGACTATCTTGCAATTGCACTTCATTAGCTACACAATCTGTGTGTTCTTCAAGTATAAGATGTGCATTACTTCCTCCAAAACCAAACGAACTTACTCCAGCAATCCTTTTTTCCCTCTCGGAGTTCCAATCAGAGAGGTTTGTAGGAATTTGAAACGGAGTATTTTCTATCTGGATTAATGGATTTAGTTCCTTGAAATGCAAGTTCTGAGGTATCTTTCTGTAATACAGCATCAAGGCAACCTTAATCAAGCCTGCCATACCGGCTGCAGCTTCTAGATGACCAATGTTTGTTTTTACTGACCCAACATAGCATTTTTCTTGGCCTTTATACTCACCTGAAAACACTTCCTTTAAGGCTTGGAATTCGATAGGATCTCCAAGTGATGTACCCGTTCCATGAGCTTCAATATAACCAACTTGTGAGGGCTTAGTTTTTGCATTTTTCAGAGCTTTTTTGATAACCTCCTGCTGAACAATTCCATTAGGAACTGTAAGACCGCTGCTTTTCCCATTATGGTTGATTGCACTTCCTTTAATTACTGCATATATTGTATCCTTATTTTGCAACGCCTTGTGTAAAGGTTTTAATATGACTACTCCACAGCCTTCACCTCTCACATATCCATCGGCAGCCTTATCAAAGGTCTTACACTTTCCATCTTTTGAGAGCATACCTGCCTTATTGAAGGATATATTCAAATCAGATGTAAGGATCAGATTTACTCCTCCGGCAACAGCCAATTCACATTCACCATCAGAGAGACTCCGACATGCCTGATGAACTGCTACCAATGAAGAAGAGCATGCTGTATCTACGACTATACTAGGTCCCTGAAAATCAAACAAATACGATATTCTGTTAGCATTAATGGAGAAGGCATTCCCTGTACCATAGTAAGCATTTACCACCTCCGGTGATGTCTCCTGAATATGCAGATATTCAGAATTGGAAACACCTATAAATACACCCGTACTTGTTCCTCTCAAATTTATAGGGTTTATTCCCGCATACTCAAATGCTTCCCAACATACTTCCAATAGAATTCTTTGTTGGGGATCCATATTTTCTGCTTCACGTGGAGAAATCCCAAAGAAAAGAGGATCAAATTCATCAACTTTATCTATAAATCCTCCCCACTTTGGCCATTCAACTGAGGATAGATTTTCACTGCTGTATAAATTTC
>JAEWST010000153.1 GCA_023398105.1 Bacillota bacterium | reverse complement strand
GCTCACTTACTTCAGACTCCAAATCCCCTACGTTGTGCTGAAAATTGTCATTGTCATAAAAATTAGTAATAGTATATTGTAGACGCTTATATGCTTCCTGTACCTTTTTCAACTTTTTACTGTTAGTGTTTAAATTTTTATCAAGCTTCTCATTTTCCTGTTGAATACACTCTAATTGCTGGATTTTTATATCTACTTGCTTTACATAATCATTAAGTTCATTATTTTTAGTCTCTATATCTTTGGTTATATTGGCTAGAGCCTCTTCTTTTGCTTTTGCACATATATCTTGATACATCTTCTCTTGGTCTGAAAGTACAGAGTTTAAATTATCAATAGAGCCTTTTAATCTTGCTTCTGTTGCCTCAAGTGCTAAAATTCTTTCACAGTCTTTGCAAAAACCACCCAGATTCAGTTTTTGAAAAAATCCACCTTTATTGCACCGTTTACACTTAGCCATAGCTTTTCTCCTCAACATCTTTTGTCTATAATTTACCATTATAGCCTATGAAATACAATAATATCATTGATAATTTTACAAAATATATTACAATAGCTTTATCAAAAATATAATTAATTTCTCCTTTCAGTCTTTTAGAGAATACTGAAGAAGCAAAAAAATAGAAGTTATAGCTGTCTCTTTTAAACTCAAATAAATACTTTTAAAGTACTATTGAACACATTTATCAGTATTTAACAACTTTGTCTTATGCAGATAACAGTTACTTTGTTGAGCCAGAAAATAATGGCTTTTTGACTTTTGAAATAATTTAATTTTGAATAGGCCAAAATAATTGGACTGTATATTTCTATCTTTCATTCTAAAAGAGACTACGATATATCTTTAAAGTTAGAAGCTAATTTTTCATGTAGTATTACATCAATAGCATTACATCAATGTACAAAGTGTGTTCCAATCCAAATTTCCTCTTCTCTAATCTTTGAAAATATCAGTTCAATATAAAGTTGTAATTTCCCTCTAAACAATTCCGCAAAAACCCTTTCCTATTTGCGTATCGAGTACCTTTTTGCGTATTTGTACGACCCCCCTCAACAAAAATTCCCTCGAAACATCAGTCCGAGGGAACATAAAACACACTGCTATATTTTAAAAAAATCCCCCAAACCTCTCTATTCAAGCGGTTTGCGTTCTATTAACACGACTGACTCAACGTGCCTTGAGTAGACAAAAATGATGTCGCAGAGACCTATTGACTCCTTGGCGGAGGGGTATTTTTTCCTAAAAACGGTTTATATAATCCGCTTTTTTGAATCTTAGCCTCCGCTCTTTATAATCAGAGTATATCATTTCTGTCAGGCACTTTGAAGTGCTGATACAACTTTACCAGTAAGTAAAAATTGTGCGCAATAAAACTTTCAAACATGTTTGAGAGCTTTATTCTGAACAATTAATAAGCTAGCTATCATACAAAGTACTTCTCATTTTTTACTAAACATCAAATGTGTAGACAAACTCATATCCCTCATATTATATTTCTATTAGTGTTGGCATTCCAAAATCCATTATCCTAATTCTCCTGTATTTTCTCCCCATGCTATCTCCAATAATTCTGCCGCAACCTGATGGCTTTTGATACGCATAAGATTGTCCCAGACATCTTCTTTTCCTAGTAAATTCATACCACCGTGCCATACAAGTTCATCATCAATTACCGCAAAATGTTCTTCTACCTCTTCTTTTAATTTCACTATAATGCCTGCAAGTTTCAGTTGTTCTACTAATTCATTGCATACATCTGGGCTGCCATAGGAGATATTTTCAGGTTCTCTTGTAATTACAATAACTCGGGCACCGGCCTCCTGTCTGCTCTTCACAAGAAATATTAATCGTTCAATCTTCTCAGGGATAATTTCAGGACTTGAGATTACAATCTTCTTTTCTGCTTCAATAAGATCTTGTTCAAATACTTCAACGTAGTTACCGGAGTCATATATTGCATTTGTTATTTGCTTTGTAGCCTTCTCGCCAGTCCATAATGTAAATCCAGTCTTTCTGTAGGTCCGTAAGCGCTTTGCATACATATTATCAAAATATCTAATGTGAGAATCTATATAATCATAGACATAAACTGCTTCTTTTCCTTCATAATCTCGATTCAACCGTCCAACATATTGTTCCAAACGTCCTTCAAAAGAAACCGGTGCAGCTAACATCAGTACGTCAAGTCTTGGAAAATCAAAGCCTTCTCCAATTTTCTGTCCTGTTGCTACCAGAATAAGGCTTTCATCCTTTGGAACTGCTTTTAGTGACACTCTGATTCCAGCATTCTCTTTATCAGTATTGTCTCCATACAAAATGAATACATGATTAGCAATACCTTGCAGTTTGTCATATAATAATTTCGCATGCTCTTTATATTTTGTAAGAATTACTGGTGTATGTCCTTCTGCGATACATTTCCTTACATCCCCAGTAATCATTTCATTTCTGACATTGCTAGAACTAATCAAATCGTATGCACGATTTATATCATTTTTACTTTCATCCGTATCGACCACTCTGGTATACCTTGGAATAAAATAATGCCCAATGCCCTGTTCTTCGGCTCTTTCAAGCGCAGTGAACTTATGACGAAGTGGCCCAAGCATCATATATATGACTTTGTCCAGGTTATCGCCTCTTTTAGGGGTAGCTGATACACCATATATGTATTTTGCATCAACTTTCTGCAATAGTTCCATAGATGTATTTGATGCTACATGATGACATTCGTCCATTATCACCATTCCATAAGAATTGATTAATTCATTGAATTTGCCCTTGCTATACATAGAACCAACCATAGCTACATCAACAATTCCAGCTTTCTTACATTCTTCAATAACAGACTCCCTCAGTCCACGTGGAATCCTTATATACCCATCTATATCTTTACCAAGATATATAGCGCTAAAATTATAATAATTTGAATAGCCAAGACGCTTGTTTTTATAATACTCAGGATTGTCAAAGGCTGCCATACTACGAATCTGATTCTGTATGCGTGGCATTAGATTAAGCGCGTCAACATATACACCATTACCCAGAACCAAATGAACCGTTCCAACAACATCTGCTTTCGCAAATCCTTCCTTCTTTTTCCACGGCTTAGGTCTGCTTCCGGTTACTGAACCGGCAATCAGTCCCGTGGCTTCGGCAAGTTCAACCTGCCATTTTGCCATATACTTCTCGATATCTTCCAAAGATAGCTTTTCTGTTTCTTCTAGTAAAACCTTCCATTGATCAGGATATGCATTCCAGTTTTTATCCACAAAAGCACTGTTTCCACTTGTAAGTGCTTGGCCTTGCAACGGAAGAGCAATTAAATTACCAATACTGCTAGCAACATCCTGAGAAGGATACATTCGGTCATAATAGTGAAAAGATTTTAAATTAATAGAAGCGGACCCCTTGTCCAGTAAAAGAAAGCCAAAATTCCTTGCTAAAGATGCAGCTATTGGTCTTTTAAAAAATATCCATACATGAGCACCTCTTCCAGAGCGAGATCTTTCAACCAAAGCCTTGATGCCATTCTGCTCACACATTTTTCTAAGTGCATCTACTTCATCATGCCATTCATCATCTGTATTAGCAAAATCCGTCTTCTCTGCATCCTTTTCATGGTTATCAAAATCAAATACTATAAATCGGCATGTACCATTTGGTAAAAGCGGATAAACTCCAAGCACATCTGTTCCATCCTCTTTTTTGCCAACAAGATGACTTACAATTTTCTTCAAATCCAGCTTAGTCCATTTTGTATGCTCACAATCATCACAAAACATTTTTTCACCACGTTGTTTTGGACACAAAGCATCATTCCATCTGTTATCACACTGCGGAAAATATCCGCCATTCTTTCCTCTTTTGGCATATACATCTTCTCTACCCCAAAACATAGCAAAAAATCGTTTTGCTAAATCCTCAGTTATATATCTTCCAAGAATACGCTCTCCCTGATCAGGATCGTACTCATTAATACTCTCTATTGTCTCCTCAAATGGATTAGGAGCATCGAATGCAATATCAGCCTTTTTCAACTGACATTTCAAGGCTTCATTTTCTTTTTGAAGAGTTCGCACTATTTTTCTAAGTGAGTCAAGGTCATAAGCCTCTATATTCATTCCTGCACCTCCATCTTGATTTCCTATCTATCATTCCATTCCTTCTGAATGAAAGGATAGGATTAATGTTACTAATAACAGTATTGGTATTAATTTTGAACCGCTATATCATGCAAACGTGAAATGGGAGAGAGGGGGAATTTATTTGAACTTGAGCAAAAAGTGGTAATTTATAGCATGTATAAATGCGCTTTTTTAAGTTCTTTTGATAGTAAATTTATATTTAATCTATTATTGGCCATATATTTTTGTCAAATGATTCTGTAGATTTACCTGCTAACCGCCACAGAACCTTTGCTTCTTTTCTTTTTAATCCTTCCAACTTCCCATCACGAATCATTTCAATAATATCAACAATTCGGAGACAAGACAAATCGTTCATTCCAGTGTTTAATACTTCATCAATAATTGTTTGTAACTCCTTTTCATCTGTAGCAAAATATGCAATTGACTTTGTTTTTGCCATTGAAATAGAGGCTACTTCACCGCGGTTTTTATTTGGTCTTTCAGGATTAATCATAACACTTGATAATGATAAAAAAGTAGATTCATAAATCAATTTTTCTATATCATCAAGTTTTGATTCATCTAAAACTTCAGCAATACCATCAGAAATCAACTTATCTATTTGTTCTTTTGCACATTTAGGTGATAATATTTCGTTGTAAACAACAGTATGTATATACACTTTATCAGCAATAATTGGGAATAACTTTTCTAAATATCTGTATTTTTCACTATTGCCAATCTTAATGCAAATATCTGCATCTAGAATGATAGCATCAAATTTCATAAGCTATTCCTCCATTATCTTATCGAGTTCTTCATCTGTTGGAGGAATGTAATCATCTTCTATTTTTATAT
>JAEWST010000101.1 GCA_023398105.1 Bacillota bacterium | reverse complement strand
GCTCACTTACTTCAGACTCCAAATCCCCTACGTTGTGCTGAAAATTGTCATTGTCATAAAAATTAGTAATAGTATATTGTAGACGCTTATATGCTTCCTGTACCTTTTTCAACTTTTTACTGTTAGTATTTAAATTTTTATCAAGCTTCTCATTTTCCTGTTGAACACACTCTAATTGCTGGATTTTTATATCTACTTGTTTTACATAATCGTTAAGTTCATTATTCTTAGTCTCTATATCTTTGTTTATATTGGCTAGAGCCTCTTCTTTTGCTTTTGCACATATATCTTGATACATCTTCTCTTGATCTGAAAGTACAGAGTTTAAATTATCAATAGAAGCTTTTAATCTTGCCTCTGTTGTTTCAAGTGCTAATATTCTTTCACAGTCTTTGCAAAAACCACCCGCGTTCAGTTTTTGAAAAAATCCACCTTTATTACACCGTTTACACTTAGCCATAGCTTTTCTCCTCAACATCATTTGCCTATAATTTACCATTATAGCCCACAAAATACAATAATACCATCGATTATTTTACAAAATATATTACAATAACTTTATCAAAAATATAAATAATTTCTCCTTTAGGTCTTTGAGAGAATACTGCTGGAGAAGCAAAAAAATAGAAGTTGTGGCTGTCTCTATCTCGCTTAAACACAAATAAATACTTTTAAAGTGCTATTGAGCACATTTATCAGTATTTAACAACTTTGTCTTATGCAGATGACAGTTATTTTGTTGAGCCAGAAAATAATGGCGTTTTTGGCTTTTGAAATAATTTAATTTTAGAATATGCCAAAATAATTGGAATGTACATTTTAATCTTTCATTCTAAAAGAGACTACGATAAATCTTTAAAGTTAGAAGCTAATTTTTCATGTAGTATTACATCAATAGCATTACATCAACGTACAAAGTGTGTTCCAATCAAACTTTCATCTTCTCTAATCTTTGAAAAATATCAGTTCAATATAAAGCGGTAATTTTCCTCTAAACAAATCCGCAAAACACCCTTAATATTTGCACTTTTGTTTATTTACGCGCTTTTATACAACCCCCTAAGCAAAGAAACATCAAAAAAGTGTGTCCACGGAAACATAAAACACACGACAAAAAAGGGGCATATCGCCCCGAACCTTGGGTATCAAGCTACTTCCGTTCTATCAACACCACACACTCTACGTGCCTTGAGTAGACAAAAATGATGTCGTGAAGGTCTGGTGGGGTCTTGGCGGAAGGGTATTTTTCTTTAAAAACGGGTTACTCTGAATTTATTTATTAATATTGTTCTTCGCCATTTATGGGGTGTTTGGTGCAACACATTAAAATCAATATCTGATTCAATTTTGCATGCAACTTTATCAATATAAAGTAAAAGGTAATTATAACACAAAACAATTAATCCTCATCAATATAATCACACTCAATTTCATAGTCGCAAGCGAAATCTTGATCTTCATCATAATCATGATATTGATATTCATCAGAATCTTCGCTATCTAAACTATCTTCGTAGTAATCGTCAGAATCTTCTTCGCCAAACTCTCCATATGCCCGCATAAAATCTATATCTGTAATTTCTATACTCTCAGCTTCATCGCAAATAGAAAGTCTATTTGTATCTTCTGATTCCCATATCTTTTCAACTATAATATTAAGCCATACTCTTAGATCCACTGTTGCAGTTCCAAGTTCAATATCCTCGCCTGAACAATATGCATTCCCATTAAAATCTGTAGAAATATCCACAAAAGTGTTGAAAATCACTTCAGATTCAGTAGAGTCCATTTCACTATCTTGGAGATTAAATTGTTGTTCATTAACACCATAAAAAGATACAGTATCAATACAAGTATCTAAAGCCGATTCCATTTCATCTTTAATGGTTGAATCATTCTCTATATATTCATTGATTTTATCAATGAGCATATCCGGATACCAGTTATCAAAAATTTCTCGCACTTGATCTTGAATCTTTGAATATGCAATCAATTCAGATATGTCCCCATTAACATAAGCAGAACATTCTTCCAAGAATGAAGTAAGAGATATAATTATTATACGCCTATTAGTTTCAGTGAAGAATTCTTCAAGTAATTCTTGTCGTGGTATGTGCAATTCTTTGTTACTAAACCAATCTTCTTTAATATCATTTGTAACAAAAATAATATCCTTAGAAGATTCTTGAGCTTGTTTGATGATCTGTTTCCAAATAAAATAGTCACCATGAGCATTTGAATTCTTCTTTTTTCTGTCTTTGTGTCCTGGGGCAGTTGGCGTATTATTATACTCTTTTATAAGGTTTTTCTGTTCACTCTCAGAAAACGGCTTACCGATATTTGAGAACAAGTCCCTATATACAGAATCAATTGATACCTTGTGAATATGTACGTTGCGGAGCTTATCTGCTAACTCTTTCAGTGTTTGAATTCTCTCTGGTGTAATTCCCGAAATCTCCATTTCAAGAACCTTGGATTTGAATTCCTCTTCATATCCGTGGTTTTCCCATCTTTTAAACATTTTGCGAATCGATGCCCACTTAACTGGCGAGACCTCTATTTTCTCGATTATATTTAAATATTTATTCTGTTTCTCAACATCCGTTTTCATTTTCATAACTTCAACATTTACTTGATGTGGAATCCAAATATCATCAGCTTTACATTTTAAAACATCCTTCAGTTCAATAGCTTTTTCAACATGCCACTCGTAAATTCTTAGCAAACTACTCGTATCAAATACTATTAGACCACAATTCCAATTATTTTCAAACACCGCAATATAATCACTATTCATTCGATATCTCCTTATTTATTAATTCAAAATCTGTAATTGCTATGTACTATTAACTCCGGACTCAATCATTACTTTAGCACTTTGCCAGATACGCCAACCGAGTATTCGTTTACCGACACGTTCTGCAATATATGCTTGCCCTTACATTCCGGAAATCGTATCATAAAAAATTCTTGGAAATCCGTTTAATGCCTTGAGTAATTTATCTTTTCTCTCTTTTGTGACTCTTTGGAATTGTTTTTTTGTTTTTATTGGAATCCCAGGCAACTCAGTCGCTAGCTTTAAAGATACAACCCTATCAGCAAATCCCGATTCATAAATAATGATGCTCTTTCTTGTTGGAAGACCATACCTCATTTGCTTACTTAAGTCAGCTATCAACTTACAGGAATCTTCACTCTCCTCATATGTGGATCGTAAGAGTTCAGCAATAGCATTAATAATAAGTGTTGAAGCATACCCAAATCCATCATCACAAATATCAATGATTTCACTAAGCTCTATCTTTGCTTCTCTTTTTCTACGGATGATCTTAACATCGTTCTCAGTTGTATATTCTAGAATCTGTTTGTACGACATCCCATTAATCCACATATTAGCAATAACAAGAATCTCATTTTTCATAACGACCGCTTTAAGGCATTTATTTTCACTGTATTCTACTAGCTTAGGAATAATCATTTGAAGAACTTCAGAAGTCGTTTCACAATTTATAAGCTCTCTATAATTTTCACCAACCCACTTTTCCAACTCAAGTAGCGGTTTTATTCCAAGAAGTGTGCGGCTGAAAATCGCTCGCTTCTCTGTATTATTTACTGTATTGAGAAGATAATCCCGAACAGCTGAAAATATGGTTCTCATTCGCTCCTTTTCTTTTTCATTAGCTAGAAAATAGCCAAATGTATTAGAAACAAGCAGATCAAGATTCTGTTCATTATCCTCTGTAAGGAATGATAAAAGATAGCTTTCAATTGCATCCAAGCTACGATTAACCCGATCAATTACAGATTTGAAAGAGAGTAGTTTTGTTGGATAATTTTCTTCAAAATCTTTTACTAAAGTTGCCACAGCTTTTTCATAACGTTCAGCATGGTTATAACGAACCAACGCCAATTTATAAAAGTCATATTTTACAGTAGTATTATATGATACCTCAAAGGACTCAGGATGCACGAGCAATAGAAACTGACTAAGGCAAGATTCGGAGTTGCTAGAGTCTAGCATCTCTAAATACCCTCTCCATCGCCACTTATCTTTAGATATACTTCTTTTGGAGTATACAAACGTTTCTGATAATAAGATGGTTCCTTCTGTATATAGTCCAGCTCTTCCGGCTCTTCCAATAAGATTGTGAAAATCCCGTACTTTTATCTTTTCTTGAGCTTGATAAAGGCTGGAAATAATCAAGTAACGGATAGGCAGGTTAACGCCCTGCGCCAGCGTTGAAGTACACACTATGCACCTTATTAAATTTTTCTTCATTGCATATTCAGTGGCAATCCTGATTCCATTAGATATACCCCTGTGGTGCGTAAAAACCCCCTTCAAAGCAGCCTCATAATATATATTGTCTTGACCATAATTTTCTTTTATCAACCTTGCTATTTTTACGTGTTCGTCATCAGCAACATGTTCTCGAAAAGACGAAATATCAATACCCCTGTCCTTGATTTCGATAATTCTCCGCAGGACACCATCTGCAGTATCCTTTCTTCCGCAAAAAATCGCTACTCCACCATTGTGATTCAGTTTTAGTGCAAGATAAATCGCTATGTCATTATATTCTACCTTTGCTGTTTGGAAATTTACTGACGGGAAGAAACGCAGCTTTTCATTCTTTTTCAGTTTGTTCAATGATTGGATATCAATGATACGCGGCACATAAAATTCAAGGACATTGTGGTTCTCAGGATCAAGGAAATACAGATATCCATATTGCCCCTTTCGAGATGTTTCCCAATCAGCAATTGCAATAGATTTTTCTGTTGCACGGATTGAGTTGTCGGCGATCACGACACCTTCGCCACTGGTAAACCAGTCGTTTATTTGTGTAGCATTCGGAATAACTGCTGAGAGGAGCAGTCTTTGAGCCTCCTCGCCTAAGTACATCATGATCGCAGAAATTAAAAGCTCATATTGAGCCCCTCTCGAAGCATCGTCAAACATATGAGCCTCGTCAAATATGATAAGACCTGCCCCCATTATTAACTCATTATCCTGCCTCAGCAAATATAGTAACTTTTCTGGAGTCAGAACCAAGATGTTCTTGCTTTCCTCTCCGAAGGATTCTAACAACTCCAGAAGATCATCCAATTCGAGAACATCCGAAAGTGCGTTGACATGAACACTGGTATCTCCGAGAAAGTCATTAGCAATGTCAGTATTTATCTCCCGACACAATGACCTAAATGGTGCAACAACAATAGCCATAGAGGTTCTTCCAGATAAAAAAGCGGCACGTATGGCAATTGACATAGATGTTGTTTTTCCGGAGCTGGTGGGCATTTGAATGATTGCCGATTTTCCCGAAAAAACACCGGCTTCACCCAGACGGATTTGAGCGGGCCAAAGCTCATGCATATTCTTTTTGTTCTTTAACATTCCTTCCCAGTCGTCGGCGGGTAGCCCCGAATATTCAGGAAGCAGATTTAACGCCGAGCGTTCTATCTTTATAAGCAAAATCGCTAACAATGCATCAGTCAACAGTAATTCTCGAGGTGAGCCTTGTGAGTATACGAGAGAACGGAACTCCTTTATAAAGCCTAATTCAGTAGTTTTATGCCGCTGAAACCAAATGTTACAAGCTTCAATTACTTGTGATAAGTAGCTGCTATAAGGTGCTTTTGGATCAATTTCTGTTAAGCTATCATCATTGACTTTATCTTTGAGCAACAAAGCCAATACTTTTTCAATTCCACCACAACCCAAGTCAAGCTCATCGATCGTGATCATATTTGCCATAACTTTTGCACTGCCAGCGTAGTCGCACAAGTAATACGCAACCGCCCCTAATAGCAGATAATATTGTGGGTAGCATGGGTCTAACTTTGATTGCAAAAAGGCATCAAAATAATGTGATGCAAACTCCAGCTCCGCTTTTTTATCTACGGGAATAATCCTATATGGATTATTTTCATTAAGTACATCAGCTGAAATATTTCCTATTGCAGCAATCGCAATTAACAGTAATTCGTTCGCATTATCTTCCACTTCAATATGTAGCTCGCTTGGGACACTATACTCATACATTTTTGCTTTTGAGCGCGTCTGTTTTAGCAGATATTTTGAATTACTCCCTATCAGCATTCGCACGCCCTCCTATACATTTTGTGGATAAAAGCCATCAGTTTGTCGCAGTGAATTACTATAAGACTTAGATTGGGATCAGCATGGTTTAGAGTAGAAACGGTTTTGAGCACAGTTTCGGAATAGGACATGTTGGAGTGTACAGCAGCTGCTGCATATGTTCTTCGATAAGGGTTATCAGAAGAATTCTGGAATCGTTGTACTCGTTTTACTTCTTCTAAGTCGTTTCGGTCTATTAAGCGCTGAACAACTGCATTCAATGTTTCCGCAAGCCTGACAACATCCTTGTTGGAATCGTCTACGGCCTTTTGAATCCTGCTCTCCGAAGAGGGAAGGACATCACTGGCTTTGGCCTTTACTTCAAAAACTATCAATTCATCATTATTGCTAATTTTTTTACCGCACTTATATCCTATTAGATCACTGCCCATAGTAGAGGAGTTCCTGTTTACCTTGCGGTCGTAACGTGTTCTCGGGACAATATAATCAAGAACATATTGAACGTAATCGGCAACTAATATTTCTGTAAAATCCCCTGAACGAACAGAAGGTCCCGGACTAATACGTGCATCCGGAAACTTTATTGTTTTCAAGTATTCATTTCTTTCAAGACCAAACCCTGCGCATAGGACATCTATTTCGGAGTCAGCACAGTAATGTTCACGTAGATGCTTCGCCCAAGAGTTTAGAATACTTTCGTCATCTTGAATCACTAGTTCATATACGATAATTTGCTTTCCTTCAGAAGTAGTTACTAGTTTTTCTTGAGTAAGCCAATCTAAATATTGAGGTTTCATAGGTGATCTCCCTGTTTAAATAATCTCTCTTTGGTAACGTTATTGTAAACATAACGACAATTATAATATAAATCAGCATACATAGGACACAATGCTGTCCAATGCCTACAATTTCCCTATAAGGGAACAACATTTGTATCTTAATCATTTTACAAAAAAATCTCTATTCTTTATTAAAAAATCCATACCTACCCTCACTACGTCCTTTAGTAAATGTGATATCATGATATTTACCTAACAAATTTTTAGGAGGCTGCTTATTATCAATTATAATTGCTTGTTTGTCCTTAAACTTATCTGCAAAGAAAGTAAATAACCCATCTTGTAAAGAGTTCTCAACAAAATCATCTTCTTTTGCATCTTCTAATTCAGATTCCTTCAAGGTTGTAAGCGGTGAGTCTAAAACCAATACATTCGTAAAAGAATGCTTAATTTTTTGCAAATAAATCATTAAAGTCGCACTAAAGATGGCATAGAAAAATGCCCTATATCCCTTACCATTGGATAAACGGTGAACCTCATTAATCTCTATGTCTTGTGATTTAACATCAAAGGTTACTTTTTCAACTTCGGAGTATCCACAGGAAATCAAAGACTTTTTGATTTCCTCACATAACTCATCATATATATGTTGTTCAACCATCAAACCCTCAGTTACTGAATCTTCTTTAACATTTTTACTTTCTGCAAAAGTAATTATTTCACCATTTTTACGTTCTATCGTATTATCAATATCAGATATCTTACTATCAATCTTCGCTTGCTCAATCAATGCTTTAATAACAACTCTCAAGGGTTTTAAATCTTTATTAGAAATTTGAGCTATTTCTTCATTGTATTTTTGCGTGTTTTCTTCTCCTAATGATAACATCTCACTAATTTGGCACAGCTCTTCATTCAAATCATTAATGGAATGCTCTAGTTCTCTTAGGTTAATTTGTATTTTAGCCTTTTCATCATTACAACAATTAACAATATCATCATTCTTCACATCTTCAACATTTTTCGCTACCACACTGTCACAAAGAGGACAATGATGCGTAACAATTTGTGATAGTAAACTATCCCCGTAAGACACAAAATCCAGCCTGTCCAAGTCACTTAAATACTGCCTTTTTAATAGGTGAAACTTATCAAGCATCATCTGCGTTTTATTTTTTTGTAAATTTAATTTATTATTTTCTGTATTAATATTATGTAGTTCTTGACGTTTAAACTTAATAACTTTTTCTATTTCAATTATTTTATCTTTATAGTAATCTAAACTATATATACCATCAGTATCAATGTTTTTTCTGCCATTTATTAGCTTTTCTTTTTCTTGAGTTATAGTAATAATTTCTTCTTTTATATAATCAATTTTAGCCTCATTTCTTGCCTTTCTTATTTCAGCTTTTTCTAATTCAGCACAAGCTATATCGTCTTGATTAGTTAGTAGATACCTAAACACAGACTTACTATACGTCTGTTGCGTATTTTGGGTTTCTACAACCGGGGACTTATCCTCTGAAATTATATCAGTCTCAGAGATGATTGATAATTGTGTAATGGCTCTAAAACCCAGTGTGACTTTTTTGCCATCTTTATTTTTAACTAAATATTTATTTTCTTGTATTCCTATTTGTTTTAATAAAAATTTCGAAATATTATCAACACTATCTGGATCATGCTTGCTTTTTAACTTTTCAGGATGATTATCATTAACTTCATCAATACCACTCAAATAATAATATATATCTTTACTATCTAAAAAACGCAAAATAGTAATTGGTTTATTAGTATCAATGTTTCGAAGCTCTACGTATAATTTTGAATAACCATTACTTTCTGAGATTTTTTTTATTTTACTTGCACCAAAAGCATAATCAATACACTGAAAGATATATGATTTTCCTGTATTTGAAGGACCGTGAATCACATTGAGACCTTTTTCGAATATAACTTCGGCATCCTCTTTTCCCTCTCCAACTACTTTCAATTTTTTTATGTAAAATGCAAACATGACTAAACCTCCTCAGTATATGGATAAAAACTATTAAATTCATTATCTACATTAGTTTTCTGAGAAAAAATGATGTCTTTTAGTTCTTTATCTGTTTTTGTCTCTGTTTCCTGTATAATCATTTGAATATTTTTTACTAGATGCTCCGAATAATTGTTTTGAATACTGTCTATTATCCATAAAGTGTTTCCATTACATCCAAAGCACAAACCATCATTAGTTTCCACATCTATTAAACCTTTTAAGGCTAACTCTAATATCGATTTTTTCAACACTTCTCTTTTTTCTAAGACTTCAATAGATTGAAATGGGTACTTAGGATGTAAATTTGTAGCGTCTTCTTTAAAATCTTCAATATAAAGGCTCAAATAGTCTAAATATAACAATCTATCTATGCTACAAAAGTTAGGATATATTGCTTTGAGAATAAATAGGCAGCGTAATCCTAATTCTGCTTCTGTATTAAATAGCCTATCATTCATCTATAGTCCTCCAATCAACTAAATCGTCATTAGCTAAATGATGGCAAATGCCTTTCTTATCATCATTGCCAACAAAATGCAAATCATTGTCTACCCTACTTATTGATAGATTAACTTTTGTCGATTCGTGCATAGTCTTTTTTAATTTATCAAATCCATCTTTGAAATCAGTTTGAATAAAATCACTTATCCCGGAATACATCTCATTTTTTAAAATTTCAAATTCGCTTTCAGTAGAAAAAACATCTCGAATACACCTTTTAAGTGATTCTGCAGAGTAATATTCTTGACGTCTGCTGCTAAAGTCTTTTAATAAATCAGTATATTGTCTAAGTTTAGCAACATCAATATTATCTTTTTTATTTTCAGAATATGCCGCTAAAATCTTATTTAAATACTTACGTTCTGTATTTTCTATATCCTTTGGTGGTTCAATTTTAATGTTTCTTTTGGGCTTAATATTTCCACCAAAGCGAAAATAAAAGTAATGAGTATGTCTATGTTCCTCAATAATAGTATTCATAGAATATGTATCCACAATATTGAAATCAAACTTTTTAATAAAATCTAAAAGATCATCACTTAATGCTATCTTCTTATTTTCGATAAGCTTTTTACTGCATTTGTCATCCCACTCTTTTATAAGACCTGTTCTAATATTCTCTTTATTCGCTAATAAGGTTCTCATTTTTTTACTTAAATCATGAGATGCTATTATATAATGCTTCTTTGGCATTGGAATGTCTTTGTTATAAACAAAATAGCATAGTTTTCCAAACTCAGTCCAATATTGACTCGGTTGCAATTGCTCAGAATACTTTTTACACTGGTAATAATCAAATGCTCCATTTTCATATTCTGCAATTACGTCTCTACCTTTATCACCTGCACCGCCAATTCGATAAACATCTTTATATTTTGTTTTTGCACAAGCTACAGCCCACTCGGTAATAAATTCCTCGAATCCCTCATCAGAAAAGTCTTTAACCCTTTGTAGTGGAGGAATGACTGTTTCAAAAACTGACTGATCATTTAATGGTTCAACTTTAGCTAAACTAAACAGATTAAAGGTTGTAGTTATCATCAAAATCCTCCTTTTACACCTTCTTATATCTCCGCTGTCCCGATGATTCCTTTCAATCGGAACAACCCCTATATCATCTGTTTTTATATAGTTGAGAAACAAAGTGCCAAGGAGTAATCGAATTCTGCATTAAATCTGGTTCCATTCATATCCCTTAAATAATCAGAACCATGAATACTTCTCTCGTTAAGAGATTAGCTAGTTCAGCTTTTCCGATACCCACTAATTCATTCACAGTTGGCATTTTCTTGTCCCAATAGTCACAACAGTATCAACAGCATTGTTATTATAATTGTACTATTATGGGAAATTTTACACAAGAAAAAGTAACCATATATTTTATTAATTTACATATTGCAACAGGTTTTAAGCATTATCATAAACCCTTTCTATTTTATTCCACAGAAAGTAAAACTTTTGTTTTTCTTGAACACTCATAATTGTCATTATTCTTCATTTAAGCCATAAGCACATTATTTTTAGCACCTCAATTGAATGAAATTAACAATACCCTCAACCAAGTGAGCTTTTACAAATTACAACATCTGAAACTCAGCCTGCATTACTGTCTCTTCTTCGGAATGCCATAGTGCCTCCATTTCTTCTCTGGTTGCAACTGGGAAGTCTTTTGGTTCTTTCTCTCCCTGCTGAATGGGCAACAAGTGAGGAATAATATCTCTACATAGTTTCTGATTTGGACAGGTCATTATAAACCCACCATATATAGATTCACAAATCAGCCTGTCACACATATCCGTCATGATAATCTTATCTGCTGTATGAGCATTCATTCCGATAAAGTTTGCAA
>JAEWST010000078.1 GCA_023398105.1 Bacillota bacterium | reverse complement strand
TAAAACGAGCATTTGGATGAGCAGCAGGAGTTCCTGAAGCTGGTGTCCAATCGTTGTTCTTCCAGTCAACGAGATGATCAGGAGCATCAACTCCCATACCTTCCCACCATACATCTTTATCGTCAGTAATACCAACATTTGTAAATATTGTATTCTTTTCAATACTGTGCATTGCATTTGGATTTGAGTCCATTGAAGTACCAGGAGCAACTCCGAAGAAACCTGCTTCTGGGTTGATAGCGTACAATCTGCCATCTTTGCCATACTTCATCCAAGCGATATCATCACCGATAGTTTCAACCTTCCAGCCTGGAATAGTTGGAACAAGCATTGCAAGGTTAGTCTTTCCACAAGCACTTGGGAAAGCACCACAGATATATTTAACATCACCCTTAGGGCTTGTTAACTTAAGTATTAACATGTGCTCAGCTAACCATCCCTCATCACGAGCAATAGCTGATGCTATACGAAGAGCAAAACATTTCTTACCTAATAATGCATTTCCGCCGTATCCTGAACCATATGACCATATAGTTCTTTCTTCTGGGAAGTGGCTGATGTATTTCTTATCCATTGGAGCACATGGCCATCTTCCGTCTTCTTGTCCTGCCTCTTTAGGAGCTCCTACTGAATGAAGACATGGTACAAATTCACCATTTCCAAGTGTTTCTAATACTTTTGTTCCAACACGAGTCATTATGCGCATGTTGCAAACAACGTATGCACTGTCAGTTAATTCAACACCAATTTTTGCTATGTCTGAACCGATAGGTCCCATTGAAAATGGTATAACATACATAGTTCTACCCTTCATGCAACCTTTGTATAAACCCTTCATAGTTTCTTTTAATTCATCTGGATTAATCCAATTGTTTGTTGGTCCTGCTTGATCTTTAGTTTTAGCAGCAATGTATGTTCTATCCTCAACACGAGCAACATCGGATGGATCACTGTTGAATGAAAAACATCCTGGACGCTTTTCAGGATTTAATGGTTCCGCCATTCCAGCATCAACCATTTCCTTCATAAGGCGATCGTATTCTTCTTGAGAACCATCACACCAATAAATCTGGTCTGGTTGACACATGTCAGCCACTTCTTTAACCCACGCTTGCAATTTTACGTTTGTAGTCATTATAATTCTCCCTTCAATTTATATAAATATACTGCTATCAATGAGTAGTATTTGTGATTATCACTGTACTATTCAGCAATTTATGTAAGCAATAGATTTAGTTAATTTTTTCACTAACAATGTTATCATACAAAACCATAAATTTCAACATCTCTTTTAATAATATTTGTTAATTTTTTTAGTACATTTTGCAAGTTAATAATTGCCAAGCTTCATTCATACATAGTCGCACGCATAGCTTTTTTTCGCAAAATCCTCCGAACCTTTAGTATTTGAACGATTTTAATAGACAGTTTTTGTACTTCATTAAATACATGTTTTATACTTTTTTACAAAAAAGACATGTTCAAATCTTTAAAGTTGCATGTATGATTTTGTATACAATAAACAAAGTCGATTTATGAATGCTACTGTTTCACTACAAATTAAACATTGAAATTATTTTTTATGCATATATTGTTCATAATAAAGTGATTAATCCACTATTTATCTGTATCTACAAGCTTTCGATTATCGGACACACAACTTTGAAAGCTTTAGAAAAACAAATTAATTCTAAATAACTTTTTTACGTTCAGCAATAATATTTGCATATAAGGTCTATTTGTTATCATAATCATTTTTATTGCATAAACTATATAATGAACAAATATTCAGGAAGGTGGAATCCTTTTGTCTGCAAATATCATTAATTATTATGCATGTGCCAATTCAGCCCGTGGTTTTATTAGCTATTTCGATGACAATATCAAAGAGCTTGATAAATTGTATATTTTAAAAGGCGGTCCTGGGACAGGCAAATCTACTCTTATGAAAAACATAGGCAGTGAATGGAACAAAAGAGGTTTCGATATAGAATACATACACTGTTCTTCTGATAACCATTCTATTGACGGAGTGATAATACCATCCCTTAGCATTGGTGTCGTTGATGGTACCTCCCCTCATGTTATTGAGCCAAGAGCACCTGGGGCTATAGAAGATTACGTAAATCTTGGAGTGGCTTGGGATAGTAAAAAGCTTGCTTTGTACAGAAGTGAAATTTTGGATATTAAGAATAAAATAGCTTCATGCTATTCAAATGCGTATGAATATTTTAGAAACGGTTTAAATATCCATGATGAGTGGGAAAAAATTTATATTGATAATATTGATTTTAACAAATTAAATTTGATTACCGATTCTTTAATTGCTAAATTTTTTAACGATAAAAGTTTAGAAAAACAAAGCATTGTTAAAAACAGATTCTTTGGTGGAGCAACTCCTAAAGGTTCTGTTGACTTTGTAATGAATTTAACCGAATCAATTGAAAAAAGATATTTCATTAAAGGTCGTCCTGGTTCAGGGAAATCCACCATGCTAAGAAAAATTGCAAATGCTGCAGAAGAAAAAGGCTTTGATGTGGAAATATACCATTGTGGCTTTGACCCAAACAGCCTTGATATGGTTATTGTAAGAGAGCTAGACATTGCTATTTTCGACAGTACTGCTCCCCATGAGTACTTCCCAGCTAGAGATTCCGATGAAATAGTTGACGTATATGCTTTAGCCATTAACCCAGGAACCGATGAAAAGCATAAAAATGAATTGGACTCAATAATTAGTCGTTATAAGTTGACTGTAAACAATGGAATAGCACAGCTTGCAAATGCAAAATCACTACATGATGAGCTTGAAAACATTTACATAGATGCTATGGATTTCAATGTAGTTAATAAAATTTCAAAGGATTTAATGGCAAGCATAGATGATTATTTCTTTAGTATGGTATAACATAAGTATGAACACTAAAAACCAAACTCAAAAGATAAAATTTTAAAGGCTGACTCTATTGAGTCAGCCTCAGTTATTTTTTTAAGCTTCCAAAGCATTTCATAAATTTTTACCTTTTAAGCTAGTCCTACTTAATTTACAGACTACCTTGGAGCTAAACTTAACAAAGTGAAATAATATTAAAAGGTTTACAATTTCATAAGTGCAGCAACTATATAATTTATTATGAATAAGCCTGTTACTATATACATAATTGGATGAACTTCTTTAGCCTTGCCCTTGCATATCTTTACTATTACATAGAAAATAAAACCTGCTGATATACCACTTGAAATGCTGTATGCATATGTCATAACTACTGCAGTGAAAAATGCTGAAAGAGCCTCTTCAAAATCTTCCCATCTGATTTTAGCAAAGGAGCTCATCATTAGAATACCTACAATAATTAGTGCCGGAGCAGTTGCTGCAGCTGGAACAACTCCTGCTACAGGTGCAAATAAAAGACAAGCAACAAAAAGAATAGCTGTTACTACTGAGGTAAGACCAGTTTTACCGCCCGCACCAATACCTGCAGCACTTTCAACATAAGTTGTTGTATTTGATGTTCCTAAAAGTGCACCAATAGAAGTTGCTGTTGCATCGGCAAATAGAGCCTTGTCCATTTTAGATTTGAAGCCTTTTCCTGCAAATAGCTCTGCTTCATCATTGTCATCAAATATACCGCTCTTTCTACCCGTTCCGATAAATGTTCCAATTGTATCGAAAGTATCTGATAAAGTAAAAGACAATATCGTTACAAGAACAATAGGAATCATCTTGGGGTCAGTAAAAAGACCTGCAAAATCTAATTGGAATGCTGTTTGAGAAATATCTGACACATTGTAAGGAGTAGAAGTAGAAAGGTTTGTAACACCCATAGGAATACCAATCAATGTAGTTGCTACTATACCAATAAGGATAGATCCCTTAACCTTTAGCAACATTAAAACGGCAGTTATTATAAGTCCTATCAATGCAAGCTGTGCTGCAGGTTCTGCAAAATTAACAAAAGCAGGTACAACATTTGCACCATCTGCTACAACAGTTATAGCATCAGGCTCTGTACCAAACATAGATAATAAAGGTGCTTTTCCTGTTCCTTCAGTAGTAAATTTGAGGAAGCCTGCACTTTTAAAGCCTATGTATGCTATAAAAAGTCCAATACCGCCGCCAATAGCTAATTGAAGAGATTCAGGAATTGCTTTGATAATCATTTTTCTTACTTGAGTTACCGTGATAATAATATTAATAATACCACAAATAAATACCATTGCTAATGCTTGTTGCCAACTATACCCAAGTCCGATAACAACAGTAAATGTAAAAAATGCATTTAGTCCCATACCTGGAGCCTGAGCATAAGGAACATTTGCAACTAGCCCCATAATCAATGTACCTATTACTGCTGCAAGGATTGTTGCAACATAAACACCACCTACGGGCATTTTAGCTTGTCCCAAAATAGATGGATTTAAGAAAATGATGTACGCCATGGTAAAGAATGTTGTGGCACCAGCGATTACTTCTGTTTTAACATTTGTACCATGCTGACTGAGTTGAAATTTTTTTTCTAAAAAATTCATATTTCTCCTCCTAAATTAATCTCTTGCACCATAATATTATCCATTAAAAAATCTATTCAATTAGAACTAAGTAGATATGTTTTGTAGATAAATCATGAGCAAGTTGTACAATAGAAAATTTACAGGACTATTTTATCACAAATAGCATTATTATCAAGCATTTAAACGTAATTTATTTTTAATGCTATTTCTAATTAAAAAATATAGAAAAGGCACATTTTAAATACAAATTAGTATAAAACCTTTTTCACCTGATAAACAGAATTTAACACCAGCCAATTCTGCGGGAAATACCTTCCTATTGTCCAATAGCTTATGCCTCCAAGTCTATATTCATTTACTAGTTCTAGTTTTGCCAATATGCTTCTTGCATCCTCAAACCACACCACATGCTGTTTTCCCGATTCATCATAATAATTGAAAAATGGAGACTGAGCTACAGGATCATATTGAATATTTGCCCCCACTTCATATGCAAGTTGTACAGCACTAGGATTAGATAGTGCTCTGGCAGCTGTACCCGGTCTGTATGGCAGAGTCCAATCATAGCCATAATTAGGTATTCCCATGAATATCTTGTTACGTGGTATTGCAGTTACAGCATAATTAATTACTCTTCTGACTTGGTTCAGTGGAGCTACAGCCATAGGCGGTCCGTAGGTAAATCCCCATTCGTATGTCATTATAATTACATGGTCAACAAGTGCTCCATGTATTGGATAATCATGTCCCTGATAGAGAACTCCAAGCTGGTCTGCTGATGTTTTAGGAGCAACAGCAGTAGTTACAGTATAGCCTAATGGTCTTAGTGCTGCGGTAATTCTTCTAAGAAAATTATTGTACTTCTCTCTATCGTAATCATATATATATTCAAAATCTATATCAAGACCATAGTAGGATTTATCTTTTAATGTTTTTGTTATATTTTCTATCAGATTATTCTGAACTGAAATATCAGTTAGTATAGTATGAGCCAAATCACTATCAAAACTGCCACCTTCTTTAATATTGGTTATTACCATTAGCGGTGCAACACCTGCAGCTCTTGCAGCATTTATTAGTGGGGTATCTTGTATTGTAGTTAATGATCCATCAGGCTTTACTTGATAACTAAATATGCTGAGGTATGTCAAAGATGGAAGAGTTTTTCTTAGAACCTCCATATCTATATTTGGAAATGCATATCCATTAACTTCTATAGCCCCAAAATTTATTGTTCTAGGAGGAATTGAGATAATTTGCCCCGCAAAAATCATTGAAGGATTTGCTATTTGAGGGTTTGCATAAAGCAGCTCTTCCACAGTTAATTTATAATCTCTCGAAATAGAATATAGGTTTTCACCAGAAACCACCTTGTGGCTTCGATTGCCCTCAAGTATTACAAGTGTTTGCCCAATAACAAGCTGTTCAGGGTTTTCAAGTTCATTATCTGAAATAATTTTTTGCGGCGAAACCTTATACTGCTTTGCAATTAAATATATGCTTTCTCCTGGTTTAACAACATGTATTCTCAAGGATAATCACTCCACTTTCTGTATTATTGACTTATTTCAATAGTTATGTATCACATATATGTACAGCACCTATTTAATTAAGTCATCCTATAATTCAGTATATGCGAGTTAACCATAATGTGCCATTGTAATGATATTTTTCTATATCAATTAATTTTCTTCAAAAAAATATTAATTTTCATAGTAGAATAAAAATTTAAAGTGTAGTATACTTAAATTGTTAGGAAATTAGAGATTATTACATAGCTTCCTCAGTCATTATGGCTGAGGAATTTTATTTCATACAAATCTAGAATTTTTACACTTATATCTTAAAATAGAAGCGTTCCATCGTTCAGTAAGCCCAAAACTCAAAATAAAGCAAGAACCGAGAATCCATTTGAATGAATTTTCGGTTCTTATTTTTTGATAAATTAATTATTTTAGACTTCTTTTGTTCAAAGTTATGTCAGAGTTTTACTCCTTCAAAAAAACCTTAACTTTTTCGTCAATAGCCTGTGCAGTTTGCTCTGCAGTTTTTTTGCCACTAACAAAATCAGGAAGTTCAGCCTTGATTATCTCATCTATGCTTCCATCACCTAGATTGCAACTGCCAATTTTTTCTAATATATTTGTAATAGAATTCTTTGCTTCATTTTTAGATGTATAAAGCTTACTGTGTTCTTCAAATACAGAATTCATTACTGGTGCATTTAAAACTTCATCGCTTTGCATGGTTTTTGACATCATTATTTTTATATAATCAAATGCTTCTTCCTTATACTCACATTTAGAGGTTATAGCTACAATATTTGTTGTAAAAGCATTAATACTATTACTTCCTTCATAAGTAGGGTAAGGTATGTAAATAGCATCCTGATTAAATACTGCATTACCTGTAGTACTTTTTACTATACCCGAATAATTTTCTGTGTGAAGAGCACTTAGTTTTAATCTATCTTCATTTTTAAGCACTTCCTTTTCTACTTCATATGGACACACATATGGAAGAAGCTCTTTATAAGTTTGTAATAACTTTATAAATCTTTCAGAATTAAAGCTTGAAGTTTTGTTGCTATAATCTACATAAGAGTTTTTATCTGAATATTTCAAATCGAAGAAATTAAAATTTGAATCAAAGAAATATTTGCTAGTACCCTTTCCACCTTCACAGTATTCTCTAGCAATCTTCACCATATCATTCCACGTCCAGTTAGTTGTATCTAGTTTATAGTCCCCCAATATTTCTTTATTTGTATAAAAATAGCTAAAACTATAATCTACAGGGATAAAATATCTTTTACCGTTATAAACACCAGAATTCATAACATTCTCATTGTAATTCTGAAGTTTAAACTCAACATCTTCAGAAATCAAAGAATTTAAATCATACAGAAGCTCGTGCTGTATCAGCTTATAGTTATTAGGTAACCCCCAAGTTGGAAGTGCAATAATATCTGCTCCTTGACCAGCAGCAAGTTCAGCCTGAAATACTTCTTGAAAGGAATCAAACCCATCTACTGTTAATACTTTTTCTTTAATCTTTATATCGCCATGAATACGATAAAAATTTTGCAATATTGCTGAATAATAGGTCTCTAGTGGTGCAAAATAACAAATACCAAGAGTCTTCTCAGAATTGTCTGAGGCATTTAAAGTATTTTCAGCAGTGTCAACTTTTTCATCTATTGAAGCTTTGTCATCAGAACAACCTGTACCCAAAATAGTTACTGACATAACTACTATCAATATTAAACTAACCCATTTTTTTAACATAATTACATTTCCCCCTTGGCAACACATAATATAGCCTAACCAAAAATAAAGACAAATTTTTTAATACTCAACTAATCAACTTTCGTACATAAAATTCTATTGGCACACAAAAATTTCCACTTCATTAGTTGAGTTAATTATGCACAAAATACCATCTAAGTTATGCATATAGAATAACAGTTTAAAAGCATTTTACACCTGTAATTATAAGCTTTTAGCCATATTTCGTCAATCACTATTAACCATATGCTCCAATTAAATGTAATTAATTCACCTATCCTGTCTTAATTTGCCAAAAAAGCCCTAACTGCAATTTAGTAAATTAGGGCTCTCTTTACTAAACCTTCCCACATAAAAAATCTATCGGTGTTCTAATCCCATCTATGATTTTTATTAAGTAATTTAAACAATTTTGAGTGATTATTTCACTTTTCATTTGATAAGCTTTAACACCTACGATTTTTAACTGGAAAAGTTGAATTAATTATTTATCCTTGTCTTTTTGTTTCTTGTTGCTGTCTGTATTTGAATTCTGTCCTGGACTTTGAATTTTTCCATTACTTGCCTCGGCTCTTGCTTTTCTTTGGTCAGGCTGCTGCTTATTTTTTTCCATAGATAATTCCTCCATTCTTATAAGTAAAAGAATTTAACACTCACTCTATTGAGTGTTAATAATTATTGCTCGTTATTATTTTGGATATTATTTCAGAAAAAATGCATAATTCTTTATTTAAAATCTATAACAATATTTTTGATTAATAATTTCACAAAATCTAACATGATAATTTATTCGAAAAATCATCAATACTATTTTCATTTACAAGCTTAATAGCCAAAAACATAATTAGAATTATCATTTCCTTTACTGGAATAATAAAATTAATTCCACATAACAAGCAGATAATAAATGATATAGCTAAACCAATAACTGCCGAAGTAGCCAATGCTGTCATTTGCTTTGTAATAGCCCCAGAAACCAGTTTATCAAGCTTTATGGAAGATAATACTGCAATAAAATTCAAAATCAGAAATAGCATTGAAATATAAACAACTGTAAGGTTATATCTTAAAATAAGCTCCAGTTGTGTGGGTATATACCCAAAATTGCTGTTTAGAGTATAAATTGCCTCTCTTATCTTATTTGCATAAAACTTAAAATCAAATACATTGTCAACTGGAATATACTCCGCAGGTATAACACCTTTAAATGTTATACTCTGACATATCTCTGCTAATAAAAGCAGTATAAGCATTGCTCCTATAATATATAGAGGTATTCGCAGCTTCCATTTAAACAGAATTCCAGCAAAATAATTGCTTCTTAATCCGACTTTTAGGTTCAAAACCCCAAATTTTAAATACTTTATAAAATATTTTATTACCTGACATATTAATAAAACTCCCACTAAAAAGATAAATAATAATAATGGTTGTGACGTGTAAATTGAACTGTCATAAAAGTCATTAATTTTGTATATATTGGGTTCTACTCTTAGTCGCTCTTTTAGTGTTCCCTCCATAGTATGAATTCTAAAAGGCTTCTCTTTCAGACTATCGTCTTTAACAAAAATAGTATTAATGAGCTTAGAAGCATTATTTGACACACTGTTGAACGGGATATAGACTCTTTCCACTCCGTCAGAAGCAAGTGCAGAAAGCATTGAGCCTTTACTTTTGTACAACCCTATTATTTTGTATTTTACACCAGAAATATATATTTCATTTTCGATAACATTATGAGATGTAAAAAGCTTATATGCCAACGTATCACTTATAACTGCCACCTTATTGCCATACTGATATTGCTCACTGTTAAAAAAGCATCCTCTGAGCATGTAAAGTCCCAGAAAATTCTCAACATTCTCTGCCGATAATACAGCCTTTATAGGGAATATGGCATGATTTGCCTCAATAATGCTATCTGACTGAGTCATATATGAAATACTTCCATTTGGAAATGCCATCGCTAAGTCTTCAATATCACTTGCTTTTATTAAATTTCTTTGGTCAACATAATTACTATTAAGATTTATTTCCATTCTGCTTGCATAACCATTTTTATATGTATTATCAATCTCTAAGGAAACACTATTTATGCTAATAACTAGTAAAAAGAGTGATGACATTAGAATAGTTAATTTTTTCAAAGAATATTTCTGTAGCTTTATAATATCCAATTGCCTCACCTCAATTTAACCTGTATTTTGTCATATAGGGGTTTGCTGCTAAATGTAACTATTTTATCATCTTCAGTAATGCCTCCACCTGATAATGCACTATAGAAGTCGTCAGCCTTATCCACCGTAACTTCTACCTTCTGTACATATTTTTCTTCGCCCATTATGCCATCCTTTGTCTTTAAAACATAAACACAGGACTTTCCGCCTTCCTTAGTAACACTGCTGTTCGGTACAAGCATTGGGTAAGGTGTACTTGATTTTTTTACAAGTACATCAACCTTTTGTCCTATTTCTAAATTTAGTCCCTCTTTTTTAACTTCAGCTATATATTGGTAAGCTCCTTCGTTTAGCAAATATTTCTTTTCTTTAATAGTCCCGCTAAGCTCCAGTTTTTCAGGCTCTGCTGTAGAAAAAATAATCGAGGCTCTTTTATCCACCTCACCTGCACTTTTATTATCTAGTGTCCATTTAATATAAGTACCAGCTTCACTTTTAATAATCTCGAATAGAGGCTGCCCACTATTTGCAACAGAGCCCTTTTCAATGGATATGCTCTTTATAATACCATCCACAGGACACTTTATTGTTCCTCCTTGTGGAGAATTTTTCTTTATGGTTTCCAGTTCAATCCTGCTGACCTCAAGCTCCGATTGTTTTTCTTTAATAATGGTTTGGTAGTCTTCACCATTTTTATTAATTTCATCTTGTTTTTGTTTCAGTAGTTTCTGTTTCTGTTCATATTCTCGTTTAGCGTTATCTAGCTGTTCCTCTGCCTCATTCACACTTTCAAGAGAAACTGCATCAAGTGAAAATAAGTTTTTCTGCTCATTTAGTTTCTTTTGTGCCTTATCTACTGCATTTTTAGCCAATTGCACCTCATCCCTGTACTGTTCAAGGTCAATAGCTTGCGTTCCATTCTGATATAGTTTCAGTGCATTTTCCATTTTAAGCAGATTCAGTTCCCTTTTTTTAATTTCCAGCTTTATGTCGCTTGCATCTATGATAGCAAGTATATCGCCTTTTTTTACCTCTGAACCTTCCTTCACTTTAACGTCTGTTATTTCCCAGCTACCATATGCATTTATGGTTTCAGTATTTAATGGAACAACCTCTCCTTGGGCAGTAATTTCCTTGGTAAGTGTTCCTGCTCTTGGACTTGTACTCTCAATCTCAGGGAGCAAAAAGTTATTTATTGTTTTTGAGAAAAATGTCAGCAAGACAACAACAGTTATAAATATTATTGCTGCATTTCTTACTAATTTTTTCTTTTTATTAGTTTGAACCTCTGTTTGTATAGCTTCCATTTTCATATCCTCCTGAACTCTTTTTCCTACTTAACTCCAGACATCTCTATTCCCTCTATAAAATAATTTTCACCATATAGGAACACTAGCAATGTAGGAATCATATACAACATTCCGCATGCAAAGGCAATTCCTATTTCCTGCTCATTAATCCTTGAAAGAAATATTGATAGCGGATGCATTGTTTCATTCTCTAAAAAAATCAATGGCTGCTCTACCATATTCCAATTATCTATGAAAACTAGAATTGCCAGCGATGCTAAAGCTCCCTTGCATTGCGGAAGTATAATTCTAAAAAAGGATTTTAAATATCCAGCTCCATCTATTTTAGCCGCTTCACAATATTCGTCAGGTATATATATCATAAACTGTCTCAGCAGAAACACTCCGAAGGTGGCAAAGGTACCAGGCAATATAATAGACCAATAGCTACCCATCAAGTCTAGATTTTTTAGAACTATATAGTTGGGAACAAGTGTTACCTGAAAGGGCATCATCATAACTATAATATATATAAAGAAAATTTTATCGCTAAATGGAAATTTAAGTTTACTAAAAGCGTATGCTGCAAGGGTTGCTACAATAATTTGTCCCACAACTATAGGTACAGTGAGGAAAACAGAATTCCAAAACATTAAAAGAAATTTCGGCTTTCTGAGCAGGACATTATAATATTGCATGAAGCTGACAGTATCTGGAATGAGTGTAAAATTAATATACGAGTGTTCAGTTTCTTCTGTTCCTTCATCACTAATTACAGTGTTTTCTGTACCTCCACTGCTGATAACACTATAATTTCTCAGCACCTCGCTGTTTGACATAAAGGAATTTGTAACCATATATATTACAGGAAACAAAAGAGCAGCAGAAATACATACAAGCACAACATATTTTACAATGCTTTGAATTGTGATATGTTTCTTTTTATTTAATGTCTTAACAGGCTTATTTACTGTGTTTAAAAGGTTGTCCTGACTGTTTTCAGGCTTAACTGTATTGAAAATATTTTCGGTATTCATTTAAACACCCCTTCCGAATCTGCCTTCTACTTTATAAAGCACAGACACCAGCACAGCCACTAATATTGCCATCAGAAATGCCGCAGTAGTAAGCCTCTGATAGGATAAATTCATAAAATTATTATTCATAAAATGCTGAAGCATATATATTTTCAGTGAAGGATAGCTTCCCGCCAATAAATAAGCTTCTCTAAAGACCTTGAAGGAGTTTACAATTGATATCATAAACACAAAAAAACCTGTAGGAATCAGAAAAGGAACTGTAATCCTCAAAAAGCAGTCAATTGACCTTGCTCCATCTATGTGTGCCGCCTCGTAATACTCCTTGGGAATATTATTTAATCCTGCCAAAAGCAGTATTACATTGTAGCCGCAGTTTTTCCATACGTACAGCAATACCAGAATCCACATGGACCAATCGCTCCTAATCCAATCCACATCTCCGGTAATACCGAAATTACTAAGAAGATTGTTCAGTACCCCATATTGGCTGAAGATAATATTCCAGACAAGTATTACTGATGCCGCAGGTATTACCATCGGCAATATAAATGAGCTTCGAAAAAAGGATAGCCCTTTTATTTGTTTGTTTAATAGAATTGCGAAAATAAGTGAAAGTGCCATTATTAATGGAACACTTATAACATTAAATATAAGAGTATTTTTTGCTGCCAACAGAAAAGAGCCACTGTGTAAAAGGTCATTGAAGTTCTTCAGCCCGACAAACTTCGCTCCCCCTACCCCTTCAGTAAAGCAGTAGTACAGGCTTATAACAAATGGTATTGCAAAAAACAGTGCAAAACCTGATAAGCTGGGGAGTGCAAATGCGAAGCCCGCTATTGATTGTTTTGTTTTAAGTTTCATATGTATCAGTTCTTTCTTTAGTTTGTATTAAATAGACTTAGGATGTAATTATATAAGTCGTCTATTTGTTGTTCGTTTAAAGTAAAAATTTTTATTTCATTATATTTATTTGTTTGATAATTTTCGTTACTCTCATCATACTCATTTGTACTTATTACTTCTATGTTTAGGTTTTCATATATATTAATTTTAATATCAACTTCTAAGTCGCTTTCTATAGCTAATTGATTATATTGATTATCCTTCACCATATCTATTGGTACGATTATGATATCAGGGTCATATATACTGCATAT
Source organism: Bacillota bacterium (assembly GCA_023398105.1). Classification (GTDB taxonomy): domain Bacteria; phylum Bacillota; class Clostridia; order Acetivibrionales; family DSM-1351; genus Ruminiclostridium. The sequence goes on along the minus strand of JAEWST010000078.1, from coordinate 71,447 downwards.
CTTTTTAATGCGATTGACAAAAAAATTATTATCTAAAAATGTTTTTCCATCCTCTAAATGGCTATACATTGAAATGAAACCATTGCACAAATCCTTCTCATCGTCCTTAGTACAAATACATATGGCATTATAGCCATCCACTCTAAATTTTTCAGTAAGTTTTTTGTGAAGCCCATATATTTTATTACCATAATTATTATATACTTCTATAATAGGTATTTCTATGCTTTTGTTTATGTAATTGTTAAAATCACTATCTTTATTTATTTTATTTTTTATATATGAGCTACCTTCTAACTGTATAATATCCGTAGAATTTTGTTTTAAAGCTTCTTTTAATTCATATAAACCTATATTCGGATTATTTTTCATTATGTTATATACTAAAGCAGTAATAGCAGGAGTAGCAAAGCTATTACAGATAGATGTAATCTTGCTTTCGCCACTGTATTTCACTAAATCATGAATTCCACATGCAGTAATATCTATTCCATCTAGCGGAAATGAATTAAAGATATACTCCATTCCTTTTAGCGTTCCACTTGTATCGCACTTCACCCCAATAACATTTTCTAGGGATGCTGGGCAAGTGAAGACATTTCTATTATTACAAGCAGCTAATATTATGACACCATTTTCCGAAGCATATTTTACAGCTTTTTCAACTTCGACAAAATCTTTATAGTCGATAGTTCCGAGGCTTAGGTTTACAAGACGAATTTTATTATCAACACACCATTCCAAGGCTTTAATCAATTGGGTTTTCATTCCCTTGAATGAGTCATCATTTAAAATCTTTACACTTGACAGAATAGCATCTGGAGCATATTTTTTGATTATTGCAGCACAGGTTGTTCCGTGAGATGGCAAAAAAGGGTCATAGTCGACCCTTTCACATATGTTCAGTTCAGTTGTTATATGTAGGTTATGTGTTAACTCACCTGTGGCATAAAGATTCTGGTTTATGCCGTCATCGATGATGGTGATGCCATGGGGAGTATTCATTTTATACTATATTCTTCTCCTTTTTTCGAAGTTGTTTTTCAACTATTTGTACAATATTGTTAAATGTATTGAATTTCCCTTCTACTATGTCTTCTTGGGGAATTGTTATTGAAAATTCTTTTTCTATTGTAAAAAAAAGATGTACCAAATCCCTTGGAGCTAATTTAAAATTATTTCCAAATAAGTTTTGATCTAAATATTCATTTTCTTCATCATTTAAATCTAAGCAAAACATTTTATTAATAACTGTCATCAATCTTACTTTAACATCCCATATTGCATTTCCCATATATTTTATCCCTCATTCTTTTTCACTTTAGTAAGCTTTTCCCTTTATAAATTTGGTAATTTCACGAAAGTAGTTAAGCTATTCAATACCTATTTTACTCATTTAAGCATAATTTAACTTTTTCATCAATCCTTGCAGCAGTCTCCTCAGCACTAATTTTGCTCTTCAAAAAATTCGCCAATTCCAAATTTATAATATCCATAACAGAATAGTCTATAAACATACATTTTCCAATTTCCTGTATTTCATTATATTGGGACTTAATTAATTCTTTATCAATTTGTTTTTCTTCGCTGTCAACATTAACAGAGCCATTACCAATATTTTTAATAAAAAAATTAGCGTTCTTAAAATAAGAATTATAATTCACAGGCATGCAACGTACCTTATCTTGAATTTTCTCCGATAGCATCAGCTTAATGAATTCATATGCTTCATTCTTGTTTTCGCATTTGCTGGCTATACCAATTGAATAGCATGGATTAATGTAAACACTCTTTTCGCCATTAATTGTTGGCATCAGGTAATAATTTTTCTTATAATTAACCTCACTGGAATACCATTTTGTCCTAGTAGCCATGCTTTCATCTATAAATACTATCCTTTCAAAAAATTTAGGATCTGACAAAACTTCATCCTCGGGAATAAAGCTTTGATAAATTTGATTTTTATATGTATTTAGTAATTCTATAAACATTGCAGATTTAAAATTACACGTTTTATTTTTATTGTCAACAAATATATCTATGTCATTCATTAGCATATCGGTAAATAATCTTTCGGCACCACTAAAAAATACGTAATTGTTTTTATTTTTTTTAATATAGTCTGAACAAATTTCACCTAGATAATTCCAAGTCCAGTCAGATGCATCAAAGGATATATCCTTATCTTTTTTATTTTCTTTATCTTCAGAAAATACATTTAAATTATAGCCGATTGGCATAAGATATCTTTTCCCTGAAAAAACACCACTATTTAAAACCTTCTTATTATAGTCATCAAGCTTGAATGATGTATCATTTTTTATTTGCTCGTTTATATCATAAAAAACATTTGTTGATATTGCCTTATAGACAGACTTAAATTCCCCCGCTTCAATTAATACTATATCTGGTCCAATTCCACTCATAAGCTCTGTTGCCAGTATATTGCAATACTCTTCCGCCTGTCCTGTAGAAAAGTTCTTTATCTCTACTTTAACTTTACTGACACTATTAAAATCATTTATTGCTGCCACTATATCTGTTCTGTCACCATTATTTAATAGGTACAAGCTTAATTTATTTGATTGCACATCATTTTTTTGATTGCAAGAAGGTAGCATTGATATTAATATTATTAATATCAAGCATTTAAAAATCAAATATTTTACTTTCATATATATCACCCCCGTCAATTTCTGTAAATTGCTATATTGCTCCTATTTCTGAGTATTCGCTCAATTTTTTTACAATATCACTAATAATTACTTGAGAATCATTCATACTGAAGATATTATAAAGCGGTATATCTAAACCTCTATATCTTTTCTTCTCTTTATTAATAAATCGACTATCCAATGATACATATACTTCCGAATTTTGTTCGTTTGATTTTACCCAATCAAGCTTTACATTTGCAAAATTAAAACAATCAACCTCAAAGCCTAATTTATACTTAACTGAATTTGCCAATCGGATAAAGTATTCATTTGTATATTCTTCATAAAGTGTACTGCAAATAACATAATCTGGTGAAACTGCCTGAGATACCTCATATGCAAATATTCCAAAATTATTTGTAAAAGTATCGTTTATCTTCATTATTCCACCTGGTATTCCTATTATTATTAAATCAGGCTTTTCATCATACTCAATTCTTTTAACATAATTATTAAAAAGTACTATTTTTTGTGCTTCATTTAGATTATTATCATACATAAAACCTGGAAACGAATGAAACCCCAGTAAATCACAATAGTCACGAGAACCTATTTGGCTTATCTTATATCCAATATTTAACAACCCCTCTTTTATGTTTAATTGGATTTCAAATTTAGACGTTCTTATTGTTGTTCCAATAACAAAAACTATTGGTGTTTCTATTTTAAATAGTTTTTCTATGCCACCCGTATTATAAGATTTTTTTCTATTACTGTATAAATACTTGAAATATACGTTATTTTCATTGCACAATCTCTTAATTTCAGCTTTATTTTCATCTTCCAAACTTATCAAACAAATTATATTTTTTCTGCAGCTTATTGCTTTAATGATATTAGGATATATTTCACACTTAAAATCCAATGGGTCTCTAGAATTACAAATTATAACCGTGTCACACTTATTTAATAATCCTTCAAAATCACAAGAAACTATTTTATTTATTTCAGAACCACCGTCTGCAGTACACGCATCTTTTCCATTAAATCCCCATCCAATTGGCGATACAAGACCTACAATAGTTAAATTTTTTAATAAGTCTTTATGCCTAATAATGGGACTAAATTCCAGATTATATGGAAACACTATAACCTTTTCATTTATGGACATACCATTCCCTCCATTTTTATAAGTGAAATATCAAAATATTTATTATCGAAGCTATAACCATATTCTTTTAGAACGCAAATATCTTTAAACTGATTCTCTATTGTTCTTTTTACTATAGAACATTTTTTAACTTTTTCAGCATCAATAAAATCAGTTAAATTATCAGCTACTCCCCCACAAAGGTAGCAGTATCTTAACGCCCAGCAATTCTTGCATCTATCTTCACTTATTATTCCAAAATTAAGTATTTTCCGTACTTTTTTGAGATTTAATCCGTCAAATACATTCCCTATTTTCATTGTTTCTGAATATTCACTTACTCTTTCACAAGGATAAAAATCACCATCTACGTTCATGAATAATCTTTGTGCTCCTGGAATACAAGGTCCGCTATGATGGGCTTTGGGAGGCAACTTTTCTACAGGCTTTAATTTTCGATATGTTATATGCAACCTATCAAAATCTTTTTTTACTAGCCTAGAAGTATATTTCTTATCAATTCGTCCAAATTCATGAAGCATATATTTAAAATATTCATATAAATAGGTTTCATAAAATTGATTGTTACCTTGAATTTCTCTTTTTGAGTACTGTTCAGTAATCCATGATGACATAACAGATGCTTCCTTAATAATTTCAAAGTCATTAAAAAAATTATTTACACAATTAAAATCATTTTCCTGATCTAACACAGCATTATAGTGTATTCTTTTGAAAAAATCAGGATATTTATTTTTTATATTTTCGATGTTTTCAATTATTTTTTCAAAAGTTCCACAATTATTAAAAGCAAATCTTCTATTTTTATCTTGAATATTTTGTGGTCCATCCAAGCTAATGAGCAGTGAAATGTTTTGTTCCTTTAAAAATTCTACAATTTCATCTTTTAATAGCGTCCCATTTGAAGTCATGGTAAATCAATAATCTCCTGCATACATTACGCTTTTTATTCATTCAAAAATAGCATTACCTTATCGTCTATAGCTTTTGCAGTTTGCTCAGCGGAAGCTTTGCCTTTTATATAATTATCTAATTCCTTATTAACTATTCTTATAATGTCAATATCAAGAGAGTTTGCAGGTTGCATTTTTTCAATTAGGTTATTCATTTTATCATTAATGCCCACAGGTAATTTTACTAATGGGAATTCGAGACCGAACGCCGTTGTGTCTTCATTTTCCATGTAAAATTTCATATCTTCTGTATAGGCTTGCTTATTAATAGGCAAAAACAAATTATAATTATTACTTCCATAGCTATCAGTTGCTTTCTGTATATCCTTTGAAAGCATAATCTTTATAAGCTTAAAAGCTGCCTCCATATTCTTGCAATTGGAGTTTATGGCAACAAATTGATTTAAACTAGCATTACATACACCATTATTTATTATAGGTATAATTTCCATTTCTTCTCCTATAACCGATTTATATCTTGAATTTGTGCTTCTTAGTACTTGAGGGAATTCATTACTTGTATCAAATCCAAATACTAATTGATTATCTTTTGTCATTTCAACGCAAGTATTAAATTTTACTCGTTCTTCAAATGTAGCTTTTGAAGAGAATATATCTTTATATTCTTTAAGAAGTTCTATGAATTCTTGTGAATTAAAGTTTGATTTCTTATTTTTGTAATCAACGAAATCAATTCCACTACTATACATCATATCTATAAATTGGAATGAATAGTCAATTAAGTTTTTAGCTTTATGTTTATTTTCAGCAAAGCTTTTTGCCAATTCACTCAAACTCTCAAGCGAAAAACCTGACTTATCAATATTAATATTATTTTCTTTTAGCGTAGAGTTAGTTGTTGTAAAATATGGGATAGAATATCTTAAAGGTATAAATAGCCTCTTATTATTATAAATACCTGCATCAAAAATTCTCTGAAAGTAATCATCCTTATTAAATTCTTTATCTGCATTTATAAGGCTATTTAAATCAGTAAAAACTCCACTATCTGTAACTTTACTAATATTAAAATAATAATCGTAGAATAAAACTATATCAGGCCCTGCTCCAGCCATCAGTTCTGTACTTAATTTGGTAATCATATCTTGAAAATTATTATTATCATATACTGTTTCAGCAATATCTATATTTGGATATATTTCTTTACATTTTCTAAGTGCATTCTTTACATGTTGTTGGTAACCCAAATAGCTAATACTAATTTTTGCCTTCACACTTGTATCAACAGCTTGAGTATTTTCCTTTTTTTGGGCAGTAGATTCTAAGCCTTTTTTGAAATATTCATCAACTTCTTCCTGCAATGACTTCAAGATAATTTCATCTGTATCATTTTTTAATAAGCTCTCAAGTACTTTATTATCTATTAAGCTATAAATTTGATTATCCTCTATTTTACACACATCAATATTAGCAATGATTTCATCTATTTGAGTCAATAACATTTTTATTGAATCCTCGGTTTTAAGTCCACCTTTTCTGCCTACTTGACCTCCTGAGCTGTCTTCTTGTCCTTTAATACACATATCTTTTTTCTCTTGATATGCAGTTTTACATACCGGAATTCCATACAATTCTGTTTTAGTCTGGCTGTCCCTTGACAACAACATGCTAATAAACTTATATGCTGCTTCTTTGTTAGTACATTTTGAACTTATTGCAGCAAATAAATCTACCTTGGCAGGTACTTTGTTATTAGAATTCTTGACAGAATAGACCATTGGTTGAATTTCAGACTTAAAAGATAAATAGTTGTACCAGAGCATTTGTGGTCCTGAAATGGCAGCATTAAGAAAAATGGAATCACCATTATTTAGAAGAGCTGATAAGTCACCATTACTAGCTTTTTTACTTAGTTCACTAGCTGGCATAACTGACTTATTTATTGATTTATAAAATTTCAATGCATTTTTTGCATCATCCGAAGCAAGACTAGAGGTTTTATTATCTATATCAATAGTAGTAGAATCTAGACCTTTCAATACTGAGTTAAAGCTCAAATACGGTAATAAGTAACTTTTCCCACCTTGCTTTTTTTGATAGTCCTCTGATAATTTCGAAATATCTTTCCAGCCGATATCCTGACTCAGATTGTCAATTCCCTTTTCATCAAGAATACTTTTAGTTGTAAAAAGTGCATCTATGGTATAGCTCAGAGGAATAAGATATCTCTTTCCCTTATAAATGCCATAATTCATTATCTCGCCATAATAATCATCTTTATTTATACTCTTATCATCATTATATAAATCATCTAGTTCACTGAAGGAGCCCTTTTCTATGTATTTTGATAGCATTGGGATTCTAATAGGAGATGTTACTATAATATCTGCACCATCATTTGATAAAAGACCAGCTTGGATATCTTCTGAATATTTTTCGTATTGGTCATTGTAATATAGCTTTTCTTCAATTTTGCAATCTGTATGATTAGAATTGAAGGTTTTAATGGCATTTCTCAGGTAATTATCATACTCCATTACATTGATTACTAGTTTTGATGATTTGTTTTCTTTTTTATCATTGAAGCAAGCAGTGTTTAGTAATAAACCTGATATTACAATTAAAGCCAATATTCTTTTAATAATTTTCATTTTAAAGCCCCCAAAAGTATGTATTTTTAATTTATGGTCTATAATGTAAATTATACACTTAATTGCTTTTTTCTCATTGGAATTAAGATATCGTTTACTATTTTTTTACATCCTGTTCATAAATTATTATAATCACTCATTTAAATACAGCATTACCTTATCTTGAATAATCTTTGCTGTCTTCTCTGCACTAAATTTTCCATCTATAAAAGACTTTGCCTCGTTGTCGATAATTTCGTAGACTTGTGCATCTACAGTATCGCATACACTGATTTTTTGTATCTCTTCATACTGTTCTTTAACCTGTGCTTTCCTTTTTTCTGCATCGTATTCGCCACTAACCACTTGGGAATTACCAAGGTTACTAATATAGAAGTTTACACCGTTTAAATAAGCATTATTATTAACTGGTATATAGAAATAACTATATAAATTTTGATATTCTTCGGTTAGAAGTAACTTAATGAATTCAAAAGCCTCTTTTTTATATTTACATTTTGTATTTATTGCCATATATTCTATAGGTTCTAACAGAATACTCTTTTTATCTGTATACTGAGGGAATAAATAAGTTTTAACTTCTCTATTGTATTTATCTCTTGACCAAAGTTGTGAATCCATGTTATTTATAATCAAGGAATTACCATTGTTAAAATCTGGGCAAACTATAGAATTATCAAAAATATCCTCCATGCTAACATAATACCCTATATCCTTTGCAATTTCTTTTTCTACCGAATAGAGCTTCTTATAAATATTCAGTAAATCTACAAATTCTGTAGAATCAAATTTTGCGTTCTTTTTAGTTAAATCAATAAAACTAAGTCCGCTGATTTTTACAATATCACTTAGAGTGAAATTGTGCAGGGTCATAAAGTACTTTTCAGCATTCTTATTTTTCTGCATAAATGCATATACTTCATCGGCAAAGTTCTCAAGAGTATACTCTTGTCCCTCAGTAGTAAAGCCATTCTCCTTTAAGACACCTTCTTTTGCAAAATATGTGCTGAAGTTATAGTGTAAAGGTATTAAAAATCTCTTTCCATTGATTATCCCACTATCTAATACCTTTTGGTTGTAATCTGAAAGCTTGAAGCTTTTATCTTTTTCAATAAACTCATTAAGGTCATAGAAAATTCCCGAATTGGCTGTCTTATGTACAGCTGCTAACAACCCCATCCTAGGGTAAACCCTTATAATATCAGGTCCTTCTCCTACAGATAGTCTAGTTATGTACTTATTTTTATATTCCTCACTATAAGTAATTACGTCTCCATAGTTTATGCTTATATCTTCATGCGTTTCATTGAATTGCTTAATAGCTGCAAGTATATAATAGTCAGAACTCATTACATCTATCTTTATCTCTGCTTTTGCGTTTTTATTTTTGCTTGCATCATTTTCATTAACTTTACTTGAACATGCTGTTATAGCTACAAGTACTGTTATCAGTAAAAGCAAGCCCCTACACATTTTAGCTTTCATAGTTACGTTCATTCCCTTCAGTTAGTTTGTAAATATCGTTGATCACAACCACATAAGTCTTATAGCCTTATGTTTACGTGCGTTTCCTAAATCACTCATTTAAATACAGCATTACCTTATCCTGAATAATCTTTGCTGTCTGCTCTGCACTGTACTTTCCATCTATAAAAGCCTTTGCCTCACTGTCAATAATATTATAGACCTGAGTATCTACAGTATCACATCTACTTATTCTTTGAATTTCTTTATATTGTTCTCTAACTTGTGCTTTTCTTTTTTCTGCATCATAAACCTCCTCAACTGCTTGGTCGTTCAGGTTACTTATATGAGAATCCACGTTATTTAAATAAGCGTTATTATTAACTGGAAGGTATGAAAAATCTCTTTTCATACCACCGACACTTTGATACTCTTCTGACAGTAACAATTTAAGAAATTCATATGCTTCATCCTTATGTGTACATTTTGAATTAATAGCGAAGGACACCATCGGTTCAAGCAAAATGTTTTTTTTACCATCGTATTGAGGGAATAAATATACGTTGGATTTTTCGTTAATCAGATCTCTAAACCACATTTGGTAAAGCAACCTATTATCCATGATTAGAGCAGTACCGTTATCAAATTCAGGACACACTGTAGTTATCCCAAGTACATCATCACTCATTGTGGCAGTAGCAGTTATCTCTCTTGTTAATTTCACTGTTGAATTTAGCTTTTTATATATATTTATCAAATCTATAAATTCTGAAGAATCAAGCTTCACTTCCTTCTTTACATAGTCAATGAAATTCAGTCCGCTGATTTTAACTATATCGCTTAAAGCTAAATATCCTGTTACCATAAAACTTTTACCCTTGTCCTTGTTTTTCTGCGTAAACGAATATGCCTCATCAGCGAAATTTTCTAGTGTCCACTTGGAGCCTCCTGTAGTAAAGCCATTCTCTTTCAATGCACCTCCCTTTACAAAGAATGCACGAAAATAGTATCCTAGCGGTATAAAAAACCTTTTCCCATTGATTATCCCACTCTCTAAAACCTTTTGATTGTAGTCTGAAAAATTGAAGCCCTTATCTTTATTAATTGACTCATTCAGGTCATAAAATATTCCTGAGTTGACCATCTTATTTACTGCAACAAATAAATTAGGCTCAATTCTTATTATGTCTGGTCCTTCTCCTACTGCTAGACTAGTTATGTACTTATTTCTATATTCCTCATTAAAAGTAATCAGATCACCATAATTAATTCTTACATTTTTATGAGTCTCATTGAATTCCATAATTGCAGCAAGCAAATATTTTTCATGCTTCATTACATCAATTTTTATTTCTGCTGTAGCTGCTTTAGTTTGGCTTGCTTCCTTTATAGTTTCATCACTTGAACATGATGTTGTAGCTACAAGTGTTATTATTAATAATAGAATACCTATACGATTTTTAGTTTTCATTGTTACGTTCCTTTCTTTCAGATTATCATTACTTCAAATAAGAGTAGCAGACTTAGTTATTCGCTATGCCTAAATAGCATTCAATATTTAAATTATAAAATAAAATTATTTTATAATCATGGGCTTTGATACAATTTTAACTATTTATTTACAAATAGTTCATAAAATAGTGGTTTTTACTTATTTGATAAACTTTTGTAGTTAAATATACTGCCTAAAGGCTAGTAATATAAGGTGTGGTAGCATTATCAAATGAAAAGTCAAATAATTTCATAAAATAAGTTAGTTTACTGAACAAAAAGCCATTAATAAACTTTAGCATTTCTCAACTTTTCATTCGAAAGTTGGGTTGATTTAAAACCCCCTCAACTTATAACGCCTAGATTCAAAATGAAATTTTTCGATATTTATACAAGCTCGAAAATGCTCCTTATATTCTCACCGCCTGAAAACCAAAGCGGTATCCGCCACTTATAGATGTGGAGGATATTTTCTTGCCTCGTTATAAAAATAGCCAAGCTACTTTGCTTTTAATGAAACTAGTAGTAGCTTAGCTATGTATATTTTATTCATTTAAGTAAATTGATACACGACCATCTATAATCTTAGCTGTTTGTTCCGCTGTTATGCTACCTTCTATAAATTCTGGCAGCTCTGCTTCAATTATTTGATAAACGTCATTTTCAAATAGTTTGCCCACTCCAATGTCAAACCTTATTTTATTCATTTGTTCTGCAAGTGGTTTGGGTAATTGAACTTTTTCAGAGCCTTTTCCATCTAAATAATAACTCATGTCTAAATCATAGGCCCTCTTACTTACAGGTGTAAATTTAGTATCATCATAATTATTAACCTCTTGCTGGAAGTCATAAGTCAATAGCATCTTTATGTATTCAAAAGCATCCATTTTATTCTCGCAACTTTTATTTATGCTTAATAAGTGATATGGCCACACAATAATAGGGTCACTATCTTTTAAAGCAGGACTCTTTAATATTTTAATTTGCTGGTTAAAAATTTGATCACCATTCAAATTCCTCATATAATAGCTTGGACTGTCTATAATGGGAATATTTAGAAATACTAGAACCCCATTTTTTAACAACTCTTTTCTATCATTATATTTACTTTTTATATCAGTTGGACAAATAGCGGGATAGATATCCCTATATAGGTTTAATAATTCTATAAACTCTTTTGAATTAAAGGATGTTTTTTTAGTTTCATAGTCTAAAAACGGATTATTTATAGAAGATAATATCTGAGTAAAATTTAAGCTATCAATAAAATACTTTTTGTTAGATTTATTATCAGAAATAAATTTTTTCATTATATTAGCAACATTTTTCCATGTCCACTCTACTCCATCAAGCTTGATATTATTCTTATCCAATATCTCCTTTGTCGTAAAAAAGCCAGTATTCAAATAATCTATTGGTATAAAATATCTTTTATCATTAATAAGACCATAATCAAGAATTTTCTCATGGTAATCAGATAACTTAAAGCTTGGATCCTTTTCTATAATCTCATTTAAATCACAAAAAACGCTACTTGAGCTAATTCTATATACATTAGCAAGAAGATCAAGTCTATTTACTATAATATCTGCCCCTTGTCCAGACAATAGCTCTGTAGTGTTTTTATTCTTGTACTCTTCAATATCTGAGAAAATCTTAGCATCTATTTTGCTATACGGATTTTCTATATTATACTTAGTCACTGCATCTATTAGGGTTTTATCTGAATCTAACAAATTAATTGTCAGTTTAGCTTTATCGTCATTTACAACTTTTTCTTCTTTTGAACAGGAGGTGTTGATTCCTAGCAAAGAAGCTACAAGTAAAACTATGCTTATTTTTTTAATAAACTTAGACATAAGCTTACCTTCCTTTAACTTAATGTTCTTATAATGTTTAATGTATTTGTTCATTATTTTGATGCCATGGCAACACGTATACACTTGCCAAATTTCACAATGCCTACTCGTTCAAATACAGCAAAACCTTCTCATCAATTGCTTTAGCTATCTGCTCTGCTGTCTTTTTTCCGCTTAAATAATCAGAAAGTTCTTTATTAATTATATCTAGTACACTCGCATCAGTAAGTGAGCAGCTATTAACAGTTTTAAACAATTCAGGAATCTGAGAATCTGTTCTTATAATCTTTATAAGCTCAAGCAGCTCATTAAATGCTGCATTATTTACTGGAACATTTAAATTATCATTCATTTGATTTTCTTTTGATAAAATAGTCTTTATATAATCAAAGGCTTCTTTTTTATATCTGCACTTTGAGGTAATTGCCACTATTCTATTAATCTGGGCATTAGTGCTATTCTGTCCGTCTAAAGTCGGATATGGCAAAATTATTGTATCCTCACCAAATGCTTTATTATAGTCATTGAAACCAAAACTATCTCCTACTCCTTTGCAAAAAATAGATTGAAGAACACTCAGCGTTTCCATTTTTTCAAAATTCTTTTGACTTGTATATTCTTCAATGGAACAGACATGTGGAGCAATACTTTTGTAGGTTTGCAGCAGCTTAATAAATTTCGGTGTATTAAATTTTGATATTTTTTGCTCGTAGTCTACATAAGTATTTTTATCAGAAAATAAAACATTGCTGAAATTAAAAAAAGGTGAAATGAAATATTTACTTGCTCCCTTTCCTTCTCTAAAATACTCCTTTTCAGCATTTACTAGTTCATCCCAGGTCCAGTTTGTTGTATTCAGCTTAAAATCACCCAATACTGCCTTGTAGGTATAAAAATAGAAAAAAGTATAGTCAATGGGCATCATATACCTTTTCCCATTATAGGTACATGAATCCATTACCTTTTCGTTGTAATCTTCAATTTTAAAGGACTTATCTTCAGAAATTAGAGGATTGAGATCACATAGAACTCCACTGTCAGATAATTTGCTTATAGACGGTAAAAAAAATGTAGACAATAATATAATGTCTGCACCTGTTCCAGCGGCAAGCTCTGCCTTAAATTTTAAAGTAAAGGCTTCTACTTCTTGATTTTGTATAACCTTTTCAATCACTTTAATCCCAGTATGCTCTTCCTTAAATTTATTTAATGCTTTGTCATTAATAGCCTTGTCCTGCTCAAGATAATATACCTGTAATACATTATCAGGTGCACTTTCTATTGGTTTAGCTGTACCTCTTTCTTCACAACCAGTACTTAGTATAACCAATGTTATAGACAATACTAAGCAGATATATTTCTTATACATTCCGCTCCCCCATCCTCATATGTATATCCAATAAGCTTCACCTGTATTGTATACTTTTTAATAATTGTGATTCTCAAGATTGTTTCCTCTATTTATTTTACAATAGCTATTTTTTATTATAACACTACATAATATTTTTTTGCTACTATTTGTAATATTTTGTATACAGTGCTAATTATTATTTACTAACTCTACTTCACCAGTTGAAAATTGTAGGTGTGGGAGGACTTATCAAATGAAAATATAAATAATTCATAAAATGAGTTGATTTTCTACTTTTTATAACCAAAGTGGTACCCACCACTTATAGAAGTGGGGGACATTTTCTTGCCTCGTTATATTAACTCTCTCTCCATAAAGCTCATATACCTATTACCAGCCGTAATAATATGATCAACGACTGTAACTGATATAGGCTCAAGAGCCGCTTTTATTTTTTTAGTCAATTCAATATCCTCATTTGATGGATTTAAGCTTCCACCAGGATGGTTGTGTGCAAGTATTACGCTATTGGCTTGATGTCTTAGAACCAATTCAACTACCAACCTAGGATAAACAGGAACTTCATTTAATGTCCCCTCATGCAGTAGGCAAGCATAATTTACTCTGTTCTGTGAATCCAAGCAAATTACATAAAATGCCTCATATGTTCTTCCTGCAAATAAAGCTACTGCGTATTCTCCTGCCTTGGTTGTACTATTTAGAACAGGCTTTTCTCCCCATTTCCCTTTAAGGTATCTTCTTGATAATGAGGGTATCATTGATATAAGTATTGCTGTATTCTCACTAACACCACATCTTAAACATATGTCCTTTGGGTCAGCTTCAAACAATCCTGCTAAATCACCATACTGACTTATCATTTTATGTGCCAGCTCATTTGTATCCCTCATTGGAATACAGTAAAATAGCAGCATTTCCAGCACCTGATAATCCTCAAAGGCATCTATCCCCTCTGCTAAATACCTCATTTTAATTCTTTTTCGATGTCCTTCATGTAATTTCTTTTCCATAGAATCCTCTTAAAAACGATTAGATTTAATTTTTTTATTTCCTTGAAAATGTGGTATTTCAGCTGCGAGAATACTACTTGTTTTTAATAATAATAGCTACAATACTTAATATCACAAGACTTTTGGCAGTATATCCAACTGAGATATTTGAGTTTATTACTAATTGAACTTTTTGATTTGATTAATTTGATTAATTTGATTAATTTGATTAATTTGACTGATTTGACTGATTTGACTGATTTGACTGATTTGACTAGAAATAAATATAGGTAGTTTAGATTTAATGAAATTTCTTACGAGACTGTTAATTTGTTGCTCAACTAATTATACCTTATATTTTTGTAAAAAGAAAGGTTAATTTGAGAGCTAATAAGCACAAATATTTTTTTACTTGGAGTCTCTTAATTTTATTTTTATAAATTTGTAATGTTTGTCCTTAAGCATCATATAAGTAATAATGGGGGATGATTATATGGGAATAATGAGCCAGAAAGATCTAGTTAATTTGGAATTGAAAACTGATGAGCAAGTATCAGAGTACATGCTTGAACTTGCAAAAGCTAAAGCTCGAATTGATGCTGAGCTATATTATAAAAACTCCATATCTCTACGAAAATACAATTCACACATTTCTTTTATATACTCTCTTATTTTGGGAACTGTTGGACTTTGTATAGGTTTTTGGATTAGTCATTTAACTAAATAGTTTTAAAAAGCAAAAACTTCAAGCCCTAAGTTTACAGTACTTTTCCATTACAATATTATCAATATTCTGTTCTTAACACTATATAACCTTTGTATAAAAATATATCTCGTTTTTGGGGAATGCAAAAGATATTCTTATTTGATAAGAATTTAATAGCTAACTGAATTTTGACGTGTTATTTTTGAATAGTAATATTTTATAAAAACTATTTCCTCCATAAATAGTTCATCATAATATTGTCAATTACTTCACCTATATTCTCAGTATTTTCTTTGTCCTTTTTTTCTGAATATGTAAGTATATTAAATATTTCTGAAATAATTTTTTCCATTACACTATTCTTCATTCTTTCTTTTTCTGTATCGTTATATATCATTTTATCCTCCTTGTTTTTGGCATATCAATTTTTAGTTCTATATTTACGCTAAAAAAACAGGGTGGGAGGGGGGATAATGTCTACATCCCACCCCCTATTAAGGCATAACTATTTAATTATTTTTATAGTATCAATGCCTTTTTTATATAAACTCATATTTTCAAGGGGAAATGAATAATGAGCCTATATTGTCACTTCAAATTTTGTTAAATAATAGTATTATTTATTTATAAAAATTACGTTGTTTTTATTCTTATCGAAGTGTACCAACATTATTTGTAAGTTTGTCGATTAATTTATAATAAAATTGGTACACTTCGTACCATTTAATTATAGTACTCTATTCAATATTCGTCAACTATTTTTTGGAATATTTTAGTATAATTTAGTATTATTGCAACTAATTGAATTTAACATGTTTTAAGATATATTATTTTGTTAAAACCTTTGAGTATCTAGAATTTAATTCATAAAAAACAAAGAGAATAATGTATCTTTATTTATATATTTCAATTATTATGAATTAATAACTATATCTATTGTTCAAATATATATATCCTTACCCAAAAATCATGTGGGAAAGTATAGTATATTTACCTATTAGTAAAAAGGATTGATTTAAATAACATCAGTACTTATAATTATTTAATGAGGTGATTAAAATGTCTGTTTTTTCAGAGAGAGTCAAACAATTGCGTAAAGCCAAAAAGCAATCACAAAACGACGTTGGAAAGGCTTTAGGCAAAAGCAGAGAATCAATATCAAAATATGAGCTTGGTGAAAGAGAACCAGACCCAAATGTTATTGCTTTACTTTCAAAATATTTTAATGTTTCTTCAGACTATATGCTAGGAATAACTGACCATTCTGAAAACGAAGCAGTTGATAATAGCAAGTCCTTCAGCAGGAAACTATCTGCATTTGAAAGCTATCTGAAAAATGAAAATTTTATGCCTTATTTGAGATTAGCAGTAATTATGAAGGAATCCAATATAGAACCCTATGAATTTGAAGAACTTATAAAAAAACGAATTGAACAGCTAAAACAGCAAAAACACCTATAATACTACAGGTGTTTTTTACTGTTCTCTCAATCGCTATGTAAGCAAATTTCTTTGAAATTATAGCTTATTACGAGTTGTCAAATGCTTTGGGGCTTTTGGCTGATAAAAAGTTGACATACTTGCCGAACAAACACCTGAAAGCGCAAGCTGTGTAATTATTATTGACAAAGGTGCAAGTAAAAGTTTGATTTTTGACTTCATTATTGTTCTCCTCTATATTAAATTTACCCATTAAGGTCATCTATAAGTTCAACTGCCTCATCTACTTGATTATTTACCAGTAACGTACGTATTTCATCAAAGGCAAATTTTACATCATTCTCTAAGTCGTTATATTTATTAAAGGATTTTACCACTAAACCATTAATAACAGTATATATTAATTTTAAAATTAAAAAATTAAGCACCAGCACTATTATAAACATAGCCGCTGAGAATGATATTTGATAGACTATCTGCAACTTATCAAAAATTGAAACAAATACAAAATAAAGCATTTGTTCTCCAAACCCCAGCAATAAAAATGAAACAATAAAAATTCTATGAAATTTATTGTTAATACGTGTAACAAGTAAAATATCATGCCTCCATAAAAATGTTATTACTATTATTTGAAGAATCCGCGGAGGCAATGAAATCAGCACATACCAATGATATGCGTTTTGAAAATTTGCCATACCTTTAAAACCATATGTAATCACGTATGGTGTATATATAACTTCAGCCGTAGTCATTATCATAAAAATGAATGCCGTTCCGAATAAAGCATATATCGGCTTCATCCTGTATACAAGCATTAATAAAACTGTATATGCAATAACATGTAATGTTACACTTGTAATAACATTTGGAGATATCGGTCTTATAACATATGATGATAAGAGCATTAAAGATAAGGCTGTTATAAACCTGATTACATTATGCTTATTTATTTTCAAATTTTCTTTTCGACCTGTAATAAGTAAGGCTATTATTAAATTTAAAAATGCTTCAGGTAATGATACTAAAAACAATATGTACAAATTCATTACCATTTAAAATCACCTTCTAAAAATTATTTTCGTCTCTTAGTTTATGATAAATTTTCCATAATGTAAATACATACAGAAAAAGACTTAATTACATCGGCTAATCGACAACATATGCTACACTATAGCTGCTATAATAATCAGCAATTCTTATACTAATTTGTATTAAAATGAGATATCCGTTTTAACAGCTGTATAAGCAGTGATTAAATGTCCTTTTCCACATTTCGAATGAAAGGTATTATATCAGGGAATTCCTTTAGCTACATCCAATACATTTATTGTTTGATTTAATCGTGTGCAATGTTTTCGTGTCAATTTCAAGATATCAAAAGTACTATAAATAACATGTTAACTGTTAATCAACACGTTTTTGGCGTTAGCCCATACTCAATTTTCTCAAAAATCCTATTTCCTATAGGTGTAATCCCGAATATTTCAAGTAAAACACTAAAGCATAATGAAAGAGTATACATATTCATTTCCTGCATTGTCAACACTAAAACTAATATTAGCCATGCAAACATATAAATAATGGATAGAGTTTTAAACTTCCGTTTTTCCTTTGGATCTGTAATCAATCTGTTTGGTGTATCTTTTGGAGCATACTTAATCAGAGCAAATATAGCTGTTATAAATGTCAAGGCTATAAATATCCCTAGACCCTCAATACTCCAATACTGATTGGTATAACGAGAGATCAATGCTGCAGAAGCAAATAAGCTTATCGTTACAAAAAGACACTTACCATAGGTTCTCATATGAAAACCACCTGCCACCTTGCGAAGCAATGCAAAGGATACTGATATTGTAAGTGCAGGAATTAATACTCCAAGAATAAGAGAAACAACTACTAATGTAACAATTTTAACAATACTGCCAATGGCTATTTGAAATCCATAATAATATACAGCTTTTTTTTGGTGATCTTCGTTAAGCCTCTGAGAAAGACCTTTTGCACAAGAGTATGACCATTTGTTAATAAATCTCACAACAACCTCCACGCCCACTTTGGCTAAAAAATTATAGTACAGCACTCGTGGAGGCTACGCATCATGTTTTAGACATTTTAGACATCCTCCACACTTTTCATGTCCATTATCTCAATTTTTTCTAGCTTCTTGCATACTGATATAACTTCTTCAAAAAATCTTCATCAGACCCATTCCCATCGCTAAACTTATTAAAACCACTATATGTACTAAAGCCCAGCATATAAACAGCCATTGCTAAAGACAGTTCTTTGGAACTATGGTTATCGGCAAATAATTCTGATGCCTTTTTCAACTCCTCAACAACTGTGTCATTTGGCGCCAGCACCCATTTCGATGTATCTACAACCTTCTGAATAACCTCTGGCAACACCATACACATTTTATAAAATGCATCATCCTCACCTGTAACTAATGCATAGAATTGATCCATGCTAACTCTGCGGATTAGCCTATGCTGAACTTTTTTACCGTCAACTGTAGCACTCCATTTGACATTCTGCGATTTTTTTGCAATTGCCTCCACTAAACAACATGCACAGTCGTCATCATCTAATATTTGACTCTGCATTTTTATATATGTTTTCCCAGAGGATGCAGAATTCATTGTATTATGCTTATTCTTCATTTCTATGTAAACTGTATGAACTAAATCTCCGTCAGGCATTTTAATACCTTCTGGATTTTTATATATTACGTCCCATCCTTCATCGGGGACAATACAACCTTTGAAGTATGAGAATATTTTTTGATGGAAATATCCAATATCATTATTATTTGACTTATCCCTCTGTCTAAATATCTCGTTCTTAACAATTTCATTCCAAGAGGATTTGTAAACTGTTTTATCAAAAATTAATTTTATAGGATCAATTAAATTACTGTTAAACCTTTTTAAATCATATGACTCTAGCTTTTCACCATATTTTAAAATAGTAGCCTGTACATGGCTTTCAAAATCCTCTTCAGTAATAAATTTCAAGCTCCAGTCCACCCTACAATCCCCCCTGTTCTAATGACTTTTTAATTTCCAAGCCTATTTCATAGGCTAAATTAACGGGAACTGCATTGCCAACCTGCTTATACTGGGATGAAACATTCCCGCAGAATTCCCACTCATCTGGAAAGCTCTGACACCTAGCATTTTCTCTAACTGTAAAAGGTCTTGCCTCTAACGGATGACACCTTTCTGTTTGCTTTTGAGAAGGTGAGGTTAGTACAGCAAGGGATGGTTCCTCTAAACTCATTCTACGCAATATACCTGTTCTTCCGCCTTCCATATTCCAACAGCTCTTCATATATTTCTTGGCTATTTTCGGGTCAATATCCCTCCAATACCCACCAGGAGGAACCAGTTCAAATATTTCACGTTTATTTAACCCATACTGAACTCCAGGACTCTCTGGTACATCCTTCAATACATCCCTTAGAACAGGTTTGTAATCATGTTTTTTGGGGAATTGAAATTTTATTCTATCAGTTAAATTGTTTCTGATTCCAATTGTTATAAGTCTCTCTCTTTTCTGTGCAACACCATAATCCCAAGCATTTAAAACCTGCTTTTGAATTGAATATCCTGAATTCTCAAATATATCTAACATAGTTTTGTACGTCTTACCATTATCATGTGTCAATAAGCCCTTTACATTTTCAAATAAAAACATTTTTGGCTGAAGCTTTTCCAAAAAGATTGCATAATGGTAAAATAACGTACCTCTTGCATCTTCAAGTCCAAGACGTTTTCCAGCATAAGAAAAAGCCTGACATGGAGCTCCTCCAGATAGCAAGGCAAGTTCACCTTTTTTTATAGAAAACAATTCTTCTAAATCCAAACACGAAACATTGGAAATATCATCATTTATTACGTTCCATTTAGGTCTATTATATTTCAAGGTTTGTGCCGCATCCTTGTCAAGCTCAATTAACCCTAAAGTTTTAAAGCCTGCCTTTTCAATGCCCAGCGCTAAACCACCTGCACCAGCAAATAATTCAACTGTAGTAAACATTTCTTCCCTCATTATCTAATAGTTTTATCTAGTAATTGCATCATATATAATTATCTCAAAAGCCTCGCAAGCCCGATAAATTCTATGTTTAAAGAATAAAATCAAAGCTGTACTTTTTTAAAGACATTGTAGTTTGTTTTATATATTTTCATATATTTCATATGTATAATACCATAGTTAAGTATAGCATATTTTTACCTAAATTAAGTATAAGTATATTAATCAATTTTCATAGTCTGAGTTGCTGGTTATTCATGATTTTTGCAGAAACATAAGAGATATTTTATTAATAAGGGTTTTGAATTAAGATAGACTACGTATCGAAGAAGCATTATCTCATCATCATTAAATAAACTGTAGTAATTTTTACAAAATATGTATATAATTATATGTAAATAAGAAATCATGGAGGTGTAGAAGATAAAGAGAAGAATTATATTGTCTTTTATATTGATTTTTGTTTTAACTGGATGCACCCAAAAAAATGCAACAAACAATTTAAAAATTACTCAAAGTGATGAAGATATAATATATGAGTATCTTGATACAAAGACAGATGATGTAGCAAAGCCAGTAACTAAAGGCGGAAAAATGTATAGCGCTTTTCATGTATTTGGAACAGACAACGATAAAATATACATTTGGCTATCCAAAATTGAGTACGTAAAAAGCAACAATCAAGTTATTAATGAAGGAGGTGCTGTTTCTTGTCCTTTAGTACTAAACATTAATAGAAAAGACGACCCCTTTTCTATTGTTAGTCATAAATATCCTGAAGATGGTGTAAATAATGGAAAAAGTATCAAAAAATTATTTCCATCAGATATTCGCGAAAAAATGAAAGGTTATAAAGATAATCTTAACGAAGTAACAAAAAATAGAGCAGAGAAAGACCTTCTTGAATAAGAATAACAGCCGCGAACTTTACGTCCACGGCCATTTTATATGGGATTTTTTATTATAAATGGTTTTGTAAAAATCTAAAACTCTAAAATGCTCGTATTTCCCCATCCTCTGTTATAACATTTTCTATCTTATTCATGATACAATCACCATAGGCTCCACCTTCTTTGAAGGTTATAGGTGAATTAGTAGAATGAGCATAATTAGTTATTTTAAACTTTATATTTGCAAAAACACCATCCTTCTCAATCAACTCATCACCTATTGTATTATCAAGGAATACGAAACTGATTGTTCCTTTGTTAGAATCAATTCTATAAGAAAAGTTTACAGCCGCATTGGTAATTATATCACCTGCTGCTACTGATACTGCTTCTAGCTTAGCCTTATCAAATCCAATATAGAAGTTACATGTTCCAATATTACCCACTTTAGCAACATTTGAAAAGGTAACTGGTACAGTAACTGTCTGACCTGTTCTACCTTCTGCATTTTCAGCTCTTACATAAAGAACAGGCTCTACACTTGAATCAATTATTTTTACATTCAATAAAGGATTTTTTGTTACACCAAAATCAAGGGTAAGTGTCTTTATACCACGCTCAAGACTACTAAGATAGCTCTTAAGTAATGTTACAGTATTTCCCAACACCTCATAGTCAGTACCCTCTATCAAACCAGTTATACCTTTAAAAGTATTTCCATTTGGTATAAGGGTTACTTTTAAAGGAGCTGGATTATACTTATCAAATACTTTATTTGTTACATCTACCTTTGGGTCTGATACTATTTTAGCATTAATAGTGACACTGCCACTTACAATAGTGGGTTTAATTTGTTTAAAATCCCCATCTCCAAAATATGAATCATTCTTGAATGTCAGAGACGTTGTTATTGGAGTTGCAATAGGGCTTTTTAACTTAAATATAATATTTGCAAATAAACCATCGCTAGAAATCAATGACTTGCCTAGTGCATCATCAAAGTACACAAAACTTATTGTTCCGTTAAGTGGATTTATTCTACTTGAGAAATTGGCAAATGAACTATAAATAATATTGCCGGCATTTACTGAAATCGGTTCTAATAAATCAGTATCATATTTCAAGCAGAATTCTGCATACGAAACTTTCCCAACCTTGTAAACATTTGATAGATTAACTGGTACGTTAACTTTGTCACCTACTTCACCAGTAACTTTTCCTACTGTCAATAAAAGTTCTTGATAATCATAAGGTTTTGTATTATGAAAGTTTATTGTCAATACAGGATTATCTGTTACACCTAAATCGAAATCAAAAGTCTTAATACCAGTATTTAGCGTTGAAAGATAGCTCTTTAATATTGTTACAGTGTTTCCTGATACTGTGTAATCTGTACCCTTTACTAAACCTGTAACACCTTTGAAGGTGTCAGCATTTGGCATAATAGTTACTACCACATCTTTAGATAAGTAAGTGTCGAAGTTAGCAAAAGTCGGATATATTGCTTTTTCTACACTTACAGCACTATTGTCTATAGTAATATTACCTGATTTTCTACTAACTGGTTCTATCTCATTCATGTATTGGTCATAGAATATAAAAGATGGAGCCAATGCAAATGATATTGGTGTTGTTACTTTTTTAGAAACAGGAGTCTTTAATTTAAAAGTAATATTTGCATATACTCCATCCTCCGTAATTAATTGACCATCAAAAGAGTGCATAGAGATAACACCATTATCCATAACATCACCTATCACACTAGTAGTTGTAGGTGGTACTATAGGACCTGGATCTATTGAAACTACATCTAATAAGTTACGATCATATTCGATAAAGAAAATAGAAGTCCTAACATTACCAGACTTTGCTACATCTTTTAAATATATAGGTACTGTGACTGTTTCCCCTGTTTTACCTTCTGCTGCTCCGATTGATACATCTAGCCCTGTTTCTATAGGTGTTGAATCAACAACCCCCAATGTTACATATGGATTATCAATCATTCCAAAATCAAAGGTAAGCTCTTTATATCCTAATTTGAGTGTTGAAAGGTAACTATTTAAAATGATTACTGCATTTTTTGAAACTATATAATCAGTACCCTCTGTCAGCCCCACAATTCCTTTTAAAGGGTTTCCGTTTAGAGTAGTATTGATAACTACGTTTGCAGGAACATGTAAATCAACTTTTTTAGACGTAGGAGTTAGAGTTGGTTTTCCTGCTTTAACCTCAATTTCTAATACAGGATTTTTATCACCAGTGCCAAAATCAAAAGTTAATTCTTTTGTTCCAGCTCCAAGACTGTTCAAATAACTGTTAAGTATTGTTACAGTACTTCCTAATACTGAATAATCAACATCTCGTGTCAACCCAGTAATCCCCACGAACGTGTTTCCGTTCCGATTAAAGGTTATTTTTAAATCCTCTGTACTACCTGATACAAAAGATGTCATTGAAGGATTTATTTTGGACTCAAGAATAGTTGTACGTATTATTGTAACGCTACCACTAGTCCCTTTAACTGGTATTTTATCAACACTCATATTACCAAAATCACCAAATTTGTCAATAAAAACAGGTGTTGTGATTTGAGGTGCAGTAGGATACTTTAATTTAAAGTTAATATTTGCGAAAACACCATCTTTATTAATAGATTGACTTACTTCTGTGTTATCAAGAAATAAGAAACTAATAGCTCCACTAGTTGTATTAATGTTAGCATTAAAGTTAACTTCTGCATTTGTAACTATAGAACCTGGCTCTACTGATACTGCTTCTAACAAGTTTGTATCATAACCTACACTAAAATCACAGGACATGATATTACCTGATTTAGCTAAATTCCCAAAGCTAACAGGTACTGTAACTATTTCACCTTCTTTACCAGTTGCTTCTCCAATTGATACTTCAACACTAGTACTATTGTCTATAGTTACACTTCCATTGACATAAGATATAGGGTTAATTTTCATAATATTCGCATCACCAAAAGCCCCACCATCTTTAAATACTATAGGTGTTGTTGCTCCTGCATTTCCTAATATCTTGAATGTTATGTTTGCTACTATTCCATCGGTTGTAATAAGTTCATTACCTATAGTACTATCTGAAAATACAAACGAGATTCTACCATCATCAGCAAAAATATTCCCAAAGTAGTTTATTTCTGGGTTTACTATAATGTTACCTGGTACTACTGACACTGCTTCTAGAAGAGTATTGTCATAGCCAGCATAGAAGTTAAAGCATAAAACATTTCCTACCTCCTTCACATGTGAAAGTGTAATTGGTACTGTTACAATATCACCCTGAGCACCCTTTACAGTTCCTATTTTCACAATCAGAGGTAAGCAAGAACCGTCATTTGACGTTATTTTTAATACAGGATTAACAGATATGCCAAAATCAAAGGTAAGTTCCTTTGTTCCCAATGGTAGTTTTGACAGATAGTCCTTAAGTATTTTTACTGTAGATTGTGATATGGTATAGTCAGTACCTTCTTTCAGACCTATAATTCCATTGAATTTGTTTCCATTTGTGTATAAACCCACATAAAAGTCTGTAAGATCATTTTTATATACTTCAATATGATTAATAGTTATAGATGGTGTTCCTGCTTTAACCGCAATTTCTAAAACAGGATTTCTATCACCTATGTCAAAATCAAAAGTTAGTTTCTGTATTCCAACTTTAAGCCTGTTCAGGCATCTCTTAAGTATCGTTACAGTGTTTCCGGACACTGTATAATCAGTACCCATACTCAATCCAGTAATACCTTTGAATGTATTTCCGTTTGGATCAAGAGTTATTACTAAGTCATCTACAGCACCTAATACAATAGCTGCCATTGAAGGATTTATTATAGGTTCAGGAATAAAAGTAGGTATTATGGTAATACTTCCATTTTGAAGGGAAATAGCACTTATTTTTCCCATAGTCCAATCTCCAAAAGCAGCACCCTTATTAAATGCTATAGGTATTGCGGTATCTACAGTTTTTAATACCTTGAATTTCATGTTAATTATTATTCCATCAGATGTAATAATTTCATCGCCTAATGTATTATCTAAAAATAAAGCCATGATTCTACCGGTATCAGGATAAATCCTACCATTAAAGTTAATATCTGGGTTTTTAATAACATCTCCTGGTTCTACTGATACTGCTTCTAAAAGAGTTTGGTCATAATTGACTTCAAAGTAAAAGGTTCCTATACCTCCTACCATCCTTACACTTGAAGCCGTAATAGGTACTGTTACAGTGTCACCTAGAGCACCCTCTACAGTTCCAATTCTCACAGTTGCAAGACCAGGCAATATATCTGCTGTTATTTTCAAAACAGGATTTTCTACCACACCAAAATCAAAGGTAAGTGCCTTTGTACCTGATGATGGCAACGAATTAAGATAGCTCTTAAGTATTGTTACTGTATTACCTGATACTGTGTAGTCAACTCCCTCTGTCAGTCCGGTGATACCCTTAAATACATTTCCGTTTGGAGTAAGAGCTACTGCTGTATCTGTTGCATAATACTTACCATATGAGTGTAATGAGATTAAGGATGGGCTTATTTTTGGGGCTGATTGAGTTTCATTTATGTCAACCTTTCCTGATGTTTGTTTTGCATAAGGTATTTTATTCATGTTGCCATCTCCAAATACAAAACTACCATCAAATATCAAAGGGGTTGAACCACTCATTAATGTTTTAAACTTAATATTTGCCAAAACCCCATCAGAAGAAATTAGCTCAGCACCTATTGTATTATCAAGAAATACAAAACTGATAATGCCTTTTTCGGCATCTATTTTTGCAGAAAAGTTGTTATTAGGATTTACTATTATTTCTCCAGCAGTTACAGACTCTGCACTTAAATAAGCTTTGTCATATTTTATATAAAAGTTGAAGGTTCCTACATTGCCTGAATATTTTACACCTGTGAGTTTAATTGGTACATTAATTGTATTTCCTAGTGTACCTGTCACGTTATCTATTGTTACATTAAGAGGATAATCGTGAATGTACATAATTGTTATTAATAATGTCGGATTTTTTATCAAACCAAAATCAAAGGTAAGCCTTGTATCCATGGAAAGCTTATTGAGATAAGACTTTGCAATTGTTACCTTATCACCTGCTACCGTATAGTCTATTCCAGGTGTTAAACCAGTAATACCTTTGAAGGTATTACCATTTGGTATCATTGTTACTACTACGTCGGAAGGAGTATTTTTAACAAATACTACAGATGTAGGAGATATTGTCTGTACTGATTCAGGACTTTTTATAGTAATGCTACCGTTAGTTGTATTTGCGTATGGACCAAATTCCAATGGTTTAAATTCCAATGGTGTTGTAGTTACTGGCGCAGTATTCTTTATTTTGAAAGTTATTAAAACAAAATCGCCATCTGTTTTAATCAGCTCATCGCCTATTGTGTTATCAAGGAATATAAGACTAATTAAACCATTGTTTGAATCAATTTTGCTTGAAAAATTATTTTCCGCATTTGGTACTATAGCACCTGGTGCTACAGATACTGCTTCTAACAAGGTATTATCATATCCTATGTAAAAATTACAAGTTCCTACATTACCTGCTTTGGCTACATTTTTAAAGGAAACTGGTACTGTTACTGTATCACTTGGCATACCTTCTGTTGTTCCAATTATCGCATCATAATTAGGCTTAGGCGTTGTATCCTTAACTGTTAATGTAAGTGTAGGACTAAATGTTGAACTACCAAAATCAAAGGTAAGTTTAGCAACTCCTACCGCTAAGCTATTAATGTATTCTTTCTTTAGCGTAACTGTATTTCCAGCCAACTCATAATCTTTCCCTTTAGTCAGTCCGACTATTCCTCCGAATAAATGTTCATTAGGAGTAAGAGTTATTGATAAATCTGAGCCAACATACTTGTCATATGAAAAAGCTGTCGGCATTATTTCTGGATTCTTAATATATGTACCCTCTCCATATATAAGCATTCCTTGTTGATATACAAAAATTTTATTATTTTCACCATATGTGCTTAAAGTCTTAAATGAGTAATCGTTTGACAAGTCATAATTTGTCCAATCGTTTCTTGCAACTCTGGTTTGGATTTCGATGTACCCTCCTGCGCTGAGAGTTCCAGCATCACTTTTAAAACCTACTTCAAAATATGTATCTACCTTTGAAGCAGTAGGGCTTATTTTGTAAAATGTACCTGTTACCTTATCAGTAACACCAGTGTAAGACCATCCATTCATCATACCTGCATGATCA
This sequence comes from Bacillota bacterium, assembly GCA_023398105.1. Lineage (GTDB taxonomy): Bacteria > Bacillota > Clostridia > Acetivibrionales > DSM-1351 > Ruminiclostridium. The sequence goes on along the minus strand of JAEWST010000078.1, from coordinate 43,529 downwards.
CAATAGAAATTCTGTAACTTATCAGAATCTGCAGTGTAATAATATCTGAATTTCAAGTCTGCTAGATTTACGCTTGAACTTCCGCTATTAATCAACTTAAAATTAGCAGATATTGTATTGCAGGTTGTTGATGAATTCCCATTATTATTAAACAGTACCTGTAAATCACTTGTTGCGGCACTTACATCCAATCGTGGTAAAAAAAATGATAACGCCATCAATAGTACCATTATTAAACCCATCTTCTTTTTTATCATTACAAAAACCCCTCCATTTTTAAGTTTTTTTTGAAAGCCGCTTTCCTCATATTTTATCAAAACTTTAATCCTCCCTTCCTTACAAAATTTTAGTTGAAATACACCTAATTTCTATGACACATTAATAATATCAAACCTATAAAACCTGAAATTAACTACAGCAAAAACCAGTATAGCTAGATTTTATATCTACTACTAGCTATATGCGTTTATGTATTTCTTTTTTATATGGTAATATAAAACATTATTTGAACTTATTTTTATAAACCTCTTAATCATACAAATTCTTGTATCATAAAATAAAAACTGTAGAACAGAAAACCTATTCTACAGTTTTTATCACTATTTTAAGATTACTCTTAAATAAAAAATATAAATTTTTTATTAAAAACCCCTTTACAATTTGTGAATTATTTCCCAGTTAAAAGATAAATCTTCAATTTTGCATAATCAAGTGCATCTATATTGCCATCCTCGTTCATATCAGCATTTTCTTTAGTTATTGCTGTTGAACTATTTAGGATGTATTTCTTCAATACTGCAAAATCTATAGCATCAATAGCTCCATCTGAGTTTACATCACCTAACTTATCAGGGTCAGGGCCTGGTTCAGGGAATAGTATTGCATAAATACCATTTGCTACCGCAAACTCACTCTGAGCCCAGAAACGGTGATATCTCATAGTTGGAACATCTCCGCCATTCAAATACTCCTCAATCTGTGACCACTCAGGATCCTGTTTGTATTTCGAGCGAATGTCTATGAACGTAATACCAGGTTCAATTGCATCACCGTTAGGCATTTCCCCAGAAAATCCTGATGGAACATACACTTCCTGTTCGAAGCGGTTATAATCTGTACGTGGCTCTGGTACACATATACCCTTTTCGTCCTGATAGTTTTTCCACATGCCATCTAAAAGTTTCTGAGCAGTAGCCCTTGAGGTTTCATCCCCTGATGCTTTAGCGTAGTAGGTTAATGTGTTTGCAAGTGAAGATGCAACTCCAAGGTCAGTGCCATAATTAACTATTGATACATGTAAGTCTGGATTTCCAGTATATGTACCATCCCATGTATCAGGCTGACCTTCCCAATCAATTGTACTTGGAATTTGGAAAGTTCCATCTGCATTAAATTTCACTACGGAATTCGCCCATTTAGCCCATTTATCCAATAGGTTTTTTACTCTTTCATCATTAGTTTTATAATAATACTCAGCCATACGCTGCATTGACCAAGCCTGCATACCCATCCATGTATTGCTACCTGGATCCTTATATACAGGGTTCTCTTCGTAGCCCATTCCATCAAAAGTAGCTGTACCTGATGGCCATGATTCATAACGTCCATTGCGTGAGTTACTAGCTCCACCAGCTATAGCACCCTCAGCAGATTGAAGCCACTGGTAGAATTCTATCTGCTTGTCTAAACTTTTACCCCAATCGCTAGCACCATTTTTTGACTTTGGCTTGAAATCAGAATCTTCTGATAATACCCAAGCAGCAAATGGATTTTGGTAGCCGAAGTGATTATGACTGCTACCTATTATCCATGCCCAGTCTGCTTCAACTCCGCCACCCCATGCATAGTACCAAGAAAGCAAATAATGACAAGCATCATATCCTGTACCTGCTGATGAGGAAGAACCAATCTTTCTGAAATACTTATCAAACATAGCATATCTCAAATAGTCACCCATTTTTGATGCCTTAGCAACATAGGTTTTAATATCCGTACCTCTTTCTTTTGCCCATACATTTGCCCAATAAGTAGCCTGAACTGCACGAGCATCCGCATCAGGAGCATTTGTATACTTAAATTGCTTTGAATATGAACTATCTCCTGTAAAGAGATTAAGATAACCATTAGGTCCTCCAAACTTCATTGCATCCCAGCATGGCTGAGGTATAGTTTCCCATGTGGATTCCTGCTCACCTCTTTGGAAGGTATTTATATAGGAATTCTTTGATGTTCCATCGCCTTTATTCCCATAACCATACCAGTTATCTACGTCTAAAAGCCAATGCATACCGTAAATCATACTAGTTCCATATGCAGACTTTAATTCAGCAGATATAGGATCTTTACCAACAGGAGCATTAGTATCCAACTGTGCTGGATACTCGCTGGGGTCTTGCCACTCAGGAGCGTAAGTAGCCGGGTCTTCTGGATTATATTTACTCATAGCAGAGTTAGGTTGATACTGAGAAGATGGAATTATATACTTCTCCGCAATATCCCATGACTTTTTAAAGCCTGAAAAATCCCCTGTGAATTTACTATTTATTGCTTCTAGCCACATATAATAGCTGAAGGCTTCACTTGTAGTAACATGTCCATAATCAGGAGCCTCAACCATCAATGTTTCAATTGAATGGTACGGTACACCATCGGGGCTGAAATACCCATTAGAGGTATCCTTCAGCTTATCATACATAGTTTCAAATCGGCTTTTATACTCTTCATTAACGGGATCATCAGCTGCTGCAGTTATACTTGCAGTAGGAATTATTGACAATGACATCACTGTAGCCAAGGTAAATGCGCCTAACCTCTTTATCTGTCTTTTCATCAAAATACGCCTTCCTTTCTAATATTTTGTTTTTGAGATGTTGCACAACATCTCCCAGAAACACCCTGATTAATCTTGCTAATACTTAAAGTGTTAAGGTAGTATGTTGTGCAACAATCTTTAAATTATATACATGTACACATTTAGCATATACTCCAATACCCGATTAGCATGGATTACCTACTCTTACTAGAATCACCTCTCATTAAGAAGCCTAATTAACACTGCCTTCAACGTAGGTTAATTCAGCCAGCTTGCCAAAATTGCCATCACCGAAAGCTCCACCCTCTTTAAATGTTAAAGCTGTATTTGAGCTATCAATAACCTTGAAGGTGATAGTAGCAAGTACTCCATCTGTTGTAATCAATTCGCTACCTATAGAGTTATCTAAGAACAGGAAGCTTATTGTGCCGTTATTAATGCTGCTTGAGAAGTTTACTGCTGCATTTTTCACTATTGAACCAGCAGTTACCTTTTGAGCTTCAAGCTTTTTAGAATCATAGTTTAAATAGAAATTACAGGTTCCAATGTTACCAACCTTACTTACATTTGTTAAGGTAATTGGTACTGTTACTGTATCTCCGCTACTTCCTGATGCCTTTCCTATTGTTACTCCTAGTCCTTTAATAGTAACAGGCGGTGTTGAATCTACTACTGTCAATGTAAATACAGGATTCTTCTCTAAGCCAAAATCAAAGGTAAAAGTCTTTGTTCCTACAGCTAGCGTTGACATATAGGTTCTTGAAAATCTAACTCTGTCTCCTGATACTGTATATTCTGTGCTCTCTGTTAATCCAGTAATCCCTTTGAAGGTATTTCCGTTAGGATTTAAAGTTACATATACTGATTCAGGTGCATATTTATCAAAGGTTGCAGTTTCAGGACTTATTGTTGCAGGATCAAGTATTGCTTCAAGAATTGTTAATGTTATTTGTGGGTTATTTTGCAGTCCAAAGTCAAAGGTAAGCTTCTTTGTACCAGCAGCAAGAGTTGCCAGATAACTTCTCTTAATAGCTACCGTGTTGTCAGCTACAGTAAAGTCTATACCGCTTCTTAATCCAGTTATACCAGAGAAGGTATTTCCATTTGGGGTCATAGTTACTATCACATCTTCTGGCATATTATTATCAAATGTTGCAGTAACAGGACTAATTGTTGCATTTTGAGGTATAGAATCTACTACAGTTATATTCAGTACAGGGTTACTATCTAATCCGAAATCAAAAGTTATTTCTTTAGTTCCTACTGCTAGGGTTGACAGATAGTTCTTTGTGAATATTACTTGATTTTTTGACAAAGAATAGTCTACATTCTTTGTCAAGCCAGTAATTCCTTTTAATGTGTTCCCATTATAGGTTAATGTTACTGTCACATCTGCTGGAGTCTTTTTGTCAAAGGTTACAGAAGCTGGGCTAACTGATGGAAGTTTCGGCAATGAGTCCAATATGGTTAATGTCAATACTGGATTTTTACTGCCCACGCCAAAATCAAATATTAGCTCTTTTTGACCTGCAGGAAGAGTTGACAAATAGTCCTTAGAAATTATTACCCTATCATTTAACAACTGATAGTCTTCACCTATTGTCAAACCTGTAATACCATTAAATTTATTTCCATTAAATATTAATGATACAGTAACATTTGCAGGAGAAGCTTTGCTAAATGTTGCTGTGTTAGGTTTAACTGCTGGATTAGTATCTTTTATGGTAACATTTCCATTTGTATAGTTTACAGTCTTTAACTTAGTCCAATTTGCATCACCAAAAGTTACAGCCTTGAATTCCACTGGTGTTGTAACAGGTAGTGCATCACTCTTTACTTTAAATTCAATATTTGCAAATTCGCCATCAGCCTCAATTAATCCATTATCTAGGGCTGTTATGAATATAATGCTGATTGTTCCATTATCAAGAATATTATAGAAGAAGTTATCAACCTCATTTGGTACTATTGAACCTGTTGCTAATGATTTAGCTTCTAGTATGCTGGTATCATAGGTTAAAACTATATTACCAACACCTACATTTCCTACCTTTGTAACATTTGATAAGCTAATAGGCACTTTTATTGTATCTCCTGCTTTACATGTAACTGAAGCTATTGTTGCGTTAAGAGCACCAGTTATTTCAGTAACTTTAATTGTTAATATAGGATTCTTTGATACACCAAAGTCAAAGGTAAGAGCTTTTGTTCCTGCTGCAAGGCTATTCAGGTAGCTCTTGAGTATAGTCACAGAGTTTCCTGTCACTGTGAAGTCTGTGCCCTTTATCAAGCCTGTAATACCCTTAAAGGTATTCCCATTAGGTGTAAGCTCAACTGTCAAATCACCTGCTGTTCCCTTTACAATATCTGCTGTTTCAACACTTATTTTTGGATCTTGTGCAATAACCTTGTTAATTTCAACGCTACCATCAGTCAAGTTAACTGTTGTAAGCTTATCCATTGCTCCATCTCCAAAGGCTCCGCCTGCTTTAAATGCCACAGGTGTTATAACCTCTTTTGTTGTATCCTTTATTTTGAAGGTAATATTTGCAAATACACCATCTTCCTTAATTAACTGTTCACCTATAGTATTATCAAGGAATAAGAAGCTGATTGAACCATCCTTATTTATACCATTTGAGAAGTTTACTGCTGCATTTTTTACTATTTCTCCTGCTGCTACTTTTGAAACCTCCAGCAAACTAGTGTCATAGGTCACATAGAAATTACAAGTTCCTACGTTGTTCACTTTTGCAACATTAGCAAAGCTGATTGGAACGATAACTGTTTCTCCTGATTTTCCTGCTACTGTACCTATTGTTACATTCAGGTTCTTAGTATCAGGAGGTGTTACAGTTAATGTTAATACTGCACTGCCTGCTGCTCCAAAATCAAAGGCAAGTGATTTTGAGCCTGTTGCAAGGCTGTTGAGATAACTCTTGAGTATTGTTACAGTAGTTCCTGATACTGCATAATCAGTACCTTCTTCCAAACCAGTAATTCCCTTGAAAGTGCCTCCGTTAGGTGTAAGCGTAACTTTTAGGTCAGCTGCTGTACCCTGTACAAAGGTTTTTGTTGTAGGGCTGATTGTTGGCTTACTAATCATGTTTATCTCTACACTACCGTCATTTAAAACTACTGTTGTCAGCTTAGCCATTGCTCCATCTCCAAAGGCTCCGCCTGCCTTAAATGCCACAGGTGTTGCAATCTCTTTCGTTGTATCCTTTATCTTGAAGGTAATATTAGCAAATATACCATCTTCTTTAATTAGTTCGTCTCCTATAGTGTTATCAAGGAATAGGAAGCTAATTGAACCATCCTTGTTAATACCATTCGAGAAGTTTACTGCTGCATTTTTTACTATTTCTCCTGCTACTACTTTTGATACCTCCAGCAAGCTGGTGTCATAGGTTACATAGAAATTACAAGTTCCTACGTTGTTTACTTTTGCAACATTAGCAAAGCTAATAGGTACTGTTACGGTATCACCCGATTTTCCTGCTGCTGTACCTATTGTTACATTCAGGTTCTTAGTATCAGGAGGTGTTACAGTTAATGTTAATACTGCACTGCCTGCTGCTCCAAAATCAAAGGTAAGTGATTTTGTGCCTGTTGCAAGGCTGTTAAGATAACTCTTGAGTATTGTTACAGTAGTTCCTGATACTGCATAATCAGTACCTTCTACCAAACCAGTGATTCCCTTGAAAGTACCTCCGTTAGGTATAAGTGTTACTTTTAGGTCAGCTGCTGTACCCTGTACAAAGGATTTTGTTGCAGGACTAATTGTTGGCTTACTAATCATGTTTATCTCAACGCTACCGTCATTTAAAACTACTGTTGTCAGCTTAGACATTGTACCATCGCCAAAGGCTCCGCCTGTCTTAAATGCTACAGGTGTTGTAACCTCTTTTGTTGTATTCTTTATCTTGAAGGTAATATTAGCAAATATACCATCTTCTTTAATTAACTCATCACCTATAGTATTATCAAGGAACAGGAAGCTGATTGAACCATCCTTATTAATACCATTTGAGAAGTTAACTGCTGCATTTTTTACTATTGGGCCTGCTGTTACTGCTGTAGCTTCCAGTAAGCTTGTATCATAAGTCACATAGAAATTACAAGTTCCTACGTTGTTTACTTTTGCAACATTAGCAAAGCTAACAGGTACTGTTACTGTGTCGCCCGATTTTCCTGCTGCTGTGCCTATTGTTACATTCAGGTTCTTAGTATCAGGTGGTGTAATTGTTAATGTCAATACTGCACTGCCTGCTGTTCCAAAATCAAAGGCAAGTGATTTTGTGCCTGTTGCAAGGCTATTGAGATAGCTCTTGAGTATTGTTACATTAGTTCCTGATACTGCATAATCAGTGCCCTCTGCCAAACCAGTAATTCCCTTGAAAGTACCTCCGTTAGGTATAAGTGTTACTTTTAGGTCAGATGCTGTACCCTGTACAAAGGATTTTGTTGTAGGGCTGATTGTTGGCTTACTAATCATGTTTATCTCAACACTACCGTCATTTAGAATTACTGTTGTCAGCTTAGCCATTGTACCATCGCCAAAAGCTCCGCCTGTCTTAAATGCTACTGGTGTTGCAACCTCTTTTGTTGTATTCTTTATTTTGAAGGTAATATTAGCAAAAACTCCATCTTCACTAATTAGCTCATCCCCTATAGTATTATCAAGGAATAAGAAGCTGATTGAACCATTATTTATACTGCTTGAGAAATTAACAGCCGCATTTTTCACTATTGGCCCTGCTGTTACTGCTGTAGCTTCTAGTAAGCTTGTATCATAAGTTGCGTAGAAATTACAGGTTCCAACATTTTTAACCTTAGCTGCATTAGCAAAGCTAACAGGCACTGTTACAGTGTCACCCGATTTTCCTGCTACTGTACCTATTGTTACATTCAGGTTCTTAGTATCAGGTGGCGTAATTGTTAATGTCAATACTGCACTACCTGCTGTTCCAAAATCAAAGGTAAGAGACTTTGTTCCTGTTGCAAGGCTATTGAGATAGCTCTTGAGTATTGTTACAGTAGTCCCTGATACTGTGTAGTTTGTTCCTTCTGACAAACCAGTAATTCCTTTAAAAGCACTAGCATCAGATAGTGTTACTTTTAAATCAGAACTACTTCCTTGTACAAAAGATTTTGATGTAGGAGTAATTGTTGGACCAGTAATAGTCCCATTTATTGAAACCTCACCATCTATAAGGTTTACTGAATCCAACTTCTTCATATCTCCATCGCCAAAAGCTCCGCCTGCCTTAAATGTTACAGGTGATACAACCTCTCTAGTTGTACTCTTTATTTTGAAGGTAATATTTGCAAATACACCATCATCTTTAATTAACTCGCTACCTATAGTATTATCTAGGAATAGGAAGCTGATTGAGCCATTACTAATACTGCTTGAGAAGTTAACACCAGCATTTTTAACTATTGAACCTGCTGTTACTGCTGTAGCTTCTAGCAAGCTTGTATCATAATTTGCGTAGAAATTACAGGTTCCCACACTACCTACTTTAGATATATTTGTAAAGCTTACAGGTACTGTTACCGTGTCACCTGATTTTCCAGCTACTTTACCTATTGAAACAGATAAACCATTACTAAGAGGTCTTACAGTTATATTTAATTTAGGATTACTTGATGTGCCAAAATCAAAGGTCAGTGATTTTGTTCCCGCTGAAAGACCATTGAGATAGCTCTTAAGTATAGTTACAGTATTTCCTGATACTGTATAATTTGTTCCCTGTGTTAATCCTGTTATTCCCTTGAAGGTATTACCATTAGGTGTAAGAGATACTTTTATATCTGCTGCACTTCCTTGTGTAAATGATGTTGTTGAAGGGCTAATTGTAGGATCTTTTTGTTCGCCACCAGGCACTGGCTCTTTACCATATACTAGCTCTGATCCTATATATGCAGTTATATTCTCCCAATCAGTAAAGCTACCTGCTGATTTAAAGGAATAGTCATTAGACTGATCATAATTGCTCCAATCAGTCCTCGCTACTCTGCTCTGTATCTCAACTGTTCCTCCACCTGAAAGACTTCCTCCACCAGAGAAACCAACTTCGATATATGTATCAGCTGTTGATGTTGTTGTGCTCATCTTAACAAATTTACTTGTTACATTACTTGTAACAGCAGTATAATTCCCGCTATTTATTAAAGCCGCATGATCACACCAAAAGCTTTGAGCTTTATCAGAATCTGCAGTATAATAATACCTTAACTTTATGTCTGATAAATTTACTGCTGAACCGCCGCTATTAGTTACTTTAAATCTTGCACTTATTGTATTTGATTGAGCTGATGAATTACCATTATTAAACTGTACTGATAAGCTTGTACTCGCTGCAAAAGTATTGCTTGCAGATGCAAATATTGTTATAAACATACTTAGCACCACAAGACAAGAAACTATTCTTTTACGCATAGTATACCTCCCTGTTTTTATTATGTGTATGAAAACCATTTCGCCATTGTGTATCATTTAGGTTCTTCTCTTGTATTCAGTTTCTTACAATCTACCACAGTTAATAAATAACTGTTTTAATTTATAAAGAATTTTTATTATTGAAAGATTGTATAATTAACTGAACTAATATTTTCACCCCCTTAGTATTTTTTGGCTAGTTGGTTTTACATAAACTAACTTAAATTATTCAGCTTTTATTTAAGTAAATAATGTAACTTATTACATATTTTTACTTATGCTGATATATATATGCGTTGGCAATATTTTCCTTGTGTTGGTCTAATTTAATTTTTTTTGAATTTTTGTTAATTTTTTGAAATTAATTTTGAATTATTGGCTAAGTAGCTACCTCTATTATTTGTTACTTCAATTAACCTTTCGTTTAGTTGGCTTTAACCTTTTATACCTTTTTCCAGTTATTCATTGAAGTTAGATGAATTAAACTAACGGCATAAAAAAAGATACACAAGTATTATCCTGTGTATCCTATAATTTCAATATATTTAATATAAATATTAATTTTTTATTTATAGTTTATCTGCTTAACAGCTGTAATTTTAATTTCGCAATGTCAATCGCATCTATATTTCCGTCAGAATTCATATCAGCATTCTTAACGTTTATATTTACAGCAGTTCCTAATAAGTGTTGTTTTAACATTGCGAAGTCTAAAGCATCAACATTTCCATCGCCATTGGCATCTCCAAGAGTAACAATTGGATCTGGATCTTCTGGATCTTCTGGATCTTCTGGGTCTTCTGGATCTTCTGGGTCTTCTGGGTCTTCTGGATCTTCTGGATCAGGTGTATTAAAATACTCACCTAGAGAAATTCCGTTTTTACCTAGAGGCACTGCATGGTCAAGTCCTATAAATTTACCTGCTTTTGTTTGCCATAATGAAGGTTCTAACAATCCATATTTCGCCATATCCCATGTTGACCAGTCGTTGCCTATTAATCCTCCAGTATCACCTGAATTAGGATTTATACACCAGAATGTATGATTGATACGTTTTTCAATCATGTAATCTCTTAATAGTGTCATCCACTTCTGATTTTTTCCTCCATCCATATGTCCTCCCCACTCACCAATAAGTAGTGGAGCTATACCTTGGTCATCAATATATGCCCAAGAATCATACCAATAATCATCTAATAATGTTTGCGTTGTGAAGTCTTTTTCAAACCATGATTGAGCATATACAGAAGGACCGTAATCATGTGGAGAATATACTATCTGGCTATTTAGAGTTCCTAAATTAACAGGATAGTCCTTTACTCCTCTTAAATTACCGCCCCACCATGCTGGATACCACGGTGAAGCATCACCAGTTGCTCCGAAAATATCAGGAGTATCAAAAGTATACCCCTTTTCAGTTTTAGGATATTGCTCGATACCTTCAATCATTATTAATAAGTTTGGATTTTCTTTAAGTATTGCTTTTGCACATTCTTCTGAAGCATACTTCCAGTTGTTCTCATCAGTGGAGTTATCCCATTTTGCAACACCAGAAGGACAAGTATTGCCTGTATATCCACGTTTTCCGTGTGGTTCATTCTTTAAGTCAAGTGCTAAAATAGTATCATCATTTTTGTATTTTTTTGCAAGCCATACTAGAGTGTCTATCCACATGTCAGTTGTAACAACTCCTGCTGTAGATGTAGCTTTACCATACCATAATTCATAATTATGTCCTGAATTATTAGCATCAGGGCTATGTATATCAATCATTACTTTTATTCCAAGCTCTTTGCAATATTTCATTGATAAATCAAATATTTCCATACTGTTTTTAACATCATCAGTCTCAGGATCATAGAAATCAGGATTGCAAACATGATATGGTGGATTGTTGCTAGCTGTTACACTAGAAACAGGATTTGGCTTACCTTTCATCCAGCTATATAATAATTCTGTAGAAATTGGAATTCTCAATAAACCTATTCCTTTATCAGCTACACTTGTTAAAATATCCTTAACATCATACCAAGCACCGTGAAATACATTTTCACTACAGTTAAAGCCAAACCAGTTTGCACCAGTTAACCAAACTTCATTGCCGTACATATCAAATATTTTGTCCCCTTTACAATGAAGCCAGTCATCATTATTGCTATCAACTGCATTAACATTTGCGCCTAAACCTGATAAACAAATTGTAGAAGCAATTGCTAGTGCAGTAAATAGTGAAGTAATTCTTTTTGCTTTTTTCATAAAATCATTCCCTCCAAAAAAAGTAATTTAAAATTATAAATGTTACAAATCACTAACAATAAGTAGCATAATAGTGCGCATACTGACTGTACTTTCTCAAAAAGCCTCCTTTCTCTATAAAAATAAATAATTATGCTTCCCTAATGTTAATCAAAACGTGAAGATTAATAGCCCGCTGAAAGCATGCCCTTTTAATTTTGAGTATGACAAGTAAGAGCAGCAATTGCATGACAATGTAGAAAATGTACTTTACAATGTACACTGTAAAGTATTAAACAATGTAAGTTATCAATGCAACATTGCATTTGTTAATTATAACTTTTGACACGATATACCTATTTTAAGTTTACCCTATATAGTATAACAATTCAAGGTCAAAATACATATTCTTGTAGAAATACTAATTATTTTGCATATTTTCGGTATTATATGTTACATAAAAATGAATTTTAGGTGTGAAAACATTATCATAATATAAACTTTATTAGCGTCTGAGCATTGTTCAAAAATCTTTAGCCTCTTTATGATCCTTGATTAGCAATCAACTATTCTGCTAATTATTTGTTACCTTTTCAAAGTCATTTCCGCCGTTACCGCTTGCCTGACACCCTGTTAATATAAGCTTTCCGGGATTACTGTTCCATGTAAAGCCATGTTTTTTGTTGTTAAAGGCTTTACAATTTTTCAAGGTGTGGTCTACGCTAATTTTTGAACCTCCAAGCTTAAACCCGTTCCCGTCACTGTCTGTGGTTGAAACACCTGCCTCAGTTTGACCGTTATAGCTTGCTTCACAGCTTTCAAAGTAAACTGAACCGATTGGTCCTGTTTCATCCTTTGTATAGAGATCCCAACCATCATCAACATTATACTTTGCAATACAGCCTATAAATTTATTTCCCCTACCGCATGTTAGTTTAGCAGCAAATCCATCCGCATCCTCACCGTTATCGGGGTCATAGTTGCTGTGAGAATAGCAATTTATTACGGTATTGTTACTAGGCCAGGTATCAATTGAATTATATGCTGAATTATATCTAGATATCTGAAGACCTGTATCCTTATTAGCATAGAATTCACAGTTATCAATAGTATTGTTATTCCCAGCCAGTAGCATTCCGTTATCACCAGCCTTCTGAATTATTATACCTTTAATATTCCAATAGCTTCCTGCAAGAACTACTCCTCTGTTTGATGAATTAAATGCCATAGTCGAGAAATCCAATATAGGCTTTTCATTTCCAAATGCAGCTATGTTCTTTGTGTTGCCTGAACTGCCGTTATTTCCCTCTGAAATGGTTACTGTTTTTGAAAATGAATAAGTACCACCCTTTAAATAAATTGTCTTGCCAGGCGTAATACTGTCAATAGCCTGCTGTAAGCTGACTGAACCGTTTGGTTCTAAAGTGATGTCACCATCTGCTGGTGGGTCATCATCCGGTGTTGTACCATTATCAATAGGAAAAACAGCTATTTGTCCAAGCAAGTACATCTTGCAAAGAGCATAGTCAAGTGCAGTTACTACTTTGTCACCGTCTAAATCGTAAACATTTATATCTATGTCGCTTACTAAGCCTAACAGGTACTTTTTATACATTGCAAAATCTATTGCATCAACGAGTCCGTCATCGTTGGTGTCTCCATATACTATTTTGCCACCTATATTTTCATCTGGGTCTTCATCCGGGTTCTCACCTGGGTCTTCGCCTGGATCTTCACCACCGATATTGCTAGTTCCAAGATCGATTATACTGTTATTGGAGCCATCAAGTCTGCCTATACCTGCATATCTGGATACTATTGACTTTACATCATTTACATTTGATAGAACATTTGAGTATGTATATGATGGGGTAAAGCCGCAAGTGGAGGTTGTCGGTTGATTTCCCTTACAATTATCAAACACGTTGTTCTTAACATTCCATAAGCCTTTAATATCGCTGTTATATGCACCGATAGGACCTGCTGCAAGTCCAGATTCTTCATTTACACTACCTGAACCAACTCTCTCAAAGTAGTTAGCCTCAACAAGCAGCTGTGCTCCCATTCTAGAATTTATTGCACTATTCAAAACATCGCCATAGTAGTTATTAAACATATGCCCTGTTCCAAATCTATAGCTAGGCGCACGTTCTTTGATATTTTTAATTATGTTATGGTGATAAGTCATTTTTCTGTCATAGTTATCACTGTCGGAACTTCCTACTAAACTACATTTGAAAGAGTCATGTAAGTAATTCCAAGAAACTGTTACATATGAGCTATCGTTCTTGCAATCAAGCAAGCCATCATACCAGTCTACATCCCCTCCAGAAATATCACCCTTTGTATCTACTACACCGTCACCGTTGCAATCACCTATCATGTTGTATAGTTCGCAGTGATCTATCCATATATTTTTGCTTTTCTCAATTCCTATACAATCCATAGGTGCCAGGCAATTATGGATTGTAAGGTTCTGGATAATTATGTTATTGGATTTTACAATGTTAATCCCTACACCTTCCAATTCACCGCTAGTACCAACACCTGTAATTGTAACATTTGAAACTTCCTTAACTGCAATTACTACCGATCCAGAGATTTTTCCGTTTATTTTTATAATAAGCGGAGAGGTATCACCATCTTTTTTTCTTTGGTTTAACAGATTATTTATGTCTGTTAAATTATTAGTTGTTACCACCTTGCCTCCTGTACCTCCAGTAGTACCGCCATTATGTGCTGCAAAGCCCACAAGTCCAAAAAGTTCACTGCCAGTTGCAGCTTTAGCAGTAATACCACCGCTAAAACCAGATACTGATTGGGCTAGTACCAATCCAGCTAAAATAAGAACTTTCAATCTCTTAAGCATCACATATCCCTCCTATTATCATATTGTATTTAACTCAACTTTCTCAGTTAAAAATCGTAGGTGTTAAACATATCAAATGAAAGTTAAATAATTTCATACTAGCCTTCAACAGGAAAACCAGAGATGCTCTTTAATAGGTACATCTTTACAAGTGCATAATCAATCGCATTAACAGCCTCATCTCCATTTACATCTGCTAACCTTAAATCTTTTACTAATGATGTGTCTTGTGTTAATAGGAATTTTTTTATAAGTGCTAAATCTAATGAATTTATTTCTCCATCATAATTAATGTCACCTATATCTGGTTTCTCTACTATTATCTCTGTTCCCTTTTCATCCAGATAAGCAGATACCCATGCAAGCGGAGCATTCATACACATATTTATTTCGTTTGTTGACCAAGAATATATATCATCCATAAAGCATTTTTCTGGTGGTGTAACACCAACTATCATACCCGTTGTTCTAATTTTATCATCCTCTAGTCTTGAATTTGGTCCACTTGATAAGCATCCTGCTGGAGCTTTAGGAAAGCTATCATCTACTTGGTTAGCCCAAAAATAGTGTGAAGGGTTTTGTATTGGATACTCTCCATAGCCTGTTACATAACTGCGGATATTAGGATTACGACCTAGAATATAGTCCATTGCACCAGATACACCACTCAAGTATTTAGTTTCTTCTATACCTTTTTCCTCAGTAAATTCATGCGCATATGCCATAACTATAGCAGCATTTACTACTAATGAGTTTGATTCAAACGGAAATCCAACAATTTCTTCATAATCATAACCTAATGTGCTTTCCTCAATTGGTACTCCATACCCTTGTGATTTTGCTATTGATATAAATTTATCAGCAGCGGCTATAATATTAGCTTTAGCAATTGCTATGTCGGCAGCTTGCAAGCCATTTGGAACAAGTGCAAGTGTTATTGTTCCCATTCCTTCTGGATTAGTCTTGTCAAAACACCCTGAAATTTTATTGTCTTTATCATTTACTATTTTAGTAGGTTCTTGAAGATAATATTTGGAAGCCTTTAAATAGTCTAAATATTTAGCTTTACCAGTTGTAACATATAGTTCACAAGCTGCCCAGTAAAATTCTGCATCTACATAATCTGTACTATATGGTAACAAACTCGATTGATTAATTGTATACATTTCTGGATACTTAATTGCTGCATCCCATGCTGTTTCGGCAGCAGTTAAACATGTAGAAGAAAAAGCTTCGTCATATTGTTTCCAAAGACGTGAGCCTTGTGCTGCTATTGCAGCTAGATTTAGTGTCGCAACTGTAGTTGGGGGCTGTAAATAGCGCATCTGTTCATCTTGGTCAGGGCGTGTAGCATATTCATTCCAACGCTCACTATATGCTTTATCATGTACCATACCTTCAAGTTCATTTCCTTTTGGTACCTGCAACTTTAATAAGGCTTGTAAATTGTAGCGAGCTTCATCAAGAATATCTGGATAACCATTTCCGCTTTCAGGAATGTTGAGGGTGTTATCTGCAAAAGGAGCAACAGAAACATCTCCATAATACAATGCACGTTCATACTCATTCATTAAAGTCCATGTAGCTATACCACCAATACCCGCATACTTTCCAAAGTCACCACCATAATACCATCCACCAGTAACGTCTAGAGCATAATCAGCTTTATATGTGTGATAAAGATGTGGTCTCAGCACATCATTTGGATGCCCTGCAGGACGTACCAATTCAATACTATCTGCATAAGGCATTTCTATTGCTATACCACTTCTATTAAGGTAGAAGAACTTCATAGAATCATATTTCATTTTTTCATATAGGTTGTCTCTGATATCAAAAGGCATACTGGTGGAACTTCCTGAAGTCAAAGTATAACCTGTTCCTTCAGTTGTATAGGAAGAAAAGTCAATTATATGTACATCATCTCCGGATGAATGATCGAAACCCTTTACTATTGTCTTTCCCTGTGTGACAGTTGTTCCCTCACTATTTTTCAATTGCCAATCCAAAGGAGTTGTAGAACTTGAAACTAAGGTTGCAATCTTTGATAGATTCGGAAAATATCCTTCTTGGTTCACACGTATGCCATTTGTCGGATAAATAGGCTCTTCAGGTTCTATATATTCAGGATCCTCAATATAAACGTCATCAAACGACACCGTATAAGGCATTGAATCTATAGCACAATCTCCTCCCAAGTAAAAAGCAAATTCACAATTTTTTGCAGTAGCTTTTTTCATAACAAACTCATCAGTTATAGTTTGTGGTTTATTAGCTTCTAAACTAATACATTCCCAATTTTTGTTGTAGTTCCAGTATTCATTATAAGGCTCACCTTTATCCCCAATCTTAGGGTAAATCTTGCAATTCTTTGTTGATGAGACTGTAAACTTAACCTTATATGTGTGACCTTGCTCAATAACAAGATCACTATGACAAAGTTTAATTTCCCACCTATTAATCCCTCTATTTACTATTTCAACATTAAATTTGTCATTCTTTAAATTAAAATTGGCTTTTCCCATATCTTCAGTTATTACTCGCCATGGAATACCTACCCCATTATCAAAGGTAGAATTTCGAATTAGATTTCCCACATTTGGAAAACCTGTTTCAGCAAAAGCTATATTTCCAAAAAAAACCGAAAGTAATACTAAGATGGCAACTATCAACGAAACCTTTTTACCTGTCTGAGTTTTCATATTTTTACTCCTTCGCATTTATGTTTTTGATGTTAATCTAGGCTTAATTTCTACATTTAAGGCTTGCTTAACTTTGGCAATAATTTTATCCGTTAAGCAAGCCTTACTTACACTTTCATTCAAAATACTTAGCCTTCTACTGGAAAAACAGTAATACTATTTAATAGATACATTTTTATCAATGCATAATCCAATGCATTTACAGATCCATCTCCATTTACATCTGCTCTCTTTTGATCTTTTATTAAGGATGCATCCTGTGTTAACAGGAATACTTTAAGAAGTGCTAAATCTATTGCATCTATATAATCATCCTCATTAACATCTCCATAATAGTTACGTGGTGGTGGTGGTATACTAATTACATGCTCATCTATGTAAGCTGAGACCCATGCCAGAGGAGCATTTATGGTAAGTTCTAAGTCATTTGTAGACCAAGATTCTATATGATCCATAAAGCATTTCTCCGGCGGTCTTGACGCTGGGGTCCATCCGCAACCCTTAATCCAAGGATCCTGTAAGCCAGAATTAGGTCCACTTGATAGACATCCTGCGGGGGCTTTAGGTAATGTATTGTCCCATTGGTATGCCCAGAACATGTGATGTGGATTCTCAAGGGGGTTATCTCCATATCCAGTTATGTAACTCTGTACCATTGGATTCCTTCCTAGGATATAATCCATAGCACCAGTCATACCATTTAAATATTTAACATTTTTATTACTAAAATCATAAGCATAAGCCATTACAATAGCTTCATTCATTACAAATGAATTTGAGCTATATGGGAAACCCAACAATCCTGAATCATCTATAGTACATTCCTCAATTGGGACACCATAGCCTTGTAAATCAGCTATAGATATAAACTTATCAGCAGCTTTCATTATGTTTTCTTTAGCTGTAGCAACATCTGAGGCTGATAGTTGGTTTGGAACCATAGCTAGTGATATCGTTCCCATTCCAGCAGTATTACACCAATTAAAACAGCCAGTTGTATCTATATCTATTCCTTTTGTTAATTTAGTAGGAAGCTCTAAAAAGTGCTCTGAATTATTTATATAATCTAAATACTTAGCCTTTCCTGTTGTAATATATAATTCGCTGGCTGCCCAGTAAAATTCATCACCGACATAATTATCCCCATATTCCTTATCTATAGAGCCATTTGTGTTTGGTACAAATAATTCCGAGTTAGCAACGGCTGCGTCCCATGCCGTTTCTGCTGCAGCAAGGCATTTGGTGGCAAAAGCACTATCATAATTTTTCCAGAGACGTGAGCCTTGAGCCGCAACTGCAGCTAAATCCAAAGTAGCAGCTGTACTTGGTGGCTGAAGAAAACGCTCATACACTATTCCTGTCAAGGAAAGTACACGTACATTGCTCACCTTATGATGCACCATGCCTGATAATGTTTTACCTGCAGGCACTTGCATTTTCAACATTGCCTGTAAATTATAACGTGCTTCATCAAGAATATCTGGGATAGCGTTTCCGCTTTCTGGAATATTCATAGTATCGTCTGTATAAGGTGAAACTTCAATTTCTCCATAATGCAAGGCATGTTCGTACTGATTCATCAAAGTCCATGTTGCTACACTGCTATTAACTACACTCTTTCCGTTGCCTTCGTCATCATTCCATCCACCAGTAATATCAAGAGTATAATATTCCTTGTCACCATTTCTAGGATCTATACTAACAATATCGTTTGGATTTATCGCAATACGTGATAGTTCACTGTTGTCTGCATAAGGCATTTCAATATTAATACCACTTCTATTATGATAAAAATACTTCAACGATTGGTATTTCAAGTTATTATATAAATGATCTCCTATATCAAAAGGCAAGCTTTCAAAAGTATCTGAAACTAATTTAAAGTCCTTGCCAGGAGTTTTATATGCCGAAAAATCAATTATATGTACCTTATCACCAGATGATTTGTCAAAACCTTTTACAGTTGTTTTACCTTGAGAAACAACCACACCTGATGCGTTTTCTAATGCCCAATCAACTGGAACTGTAGAATCTGAAACCAAAGTAGCAAGCTTATTTAAATTATGAAAGTATCCTACTTGATTTACACGTATTTCATTAGTTGGCTCTGCTGGAGGTGGAGGAGGTGGACCGAATGGATCTGAAAGATAAATATCATCAAAGGATATTGTATATGGCACATCAGATGTACATAAATCACCACCTAGATGAAATGCCAACTCAAACGCTTTAGATGATGGCTTGGTCATTGTAAATTTTTCTGTAACGGTTATCGGTTTATTTGCCTCTAAACTTATAGGAGACCAGCTACAGTTATTATAATTCCAGTATTCATAATAAGGTTCTCCTTGGTCACCAATCTTGGCATAAATCTTGCAATTCTTTGTTGAAGAAACCGTAAACTTAATGGTATAAGAGACACCACTGCTAAGCTTAAAACCTCTGTAACGCATTTGTATGTCCCATCTGTTTACTCCCGGATTTTGGATTGTAACATTGAGTTTCTCATTTGAAACATCACAACTTGCCTTGGCGAAATCTGTTTGCACCAAATGCCATGGGTTACTAACTCCATCATCAAAGCTATTATTATCAATTAGTTCCAAATGTGCGAATGAATCTGTTATAGAGAAAATAGAAATAAATACTAAAAGTGCGAGTACCAACGAGAGTTTTCTACTTATAAAATTTGTCATAACCTACCTCCTATTTTAGTCTTTTTCATTGCTGAAGTCTCTAAGTATTAGAACGATTGATAATATTTTTAAATAGTTTGTATATAATAATATAAATAATTTTCAATAAAATAGTTCGAGAACACTGAGATATGCGTATAACTTATAGAATTATACAATCTATTTTCAGATTCTTGAACACGTAGATTAAAAAATGTCATTGTGAAGTGTTTATAGTTTAATATTTCTATTATTTAATTTGTAAATGCAACCTGTCGTTATATTTTACTGCTTTGAAAAATGAGCTATATAGCCTAACAATTAGCTCTTAAATAGTGCAAGGTTCAGTGCATCAATATTTTTCATCACCATTAACATCACCAACTAATGGCTTGTCTTTTGTACTTCCTGATATATCTCCATAAACTATGCCTTTTCGTTAAATGTCAAATCAACTTCCCAGAATTTACCACCCAGGAAGTTGATTTATTAATTATTAGCCAATAAGAAGCTATTTCTCAATAGGCATTATCTCATTTATTTATAAATATTATTAATTATTCAAAAGTACTTTCTTAAGTGCAGCAAAATCTAATGCATCAACTGCACCATCATTATTCATATCTGCATTCTTAAGGTTTATAGTTGTACTTGAATTCAAAAGATACATTTTAACTGCAGCAAAGTCTAATGCGTCTATTTTTCCATCATCATTCGCATCACCAGTAGTTGGCTCTGGTCCTGGACCTTGATCTACTCCCCACATCTTGAAGTTTCCACTAACGTGAAGCAATCCGAGGAAGTAGAGCATTCCGTCATAATAACGGTATTGTCCACTTGGTACTGAAGTATTCCAGAATTCTTCTACAAATTCTTTTGACTTTGATGTATTAGTTGCCAATGATGCTACTGCATTCATAGCAACCAATCCTGGTGAATGGTCATTGTTTAGTTGTGATCCTGATAGAGTCCAATTACTTCCATATGTTTTTATACCCTTACCGTAGAAGAAGTTCTGTATTCTATCAGCAAATGTAGTAGCCCATGCGTCTTTTCCAAACCATGCATAATCTACAGCTATATTTGAAGCTGTACGCCATGCATCATAACGGAAATCTCCATGTCCGCTACTCCAGGATACTTCTTTAGCAGCACCGCTGAATTCAGCATAGTCAGGTGATAAGCCAGTAGTTGAATGTACTGTCTTCTTGAAGAAGTCTCTACTAGTTGATGCAATTTTTGACCAAAGTGCATTGTCTGAATCATCCCATAATGCCCATAATTCATAGAATGCAGGGAGATGATAGGATGGGTCTGTAAAATCATAGTTTCCTGCTGTTGGACAGAATACAACTTGATTAGAATTTTTATTAAACATGTTATAGCCTTGTCCATCATCAGATTGATGTAACATAGCATATAGTATATTCTGTGCTTCTTTATTATAGTCAATTCCTGTGCTGCTATTTCCCCAACGATTTGCTGCAAAAAGCAGAGCCATTGCAAAATACTCGTCCCCATCAGATGCAGGAGTAGAATCCATAACTCCTCCGTTGAAATTACACTGCCAAGCAAAGAAGCCTTTTAACGCACCGCTTTGATGCTGCATATATTTCTTTGACCATCTCCACAAATTGTCAAATTCTTTTTGCTTGTCCATCTGCAAACAAATCATCATACCATATGACATACCTTCACTTCTTACATCGCCATTAGCAACGTCCTTTATGTAAGCCATATCTGATCCTACAGGATAATATAATCTCTCTGTACTATCATTACCATAAAACAGTTTATCCCATGCTGTCTTCATTTTTGCATCAACCTGTGCTTGAGTCTTTCCACCTTCTACAAACAAGTTTCTGTAAACACCTGTCTCATAAGCTCCGCCTGCAGCTTGAGCTTGATTACTTGCAGGCAATAAAACTGATACGGAAACTGCTAATGCCAGTAAGCCTGAACATAATTTTCTTAATTTCAAGAAAATACACCTCGTCTTTCAATTTTTATTTTTTAATTAATACATATAATAGGTATTTCTTCAACTTTGCTAATTCTAATGAATCAATTTGCCCAGCTTGATTCAAATCTACTTAGATTTGTTATAACCCTATCAGGGTCTAACAGATATTTCTAAAATAATAAATAATCCAATTCATCAGTGTTACCATCTCCATTTTTGTCACCCATTATTACAGGGATCTCTTCAGCCATCTTAGCTGTATGAGAGGCAAATATAGTTTTAATATTGGATCACCATAGATAATAAAGAAACCGCCTGAATAGAGAGCATCTCCCTAGAACAAAATCTCATTACCCATTTAGCTTCTTCATTGCCTCAAACATCTTTTCAGTATTCTTCTCTGTTATGGTTATTAAGCTCTTCCATAACAAAGGTTTAGTTAATATATTGCGAGAATCATTAATCCCTGAGCGGACTAATTCTCCAGCCTGCTCTAAGCTTAAGCCTACCAAAGCCTAGTCTGGATAAGGGTGTGCGTAACAATTCCATTTCTGGCAGCACTACAGCATTATTAGTATTGGGCAAAACACATAGTTGCTGTAGAATAAGAGTAAAGGTTAAACACATCCCAATTCTCTTGTTCAATTTTTCACCCCCAATCCATAATTTAATTGTTAATATTAAAAAAGCTGGAAAGCACAATGTCAATTACTATCATATGAAACTGAAATGCAATCTCTATCAAATAAAAGCTTAAAACAGTAATTGACTTTTGTAATCCCCCCATTAACAAAGCACTTTCCAGCTAATTTATACCAATTGCATTTAAAATATTACAGTAAAGCCTTCTTTAACAGTGCAAAATCAATTGCATCTATTGAACCGTCCTCATTCATGTCTGCGCCAGTTTTATCTATTTCAACATTACTGTTTAGCAGAAACATTTTTAATGCTGCAAAATCAATGGCATCTACATTCCCATCTCTATTAGCATCACCTTTTTTACTTGCTGATATAGTGATTTTAGCATTCATCAATTTTGCATTTGCTGTAATTACATCTGCGGTAGTACTAGGATATGTAACACGAAAGCCATCATAATCTGCATATAACTCGCCATTATCCTGAATACCTGTTAAAATCCAGAACATTATTCCAGCTCCGCCTTCTCCTACATTACTGCTCTTATACATTAAATCTCCCCAGGTTTTATAAACAGAATCTGCATTGCTGTACACACCATATTCTTCTAAAACCACAGGCTTTCCTACAGTTTTCCCCAAGTCTATATGATCATTAATATATTGCTTTGTCCATGTAACGTCTTTTCCCCATCCATCAGGATATAAGTGAAAAGTGCCATAATCAATATTTTTAAGCCTTATCAATTTATCTGCATCTACTCCACTTCCGCCATTGTAACAGTAGTCCTCGCCGCCTCTGTTAAAGAAGCCCTCATCTCCAACTGCAACAAGATGATTTGAATCAATACTTTTAATATATGTACTCATCTCATCAGCCCACTTAACCAACGTATCCCCAGTAGTGTCACTGTCACAGCGAGGCTCGTTTCCAAGCTCCCATGTCATTATTGCAGGATCATCCTTATATTTTATATTGCTGTATTTGTTTGTTCTGTTTAAAATGTAATTAACATAATTCTTATATGCTGTTTTACATGCAGAATTAGTATAAAAATCATTCTTTTTTGATGCTCCAGCCCAGCTAACATATTGGCTCATGCCACCGAAATCATCCCAGTAATTAACAAGAGGAAGAACTAACTTTATACCCAGCTTACTTGCCTTATTGACTGCATAATCAAGTCTCTCAAAGCCGCTTTCATCATATTTCCCCAATGATGGCTGCATAACCTTATCATTATGACTCTCACCATCAATAAATCCCCAGCAGCGAACAACCTTAAGATCCATTGCTTTTGCATCATTCAGAACATCATCAATCATAGCATTTGAAGAATAGGCTAAATAGTAATTATTCGTACCTGCAAAATAAAATGGTTTCCCATCCAGCATAAAATAGTTTGTTTTTGTAGACACAAATCCTGCTGGTGCAGCATTAACTATTCCTGCTGAAAAAGCAGTTATAAATATAGCCGCAGTCAACATGAAACAAAACATTTTCCTGAAAATTAAGTTCCTGTACCTCATTAAATATATTGCCTTTTTAATGCAGCCAAATAAACTTCGTTGTTCTTTACTATCATGTTTTGATTCTCTCAACCGTATCCCTCCCCTATAATAAATAGCTTTGTACTACAATAGTGCTTTCTTTAGGAGAGCAAAATCAATTGCATCAATATTTCCATCACTGTTCATGTCTGCATTTTCTAATTCAATATTTGCGGCATCTTGGGTTAACAGATACTTTTTCATAGCTGCCAAATCAATTGCATCCACACTACCATCATCGTTACAATCCCCCAACATTATCTTAGGCATTGTTCCTCCAAATAACTTATAGGCACCAGCTAATGCTCCTACTAGTCCTGCATTGTAATCAATAGCGACCTCTGTATATTGGAACTGGTTTCCATCATCTAAGAACTTATCGTTTTGATCTGGTCCGCCAACTAATGCACCTGTTAACAAATGTTGTGCAGGCTTTGCATTATCACCATTCGCATATGTATAACCGTTTGCTGCCCTATGATGAGGATGTATACACCAATTGCTTCCATATCCTATAATGTAGGACATCTTTGCTGGATTCTCACCCAATATGTAATCAATTTGTTTTTTAGCCATATTCAGAAGTTCTGTATCTTTATTCTCTTTTGAATATATTAATATCATCATAGACTCTGCAGCTGCGTATCTTAAAACTCCCCAGTTTGCAAGATACTTTAATCCCCCAGGCGTTGTTGTTAACTCATTTTTCCAATAATTAAAATTAAACTGTACTGCATCTTTATAAATCTGTTTACCTGTAATTTGAGCAAGTCTTAATGCTGAAGGCACATACATATCGTCCCAGCACATTGTCCATTTATCCTTTAACTTGTCTTCATTCATTGTATTTCCTAGAACAATAAACTTCTCTGCATCTGCTATATATGCATCATCTTTTGTAGCCGTATAAAGCCATGTAGCTGCCCAAGCTAAATCATCTCCAAAGCTTGTAGCCATGTAGAAGGATTGTCCTTGTCCTACACCTTGATTTGCCTTCCCCAGTGCATAAAGCTCTTTTGCTGCCTTTAAGCATGAGTTTGCATAATCAGCGTCTATACTTTTATAGTTTAAATACATTAATGTCAATGCTGCTGAAGTCTCCCCCAAAATATCTGATGCTGGGTGACTTGAATCAGCTTTATACATAGCTGGTCTTTCATTTTGCTGCACTTCAGGAGCTCCCCAATAAGTGTGGTCATCATTACCTTCACCTATTTGGTAATAAAATGTATTTGCATCAGGATGTGATTTTAGGAAATAATCAGTAAAATACTTTAGCTGTTCATACATTTTTGCTGTATTGCCAGTCGCATCAAAGGAATCCTTAAATTCATAAAGTGACCACCCTAGTACGGCTGCTGCATATCCCTGAGGCAAACCAAACTTCACATGATCTCCAGCATCATGGTACCCCCCTGATAAATCCAGTCCTACATCTTCACCGTCATTTACATGACAAGCATCTCTCCACTCAAAGAAATTATTATTAGCAACATCTTTTCCACATTTGTTAGAATCATAAAATATAATAGAATCTTTCAAAGCAGTTGAGTAGTCATTTGTACTAGCAGCAAATGTGCTGCCTGCAGGTATAAGCGAGGTAGTAAGCAATGCTCCGCTGAGTAATGCTACTCCTAATCTTTTAGCTAACTTTTTCATGTTGCAGTCAACCCCTTATAATTTTTTCTTATACTAATTTGCATTTAAAAATGTGGTATCACATTTTAAATAGCCGCAGATGCGGCGACAGGACGTAGTTAAACTTACGTTGTCAATATATCTGGGAATTTAATTACTTATTACCATATAATTCAATTATTATCACTTCCAAAAGAAAGCAATTTCTAAGATTCATATGAAGTTATATAAATCTCATTGAATCTTAGAAATCTGCTCATACTGGTATATTAACAACTAAGAACACTCTAACCTTGCTACATTTCTATGTTTCTTTTGAAAATTCTCCCAAACCTAAAATTTTAAATTGCAAATGCTGAAATAATCATTTTGATGGTTCGGCTTCAAAACAAATGTAGCATTCCGTTCATGTCAAAAGCATATAATCCAAATAGCCAACTTTTCAAATATATCCAATACATGCAAATGGCTTTTAATTAGAGCTTTAGCCTTCGAGCAATATTTTCTTTATTGCAACTAAGTCTAGGACATTTACTTCTCCATCTTTATTCATATCAGCTACTTCAATGTCTATACTTAAAGATGTATCCAGCAAATACTTCTTCATTGCCGCAAAGTCTATAGCATCAATGTTTTTATCTCCGTTTATATCACCTAAAAGTTTTTCAGGGTCTTCAGGGTCACCTTTAGGAGGCTCTTCTCCATAAACTAATTTACCATCTCTGTAAACAGTAATTTTTTTAGTTAATGAATATTCTTTACTAATACCTTCCCTACTCCAGTCATTTGTTGGATCCCAGTGTGGCTTCCATTCCTTGTCTAGATTAGCAACTAACCCAAAGTGATACTCTCTGTCACCGTAGAATGCATTTCCAGACCAGTCAGCTTCAAAGTACGCAATATTTTTCTCTGCATCCCACATAAATGGACCTTTAACAGCTACTGGCTTGCTCTCATTTGCTTTTGCTTCATCGTACATAACATCTACACGAACATCCTCAATTGTTTGACCTGCTGCAACAAGCTCTGAAATATCAAAGAAATATTTGAAGGATAGTCCATCTACAAATTGAGGCGGTTTTGAAGTTTCGTTATGAATATTTACTGTTATTTGAGTTCTTTCTTTATTCTCTTGTTCTAACTTTGCCTCTGTATAGAATTCATCCTCTGCAGGCTCTTTTGGAGGGAAGTTTTCAACAGGCTCCATACCTTCACCAAAGTATTTATACATCCCTGCTAATGCACCTACAAACGCTGCGTTATAGTCAACTGCAACCTCATTGGAAATATAGTCTGTAGTTTCATCGTTATGTTCATCAGCTCCATCAGGTCCGCCAACCAATGCTCCCCAAAGTGTATGTCTATGCTGTTCTGGAACATCCATGTTAAGAGTTTTTGACCCATGTGCTGCACGGTGGTGAGGATGTAATGCATAATCATCAGAATATCCAACCTCATAGCTTCTGCCTAATGGATTATCTCCTAAGATATAATCCATCTGCGTTTTCGCCCAATTAGTAACATCCATATTATCAGTATACTTTGTATATACAACTGCACATAGCTGTGCTGCTGAATTGTAGCGAGCAGAGCCATAATTATTGAGCATACTGAAACCAGCAGGTGTCTTTGCTAAGAAAGTTGTATCAGTTTTATTAGCATGCTCTATTCCCGACCAATACTCAAGATTCCATCTGAATAAATACCAGTCTCTCTCAGTATTTGTAATAGGGGCTAGTTTAGCAAAAACTCCTCCCCATACTGTATCCCAGCAATGTACCCAAATATTCTGCCAGGTATTCTGTGTATTCTTGATAATTCTTCCCATATATCCAGTATAAACACCCTCATCACTAGTAGAGATTATGTCATCAATATATGACTGTTCCCCAGTAGCAATGTTTAGCCATACTGCTGCCCAAGATAGCTCATCATCATCAAAGCTTGAACCATAGAAACCGCCAGAATAACCTAATCCACGATTTTCAACAGCAAATTTGTAAAGAGCTTTTGCCGCAGTAAGGAAAGGCTCAGCATATTCTGGTTCAGTATCTTTAAAATTCAAGTAATGAATAGTCATTGAAGCTACAGCACCTGCACATTGGTCGCTGGCAGGTTCTTCTGTAGTAGCAAAGTAAGCTGGACGTGGAACTAAATCTTTTACATTTAACTCTGGTGGCTGCCACCAGTTGTGATCCTCATTTCCTTCACCTACTTGATAACAAAATGCTACCACTTCGTCTTTGTCATCTAGAAATGTTGAACGCAGTAAATAATCATTTCCCCATTTAAGAAGATCTATCATGTGATCCTCTTCCTTAATCTTTTGGTAGGATTCTCTGAATTCATAAAAACCCCATCCCAATGTAGATATTGCATAAGTCTGTGGCAATCCAAATTTTACATGGTCTCCTGCATCATGGTAGCCGCCACGTAAATCCAAAGTTCCGTTTCCATCAGGATCCAAGAACTTTTTATTCTTGTCTATAAACTCCTGTGACATATTTGTTCCAGTTTTTTTAGCAGTCATAGGAGTAAGTGGTAATTCAGCGTCCTCTACGTGACAATCACCTCTCCATTCAAGCTTTCCTCCTGATATTCCAGGTCCACACTTGTTTGCATCATAGAAGTACATTGATTTTTGAAGTGCTTCTGCATAATTAATATATGGAGTTCCTGTTGAAGCTGCATTTGCTGTATCAACATTGATACCAGCAAACAATGTTGAAATAACAGATACTGCGGTTACAAAAGCTATCGTTTTTCCGATATATCTTTTTATTTTCAAAATAATTCCTCCTTTTTCTTTACTTTTTATAGAAGTAGTAGTACCTACTACACGTTAGCCTATTAGTAGGTACACCTATTTCTTTTTAAAATCCGTTTCTCATATTGCTGAATAAAAATTTTTAATCAAGACTAAATAAGGTTTAGTTCAAAAGCTTCTTTTTCAATAAAGCATAGTCAATGGAATCTATATTACCATCAAGATTCATATCTGCCAGCATGTATCTTATTTCAACACTGTTATCCAATAAATATTTCTTTAAGAGAGCAAAGTCTATAGCATCAACACTGTTATCAGTATTAACATCTCCAAGGTCAAAACCAGTACTAAATTCACCCTTAACTCTGCCATCAGACGATGCTGCCTGCAACCTATAATCACCAGCATAGTTTGCAGTAATATAGCTATCTATCTTAACCTCATATCTAAGCATCGTATCTGGTAAAGGAATCATTAAGTCTGCTGTTGCAATACCTTCAGAATCAGTATTAGAAGATCTCATATTAATACCAAAACCAGACCCATCTTTTGAAGACCACTGTATTTGCATACCATCAAGCGGTTTACCATCTGCATCTGTAAGCTTGAATTTTGCTTCACAATATGCCTGCGAAATATCAAAATAGTCTTTGCCATCAGGATATACAGGTGTTAATATTGTTTTTAACTTACTAGTTCCATCACTGTAAACACGGCATTTGCATGTTGATGACTCGTACTGAGTATCTCCCTCAAAGCTTGCAGTTATATAACAATCTACAGGTTGTACCCAATTATCTGTACTTACAGGTACCATTGGATACAAATTCGTTATGGCAAATCCATTTGAATCAGTAATAGATGTTAAAGGTGTAACGCTAAATCCTTCAGAATCCTCTTGACTCCACTTAACTGTTTTGCCTACAAGAGCCTTACCTGAAGCATCAGTGAGCCTAACTTTAGCAACGGCATTTGTATTTGTAATATCAAAATAGTCTTTGCCATCAGGATATACAGATGTTAATATTGTTTGTGTTACCGAAGTTCCCCCTGTAGGTTCATTTCCAGCAAGTCTTTTAAAATTATCACCTTCATATACCACAAAATTAGGAGCATAGCTTCTAGTTCCGCTTACATAAGTCTTATCCCAATTCTTGTATGACCAGTCATTAGTTACATCCCATTGATTAGATGCTGAGCTTACAGTGAAATCTACTTCAGGACCTCCAGTCTCCCAACTATATCCTGGATAAATCTCTTCTCCTGTAAAGTCAATTGTATAATAATATACTTTATTTGCCTCATCCCATACAGTCGGACCAGTAACTTTAGACCATTTAGCTGACTTTATACTTATATCACTAATATCATTTGCATCTAGTGTAAAGAAATAGCGTAACTTTAAATTATTTATTGAACGAGATGGCCATGCAGAACGGTTCTCAAGTGTCAATGAAAATTGAGTTCCTGATGAGCCCTCAAAATAAGTTTTTGCGAATACTGGAAATTCATCCTTTTCACTATAAGGTTTATCTGGCAACGGGAAGCTACTGTCTGGAAGAGGCTTTCCGCCAAATTCATCATACATCCTTGCAAGAGCCCCTGTTATACCTGCATTATAATCTATAGCAACTTCATTACTTACAAAATCGCTAACAACATCATTAAAGCCATCTGTAGCAGTTGGACTGCCAACAAGAGCTCCGTATAGTATATGACGATGTTCTGAAGGAACATCCATTGTTTGTCCCCATGAGCTGTGTGCAGTACGATGATGTGGGTGCTGAGGATAATTCTCTCCAAAACCAACCATATAGCTTGCTTTTCGTGGATTATCTCCTAGTATATAATTTATTTGCTTCACAGCGAAGTCATGATAACGGGCTTTTTTAGTAGCATCCGCTAATTTATCGGAATAAGAAAATGCAAATAATGCTGTAGTAGATACATATCTGAATGAACCCCAACTATCAAGTTTTGCGTGTCCTCCAGGAGTATAAGATATTTTTGTTCCATCAGCATTATGCTCCGTGCCACCAACTGTCCACCAATTTAACCAGCGTTCAGTATCCTGTGAATATTCTGCATTAGTTGGGTTTATTTGAGACATCAGTACGTAGCAACCAAAGGATTGATCATCCCAGCAATGTGCCCATTTATATTTATGTACCGATTGATTTGCTTCCTTACCAATTCCGTTATAATACTCTTTTGCCTTATCTAAATAACTTGCACCGCTTCCAGATTTCTGAGCTTCCATTCCTTTATAGAGCCATATGGAACCCCAAACCAATTCATCATTATAACCACTATGAGAGGTGTATGCTGCTGCTCCCTGTGGATCAGTCTTTTTGATAACATCCGAGAACTTGCCTCTGTATGTATCACCAAATTCATATAGCTGTTTTGCATGAGTCAAAAGATTGTTTGAATAATCAGGATCTGAATCACGGAAAACTATAGAAGCTGCAGCCATAGCAGCGGCAGTTCCCATTGCTACTTCTGTTCCAGGATTTTGTTTATCCAGCTTTATTGCAGTTCTGTCATTCGTAATATGTGTAACTTCTATTGGCATCCAGTTATTATGATCCATAGCAGTCATACCAACCTGTGCCCAAAAAACATTTTCACTAGTATGGCACTTAATAAAATAATCATTTACCCACCTTAGCTGGTTCTGAAGCCATTTCATTTGCCCGCTTTTTACGTATGCATCTTTATATTCTATTGCCCCAAAAGCAAGTAAGCTGGCAGTATAAGCACAAGTTATATTAAACTTGATATTATCCCCTGCATCAACCCATCCACCAGTTAAGTCTATACCTTCTTTTTTACCATCAGTTAACTGAGAATCCCCACGCCATGTGAGTCTTGTTGGAATATCTGATGTTGATATTGCACCAGAACGTTGAGCCTCATAAAATAAGATTGATTTCTGTAAAGCTTCTCCGTAGTTATATGAAGTAGCTGCTGAAGTTGCAGATTGCGTTCCAAATTGAGTTATTATCATTGTTGCTACAAGGATAAGGGCATAGATTTTACCTTTTTTTACTTTAGCCATTTTTCAGTACACCCTCCTTTAATTATACTTTTTTAAACTATATTAAAATCATTATTAATATAAGAAATTACTTATTTTACATTTATTTCGCCAGTATTAAATCCAGCAGTAATTTTATTTAAGGAATTATCACCAAATGCACCTGCTGTACCATTTGTTATTGTAGTTACACCTTTTTGTGCATCCTTTTTAACCTTGAACTTAATATTTGTAATTACACCAGGCTTAGCTATTGCATCCTTACCATTACTACTACTTGTAAATAAGTAACTAATCATACCTGTTGTTTCAATAACTGAATATTCTAAAGTCGAGTCAATATTTTCTGTAATATCACCTGACAATACTTCAACTACCTCAAGTACATTATTATCATATTTAATATTAAAATTACAGCTTCCTATACCAGCTTTTGGTACCTTATCTATATTTACAGGGATTATTACAGTTTCTTCTGCTGAAGCACTAGCTGAGCCAATAGTTACTACTGTATCACCCTTAGCTGGTTCTTTTTTTGTACTTTCTTCAGTAGCCTCTGTGCTGCTTTTTGATGCATCATTTGTGTCTTTCGTATCTGTAGTAGATACCGCTTTATTATCAGTTGCATTTGTAGCTGAAGATGTCTCTGTAGTAATTGTTGCTGCGGTCTTATTAGATGCTGATGAATTATCAGATTTAGATGTAAGTTTTACTATTCCAAATACTGCTAATCCACAAACAATAATAATTGATACGATTAATATAGTTTTTTTCATGTCCTTATCTCCTCATTTGATGATTTTTATTTAACAGAAAAGAATTTTGGTTAACTAACCTCTTTAATCCTTCTGATGCAACTACATATTTTATATGAAATTATAAAACTAGTATTCTCCCTACTTAAATAATCCTATATATTAAATTTCTATCTCATAGTCCTTTGTTAACTAGAACCAGTTCTTTAATATAAGATAATACTTCGTTATTATACAAACTTAGATAATGACTTAATATTTTAAAAGCATCTGGCGTATTGATAGTTAGCCAATTAACACCAAAATTTATGATTTGTATTATTATTTAGAAACTAAATTGCCAATTTCTCAAGTAATATTTTTAGGCAATCTTATTTTATGCTCGTATTTTTCCTTTTGTATTGGAGAATAGCTTGAAAAAAAGCGAAATGGTGTTCATTAATTACAATTTGTGTCTCTAATTGAAACTGACGAATTATAAGTCAGCTTGAAAAATGCGAAATTTTATTCCCTTTTAATAAATGTGGGAGGTTATCTAAAATAAGCTTAAACCTGACATTCTTTCAGCAGAATTCTTCAGACGATATTTCACCACTTTATTATATAAATCAATGGGGAACTGCTTAAAAACAAACCACAATGCTTCCAATTTCATATAGATAGGAACTATAGAAATGCTTAACGCATTTCTATAGTTCCATCTTATAATCCTAGTAAAAACTAGAATGTGTCAATACTACCTAATAAGTACTGCTTTAATTTTGCAAAGTCAATAGCATTTACATCGCCATCCTTGTTAACGTCTGCATTCGTCATGTTAATATCTTTACCGCTTAACATATACTGTTTCAAAGCAGCAAAGTCTAATGCATTAATATCTCCATCATCATTAACATCACCAAGTGTTGTATCTGGATCAGGATCTTGGTCTCCGCCTATATCTCCGCCTTTTTCATCAAGGTAAGCTGATACCCATGCTAAAGGTGCGTTCCAGTTGATAGTTACTTCGTTTGTTGACCATGATTCGATATGATCCATGAAACATTTTTGTGGTGGTCTTGATCCTGCAGCCCAACCTGAACCTTTAACCCAAGGATCTTGTAATCCAGAGTTAGGTCCACCTGATAAGCATCCTGGAGGTGCTGTTGGGAAAGAATTATCTGCTTGATATGACCAGAAACGGTGATGTGGATTTTCTAGTGGGTTTTCACCATAACCTGTTACATAACTCTGAACATTAGGGTTACGTCCCATGATATAATCCATAGCTGTTATTGTTCCGTTCAAATACTTAGCATCATCACTGAATTCATATGCATAAGCCATAACAATTGCTTCGTTAATAATAAATGAGTTTGAACCCCATGGGTAACCAATTATTTCTTCACCGTTTACAGCAACTCTGCTTTCTTCGATAGGTGCTCCATAACCCTGTTTATTAGATATAGCTATAAAATCATCTGCAGCTTTCTTTATATTTGCTTTAGCTGTAGCAACATCAGCAGCTGGCAAACCATTTGGAACAAGTGCAAGTGTAATTGTTCCAAGACCTGCTGTATTAGCCCAGTCAAAACATCCTGTAACTCCAAGAGCCTCTCCACCAGTTAATGCACTAGGTTCTTCAAGGTAATGCTTTGAAGCCTTCATATGATCTAAATATTTAGCTTTTCCAGTAGTAGCATACAATTCACAAGCTGCCCAGTAGAAGTCATCTTTAACATAATCGTCACCGTATGCTCCACCACCGGAACCCTGCTCCATACGAGCAAGTATATTAGGATTCTTAACTGCTGCATCCCATGCTGTTTCTGCTGCTGTCAAACATGTAGCAGCAAAAGAAGAATCAAATTCTTTCCAAAGACGTGAACCCTGTGCTGCTATAGCAGCAAGATTTAATGTAGCTGCTGTACTTGGTGGCTTTAACCAACGAGGTTGTTCATCCTGATCAGGACGAATAGCAAGTGCTGTCCATTTTTCATCATGTGCTTTATGGTGAACCATACCTGCTAAAGTATTACCAGCTGGTACTTGCATTTTTAATAAAGTTTTTAAGTTGAAACGTGATTCATCAAGAATGTCAGGTAACCCATTTCCGCTCTCAGGGATGTTCATAGTATCATCCGCATATGGAGCGATAGATGTATCTCCTAGAATCTTTGCACGTTCATATTGATTCATTACAGTCCATGTAGAAATACCGCCATTAACAACATATTTGCCATGGTCTCCAGCGTCATACCAACCACCAGTTATATCTAAAGAATAATTAGCGCTGTAATCCTCTGCTGGGTCTGGTTTAAGATTATCATTTGGATGTCCAGGAAGACGTGTTAAATCTTGACGGTCTGCATATGGCATTTCTATAGGAACACCACTTCTGCTATGATAGAAGTACTTTATAGCATTGTATTTCATATCACTATACATATCTGTTGCGATATCAAAAGGTAAACTCGCATCAGAACCTACAACTAATGTATAACCTTTTCCCTCTACGTTATATGAAGAGAAATCAATAATATGAACATCATCACCTGATGATTTATCGGCACCCTTTACAGTTGTTTTTCCTGAAGTAACAACAGTTCCAGCACTATTCTTTAATGACCAGTTTTGTGGAGTTGTTGAACTTGAAACTAAAGTTGCAACTTTAGCAAAGTTAGGGAAATATCCTAACTGATTTACACGAATTGCATTTGTTGGTTCTGGTTTTATCTCTTTGTATCCTATAAATTGAGGATCTGATACGTAAATATCATCAAATTTTAATGTATAAGGAGTTGATGATGTTACACAATCTCCACCTAAATGGAAAGCAAATTCAACTGTATCCTTAGTAGTATTCGCTGTGAAAGTCTCTGTAACAGTTTTCTTTACATTAGCCTGTAAATCAATCTTTTGCCAGCTTCTGTTATTGTAGTTCCAATACTCTTCATATGGCTCACCTTGATCACCTATTTTAGGATAAATCTGGCATGCCTTCTCTGATGTAACTGAGAACTTAACAGTATATTTGTGTCCACTTTCTAGTTTAAGTCCTCTATGACGTAACTGAACGTCCCATCTGTTTTCACCTTTGTTGTTAATAGTTACGTTATAAGTACCGCCTGAAATGTCAAAAGTAGCCTTTCCTTGATCTGATTCAACAACATGCCATGGAAGACCCTTTCCTGCACTAAATGTGTTTTCTTCAATCAACTCACCAACACTGTAGTATTTTCCTGTGTACTCAACAGCAAATGCTGATGAACCGAATACACATGTTAGTAACATTACTATTGCTACTAAAAATGAAACTCTTTTGCATAGCCTTTTTTTCATACTTACCTCCTATAATTTTTGTTTATTTAAAGCTTGATTCTGTTTCAATCCATCACGTAACCACATAATTTGTTAAGTTGTCTGCGCATTAACATGCAAAGTTTTGTGGTTGGAACATGTATTGCAACAGTATCATACTTTATAACTAAATAATTTTTCTAAACTGTATTATCAGTTTAGTTAATGCTATATCAGTTCCTAGAATAACTCTACTATGATAATAACCTTCAAAATTATTTTATAATAGCATACTGTATAATTAATGTAGCAACTATATATTTCGGATAGCATAAATCCTTAGTGGGTTTAAAAATACAGATTTTCTATCCGCTTTTATTAGCATCCACACCCTTTATACTAAGTCTAAGAACTAATCATTAAAGCTATAACTTACCTAGTTCTTCCAAACAGTTTATTTATCAACCTAATACAGGCAATTCTAAAGTAGTTCCAAGAAGGTATTTCTTTAATGTTGCAAAATCTAAAGAGTCAATACTAGCATCTTTGTATGTATCAGCAGCTTTTGTATTGATAGTTACACTATTATCTAGCAAATACTTCTTTAATACTGCTAAGTCAAGTGCATCAACGCTCTTATCGTCATTAATATCACCGTACATAACCTCTTCTACAGGTGGCGTGCCACCTTCTGGCTCTGTACCATATACTTTAACCCCATTATCATATACAGGGATATATTGAGTTAATTCTACTGTGCTACCAGACTTAATTCCTTTATATGAGAAGTCATTTGAAGGATCCCAATAACTTGTTCCATCAGGTGCCGAAATTCTAAATTGTACTTCTCTTCTATGTGCTGATTGTCCACCTGGATATATATTCTCTCCTGCCAAATCAATATTGACATAATATATGTTTTTTGAAGTATCCCAAGGTAAGATATTGGATACTGTTACTCCTTTACCTTCTGAATAATTCATCCTAACTGGAAGGCTTAATGGGTCAACATTTGCGTTAACAATCTCTGTAAGATCCATGAAGTATTTGAAGGAAAGCTTATCAGTAACTCTTGCAGGCCATCCAGTTTGATTATATACAACTGCCTTTATCTCAGTATAGGTAGGTCCAGTTGAGTTCAAACTTGCTTTAATAGTTACTTCATCATTAGTTACTTTTTCAATTGCCTTAAAGTTTGGAATTGGATCTCCTCCGTATTCATCATACAGTTTTGCTAAAGCTCCAGTAAAACCAGCATTGTAATCACAAGCAATTTCATTATTAACAAAATTATCTATTTCATCAGAATAACCATCCTTACTGTCAGGTCCTCCAACTAGAGCACCATATATGGTATGACGATGATAATTTGGTGAAGTCATTTGATCAGTCCAGGAACCGTGAGCAGTTCTGTGATGCGGATGTTCTGGAGGCTTAACACCAAATCCTACAACAAAGCTTCTTCCAGTACTTCCAAGAGCATAATCAACTTGACTCTTAAGAAAGTCATTATATGTGGAAACCTTTGAAGGTGTACAGCTTTCACTCTCTGCCCAAACACCAGCCATAAATGCTGTTGTTGTAGCATGTCTCAATGAACCCCATTGGAATAGCCATGCTAATCCTTTTGGTGTGTACGTTATACGTTGTCCATCAACTCCGGTTGTCCAATAATCTAAATGTCTTTCAATGCTTTCAATATAAATTGGTTTTTTAGTAATCCTTGCAAGTAGTAATTCAGCACCATAATGTACGTCATCCCAGCACTGTCCCCACTTGTATGCAATTGTTTCTGACTGTTGCTCTCTTCCCCATTTATCTACATAGGATTCTGCTTTATCAAGATAAGTACTGTCGTTGGTTGCAAGATAAATCCATGTTGCTGCCCAGGATAATTCATCCCAATAAGCACCAGAGCTATAGAAATTTGCAGCTGCTTTTTGATATCCAACATCGCTCCTAGTTGCATCAGCAAAAGCAAACAGCTCTTTTGCATGTTTTAAGCAAGTAGCAGAATATGTCGGATTACTATCTTTAAATACTATTGCTGCTGCTGCAAGTGAAGCCGCAGTTTCTGCTGATACTGCTGCACCAGGGTTAGAACTGTCAAGCTTATATGATGGTCTATCCATCTGCATTATTTCTGCAGCACCCCACCATGCATGGTCTACAGTACCATTACCAACCTGATAATAGTATACATTGGGTGAAGGATGACATTTTATAAAATAGTCGTTAGCCCATTTTATAGCATCCATTATGTATTTAGTTTGACCGCTCTTATCATATGCCTCTTTATCTTCATATAATGACCATGCCAACATTGTTGATGTATAAGACATTGGTAAATTAAATTTTACGTGATCTCCAGCATCATACCATCCGCCTGTTAAATCAAGTCCTACATCTGAACCATCCTTTAGTCCAGAGTCAGCTCTCCAGTTATCACGTTGGTCATCTGGAAGAGCTCCAGAACGCTGGAATTCATAAAACATAATTGATTTTTGCAATGCTTCACCATAGTTGTAGGAAGAAGCGGCAAATGTCTGAGGTTTTGGAATCAGTGTTAAAATTACTGCAGCTGTTACTGTAACAGCTATAATTTTCTTCACTGCATTTTTAACTTTGCGCATTAGATTATTACCTCCCTTAAACACTTACTAGCATTAATTAATTGCTAAGTAATACTATTTTTAACTTAGCATAATCAACAGCATCAATATTGCCATCATCATTCATATCTGCTGCTTTTACATCAATCTCACTGAAAGATTGTGCTAAAAGAGCTTTCTTTATTGCTGCAAAGTCTAGTGCATCTACGGATCCGTCTTTATTAACGTCACCTTTTGTAAATGTAGGAATATTACCTGTAAAATTGTACAGATTTGGGAAGTTCCCTGTTGTATAAAGTAATACCATCATTCTCAGTGAATTTCCAAAATATGTATAAGCTCCTTGATCTTTTACCTTTACGCACTCATTATACGCATCCTTAGCATAGGTACTGTCAGTTCCTGTCATTGCTGCTGCTGCTACACATGATACAAATGTAGCTGTATGATTTGAACTTACTTGGCTTCCTGAAATTGTATATCCATCTTTAACGTTAGTAACACCAATTTTCTTAAAGAAATTAGATATCTGATCGCAGTTTGTTTTTGCCTTCGCATTTCCATACCAGCTATAGTCAATAGCTGCTCTCCATTGATAACGGATTGCATCGTATAAGAAATTGTATCCCTGTCCGCTTGCTTGTCCACCTGCTGCAGTACACCAGTCAGGAACAAGTCCTGTGCTTTGATTTTTAGCTCTATCTATAATTTCATAGCATTTATCAGCAACCTTAATCCATTCTGAGTTACCTGTAAAGTCTGCATAAATTCTATACCAAGCTGGTGAGAAATATGATGGATTTACACAATTAGTGCCTCCCCAAGTGTCACCATTCTTTATTATATATGTACCCTTTTCAACCATATGATTATAAATCTTGCTAATGTAAGACTTTGCTTCTGTTTCATAATTCACAGAACCACTTGAACCCCATTTTTTGTGAGCAAATACTAATGCAACTGCAATATCTTCATCTGCATCAGTTGCTGCACCTTTTCCATCATTACCTGATATATTTCCATTTGCATCAATATGCCATGACATTAATCCATTTGAATTAAAAAACAATTTTACATAACTATATAAGTCATTAAACAATTGTTGTTCTCCAAAATATACTGCGAGTAACATACCGTATCCAAGACCTTCTGATACAGTATCATAGTTAGTAGCAGCATCTCTTTGGACTCTTTTAAAGCCTTTTGCTCCATTACTCGTTATATGAGCACTCTTCCAAGATTCCCATTCAGTTTTTACAAGCTGATCAGCTGACGATTGGTTATCTGCCATTGAACTGAAAGTACCATATGGATATTTTGCATCATATGGGAATGGAATTGCATCTGCTGCATTTACAAGAATAGATGGCAATATCAAAGATATTGATAGTACTACTGTCATTATAAGTGCCTTAGCCTTTTTAAATTCCATGCTATTCAACATACTTTTTACCCTTATCCTTTTTTTATTTTAACGTAACCTTTATTTCTATGTCAGAATACCGTGTTTAAAACTAAAGTCCGGATAGTACCGGGATGGAAGTCATTCCAAATACTTATCCGGACTATAATTAGTTCTCAAATAATGATTATATTATCTTTAAGACAATTATAATTATTGGTTAAGTAGCATTTTCTTTATTGAGGCAAAGTCAATTGCATCAATTGACTTATCTTGATTTACATCAGCATTAGCTTTAACTATAGAAGTTGAACTATCTAAAAGATACTTCTTCATCATTGCAAGGTCTATAGCATCTACTGAACCATCTCCGTTAACATCACCTAAATTATCTGGATCTGGATCTGGATCTGGATCTGGAGATGGGAATAACATTGCATAAACTCCATTAGCAACAGCATATTCAGCCTGAGCCCAGAATCTGTGATATGTGATAGTTGGAGCATCAGCTTCATTACCTGTTCTCAAGTATTTTTCAACCTGAGGCCAATTTGGATCCTGTTTGTATTTTGAACGAATGTCTATGAACTTAATACCTGGTTGAATCTTGTCACCGTTAGGCATTGTTCCTGACCAACCTGATGGAACATAGACTTCCTGATTGAAACGTCTATAGTCTAAGCGTGTTTCTGCTGCTCCTATACCCTTTTCATCCTGATAGTTATTCCATATAGCATCAAGAAGCTTTTTAGCAGTATCTTGTGCTTCTTTGTTACCTGATGCAGCAGCATAGTAAGTTAATGCATTGATAAGGGAAGAAGTAACACCTAGGTCTCTTCCACGAGCTGTAACTTCTACATGTAAGTTTGGATTTCCAGTAAATGAATCCATTCCATTCCATGTATCAGGTTGTCCTTCCCAATCTATTGTTGTAGGAATTGTAAATGTTCCATCTTCAAATTGAATTTCTGAGATAATCCATTCTGCCCATTTGTCAGCTAAGTTCTGAAGTCTTGAATCACCAGTCTCATAGTACAATTGCATTATACGTTGCATTGACCATGCTTGCATTCCAGGCCATGTGTTACTACCTGGGTCAGCATATACAGGATTTTCTATATAACCCATTCCATAGAACTTAGATGTTCCTGAAGGCCAAGTCTCGTAACGTCCATTATATGAGTTACTAGCACCACCAGCTATAGCTCCTTCAGCAGACTGTAACCACTGATAGAATTCAATCTGTCTGTCTAAGCTCTTACCCCAGTCAGTTGAACTATTAGCTGCCTTTGGTTTAAAGTCAGCATCAGTTGATAATACATAAGCTGCAAATGGATTCTGGTATCCGAAGTGGTTGTGGCTGGATCCGATAACCCATGCCCATTGTGAGCTAACTCCACCACCCCATGCATAATACCATGAGAGTAAGTACATACAAGCATCGTAACCTGAACCTGCTTGTTGTGAGCTTCCTACTTTTCTGAAATATTTATCGAACATTGCATATCTTAAATAGTCACCCATTTTTGATGCTTTTTTAACTTGTGTAGATATATCTACACCCTGTGCTTTTGCTACTTGATTTGCTAAATAAGTTGCTTGTACGGCACGAGCATCAGCATCCGGAGCATTTGTATATTTAAACTGTGTTGCATATGAACTGTCACCAGTAAACAAGTCTAGGAATCCGTTCTTTCCACCAAATTTCATTGCATCCCATGATGGCTGAGGAATAGTTTCCCATGTTGACTCCTGCTCACCTCTTTGGAAGGTGTTGATGTATGAATTCTTTGAAGTTCCATCTCCTCTATTACCAAATCCATACCAGTTATCAACGTCTAATAGCCAATGCATACCATATATCATACTTGTTCCATAAGCAGATTTAAGTCCATTGAATATTGGGTCTTTACCAACTGCAGCACCTGTATCCAATTTTGAAGGATAATCACTTACATCCTGCCATTCTCCTGCATATGTTGCAGGCTTGTTTGGATCATATCTGCTCATACTTGTTTCTGGCTGATCTTTAGATGATGGAATTATGTATTTTTCACATATGTCCCATGATTTCTTAAATCCTGCGAAGTCTCCGTTTAATCTAGCATTCATAGCTTCTAACCACATATAGTAACTGAAAGCTTCACTTGTAGTTACGTGACCGTAGTCTGGAGCTTCAACATTCATTGTTTCAATTGTATGATATGGAACTCCGTCTGGACTAAAGTATCCACTATCTGAAGCCATTATTTTATCATACATAGTTTGGAAACGATCAGCATACTCTGGATTTACAGGACCAGTAACTTCATCACCTGGTGCAGCAAAAACAGTTGAAGGAAGCATAACTGATAAAGTCATTGAAGCTGCAACGGCCATTGCACTAATTCTCTTAATACCTTTTCTCATCTTTAAATTTCCCCTTTTCTATAATTTTTTGTGTTGTAACTTATTTAACAATATTCCTGTGCCTTCATGGTTGAAGTTAACCATGAAGGCGAGAAATATATTAAATTAGAAGCAATTAGTTTAATTTCACACTACCATTAGTAAATGTAACATCCGTGATTTTTGACATATTGCCATCACCAAAAGCTCCGCCTTCTGAGAAGGAAACAGCAGCTGTTTTACTTGATGTACCTAATACTGTAAATGTAATATTTGCTAATATACCATCAGTAGTGATAAGCTCATCTCCTATAGTATTGTCTAGGAATACAAAGCTTATTGTTCCAGCTGTTGCATTTATCTTACTTGAGAGGTTTACAGGTGCATTTACAACTATATCTCCAGCAGTTACTTTTGTTGCTTTTAGTAATGTAGGATCATAGTTCATGTAGAAATTGAATGTACCAACATTTCCAACCTTTGATACATTTTTCAATGTTACAGGTACTGTAACTGTAGTATCGCCAGCATTTCCTGCTGCTGTTCCTATTGCTACAGCAAGTCCAGTAGCTATAGGTTCGCTTTTTGCTATCTTCACACTACCACTTGCTAATTCTACACCTGCTATTTTAGCCATAGTGCCATCTCCGAAAGCTCCGCCTTCATTGAATTTAACAGCTGTTGTTACTTCTTCAGTTCCTAATACTTCAAATGTAATGTTTGCTAATACTCCATCAGTAGTAATTAGTTCGTCACCTATTGTATTGTCTAGGAATACGAAGCTAACTGTTCCCTTAGTATTATCAATCTTTGTTGAGAAGTTTACAGGTGCATTTACAACTATATCACCTGCTGTTACTTTTGTTGCTTTTAGTTGAGCTTTGTCAAATCCAACATATACGTTGAATGTTCCAACATTTCCAACTTTTGCTACATTTGCCATAGTAACAGGTACTGTTACTGTTTCGCCTGCTTTACCAGCAG
This sequence comes from Bacillota bacterium, assembly GCA_023398105.1. Lineage (GTDB taxonomy): Bacteria > Bacillota > Clostridia > Acetivibrionales > DSM-1351 > Ruminiclostridium. The sequence continues at coordinate 768 of JAEWST010000078.1, read as the reverse complement.
CTGTTCCAATTTTAACACTAAGCTTTCCAGCTGGTGTTGTATCAGTTACTGTCAATTTCAATACAGGATTTTTTGCTGTACCAAAATCAAATGTAAGTGAGTTCATACCTAAATCAAGTGTTGAAAGGTAAGCCTTTGCTATAGTTACTGTGCTTCCAGATACTGTATAGTCAGTACCCTTTACTAAACCTGTGATACCCTTGAAAGTATTTCCGTTAGCTGTCATAGTAACTTTGATGTCAGCTGGTACATACTTGTCAAATGTTGCTAGTGAAGGATCTATTGTTGCATCTAAAACAATTGGTCCTTCTGTTATATTTACGCTACCATTTGTAAGTGTAACGTCTGTAATTTTAGCCATGTTGCCATCACCGAAAGCTCCGCCTTCGTTGAATTTTACAGTTGTTGTTGTTGCATTAGTTCCTAATACTTCAAAAGCAATGTTTGCTAATACACCATCAGTAGCAATTAACTCGTCACCTATTGTGTTATCTAGGAATACAAAGCTAATTGTTCCTTTTGTAGCATCAATTTTTGTTGAGAAGTTAACAGGTGCATTTACAACTATATCACCTGCTGTTACTTTTGTTGCTTTTAATAAAGCACTGTCATAACCAACATAGAAGTTGAATGTTCCAACATTACCTGCTGCTGCTACATCTGCCATAGTTACAGGTACTGTTACTGTATCGCCTGTTTTACCTTCTGCTGTTCCGATTGCTACTTTTATTCCTTCTGTTGGGCCAACTGGTACTACTTTTACGCTAC
>JAEWST010000054.1 GCA_023398105.1 Bacillota bacterium | reverse complement strand
ACTTTATTGCAGCGCATTTATCACATTTTATGAACTTGAAGGGACCAAGTATGGTGGTGGATACTGCATGTTCATCTTCATTGGTCAGCCTTCACCTTGCATGTCAGAGCCTAAATGCTAGTGAGACTGAAATGTGTATTGCAGGAGGAGTCGATTTGCTTCTGGATGAAAAAACATATATTTTACTTAGTCAGGCAAAGGCATTATCCCCTGACGGTAAATGTCATACTTTCGATAAGAATGCAAACGGATTTGTACCTGGAGAGGGCTGCGGTGCGGTTTTGTTAAAACCACTTGAAAGGGCTGTTTCTGATGGCGATAAGATTTATGCGGTAATTGAGGCTACGGCTGTTAACAATGATGGGAATACCATGGGGATTACTACACCCAATTTTGAAGCTCAAATTGAAGTAATAAATGAGGCTATAAATAAAGCGTGTATAAATCCGGAAACTGTTTCCTATATTGAAGCCCATGGTACAGGAACACTGATCGGTGACCCTATTGAACTTAAGGCACTTACATCTGTGTTTCAAGAATACACCCAAGCAAAACAATACTGTGGAATTGGAAGTGTAAAGACCAATATAGGTCATTTGCTTAGCGCAGCTGGGATATCAGGCTTTATTAAGACTGTTCTTAGCATATACAATAAGCAGCTCCCTCCTTCATTAAACTGTGAAATACCAAATCCAAGATTTGACTTTTCTCAGTCACCATTTTATATTGTCAATGAATTAAGTCCGTGGAAGCCAATTAATCAGGTAAGGCGTGCAGGAATCAGTTCATTTGGTTTTGGAGGAACAAATGCCCATGTCATCTTAAGTGATCTATACTTGAGTGAATACCCCTTTTATAAATGTTATAGGAACGAACTGAAACCTGTAGAGTACACAAAGGAACGGCTATGGATGGATAGACCAAAAGCTATTGATACTTTGTATCCAGTTCATCAACGCTTTAGTACTATAGAACTGAAGAGAAGGGAAAAGGACTCCTTCGAATTTGGACTGAATATTGGAAATGATGATTACATAGTAAGGGATCATCATGTACATGGTGTAACTATCATGCCTGGTGTTACGTTTATTGACTTCTTATATAGAGCTTTAGAACTTATAGGCTTGGAATTTGAAAAAATAACAGTGCAGAATGTGCTGTTTAAGGCTCCTATTTCTACTTCCAAGTTGTTTGACAGGGAAGTGACAATGAAATTAAGTAAAAATAATCAAAGTTATAGTGTAGTTGGGGAAAGCAGAAAATGTACAGCTTCAGGTGCACTAGAGAGTGCAAGGGAAGAAAATTTTCGTTGCGATATTCGTCTCGATAGTGTACGAGAGCACAGGCATATAGATATTGAATCTCTGAAACAAAAAGAAGTCCAAGTGCTTGATCTTGATGATGCATATCGCTATGTAAGGGCAGCTGGTATTGAACATTTTGAGTTTATGAAGCCATCTGGGAAGATTTATTTGCATGAAGACTGGTTACTTGCAGAGGTGGTGCTGAGTAAGTCCGGAGAAAAATATTTGCCGTTCGCCTGCTTTCACCCTGCATTCATGGATTCGGCATCCATAGTATCATTTATGTTCCAGTATAAGGGTATTGCATCTGAAAGTATGCCGCCATTTATACCTATATTTATTGAAAGCTTCTATGGGAATGCAAAGACACAAGAAAAATGCTATATATATGTAGATAAGCGTAATACCGGTATGCAGTCGGATGACATGATGTACTCAAGTATAGCTATTGTTGATGCAAACGGAGAAGTTATAGCAGCTTTTGATAAATTTGTAGCTAAAAAAATTCGTGCAAAAGACTTGATTACTAGGTTAGAGGCTGTTGAGTCTAGAGGGAATACGAATAACAACTCAACTGTTCAATTGGGAAAGGGCGAAGCTGGAAATTTGCAAAACGAGTTAGTTTTGATGCCTCATGACCTAACAGAGGAATTGAAGAAAATGGTTGCAGAAGTAGTCGGTATCTCAATAGAAAAAGTAAATATTAAAGAGAGTTTCTATGAGTTGGGTTTAGATTCTACCGATTTACTAGAGATGACTAACAGACTGGAAGGCAAGGTTGGAAAGACATTGTATCCTACTTTGCTATTCGAATATTCAACAATCGAGGAACTAAAACGATATTTGTCAGACCAGCAGCTTGATTTGCCTTCGAACCCTGTTATGGTTATGGATAGTACTAATCAAAAAAACGAATTAGATAGTGAGGTTATGTATTTTTCATATCTGTGGGAAAAGCAGGAATTGAAAGAAAACAAAGATGGTGAGAACAAGCCAAAAGTTATGATTTTTGATTGTGCTGGAAGGATAAGCACTGATATTGTTGAGAATGAAAAATTGATTTTGGTGAAGCCGGGAATTGAATTTTATAGTACTGATAAGAATGAGTATATAATTGATTACCAAAATGATAAGCACTTTTGCAGGTTAATTGAGGAACATGTAGCCGACGGAGCACTTCCTGATATTTTCTGCTATCTACTTCCTGAATATTACGAAAGTGATTTACACGGAATGGAGTATCAGGTTGACAGATATTTGAAAGAAATTTACCCAATGTTCTCCTTATGTAAGGCTTTAAATATTGTTAAATCGAAGGAGCAGCTGAATATTATTACCCTGTATAAGTCGGATACCTCAGGACAGATTTTCTATTCAGCTCTGGAAGGGCTCTTCAAAGGTGTTCATCTGGAAAACAATAAAATCCGGTTTAAACTGATTGAATCAGATATGGATATATGGGGAAGGAACTGGAATAAAGATAGTATGCCAGAACTGGATATAGTCCTCAAAGAAGCTTATTTCGATAGTATGAGCCATGTTGAGATAAAGTACACTAAAGGGAGTAGATATGTCAAAGTATTATATGAGAATAACTATCCTTTTGATGAGATTGACAGCATCAAAATCAGAGACGAGGGTGTTTATATTATTGCTGGGGGAATGGGCAGTTTAGGATTGATACTTACAAAGCACCTTATCGGATTAAAGAAGGTTAAGATTGCCCTTATTGGACGCTCTGAGCTAACCTGTGAGAAGAAACAGCTTTTAGAGGAGCTTGGAAATTACAGCTCGGAAGTAGTATATTTAAAATCGGATATTACCAATTTTGGTGATGTAAGTGGAGTTATTGAGGAAGTATTGGAAAAATGGGGTGCTGTTAACGGGGTAATCAACTGTGCAGGAGTTAACTATGATAATTTAATTGGAAATAAGAGCAAAAACGAAATTGAAGCAGTTATGATGCCTAAAATAAAGGGTACTGTTTTTATGGATGAAGCCACCAAAGAGCTGGAACTTGATTTCTTTATACTTTATTCATCTCTTGTTTCTGTCACAGGCAATATCGGGCAAAGTGATTATGCTTACGCTAATGGCTTCCTAGACAGCTTTATTCAAGCCAGAGAAGCACTTTGTGCGGAAGGTAGAAGAAAAGGGAAATCAATATCTTTTAACTGGTCTTTATGGGAAAACGGAGGTATGCAAGTTGAGGAGAAGATAAAATCATTATTTCTTAACACCTACGGGATTAAGACACTTGATGATAAACTTGGAATGGAGATATTTGACAAGGGTTTGAATAGTTCTCTAAACCAGATAATTCCTGTAAGGGCAAACCGCCAAAAATTCATAAAATTAATTGGTAGTAGCAAGTCTGGTAATAATACACCTTCAGTAAAACGCAGAAGCGAATACATCAACTTGCTAATGGAGCTTGATGATGCAGTCGTCAGCAATGTTTATAAACATAATGGCTATCTTGATATTGAAGTAATAGAAGTAGGAACAGGAAAACCTTTGCTGCTGCTATCTGCATTTGGAATGACAGCTTCTATATGGTATTATCAGATTAAAGAATGGAAGAACGATTATAGGTTAATAATAATTCACTTACCTGGACATGGGAAAAGTAAACCTATGAAAGATATATCTCTTGAAAAGCTATCCTATGCCATTAATTATACCCTAGAGTGTATGGGCATAGTTGAGCCTGTTCCCATGATTGCAGCTTCATTTGGTGGAATGCTTGCTCAGGATTTTGCCAGCAGATTTTCCGCGAAGCTATCTGCAATAATACTTGTATGTAGCTTTAGTAGGGTTACGGAAGCGTTTAAAAGTCTGAGGCATAATGAGGCACTAAAAATATTTAACAACGCTGGAAAGGATAGCATTAACGATATAAAGGGATTTGACACAAATACAGTAGATAAAAATAAGCTGATTTATTATGGAAGCCAATCAATGGACCCTCTGGCTGCGCTGGAATACTTAGGAGCACTCCAGCAAATGTCAACTAGGTATACGGTTAAGAACATAAAGAACCCCGTATTTGTTATTTCGAGTGCACTAGACAAGTTTAAGGGAGCTGTATTTGGAAACGATGAAACGGATTTTCTGCTGGGCAATATTCAAGATGCAAAGAGCTTTGTATTCGAAGATTCTGGGCACTTTCCGTATATCACCAGCTACCGGATGTTTAATGAGACTGTACAGAAATACTTGATGGAATATGGGTATTAAAGGGAATTAAAACAGGAATTACTATTGATACTATTTTAGAAATGTGGGTTTATATAAATAAGCAACTAATATTAGTAAATGAACAAAATATAGTCAATATTTGTGAGTATTGTATAAATATTATGCAAAACTACTACATATTATTGACATATTTGTGCATTGTGAATAATTCTAAATGCATATATAATCGAAGTAAGCTAAATTAAAACAACAGACGACGAAGTCTCATATCCCAGTATTATGTGGGTTGTGAGACTTTTTTGTTAACATAAGCAATGATAGCTTATCAGTAGGAGTTGTTTTTGTTTAGTAGTTTAATAATTATCAATAGACGATGAGGTCTTCAAACATTCACAGTATGTTATGTTTGAGGGACCTTTTGTTCTAATCACAAATGTACAGAAATATAGCGGGACTCAAAAAATTTAGCCCAAAGTGGGCGTGGGAGGTATTATTATGAGACAGGTAGCTATTTATGGTAAGGGCGGAATTGGAAAATCTACAACAACACAAAACTTAACAGCTGGATTGGGCGAAATGGGCAAAAAAATTATGATTGTTGGCTGCGACCCGAAAGCGGACTCCACAAGACTTATACTAGGAGGACTTGCACAGCAGACTGTATTGGACACTCTTAGAGAAGAGGGTGAGGACATAGATTTGGATTTAGTTATGAAAAGAGGTTTTGCAAATATCAATTGTGTAGAGTCAGGGGGTCCTGAACCGGGTGTTGGCTGTGCCGGTCGTGGTATTATTACTTCAATTGGACTTTTGGAAAGGCTTGGAGCCTATGAAGATGATTTAGATTATGTTTTCTATGATGTATTGGGAGATGTTGTTTGCGGAGGTTTTGCAATGCCGATACGAGAAGGAAAAGCTCAGGAAATTTATATTGTTGCAAGCGGAGAAATGATGGCTCTTTACGCTGCAAACAATATTTCGAAAGGTATATTGAAATATTCAAGTACAGGTGGCTGTAGACTTGGAGGTATTATTTGCAACAGTCGTAAGGTTGATGGTGAAGCAGCACTTGTTGAAGCTTTTGCAAAGGAGCTTGGTTCACAAATGATTCATTTTGTTCCTAGGGACAATATGGTTCAAAGGGCAGAAATACATAAGAAAACAGTTATTGATTTTGATTCAACCTGTGATCAGGCAGATGAATACAGGGCTCTTGCGAAAAAGATTGATGAGAACAAAATGTTTGTTGTTCCAAAGCCGCTTTCTCAGGATAGACTTGAAGCACTGCTTATGGAACATGGAATTATGGACATATAACTTTATTTAAGAAAGGTGGATAAAATATGTTACTAATAAGAGCAATTATAAGACCAGAGAGAACCAATATTGTACTATCTGAATTATTGGCAGCTGGGTTTCCTGCGGTAACAAAGATGGATGTTTATGGTAGAGGTAAGCAGAAGGGTATAGTGATAGGAGATGTTCAGTATAATGAAATACCAAAAGAAATGTTGTTGCTTGTTGTAAATGATGAAGATAAGGATGATGTGGTTAAAGTAATAATGAGAAATGCAAGAACAGGTGAAAAGGGTAATTTTGGAGATGGTAGAATCTTTATCAGCACAGTAGTGGATGCTTATACCATCAGTACTGCTAAACAAGGACTGTAGGAGGGAAAGCTTATGAAAGAGATTATGGCCATTATTCGTACTGATAAGGTTAATAAAACTAAAGAGGCTCTTGGAAACGCAGGCTTTCCTGCATTTTGCTGCAGACCATGTCTCGGAAGAGGGAAAAAAAGTCTTGATGCGGCAGTTTTAAACTATATTATGGAAACAGGAGAACTACCTGTATCTAAAGTTGGAGAGGCATTTACAGAGACTGCAAGACTTATTCCAAAAAGAATTTTAACTTTAGTAATTGAGGATGAACAAGTAGATATGGCGATTAAAACCATATTTAAAGCTAACCAAACAGGTAATCCAGGTGATGGGAAAATATTTATTCTTCCAATAGAAGAAACCTACAAGGTTAGAACTGGTGAAAACATACTATAAAATATCGGGGGTGAGACAAATGAACGTAAGAAATATTGTACTGGATAAATATGGAGCAAAGGTTTATAAAAATCGAAAAGAACATATTATAGAGGTCAATGAAGAGACTAAGCAACAGCCTATTGCTGCAAACACAAGAAGTATTGCCGGGATTATGACTAATAGAGGATGTTGTTATGCAGGATGTAAGGGTGTTGTACTCGGCCCCCTGAAGGATGTTTTAGTACTGACGCATGGACCTATTGGCTGCGGTTTTTACTCATGGGGAACCAGAAGAAATAAGGCAAAGCCAGAGGATGGAAGAAACTTTATTGAGTACTGCTTTTCAACAGATCTGCAGGAGTCAGATATTGTATTTGGCGGTGAGAAAAAGTTAAGGCAAGCAATAAAAGAGGCAATAACGATATTCCAGCCAAAATGCATAATGATTTGTTCTACTTGTCCGGTTGGTTTAATAGGTGATGATATTCATGCAGTAGCTGCTGATACGGAAAAAGAATATGGTATATCCTGTATGGCATTCAGTTGTGAAGGATATAAGGGAGTAAGCCAGAGTGGCGGTCATCATATTGCCAACAACACTTTAATGAAAAAAGTTATAGGCACAGGAGATGCAGAGCCTACCAAAAAGTTTACTGTTAATATTCTTGGTGAATATAACATCGGCGGTGATGGATGGGAAATTGAAAGATTTCTGAAAAGAATAGGATATGAAGTAATAACTGTTTTTACTGGCAACGGAAGTTATGAAACAATGAAGAATGCACATACGGCAAATTTGAACATAGTACAATGTCATCGTTCAATTAACTATATAGCAGAAATGATGAAAACAAAATATGGAATTGACTGGATAAAAGTAAATTTTATCGGTCTAGGTGCAGCGATACAATCACTAAGAGATATGGCAACATATTTTGGTGATAAGGAGCTTATAGATAGAACAGAAGCAGTTATAGCTGATGAGCTTGCCAATATAGCAGAGGAAAAAGAATATTATTACTCTAAATTAAAAGGCAAAACGGCTGCACTTTATGTTGGCGGTTCACGTGCTCATCATTATCAGAATTTGCTAGCAGATTTTGGAGTTAAAACAGTACTTGCAGGGTATGAGTTTGCTCATAGAGATGATTATGAGGGCAGAGAAGTTATTCCGACAATAAAGGAAGATGCAGATAGTAAGAATATTGAGCATCTTGAGGTTAAAAAGGATGAACAGAAGTACCATGCATATTTGACCGAAGAGCAATACGAGGATTTAAAGTCAAAGATACCTTTGGAACAATATTGCGGAATGATTAAAACAATGGATGATAAAAGTGTGGTTGTAGATGACTTGAATCACTTTGAAACTGAAGAGTTTATCAAATTGCTTAAACCCGATATGTTTTTCTCGGGTATAAAAGATAAATATGTTCTACAGAAATCAGGGGTATATTCAAAGCAATTGCACTCCTATGATTATAGTGGACCATATGCAGGTTTTAACGGAGCAGTAAATTTTGCCAGAGATTTAACGATGGGGCTATATACTCCAGCATGGGGATTGGTATTACCACCCTGGAAAAATAAATCAACACTTAAGGCTAAACTAGTAGGAGGCGAGGAATAATGCTGAATTTAACTAAAAAGGAGATTTCAGACAGAAGTGCTCTTAGAGTAAACCCATGTAAAACCTGTCAGCCTGTTGGTGCAATATATGCAACACTTGGAGTACATAATTGTATGCCTCATAGTCATGGATCACAAGGTTGCGTTTCATATCACAGAACCTTTTTGACTAGACATTTCAAGGAACCAGCAATTGCCTCCACAAGCTCATTTACAGAGGGTGCATCAGTATTTGGTGGAGGTAGCAATCTCAGAACAGGTGTAAAGAATGTTTTTGATATATATAATCCCGACATTATTGCTGTACACACTACTTGTCTTAGTGAAACCATCGGAGATGATTTGAATTCCTATATTCAGGATATGGATATTCCTGTGGGGAAGCTGGTAATACATGCAAATACACCTAGTTATGTGGGTTCTCATATATCTGGCTTTTACAATATGATGGCAGGTTTTATAAATTATCTGTCTAAATCAACAGGCATATGTAATGGTAAAACTGCAATCTTTCCTGGATATGTTAATCCAGGCGATATCAGAGAGATGAAAAAAATTGCAAATTATATGAAGGTTCCTTTCACAATGTTCCCTGACCAGAGCGGAGTAATGGATGTTCCGATGACAGGTGATTATTCAATGTATCCAAAGGGCGGTACACGTATTCCTGAAATTGTTGAGTTAGGGGATTGTAAAATGGTTTTAGCGTTGGGCGAGCTGACAAGTGAAGAACCTGCCAGTTTATTGGAAAGAAAATGTAAAGTACCCTATACACTACTTCCACTTCCTATTGGAATAGAAGCTACTGATAAGTTTATTATGGAATTATCTCAATTGTCAAATGAAGAGGTTCCTTATGAACTAGAAGAGGAACGCGGGCAATTGGTGGATATAATGCTTGATGCTCATGCTTACTTTTACAACAAAACAGTTGCAATATTCGGAGATCCTGATACTGTGCTTGGCTTAACTCGAATGGTGCTTGAAATGGGTATGATTCCTAAGTATGTTTTAACAGGTACACCAGGAGAAAATTTTGTTAAACTAGCAGAAAAAATATTTGAACAGTACGGAGTTGAAGGCTGTACTGCCAAAGCGGCAGGAGATTTATTTGAATTGCATCAATGGATTAAGAATGAAAAGGTTGATTTAATGATAGGAAATTCTTACGGTAAATCAATTGCAAGAGCTGAAGACATCCCTTTTGTTCGTGTAGGTTTCCCCGTTCTTGACAGATATGCACATTCGTATTTTCCAATAGTAGGATACAAAGGGGCTTTAAGATTAGTAGAAAAGATATCAGAGACAATAATGGACAGACAAGATCAGACATGTTCAGATGAAGACTTTGAAATGGTTATGTAGAAGAAATAGATTAACAGCAATGGAGCTGTAGCACAGGATATAACTGTGTTACGGCTTTTTTTGTAAAGGGGGCTGGAGAAGATGGAAGCAAAAATTTTAGATGAAAGAAAGGCCTTTATTATAAATGGGGGAAGAGAAAATAGCGGCAGTTCTGCTGCAAAAGGCATCAAATGTGATAGTGATAGCCTGTCTGGTACGGTAAGTCAAAGAGCCTGTGTATATTGTGGAGCCAGAGTTGTGCTAAATCCCATTACAGATGCTTTCCATATTGTTCATGGCCCTATTGGATGTGCAAGTTATACTTGGGATATTCGTGGGAGTTTAACCAGTGGAAGTGATTTATACCGAAATAGCTTTTCAACAGATTTAAGTGACAAAGACATTGTTTTCGGTGGAGAAAAGAAGTTAGCAGCTGCAATTGAAG
>JAEWST010000034.1 GCA_023398105.1 Bacillota bacterium | reverse complement strand
ACCTTTCCATGGTACTATGTTTAAATATCTTTGTACAGTAGTGCAGGCTGAACTTTATGGTGTCTCCCAAATCCACAGCATCCAGTGTGAAATCAAATACCGTAGTCTTACTTTCTAGTTCGTAAGGTTTGAATTTCAAATCACTGACATTAAACTCTTCCACTCCCTTATTTGCAACATTTTGAAGTGTAAACATTGTATCAAAAAGAGGATTTCTGCTTGTGTCCTTCCTCAGGTTAAGTGTTTCAACCAATTGTTCAAATTGATAATCCTGATTGGAAAAACTCAATAAAGAATTTTCTTTGACTTCTTCTAAAAATTCTATATACTTTTTATCCTTTGAAGGATAATTTCTAATTGCTAATGTATTGAGAAACATTCCGATAATATTATCCAAATCTGCATTTTGCCTTCCGACCATAGGTATTCCTACTATAATATCTTCCTGCCTCGTATATCTGGAAAGTAAAATGTTATAAGTTGAGAAAAGTTGCATAAAAAGAGTTGTGTCAGTCTGTGAGGCCAGGTTTTTCAGTTTATCAGTCAATTCCTTACCTGCTTCAAAGAATATACCTGCTCCCTCAAAGCTTTGTACTTGAGGACGCACGAAATCTGTAGGCATATTAAGTACAGGTATTTCTCCTTTGAAAATATTTAACCAGTACTCTTCCTGTCTTTTTAAATAATCTGTATTAAATAAATCATTCTGCCATACAGTAAAATCTTTATATTGTATTGTAATATCATCCAAAGATTTACCAGCATATAAATCATAAAAATCATTTACTAATATACTAAGAGAAACCGCATCAGCAATAATATGATGTAAGTCACATATCATCAGGTATTTTTCTTCAGCAAGCTTAAATACTCCAATTCTAAATAAAGGAATATTATGCAAGTTAAACTCTCTGATAAACTCTTGAACAATCTGCTGTATCTCATTATCCGAAAATGGAATACCTGATTGTTTCTGTAATTCATCCAATTCACGATAATCTATTTGAAAATCTACGTTATCATGTACTTTCTGGACAATTTCCCCATCAATAAGATCAAAGGATGTTCTTAACGACTCATGCCTGTTTATTAGTTTTACAAAAACCTGTTCAATCCTTCCGATATCAGCTTTACCTTCAATTATCTTTGCGATAGGCAGGTTATAACATATTTTTGTATCAACGATTTTATCAAGTACGTAAAACCTCTTTTGTACAAAGGATGCTGGATAGTACTCTTTTTTATCAATTTTCTTTATATATGTGTTTATATCCGTATTATCATTATTACCAAAATAGTTTTCATCAAGATATTCTGCAAAATCTGATATAGTTGGGTATTTTAAAATATCTGAAACATCCAGTATGAGGCTAGTAAGCATATTTACGCTATTTAAAATCTTCAAGGCGATTATTGAATCTCCGCCAAGTTCATAATAGTTACTATATATGCTTAATTCCCCGTATCCCAATGCTTTGCCCCAAATCCGTCCAATAAGAATTTCCTTATCAGTGTATTTGCCATCGCTTCTTCCTTTTAAAACTATCTCAGGCAATTCTGGTTCATCTTCTTCAGTTCTATTTATAACCTCTTCTTTTTGCATAGCTCTGAATCCTAGAACATTTTTTTCAAGCTTTTCAGATAAATTAAAAGGAAGGTTGTCTATTAACTTGAACATTTCGCTTTTATAGTTTATTCTGCCTACAATAACCCCAGTAATGTTTTTGCTTAATATCTTATCAAATGCATATATCAATTCTTTAGTTAGCAATGGATCTTGCATCTGATGTTCTGCTTTAAACCGTGAGTCTATGACTTTAGTTGTCTCCTCCCAAGGTCCCCAAGCCAGAGCAGTCATTCTTCTTCCACTCTTTCTACCCCTGGCTGCAAAAGCATCAAGATAAGAATTTGCTGCTGTATACGCGGCTTTTGTAATACCACCCATAAGAGTTATCGCTGATGAAAACATAATAAAAAAATCAAGATGGTCATCTTGAGTATATTTGTCTAAAAGCCAGGTTCCATGAACCTTTGCTAATAATTCATCTCTAATATCTGACTTATTATCATCCTTTAAGAACACACCTGCTTTTCCGACACTTACTCCAGCACTGTGAATTACGCCGTTTATTCTGCCATACTTCAACCTTAAATTACTCAAAACTTCTTCTACTTGTTTTTCAACTGAAATGTCTATTTTACAGACTAAAACTTCTGTTCCGTACTTTTCTATTTCTAATATGTTTCTTATTTTTTTAATGAGGCTGGTATTTTCATTGTCCTCTATTATATTCTGCCATTGCTCACGAGGAGGTAGTTCTGTACGGTTAAGTAAAGCCAGTTTTATATTATTCCTGCTGGCTAGGTATTTCCCTATTTCAAGACCTATACCACCTGTTCCTCCGGTTATCACATAAACTCCACTACTTTTAATGTCCGTTTTGTGTTCTTTAGCTCTTGATATGTTAAGCTCTTCAAGCTCTTCAACGTATCTTTTTCCTTTTCTATACGCAACTTTGTAACCAAGGTATCCACTTTTCAGTTCATCAATAATCTGATACGCTTCGGTATTACCACATATATCTACACATCTGCATTTGAAAACCGTGCTTTCTATTTTGACTACCTTTCCAAATCCAAATAGAGCTGAATTTTCTGGGATAATTTCATCTTCATCTCCCTTAACTGCATTTGCGTACTTAGACACAATAAGCACATTAATTTTTTGCCTTAGACCTGCCCTCTCAGTAGCGTTATACAAATTAAAGAGATTATATACTCCGTCTTCAAGATTTGCATCCAAATCAGTAATGTCATCGTTTCTATTTTGTTTTTTTGCAGAAAGCATGTGAATAATATGTTTAACACCAACAATACTTTCATCTTTTAGAAGTGCTTCATATTGCATTACACTGCCATCTAAAACAAATCTGTCCGTATCAACTTTTTTATATTCACCTTTACCTATAGTTGCTTCAATTACCTCAGTACCATCTTTTTTCAGTATACTATATATTTCACTGCCAATAGCATTGCCGTTATTAATTATAAGTACTGCTCCCTCCAAGCCATTACTGGCTTTAAGACAAGACTCCTTCCAGCTTGTATAGTTAAACAAACCGTTTTCTTCCTCAATTTGCTCACCCTTAATCTCAGGTACATCAATCCAACACCTGGTGGGCTCAAAAGGGTAAACTGGTATACTCAGTTTTCTATGCCTTTCTCCTTCATATAAATACTCCCAATTTATTTCTGCTCCTTTTATATAATTCTTACATATTTCATTTAATAGCTCCCAGTCACTTTTTCCTTGCTGAACGAATGATTTAAGCATACTATTTGCCATTCTCGTTATGCTTGTCCTTTGCTTTACAGATATCATATCTGCTGTTTTAGCAAATTTATCATCAGAAACTTCATTAAACATTCCAAAATAGATTCCATCATCAGTATATTCATACGCATCGGTTTCTAAATATTTATTTAATAGTCTATATAATTTTTCTTTGATATCCTTATCATTTTCTATTATAATTGCTGCACGGTACTGATAATGTCCTCTTCCAGTATTAGAGACATAACAAGTATCAGTTATGGAATCTATAGGTAAGTCTACTACAAAGGAAAGATATTTTCTTATAAGACTTTTCAATGCAGCATTGCTTTTGGCAGATATTGTCAATACGTTAAGTACATTTGAAGGCTTAATTTTATTTAGTGACAATTCGTTATCAAATTCTTGCAATATGACATGACAATTTGTTCCACTTAAACCAAAAGAGCTCACACCACATACCCTAGGGTATTCAACTTGATTCCATTTTTTTAGCCTATCATTTAGATATACTGGTAAATCTACAAAATTAATTTCACGGTTGGCTCTATTAAAATTTATAGAAGGAGGTATTTCAGCATTTTTCAAGGCTAAAACAGCCTTTACAAAACCGGCTAATCCAGCGGCACTGTCCAGATGACCTATATTTGTTTTTAGAGATGCTATTGCACAAAATTGCTTCTTTTTTGTGTACTTAGTAAAAGCTCTTAGCAAGCCATCAATTTCGATAGGGTCTCCCAGTCTGGTGCCGGTACCATGGGCTTCAATATATGCTATTTTTTCAGGGTCTATACTCGCATCATTCCATGCACTAACTATAACATCTGCTTGAGCTTCAGCACTTGGGGCAGTCAAACCCGCTGAGCTACCATCCTGATTAATAGCACACCCTTTAACAATAGCATATATATTATCACCATCTCTTTTTGCGGTTTTTAAAGGCTTAAGCAGTACTGCTACAGCCCCTTCGCCTCCTCCTGTGCCATCAGCATTGTCATCAAACGCTCGAGCTCTATTGTCAGAAGATTCCATTGCAAACTTTTCACTTCTGTTTATAGGAAGGAGATTAATCTGTGTACTTCCCACCAATGCCATTTCACATTTCCCGCTCCGTATCTCTTGACATGCAAGGTAAAGTGCTACTAAAGATGAAGAGCATGCTGTATCAATTACTATGGATGGACCTTTTAAGTCCAACAAGTATGATAATCTTCCCGGTATCACAGAGCCAAGATTTCCTGGAAGTGCAAGTGTTATATCTGAGGGCACTATATCCTCAATCATTCTTATATATTGGAGTGGACGTGCCAAACCAAAATATACACCTGTTCTGCTGCCTTTTATTCTGTCACCTCCATAACCTGAATCTTCAATTGCCTCATATGCAGTTTGTAAGAAAATTCGTTGATTAGGATCCATCAAACAGGCTTCCTTAGGAGATATATTGAAAAATGTGTAATCAAATTTATCAATGTCATCAAGATAACCATACTGAGTGTATTTAGTAAGCTGTTTGTTTTTACTTTTGAAAGATAAGTAATCATCTATATCTTTTTTTCTTTGAGCTGGAAAATCTCTTATACAATCCACACCATTGCATATGTTTTCCCAGAACTCATTAATATTATCTGCAAAAGGAAACTTTCCAGAAATACCTATTACAGCTATGTCATTTTCTAAAACACTATATACATTTTCTGAGGAAATATCCAGTTCCTCTGGTATTTCATCAAAACTAAAATCTAATAACTTTTTATTCATATGACCTCACACTCTTTAAATTTAAATTTATTAAGGATATAGCGTTTTTAAGCCATATCCGATATCTTTTATAACCAAAGTGGTACCCGCCACTTATAGAAGTGGGGGACATTTTCTTGCCTAGTTATAATTTAGTTTGTTTTGAATCCAGAAATTCAAGAAAAGCAAGTGAATTATTTTCAGTTTTTTCAACTTCAATGGATGTTGGTAATTTATTTCCATATCTTATTTCATTATAAGAGTTTGTCAATTCGAAAAAACAATTCTGCTTACCACATACCGATGTACTTTTTGAGAAAATCTCCCACGTTGTATCATAATTATCGATTTTCACACCTTTAAGCTTAAGTCTACTCAGAAGCAATTGATAAAATAGCCTAATTTTTTTAACAGGATCGTCTATTGCCAGAATTGTTTCTAGAGTAATCCCATCATTTAATTTAGTATCAAAATCCTTGCTTTCCGTTTTTGTTAAGATATCGATTACATCGTAATAGTCATTATCTTCGTTGGTTTTTGCTTGTTTTAAAATATTTACACTTAATATCGTATGATATATGTGAAGTATTTTTTCTTTTATTGCAATAATGAAAAGCGGAGATATGATATATATAGTAAAAAACAAAATAAAAAATATTATTATAGATGCTATGAAAATTATAATCGGGTAAATATCGGGACTGGCGATATAAGGATCAAAACCAAAATAGTCATTGGAATAATGCCCCGGTTTACTCCTAAAAAGTAATTTTAAAAGATAAATTATTACTTCAATAATTTTGTTAACAAGCATGCTGATTGTTTGCATTAAAAAAACCAATATATTTTTTGAGTAAAATAGAATTACGATCAATAAAAGTAAACATATCATAACTATGTAGCTAAACTTACTTATCTGAGACTGAACTCCTTTAAAATGTACTTTTCTCTCTTTAAAAATAGTATTTAGATTTTCTCTAATAGTTAGCATCATCGAAAACACTACAAAAACAACAGTAATACTAAAAAAGATTCCACTGAATTGTTTAATTTCTTTTACAATATTAGCAAATAGTAATTCTATTAAAAGTACAATTACACCAGCATCGATTACTATAAATGTAATTTTAGGCATCAAACTAATTACATAACCGAGCATCCCAACAAGAAAGAAAATTACGCAACTGACAGTACCGAAGTTTATTAAATCCAGCTCAAATATTGCCCCAGTACTACAAGTAATCAATGCTACAAGAACTATTCCAACACTTACAATTCGTCCATATCGGCGTATGTAACTCACTAAAAGATATGAACTCAAAAAACCGAGCAAGCACCAAAAAAATCCTTCTGCAAGTTTAACCACCCATCTATCAAAATCAAAATATAATTTCCCCAAAATAATTATCGCAGGATATACAAATAAGAACATACTTGATACAAGTAGCATATTTCTAGCCTGATTCTTTAGTATATTTCCCACCTATTTATCATCTCCCAAAGAAAAATATATCTCTACATCTTTAGGCAGATTACTATAATCAATGTCTAAATTTGTAGCAAGTATTCTTATATTGTTATTATTACTATGAAGGCTGTACAGCATCTTGTTTATTTGCTCATTAAGGTAGGCAGTAATTATTACCACATCTGAATTTACCAGAGTATGTGCTACCTCTTTGACGAGCTCTTCAAAATATATTGATGTCTTGAGCTCCAGTTTAGCCATTATTTCAAAAATATCAAGAATATGACCTCTGCCTGAGTTAATCCTTGTAAAAATATACTCTTCTTCCACGTCAGCAACTTTTCCATTTGTACAAAATCTCACAGGATTGCCAGCCTCATAAGAGTTCTTTACTATTGTAGCTGCCAATCTGATTCCATGCTCTGCCATTTCACTAAAGGCAACATATGTGTTCTCAAATTCGGTAGTCTGCATATTTAATAAAACATTTATATCACTTTTTGATGTATAATCGTTTTTTTTAACAAATATTTCTCCCATTTTTGAGGTTGCCTTCCAATCAATTTTATTCAATGCATCACCAGGATAATACTCTCTGATTCCAGATGTTAAAAATGGGTCATCATTTATCCATCTTCGTACTACTGTATCTCCAAGAATCAGGTTTTGTAAGTTTTCTGTATTCTCTTGACTTAAGACGCTAGGATATACTATTAGTTTGGAATTAACTTTAACGCAACTTGAAGTATATTTACCAAACACATCACCACTTACAAAGGCTACATTGTCAATAGTATAATAGCCTCTCTTCAAGCATTTAACCTTCCAGTGTCTGGTTGTTCTCTGAAAACCCCATAAAAAAAACCCACTTGTTACAAATCTAGTTTCATTTGCAACAACAGAATTGGAATTGGCAAATTCAAGCCATTTTGATGTAAATATCTCAACTTTAAGCCACGGCAAAGGTAGTCTCTTATTATTGAATAATGTTTCAATCAACATAATTTCATCACCCTCATTAGCTTCTTCCACACTAAATTGGCAGTTGTATTCCAAATCTTGCAAAGAATATCTGATAAAAATATAATTTTGAATGTATAATACTAGCAGGATAATTATTAAACACGCAATGACTTCCAAATAAATTCTCCTTTATAACCAAAGTGGTACCCACCACTTATAGAAGTGGGGGACATTTTCTTGCCTCGTTATATAGAATCAAATTTTTAAGTTGCTGTTATTTTCTAACGGTACAGGAACACTTTTCAAAATATCTGAGATAACATCTTCTTCTTCTGAAGTTTTAGAACAAGCTATTAATGTTTTTTTCAGAATCATTCGATGTGTGAGCACGGGTGCTGCCACATACTTAACATCATCCGGTATAACATAATCACGTCCATTAAGAACAGCCATTACCTTGGATGCTTTCATAAGTGCCAGGGTTCCCCTTGGACTCACACCAAGTAGCACTTTTTCATGATTTCTAGTTCTATCGATTATTGATACAATATAATTTTTTATATCTGAACTGACCTCCACCAGATCAAGTGAATCCTGTGCTTCAATTATAGAATCTGCATTGCAAATATTTGTGATTTTCGGTTCATCCTTTTTATTCTGAAACCGATCCAATATGCCTCTTTCCTCCTGCAAGTCAGGGTATCCCATTCTCAGTTTCATAAAAAACCTGTCCAATTGTGCTTCAGGTAATGGAAATGTACCATGGCTTTCTACCGGATTTTCTGTTGCTATTACAAAAAATAGTTTACCAAGTTTTTTAGTTTCCCCGTCAATAGTAACCTGTTTTTCCTCCATACATTCCAAAAGGCTCGATTGCGTCCTTGGAGTTGCCCTATTTATTTCATCTGCTAGTAATATGTTTGTAAATACAGGACCCTTTTTAAACATAAAATCAAAATGTTTTTGATTAAAATAGTTTATTCCTATTAAGTCTGACGGTAATAAATCAGGTGTAAACTGGACTCGCCTAAAATCACACAATATTGAATTTGCCAAACATTTGCAAAGTAAGGTCTTACCAACCCCTGGAACATCATCTAATAAAACATGTCCCGAACAAAAAAGTGATACAAGAATCAAGTCTATTACTTTTTCTTTTCCCACAATTAGTTTGTTCATGTTATTCCTTATACTTTCCATTAATGTCTTTACTTCATGAAGTTCCATAGATTATTCCTCCAAATGTATAAAACAATTCTATTAATATAATATTGTTCAAATTAATTACTCAACTTTCCATTGATAAGTTTAACACCTACGATTTTTAACTGGGAAAGTTGAATTAATTATATCTAAAGTCATTTTAAGCTATTGCAATCTGTTGCAGGCATTATATATTCATTTAAAACTTTCATCATACTACTATAACTAAAACTTTTCTTAAAATTTGAATGGTATGTAGAAACAACAACTACCATATTGGTGTCAGGGATGATGCTTGCGTATTGGTTACCAACTTCATACTCCATAATATAAGCAGTTTTTTGGGAGTCCAGTTGGGATACAATAGTGTTATAGCCAAATCCCATTATTCTTTTATCACCAAATCTAATTAACTCTTCTTGGCTAAAGTTGGTATGGATTTTCAAAGTATTGCGTACCCAACTCTCCGGAAGTATTTGCTGGCCTTTCCAGCTTCCTTTATTAATGAAAAGGTATGCAAATTTAGCCATTCCGCTAGGTGTCAAATACAGAAAATCGCCTCCTATGTTATATCCTTCGGGGCCCGTATACCAAATGATGCTATTCAGCTTCATAGGTTCAAGTATTTTCTTCTTTGCATATTCCAATGCACTCATGCCCGTAGTCCTGGTAATTATACCTGACAACAGGTAGGTAGCAGAATTACTGTATCTAAATGTTTCCCCCGGGTGAGACATAAGCTTGGAATTAAACTGGGATTTAATCCAATCCGTTTTATGAAAAAAATCCTCGGATACTTCACCAAACCCAGATGTCATTGTCAATAAATTCTCAATAGTTATATCCCTAATTTCTTGGTTAAAATCTGAATTTACCAGTTCAGGATAAAAATCTTCTATTTTTTGTTCCACTGATTTTATTTGGCCATCACTAATAGCTATTCCTATTAAAGCTGATAAGAGGCTATTTGAAAGTGAACCACAATATGAAAAGTTTTTAGGACGTTGCCCCCTGTAGTACTTTTCATATACAATGTAGCCATCTTTAACGATAATAAAGCTTGTTGCATCCGTTTTTCCAATAAACTTGTCAGCCTCTTTTAGGTAGCCGCTATCCAGATTTAATTCTTCCGGAGCCATTACATCCCATCCATCTTTACTATGATCAGGCTTAGAGTCCTTAACCTCCGAAATAAAAACTGGAATACTTAGTCCTATTGACAGAATTAAAATTATTATAGTTGCTTTAGCCAATTTATCTGTACATAGTTTAAACTTATCTCTGAGGTTTCTCATTTTATCTCCAATACTTTTTAACTATACTTTTTCTTTATAATCATCATATAGGACTTTTAATAATTTTAAGTAACCATTAACAATTTTCTTAATTTTGATACTCCTCAGACGTCTACTGTTAAAATCAAATGATAACTCATAGCCTTTCTCTGATTCATTGATTTCCATAATAAGGTCATATACATCATTCAAGTTAATTCTGGTATTCAGTAGAGCTGATATGTAAACAAATGGAACTATAGAATAGTTTTTCTGATCCACTTGCCCACTAGTTATTTCATTTATTTGATATGTATTTGACAGCTCAAAAGATTCCAACCCTTCTTTAATCATCTTTATGAAATCCTCAAATGAAGAAATATTCTTAAAATCAAAACTAATTGGTTTGACTTCATTGCTATTATTCATAAGTGATTGTATTGTTATCATGGATTGGTCAGTAATTTGTGTGATTAAATATACAAAAACAGCATATAAGACTTTACTGATACTTATATTTTCTTTATTTGCAATATAACCTAATTGATCCAGTTCTTTTGCACTAATTGAAATGCTGTATACTTCTTTATTATTTTTTTCACCTGCTTGTAAAAAATATTCAGGTGCAATTTCAATGTTATCAAATAGCATTGACTTAGCTTCTGCAGGACTGCTTAGATTATAATAAATTAACTTTGCAAGCTTTTTAATAGAGGCGTTTGCAAATATATCGGTAACAAGAACCTTTTTCTGATATTCCTTGTCAATTAAATCCCTCATTTTAATAAGCAATATAGAATTTCCACCTATATCAAAAAAGTTTGCATTAATATCTATGCTGTCTGTACATAATACCTGCTTCCATATATTCAACAACTTTTCCTCTATTTTATCCAGCACTTCGTCCTGAGTTGATGCTAAATCCAGACTCTCCTTACCAGACTGTCCCTTCTCCAACGAATTTTTTTCATCAAAGCTGACCTTTGGTGCTGAAGCAAAATTTGCATACCTGTCATTTAATTTAAACAGTGCATTTCTATCAATCTTCTTGTTGGATGTCAACGGCATTTTCTCTAGTTGAATAAAGAAGGATGGTATGAACTGCCTTGGAAGACTCTGTGACAGGTAGCTCTTTAGTTCACTAACATCCAATAGCTCATTAGAAACAAAATACACATATAAATTGCTTGTTCCATTTGCCTCTTCTTTAAGAATGGCAGCAGCTTCTTTGACATGTATATGCTTTAGCAAGAGCACTTCAATCTCTTCAAGTTCTATTCTGAACCCCCTAATTTTTACCTGATTGTCTTTTCTCCCAATATACTCAATATTTAAGCAAGGAAGGTATTTAGCGATGTCTCCTGTTCTGTACATCCTTTTTCCTTTAATAAACGGATTCGGTACAAATTTTGATTTTTCAAGTTCCTCAGAATTTAAATAACCTAAGCCGAGGCCATCTCCGGATATACATAATTCTCCTGGAATACCAGGAGGAAGTATATTGCCCTTTTGATCCAAAATGTATACTTTGGTATTTGCTATTGGTTTACCTATAGGAACAGTTCCGGTATTACAATCTATTTCATTAACAGGATAATACGTTGCGAAAACTGTGCTTTCAGTAGGCCCATAAACATGAATTATTCTATCTTTCCCTAAATGTTTTAAAGCTTTATTCACATGATTTATTGAAACCCTTTCACCACCGAAAAGAATCTTTCTTACGTTTTTTAATGCATCAATATTTAAATCCACCATTAAGTTGAATAATGCTGTAGTTGTAAAAAATACTGAAACATTCATTCTCATTATAACTTCGGAAAGCTTGTTCATATCCAAAACTGTATCATTATCAATTAAAATCAGTTCAGCCCCATTTAAAAGTGCACCGAAAATGTCAAATACAGAGCCATCAAAGGCATAATTTGAAAGCTGTAAAAGCCTGTCATTGTTATTAATTGTAATATAATTTGTATTCTTTACTACCCTGGTTATATTATAATTAGCTATTAAGTTTGCTTTTGGTTTACCCGATGTTCCTGAAGTATACATGATATAAGCTACATCATTTGCACTCACTTCATCACTTGGCTTTATTGGTTTAGTAACTTCTTGGGCATAGTCTATTTGATCCAAAGAAATAATACTGCGGTTAGCAGGCTCAGGTAATTCATCGCCATTTTCAACGAAAGTATTATTCGTAACAAACAAGTTTTTATCTATATACTTGTCTTGAGTAATTATTGCACTAGCTTTACTGTCATCAAGCATGGATATAATTCTTTCCCTTGGATGTTCGGGATCAATTGGGAGATATGAAGCACCTACCTTTAAAATCCCCATGATTGACGCAATCATATTAAAAGAACGATCAGTAATTAAACCTACTACATCTCCATGAGCGATTCCCTTCTCGCTCATCACATAAGCTAGCTTATCCACCCTGCTATCCAGCTCTTTATAAGTCATCACGCTGTCATTAAAAGATAGTGCTATTTTGTCAGGAAACTCGGTTACTTGCTGTGCAAAAATTTGGTAAATTGTTTTTGATTTTTGATAATCAGTTTCTATATTATTATAATCATAAATAATTGATTTCTTCTCATTTTCTCTCATTAGTTGGATTTCCGCTAAACTCAGCTGCTGATTATCTGCAATTTGTTCAAGTATATACAGAAACTGCCTTGATAAGGCTTCTATCGTTTGGTTTTTATAAAGCAATGTACAATAATCAATTTTGAAACTAAGAACTTCATTATCCAAATAGCCTTGCATTACTAGATCAAAACCAACAATACCTGCATCAAAATCTATAGATGTAAATTTTAAGTCCCCTATATATGGTGCGTAGTCGTCCATATTCTGCATTACAACCAGATTTTGGAATATTGGGTGTCTGCTTGCATTTCGTTCTATTTCAAGTTTTTCTACTAATGAGTCAAATTGATAGTCTTGGTTTTCATACGCTTTTATAGTATTTTCCTGTACCTCTTCAAGGAATTCCTCAAATTTTTTCCATTCTCTAGGATAATTTCTTATTGCCAAAGTATTTACAAACATCCCGATATTGTTTTCTATATTAGGATGCGACCTTCCACCAGTAAGTGAGCCAATAACTATATCATCCTGACCAGTGTATTTCATTAAAAGTACATTAAAAGCTGCAAGTACTATTATGTTAAGTGTTACACTTTTTTCTGCACAAATGTAATTAAGCTTTTGAGTTAATTCTTTACTTGTTGAGAATATATGTCTTTTTCCTTTAAAACTTCGAACTGCTGGCCTCACATAGTCGCAAGTCATGCTAACATCAGGTATTCCTCCGGCAAAAGTCCTTAACCAGTACTCTTCTTGCTTTCTGTAGTAATTAGTTTTAAAAAGGGTTTCCTGCCATGCAACAAAATCTTTGTACTGCACTCTTAACTCTGGTAGACTTTTTCCTTCATATAAATTTTTAAAGTCCTTTAGTAGAATTCCTCCTGAAATGCCATCCGCTATAATATGATGCATATCAATGACAAGTATATTCTTATTAGCTGCTAATTGTATTATTCCAACCCTGAACAATGGAGCTACAGCTAAATCAAAGGGTTCTATAAAATCTCCTGCTATTTCCTCCCATTTTTCATTTTCGCAAACAAAATAAACAACATTAAAATCAACTTCTCCATGTATCATCTGTACTACTTCTCCATCAATTGTTTCAAATGAAGTTCTTAGTGTTTCATGTCTTTTAATCAAGGCCTTGATAGCATATTCCAGCCTGTCCTTGTCTATTTTTCCTTCCAGCATTGCAACTCCAGGTATGTTATAGCTTATTCCATCCTTACCTTCAATTTCTCTTAATACAAACATTCTTTTTTGGGCAGAGGAAAGCGGGTAATAATCTAATTCTCTAATTTTTTGAATCGGAAGGAGCTCACTGTTTTTATACTTGCTTATATGTTGAGACAGCTCTTTAATTGTGGGATATTTAAATATATCACCCAGAGAAACCTTTACATTCAGTTCTTTATGTATTCTTGATAAAAGTGCAATAGCCTTGAGTGAATTACCACTTATTTCAAAAAAATTATCATTTTCATTAATATTTTCAATATTTAGCACTTCCCCAAATATTGACTTAAGCTTATTAGACCAATCAGAATATATCCCTGAATATTCATTGCTATAGGTTACTTTGTTGTTACGTTCACAAGTTTTTTTACCAGCTTCATTAACAGTCTCCCTATTTGCCAATAATTGCTTTTGAGTTACATTTTCAAACGAATACGGTAATTCCGATATTGCGACCATTGGATTCTCAACTATTTTCTTTAAAATCTGTACATAGTAGTCTAGCCAAACATCTATCAAATTTCTATCATACAAAGCAGTTCTATAGTCAATAGTTAAATTTAACTCACCGTCAAGTACAACAGCATTGAAAAACAAATCATATTTTGTATAACTAATCGGATATGTAAGAACATTTACTGTGAAATCCGTAAACTTAAGATTTGTTACAGGCCGGTTCATGTTAAATACCATAGTAACTGGCACAATACTTTTTAAAACCAGATCCTCTTCCATATCTGCAATAGAATATGCCTGATACTTAATAACATCATTAACATATTTATTTATATTCTGTAGATAATCACTTACCAGAGTGTTTTCATCAATATGACTGATAACTGGCAGTACACTTGTACAATTTCCAACCAAACATTCGGCTCCCATAGCTACTTGTCCAGAGACAGGAATTCCAACAGCTATCTCTTTCAAAGAAACCATTTTATGAAGCAATAGTTTAAATGAAGTCAATAGTGAAATAAACAAACTGCAGCCAAGTTTTGTGCTAAACTTCTTTAATTCAGCGTACAATGTAGAATCAATAACTCTTGTTTGCCTCTCTCCGTCAAATGAAGTTCTATTGCTGTAATTGTTCCAAAAATCGAGTTCAAGTTTATTTTCTAGATTAGATTTTGAATATTTTTCTCTCCAGAATAATATAGCTTCTTTTTTTTCTTGCTTTGACTGTTGTTTATCCTTCCATAGGATATATTCTCTGAATTGTACGGGCTTTGATAAACTAGGTTTAACTCCTGACATTTCGGAATAATAAATTTCAATAAATTCATTAAATATTACATTCAATGACCAGCCACTGGCAATTATGTGGTGTAATGAAAGAATAAGAATATGCCTTTTTTCTTCAAGCTTTATAATATTTGCTCTGAACAGTGGAGGAAATGTCAAATCAAAATGCTTTCTACTATTAAGAAATAGCCACTCATTTATTTCACTCTCTTTCTCTCTCTCATTATTCAAATCCGTATAGTCCATAAAAGGAATTTCGATATTAGCCTCTGGAAGTACAATTTGGTATTCACCATCCGTGCTGATTTTTGTTCTTAGCGATTCATGGCGCTCTATAATTAGCTTTATAGCATTTCTTGCATTATCAGGCCGAAAGTCTCCTTTAAATTCAAGCATAACAGTTTCATTATAAGCACAGGACTCATTATTCCCCAGATTTGACACAAACCATATTTGTTTTTGTTCAAGAGTCAGAGGTATTGTGCTATTAGTACTAACACCTACGCTTCCTTCATCCTGTTTAATTTCCTGATAATTAATTGTATTGTTATTCTCAATAATTCCAGCTGTACACGGTTCATTATCCTTTTTATTAACCGGCTTGAAATAATCAGATTTTTGCTCTAGCATGCAATATTCTTTAAATACTTCCAATTGCATACTAATTAATTGAAGCTGTTTATCAATAATTGATTGTAGCTTGGATTTCTCCATGTTTATATTTTCAGTATTAGCGAAGTCTCGTAATAATAATTCCAGTTTGTCATTGATGCCTATTTTATATGTTTCGGGTCTCATTTGGTTTAATTCTTCAGTTTTGCTTTCTATTTTGCTGCAAAGCAAGGAAGAATTATCACTATTCTTATATATATATTCAGCGATGGCATTAATACTTGTAAGGTTATCAAAAAACATCTGCATAGAAATTTCGATTCCAAATTTTTCTTGTATAGCGGACTTTATCTGTGTTAGATTTACCGAGTCAAGCCCTATTTCCACAACATGCTCATTAATATTTATTTTTTCTTTATCAATATGTAATACCTTATTAAACATATCTTTTAGACAGAGAGTTATATTTTCTATATCAGTTTCGCCTTTATAGCTATGTTGTTCTAAATTCTCAGGTGTTTCTTGTATTAACTTATGAAAACTGCCTATATTGCCCACATTGTAACCAGCTAATTGTTCTTGAGTGTATTCTACCCAACATCTTTTATTTTGAAAAGGATATGTAGGCAGGCTGATTCTATGATAATTAGTCCCTTTGTATAGCATAACCCAATCAACCTCTGCACCATTTACATAAGCTTTTGCTATATCACTCAGAGAATTCTTTATACTTTCTTCATTATTTATGAGCTTCAGGGCTTTATATCCTGTGACAATTTTATATTCACTTCTTCTCGTTGTTTTGCCAAAAGATTTTGTTTCGTTAT
The DNA here is from genome assembly GCA_023398105.1 of Bacillota bacterium. Taxonomy (GTDB): domain Bacteria; phylum Bacillota; class Clostridia; order Acetivibrionales; family DSM-1351; genus Ruminiclostridium. The sequence goes on along the minus strand of JAEWST010000034.1, from coordinate 48,317 downwards.
AAAACACCCCATTTTCTTCGTCAGTGTCAAAGCAGAAATCCATCAATTTTTGAAGTAATTCCCCTTTACTGGATGCCAGAACAATTAACCTGCAGGGGTAATCTCCACGTCCTGTATTGGCAGTAAAACAAACATTTTCAAGGTTTATATCATTACTTGAGTTTAAGAAATCTATATATAAAGCAACGAGTCTTTTTATTGTACCCTCTTCAATGCCAGACAGCTTAAAAATATTAAACGTAGTCTGTTGTAAAGTTATATCGCTTGATGATTTTGGAGCCTCCTCAACAATCATATGGCAGTTTGTTCCTGAAATTCCGAAAGAACTGACTCCGCATCTTCTAGTTGTATTATTTGCTTCCCACTTTTTCTGCCTTACATTAATATATACAGGCGTCTTTTCAAACTCTATCTTCTCATTAGGTTTATCAAAATGTATTGTCCTAGGTAATTCTTTGTTTTTCAAGCTGAGCACTGCTTTTATTAAGCCAGCAATTCCCGATGCTTCATGTAAATGTCCTATATTTGATTTTACAGAGCTTATTGCACAGAACTGTTTTTTATTGGTAAATTTCTCAAAGGCTCTGCTTATAGCATCAATCTCAATAGGATCACCAATTTTTGTTCCAGATCCATGGGCTTCAATATATGCTATTGTTCTAGGGTCTATACCTGACTTTTTCCATGCCTCTAAAATAACAGCTTTTTGTTGTTCAACACTTGGAGCTGTTATGCCAATTGTATTCCCATCCTGATTTAAAGCACTTCCTTTAATTACAGCATATATGTTATCCTTGTCTTTAATTGCCTTATCTAGTGGCTTAAGTAAAATACAAGCCACACCTTCTCCAACTCCTATCCCATCCCCGTTGTCATCAAAGGACATTGACCTACCATTTGAAGACTCCATTCCAGTCTTTTCACTATTCTCCAAGGGAATAAGGTTTATTTTGACCCCGCCAGCCAATGCCATGTCACTTTCATCATTTCTAATCGATTGACAAGCTAAATGTACTGCTGCAAGAGATGAAGAACACGCAGTATCAACAAGCATGCTTGGTCCTTTTAAATCTAGGTAATAAGAAATTCTGCTGGGCATCATGGAAGGAATATTTCCAAAAGCCACCATTGGCGTAAACACCTCGGCTGAAGCATTAATTATTTGTTTATACTTATAGCCCTCAATATCGCCTATATATCCAAGGAATACCCCCGTACGGCTGCCCGCTATGGCATTCCTTGAATACCCTGCGTCCTCTATTGCCTTCCATGCCGTTTCCATAAATATTCTTTGGGCAGGGCTCATAACGCAGGCTTCTTTAGGAGGAATTCTAAAAAACTGGCAGTCAAATTTATCAATAGTTTCTATGTATGCACCCTGTGATAAAGGAATTTCAGACTCAGCTCTGTTTGATGCGTGTAAGTGCGATTTTATATCCTTTATCCGTTCATCGCTGGGCTTCCCTACACAGTCAACACCATTTCGGATATTTTCCCAAAATTCATCTAAAGTATCTGCCAATGGAAATCTAAGGGCCATACCAATAATCGCTATATCCTTTGAGGTTGTATCTACCTTGTCTACGAAATTATATTGTTTTTTATCGTACAACTCATCTAAATTTAAATCATGAATAAAACTCATATCTAATCCCACTAGATAACCCACCTTTACAAAGGTTTAATTCCTAAATAAAATGATTTAGGATAAAATCTTTAAAGCAATACATCATGCAAGTTTCATCAATTATCTGCTCGAATATTTCCAACTGCTCAGTTTGTGGTACTTTCTTTGCATTAAGTATTAAATACAGATTTTCCAAAACTTCTTCAAGCTTCTTTTCTGTCAGTGTCTCAGATTTTTGAATACTTTTTATATATTCACATGGCTTAAAAATAGCATCTTTAAGCTTAGTCACATCATCATTATAATTCTGGGTAGCAGCAACTGCTGCAAGACATTTCGAAATAAAAATACTTTCTGGTTTCATAGAATTTTCTTTGTCTGTTACTTGGTTGGCAAGCCACTGCCTCTCATCATTATTGCTGAAGCATACAGTTTCTATCCCCGGAATGTTTTCTCTTGAAATGTTACATAGAATATTGTTAGGTCCTAATTCCACCATCAAATCTACTTTTTTGTCTTTTAAAAACTGCATTGTTTCCTGCCATCTCACTGGTGAAACCAATTGAGTGGTTAGAGCGTCAACAATACTATTCCTATCTGAGTACGGTTTACCTGAAACATTAGAAATTACTGGATATCTTTGAGGTTTGAAATTATACCCTTTCAAAACATCCCTTAATCTATCAGCTACACTAGTCATTAACAAACTGTGATATGGAGCACTGCCAATCAGCGGTGTTACCTTGCCTCCACAATCCAGGATGATGTCCTCCACTTCTCTAACTGCTTCATTGTGTCCTGAAATTGTTGTCTGCATAGGAGAATTAAAACAGGATACGGTAACATAATTCTCTTGTCCTGAGTATTTCCTGCACACTTCTGCCACAGTATCCTTGCAAATATTATCAATTATCGACATAGAAACATTTTCGTTCAAAAGCTCCTCAACAAATTTACCTCTCTTGTAAACTATTTCTATGGCATCGGCAAAATTTATTGACCCGGCACAGGTTAAGGCTGAATACTCTCCAAGACTGTGTCCTGCACAGAACCGAGGAATAATGCCGTACTGCTGCATATATAACCTAAATGCCGCAACACTATACGTTAATATCGCTGGTTGCATGTTAAAAGGTCTGTTAAGTTCAGAAAGTCTTCCACTAAAACATATTTTAGCCAAATCAAATCCTAAAACAGTATTAGCCTCTTCAAAAGTCTGACGCACTATAGAAAAGTTCTCAAAAAGTGACTTCCCCATACCGACATATTGAGAACCTTGCCCACTAAATAAAAATGCTATGTTATGCATTTTTGTACCTCAATTCGTTAAGAATTTCTCAAGATATTATTAGTTTTATAATCCATACATCTTCCCTGCATTCAATCAGTGTTATTCCAATTTAATCATATGTGCCAAACTTATTATCAAGGCTGGCAACTAATAGTTTTATGGTTTTTCAATTTACTAATGCATCAAGTTCATATTCACCATGGTTATAGCACCTCTATAATTATACCGTTTTACGTTTTATAAAATTAGAAATTGAACTTATAGAACGAAAATTCGAGATGTCCATATCTTCATCTTCTTGAAATGTATAATTTCTAAAATATCTATCTAGAAATCATCTAAGCTTTAGCTTTATCTCACCCATATGTAAAACCTTTCTTACTTTAATAAATTATATTTTTATATAGTGCAGGTTGGCTTTTTATAATAGTGACTGAACCCGCATATTCTGAAGAATTTCTTGCTTTAACATCTGCACCAATTACACTTACAGTCTTGATTAATAACTTACTTATTTCACTTCATGTTGAAATTATAATAAATATCTCTTGTTCCTGTTTGATCAAATATATTGTTAATTCTATCAGTCTGTTCGTTAGAATCTACCTGTTTGCTTTCGAAAATCAACTGCAATAGTTCAAGTGCTCTTCTGCCTTGCTCAACAGTAGGCATTAAACCCGTTTTGTCTATTTCATCTTGCATTGCTTTCATTTCTTCATAAGGTGTAATTACACCTTTCTCATATTCTTCTTTATTCCAGTTGTTATTTTTTGTGCATACTGCATTTGCTAAACACATTGTAACGATATTATTAGCTATACTCTTTCTTTTATATAAACTATGCTTGTTTGCGTTTATCAGTTCTTCTAAAGCTTGCCAGTCACCTTCTATATCATATGAGAAGGTTTGTATATTTGGAGCATTCCTTTTCATTAATCCTTTTAAAACGGACTTTGGACCTAATTCAACAGCCACATTAACTCCTTGCACCTGTAAATACTTCATAGAATCCTCCCACATAACAGGACTAGTAATTTGTGTTGTCAAATTGTTGATTATGTTTTCTTTATAGTAATAGGGTTTAGCTGTAACATTAGATATAACAGGCCATTTCAATTCAAAAAACTTGTAACTTAAAAGTTCTTCTCTGAATTTTTCCGCTACAGACTCCATATATGGACTATGAAATGGAGCACTTACACTCAGTAATACTGTTCGTGCACCAATGCTTTCCAACCTCTTACCCATTTTAACAACAGATTCCTTTTTACCAGAAATCACAACTTGTTCCTTCGAGTTGTAATTTGAAATAACCAAAACATCATTACTCACAGATAGATTATTACACTCCATTTCCACAATCTTTCTGTCCATGCCGCTTATTGCACACATTGCGCCTTCTCCAAAAGGTATTGCTTCCTTCATTAGCAAGCCTCTTTTCCTGACTAGCCTCAGTGCATCAGGAAAACTAATAGCACCTGTACTACATAAAGCTGTTATCTCTCCCAGACTGTGACCCACTACACAAGCCGGTTCTATATTAATTTGATCCATATAAATTCTGAAAATAGCCATACATAAGGTAAGTAAAGCTAGCTGCGTGTTTTCCGTCTTTATCAACTCTTCAGGTTCTCCATCAAAGCATATTTTCCTAAGATCAAAGTTTAGTACATCACAAGCTTCATCAAAAGTATCCTTAACTATTTTTAAATCTTGATAAAGTTTTTTCCCCATTCCCTCATATTGTGATGCCTGTCCGGGAAATATCAATGCAATTTTCTCCAAACATCTTCCCCCTTTTATAGCTTATACTCATCAGTAATTCTAGATATAATACCCTCAAATGCCATAAATAGTTTATCAGCTTTTTCCATATTAATCTTTTTTATTGAGTAGTAGCATTTTATTAATGCAAATTCATTTTCTTCGTAAAATGCAACTCCAATATCACAAAGTCTTTCTATTTCGACTTTTAAATCTGTATCTTTGCAATAGAAAAAAGCAACCGATAAGTCATAATCTGAATTGGTGAAATTTAATGTCTCAGAAAGGTTAATATAGTTTTCTCTGCTTGATTCTTTACGCTGCTGGCTTATATTTCTGATTAATATTGAAAAATCATTGAAATCTCTCATTTTAATTTTTACAGCTTTGATATCCTCAGGGTTCATAACAGTAGACACTGTCAATATATCATCATCAACTACCTTTGATAGGAGTACTATGAAACAAAACAAAATGAAGTCATGAAAATCGACTCCCTCTTTTTGAGAAACTATTTTTATCTTATTATATACATTACCTTGTAATGTAAACTCATAAAATCCTGTTTGGAAACTTAATCTATCTGATTCACAACATTCTCCTAACTCAAAAAAATCTTTTGGAAACCTAAGCTTTGGAAGTAATAAATTACTGTCATTCTCGGTTTCAGTTTGTGTTTTTATTAATCTTTCAATTTTGGATATTGTTGAGCAATCAAAAGCATCAGTTATTTTAATTTTACCAGGATAAACATCGTTAACTTTGTTTATCATTTTAACCAGTAGAGTAGAATTCCCACCAATCTCAAAAAAGTTACAATCTATTCCTATATCGTCATACTGTAGTACATCTTTCCAAATCTCCAACAACTTAGCTTCTATCTCATTATCAGGTTTTCTATAATAATTGCTTTGCCTAGAAGTCTCCAATAACTGATTCAATCTTAAGATAACATCATCATATATTCCATTTTTATAATTTTCAGCCAACTTATATCTCTGAATTTTCCCACTTGTTGTTTTCGGAAACTTCCTAACAGGAATCACATCCTTTACATCAAGGCCAAAATATATGTGTATACGTCTTTTTACTCTGATAACCAAATCTACAAATTCTTCAATATTCTTTTTTGTTATAATAAATACAACAATATCTTCTTTCTGAGTTCCCTCATTAAATACTCCACATACTCCAACTTCTCCAAGCTGTATTTTCTCTATTCCTTCAACTATTCCCTCAATATCATGCGGATAGTAGTTTAATCCATTAACAAAAATTATATCTTTTGCCCTACCAGTAACAACAAGTCCTTTATTACTAATAAAACCAATGTCTCCAGTATTTAACCAGCCATCATTTGAAATTATATTTTTTGTTGCCTTATCATTTCTATAATAACCTGAAGTTACGTTATCTCCTTTAATATGAATTAATCCAATAGTACCATCATCAAGCAAAGCACCATTTTCGTCACAAATCTTTAAAAGGCTATTGCCAACAGGAAAACCTTCTATGACAAAATTGACAACATTTTTATCTGTTGCATCTACATCTACAACCTTTTGACCAATATTCAGTCTTGTACGATCAATGTTTACACAACTGATTTCCTCTCCATGCTGTGGAAAAGCCACAGCGACACAGGCTTCAGCCATACCATATACAGTATAAATGGTTGTCTTTTTTAGTCCATATTTGCCAATCTCCTCAAGAAACTCATAACACAATTTTGAAGATATTGGTTCAGCTCCATTAAATATCAGCCGTACATTAGATAAATCCCAACCGTATTCAATATCTCTTTTGTAAAACGATAGAAAATATTTGTACCCGAAATTAGGAGACGATAGAACAGTACATTTATTATCACTTGCACTTTTAATCCATAGTGTTGGTCTGCGTATAAACAAGCTTGTTGGTATCAAAAATTGATTTATGTTAAAATATAATGGTAAGATGTGGAATCCTATTAAACCCATATCATGGGTAAGAGGCATCCAACTCAACATAGAATCACTTTGTTTAAATCCACCTGCATTTATTGAGTCCTTGACATTCGTAACTAAATTAGTATGGGTTAATACCACACCCTTTGGCTCTCCTGTTGACCCTGAAGAAAACTGTATAAACGCTATGTTTTCTCCGTAAATCTTATTTGGTATTGCTTGAACATCCCCGTTTAGCACTTCATTAAGCAATAATAAATTATCTTTAACCTTTTCCATACTATCAACTAAATAATTGCTACTTGAATTAGTTTTCAGAGTTTTTGCAAACTTTTCATCTGTTATAAGGTAAGGTGTATCTAGAATTTCACATATTTTGAAGATTTTCATTCTATGACTATCATTGTTACCAGCTGTAATGGGTACCGGAATTATACCTCCCAATATGCATGCCCAGAAAATATAAATAAAAGCCTCAATATCTTCAGTTAGCAGAATTAGAGTTTCTCCCTGCTTAATACCTTTTTTTTGCAAGCAATGAAGCACTTTTAATGCTCTATTATAAATCATACCATACGGAACGAATTTTAATTCGGCTTCACCTGTAATAACGGTTATCCCTCTGCTCTGGTTATCCTTATGTGCAATTAATACTTTATCCAGACTTTCATAATTTATCATTGTTTCCCTCACAATTTTATTTATCAGATAAACAACTTAATAGTTCGCAAGATCAATTTCGTAGTAATCTGCAAGTTTATGAATCTTTAATATTTTATTAATTAATTCATTAATAGTTTGTTTGTTAAATATTTTCGGAGCAATATTAATCATTTCATGTATATTTGCCAGTTCTTCTGGACTTAATTTCTCACCTGAAATTTTATTGTCCACAATGTAGAAGAGAAGTTTTTTATATTCTTCTAATAATTCCATAATAAATTCTCTTCTCAAAAGATTCGCTTTATTATCATCCAGATTTCCTCCAACCTCCAGTTGCATAAGAGTATGGTCTTTCGTTCCCATCATCTGAGCAAGCTGTTTAATATAGGTAACACAATCATATCTCTTAAGCGAGAGGTAATCAAAAAGATATACAGCATCACAGTTAGTAAGAAGACTTTTGAAGGCGTTACCCTCTAAGCCTTTATCATCAAATTTTCCGAAATTTTCCCTGAAATCATAGTCAATTATTGAAAGAGGATTAATGGTAGTAGGATACCTGTATTTCTTAATATCTTCAATCGAAATATCATATAAACTGCCTCTATATTCTTCACCGCATACATCGTCAAATATATGATGAGTCTTCCCATATGGTCTTTTTCCATTTTCAAGTAAAAACCTTTTCTTTTCTTCTCCATCAACAAATGACATTAATCCCTGACTTTTGGTATCACCACTTAAAATTACTGGAATATTCATCATCATCGCTGTTTTTAACGGAGGACAGTTAATAATGTACCCACATAAACTACATCCGATAAATTCATTCATTCCATATTCAGTACCTTTTATAAGGCCATATTTCATATATTTTTTATACATATTAAGATCTGGATAATACTTTATCAAATCTACATTAAGTTTTGCAGCTACATCATCCATATTCTTCACAGATGCATCGTTTACTTGAGGATGAACTACTGAAAAAGCCAGCGGTCTTAACTTGTATTTGTTTTTGACCAAATCAAGTAAATAAGTACTGTCTTTGCCTCCACTAAACATAACCAATACATCGTACGTATTTGTTTCCTCTCTTATCTGCGAAAATAGCTCCTCCATCTTTTGAACAAGAGACTGTTGGCTCTGTGAATTACTGTCAATTTTCGTATTTTCTAATGGATCTTCATCATAGGTACAATATGTACAATAGCCCCCCTCATTTATAGTTATATCTGGAACTTTTGAGTGTAATATACAATTCTTGCACACTATTTTTTCACTTATATCTTTTACACTACTCATTTATATCCCTCCCTTAATAAGTTCATTTATTTTAATTTTTTATTTATACTCATATAAAAGTGTTCATTCTTCCTCTACCAGTCACTTCAGTCGGACATATTCCAATTTGAAGTATGTAAATACTTTTTTCATCTCATGTCTTTCAGCATTATACTCAGCTTTACAAACGTTTGCATCATGTGTTTGTATTACATCTGAGGTAGCTTCATTGACAATTTTAGATGCATAGTATTTCGCATCTCACGTCTCCATAATTGTCTCAGGATTTTTTGTGTTTTTTAGGTATTTAAACTACTGAATTCTATTTTCGCCATACCATGCTTAGCCAATCCCATTAAAGCTCTTTTGATAGCATCCTGATTATAGGTTGGTTCAAAAATTGAAACCATTATGTCCATAGAAATGCCCTTTTCACCTACTTCATTTAATTTGTTTAGTAATAATGGTTTTAGCCCATAATCCAATAACATTTCTTCATATGCATAATGATCCGGTATCGGGGCTTTTCCTTCCAAAAGCGCTTTTCCATTAGCAGTAATATTAAAAATAGCATCATCATTAACGAGGACGCTCGGATATTGTGAAAAAGCTTCACAAAAATGTGGCTGTAAAAATGATAACTTACTCCTGTAGTCTTGATTTTGCACAGCTTTTTTTTGTTTACACAGCGAGTCCCATAAAGACTCATATTGCTTTACTACACTTTGCCAACTGAATTTTTCTCTCGCTATCCTTACTGAGTTTTGGGACATCTCAAGGCACAATTTTGGATTATCGATTAGAGATTGAATTGCTCTTTCATATTGTTCTAAATCTACTATAACGGACTGGCTCAAAATAAAATGCTGTAGTAATATCCTATACATTGAATTTGAAGGAAATTTTGCACTATAATTCATATTGCCATCACACTTGGTCCAGTATGTAGGAATTAAAAAACCTGTTACACCGTTTACAACAGTATCTTTATAACCACTCCAGTCAGACACAATTTGAGGCACTCCGCATGCCATTGCCTCTATTGGTGTTATTCCAAAGGTTTCTTGCATATTATCAATAGGTGATACAAATACATCAGCTACTGCAAATAATAAATGTCGGTCTTCTACATCATTGTTCTGAATTATTTTAATAAAAGTATTGATTCCCAATTCACTTATATACTTTTGTATATAAGGCAAAAACGGCATATTCTTTCGGTCATGGCCTGCTAATACAAGTAGCAACTTCTTTTCTTTGTTCTTATCCAATAATTGCTTATATACTATCAATAGAGGAAGAATATCAGCCTTATCATAGGAGGAGAACCTTCCTAGGTAAAGAATAACAAAGGTATCCTCAGGTATATTTTGAATTTTCCGGGCTGATCTTTTGTCCAGTTGTTTAAATTTATCTGTATCTACACCTAATGGTATTATATCCAAACGACCTTTATATTCAATATTTGTATTGTTTGCCTTATTAAAGGACTCACTTATTCTGTTCAACATTGATTCAACAACACTTTTTACCGCTCTTGAAGTACATATTAATGAATCATATGGTCTAAATGGCAATAAAAGCATCATCAAAAACATATCTTGAATAAAAGTATCATAGCTTGCACAATGAATAGTATATGTAATTGGCATTTTTTCTCTAGCAAAAAACTCTCTATAATGTATAAGGGATGTAAATGATGAATCCGTATTATGTAATACATCAACTTCTGTTGAAGCAAGACTCTGAAATATATCCATTTCAGAAAACAGTTTAATCTTTGCCTTAGTATTCAAAGAATAACTTTCTATTTTTTTAAGAATTGCCTCCTCCATTGGTTCATGAAAATATGTAATCTCATTTAAGTTGCTGTATTTCACTAGAGACTTGAACATTCCATCCATAGCAATGTCCCAACCGTACACTGAATCCAGTGATTGTATATCTCTTGTGACATTTCCCATTAAGCCTAATTTCTTGCAACTATCTGTCATAACCTACCCCCCAAAAATATTAAGGAAACAAATTGCCATAATCTAAGCAGTTATACTTCAACAATTATTCAATCGCAATAATATTAAATACATGCAAATACACTATAATTTTAAACAATAAAAAAGTCAGTATGTTCTACACTTACTAACTTTTAATTTCTGTCTAAAATATTCGTTTGAAATAATATAACTTAGACTTACTTATATATAATTTTTGTTCTTTACTTTACCTTTGAAAATGCTTTTATTAATTAAATTCACACATTATTGTCAAGTTTTCTGACTTTTTAACTATTTCAAGGGCTACACACACCAAACGAGTGTCACCCATAATTTCCACCTCTATCCATGCTTGTCTTTTATGTCTGTTTATTCTTTTTATTTTACTCTCCAATCCTCTAAGTGGTCCATGTGTAATAAATATCTCATCACCCTCAACAAAACCAATTGATGATTGAATACAGCGTTCATCATTGCATAAAACAAGTAACATCTGCTTTTCGGATTCCCGTAAAGCATATTCTGTATCTGAGTATTTTAAAATGCAAACTATATCATTAGAGAAATATATTATAGGGGCGGTTCTTTTTATAAATTCCTTACAGGATAGCTCAGACTCAATAAAAACATATCCTGGAAATAGTGGTTTAAGTTCTCTTTTTATGGTTCCCTTACTCATGAATAAATACTCATGTAATGGTACAAATGAAACAAATACATCAGTATCAAGCCGCTCTCTTAAAAATTTTTCAACCCTTAATTCCCGACCTGTCCGTACAAATAGTATATACCAATACATCTTTGCGACCTCACAATTTATTGTAGTAGTTTACATAGCTTCGCCCATTAACTTATCCTATTGACAAGCTACTATGACTTTTTCTGTATATTCCTCATTATCGGTTAACGTGCCCCTCCAGCGATTAACCACCAAACAAGTGCTTAATATGAATAAACAATTCTTGATTTTATTGTTCACTTACAATACAGTGAAAAAATATAAAATGGCAAAACAAAATAGCATATAGCTATTTGTTTTGCAATACAAAAACTCTCATAAAAGTTGATTTTATTACTCTAACATTTAATATATAAACTTTTTGTATAATTTGTGTCTGTTTACATTATTTTATTACAACACTAATTAATTGTCAATGGCAGTTGTATTAATACTACGGCGAATTCATGAAGCAAAATTTTTAACAAACTCTTTTTACAAGTTTTTTAAAAAAAGCCGTTTCCGCATTTGTATTATAAGAAATAAAATAATGAGCTGAACAATGCTAGTTCCAAGCAATTACTAATTTCTTGCAATTTTTTTGGCAACAAACCATTGATAATACTATCGCACCAATAGATTTTATGCGAAGTTTGAGTTATATATTTATAATTTACACTTTTCGATAAATTTTTTAATATTTTCCTCTTCTTTTTCTCGCTCAGAATTTGTTCTTCCCATTCTGTCACAAAATCCAAACAGTGCTACTTCGTTAATATCTATACTTTTTTTCATACCACTTATATCCGCAAAAGGTAAATTGTTTACAACAAAAAGTATCTGCATATGCCAGCGTACAAGTGCCGAAACTTTTTGTATAAAAGCAGCATCATCAATTAGCTCTGATAAGAACCTTTCAGCAAGCTCAGCTCCTAGCTTATCATGGTCATAGGATGTTATTCTGCCCTTTCGAAGCATAGTTGTATCAGGCTTTCCAATATCATGCAAAAGAGCCGACCACATAAATATCCTTTGGTCGTGACTTTTACTCTTAACTTTTGCCGCTTCATCTACCACAAGCATAGTATGATTCCATACGTTTCCTTCAGGATGGTGCTTTGGAGACTGCTCTGTTTTTTTCAATTTGTTAAGCATATTGAAGGGATATTCCTTAAATAATGCTGTTTTGGATATTTCATTAAGATATAAAGAAGGTTTTTCGTCTTCTAATAAATGAGTATTTATTTCTGAAAATAATTCTTGAATAGTTTTCATATTAATTATTTTAGCATTGATAGCTTTCCAGCTTGCTTTAACTCTCCTTCATTACTATATTCTTTAGATGAAAAACTTGATTTAAAATCTCCTTATTATGTTCCCGTTAACATGAAGTAATTATTCCATTTAGCTATATGAACGTGCTAAATAACTCAAACTTCGCAGGTGAATATACTGCTTTAATCCTAGTAATATCAGGTGTGGTAGCAATATTAAATGAAAAGTTTAATAATTTTAAAAATTAAGTTAAGTTTACTATTTGAAACAAGCCTTAATTTTTGTTTTAACATCACCACACAAATCATCAATGAGCTGCTCTTGATATCCGCATAGACCTTTATCAGCAATCAACTGGGCTATTTGCTTAAGTTCATCAGATGAAATGTTGCATAACTGCTTTAATCTAGTTTCAGATGCTGTATTCTTAGAAACAGCTTTGTTATAATCTATGGGTGAATATCTCCAAAGTGTTAATTTCTCACCATAGCGTTTTTTTAGTTTATCTGCAATAAGTAAGCCCTCTGGGTCAAAATCTCCCGAATAATATATATGCACCCCATTCTCAGCTAATAAATTAATTAATGCTATTGCAGCCATATTAATTTGCCCATATCCACATATAATTGGAATATTTACCGTTGCTCTTTCTTTATTATCCTTGTTTGGGCAAAAAGTAAAATCAGCTAACCTATCCCTTATTGACATGAAAACTGACGGATTCTCTACAACAAAAACCATTTTATACGGTGAGTCTATTTTTACAAGATTGCTTATATTTGTCAAAGCAACCAAAAACACTTCATTATTATTTAAGAAGCCTTCCCAACCACTATGTACTCCATTGCTATCGAAAGCCTTTAAACCACTGCACAGTACATTATTTGACACATCATCAATAAGTATTCCCGCCTTGTATAATAGCTCTGACCTCTCCAAACTAGTTTCTGGCTTATCAATGCAATAATAGCTGGAAAGTGCTTGAATAAACAACTCACCGCAACCAGTTCCAGCATCAAAGGCATGAGGGTTTGAAGTTATTTCTGATGCAAAAACAGGTAGACGTATACGGCTTTTTTGGAAAACGGGCAGATTTTTTAAAGCAGTACAAATATGATATAAATTGTATTCAAGATTTTGTAAATCAGTATCATATCTTTGAATTAATGAATTGTACCCCAATTTCTTTGATTTAATTGCTTTTTCCAGCCATTCTGCTCCTGCTGTATGTTCAAATCTTGCTATAAAAGAATTAAAAAAGCTCTCTCTATTACATAAATAAGCTGTTTGCTTGAGTGAATTTGATAATAATTCATCATTAAAATATAGCTTTAAAATATCTTCCAGCTTTAAATCTCTAAACTTGGTATGCTCTAAAGCCTTCTGAAAATCCTGCATTTTAATCGAAGCACTGCCGTTTTTAGAAAAATCCTTTCTTAAAAGCCCTGAAAGTGCACTTTTTTCATCAGCAGTAAGCTTTTGAATTACAACGATGCCGCCAACAGCTCCTAATGACAAATACTTCTTTTTGAAGGCTTCAAAAACCCTTTTAAAGCCCTTATTTTCTTTAAAATATAGCACACATTCATCAATTAACATAAAACACCCATGCCCGAAATATATTATAAAAAATTATCTATATTGCTTCCTTAGTATCGTCCTCATCCATTATCAAGCTTCGTACCTTACCATTCCAAATATACCGAATAGTAGAGACAAAATCAGCATTATTAGGTCTGAGCAATTCATATACAGACAGCGAAGGTACTGTATCATAATCTCCCCATAAAACCTGCGAGTTAATTACATAATCCAGCTTTAGTTCATCTACAAGTCTGAACATATCTCGTATATTATTTTCATCAACTCCAGCAAAGGCTTCATCTAGCGAAATAACTCTTGGGCAATCCTTTCTAGCGCCGTCATATCTAGCGTAAACAGAGGAAAATAGTGGAACATACATTGCCATTGCTTTTTCACCACCGCTGAATTTGTAGAAAGCATTGTCAGTCAATTCCTTACGATTCTCATTTGTTTTCTTAAAGAACAATTGGAATTCAAACCACTTTCTGTAATCTAGTATTTCTTTCATAATAATATGGAAGGATTGTGTATTTCCAGTGTCCTCAATAGTCTTACGAGCCTGCAATATTTTTGAACGGAAATGGGTAGTGAGCTTTCTCATATCTTCTTCTGTCAGAAGCACCGCATCTGTTTGAAGCAAATACACCAGTTCTCTTGTTCCCAGCTGTTCTTCATTTTCTGCCACCTTGTTTTTCCAAGACAAGCTAAAGGAAAGACCGCTTGAGGTATCCATAGACTCCATCAAATTGTTTATTTTTTTAACCCACTGTTCACTGTGGTAAATTTTGCCACGAATTTTTTTACCAACTGTATTAGCTAGTATATCTTCGAATAGCTGACGGTCACTTTCTTTTAGTAGCTTTTCATTTTCTTCAATTGCCTGATTTATAAAATTAAGCATTGTAAAGAAATCCACATCTCTTCCCTGTACCTTTGCACAGAGCTGGCTTCTTCTTCTTTGGGCATAAAGCTTGGAAATTGAAATTTCCTCATACTCATTATTATTCATATTATCGAAAATAGTATCAATTCTCAAATTGTATTCCACTAAGTATTGGGCATTTTCTCTGTATTTATCATGCAATTGAGTTGTGTAATCATCTCTGAATTTATTAGTTTTTTCCTCTGCTTTTAATTCAGAATACGCCTTTTTGGCTATAGCAATATTTGATAAACTTTCTTCAAAATTCATTACATATCCTAATTTGTACTCCTGATTAAAGCTTTCTGTGCAGATATCTACAACTCTTGAATAATGTTGTAACTGTTTTGTAATCTTTTCAATATTTATTAATGAAGAGTTATAATGCTCCTTATTAGTCTGAGAGGACCTTATAGCAAACTCAATTTTTGAAGGTATTTCTAATAATCCATTAATACATTCTTCAATTTCTTGTTTAATGGAAGCATAGTCACTTTGTTTTAATATTTCTTCAAAATTCAGCTTTTTCTGGTTGTTTGTCTCTATGTCCTGCTTAATGGTTCTAATATCCTCCCATAGCTCATCAATGTCGTTTAGCACTTCATTAAGCTGGTCTTCATGTAAAGCTATTGAGTTAATTGTATTTAATAAGGTAGCAAATATTGTAACTAAATTCATTAACAGGTCTTTATACATTAATGCCATACTTTCGGCTTCCTCATAATCCTCTGAGGTTAAAGGAATAAGCATATTTGCTGTAACCTCTCGCACCTTGCTCCTAGCCTGTTTCAATTCCTCATAAAGCTTGTCTGAGGCTTCTTGTTTCATTAAAACTTCATTTTCACGGGCTGATAAATTATGCATTGCCATTTTAAGATATTTGTATGCAGTCTCTAGATCTGCTTTCCCAGGAAATGCTTCAAATTCAGTATTTAGTATTATCAACTTTTGTTTTATTTCATTTATAGCCTGTTCAATTATATTAATATCAAGCTCAAGGTTATTAATTTCCTCAGTCAAATTATTTATGATTTCCTGACGATAGTGCTTTCTTGCTTCTATACCAAGATATTTAGGTGTGTATATTTTAGAGGTTGACCCAGATAAAATACCCACACAATAGTTTCCATTATCATCAATATAGGCTGAAGTATCGTATTTGTCCAACAATATGCTTTTTAAAGCATTGTCTATGTCCTCAAAGCTGATTTCAGAGTCCTTTTGAACAACAGGCTTTAAAATTTGTGAAAGCTCTTGAGTTAGAAATTGAGGATTTGGAATAATGTATTTATCTCCAGCATTATCTGGCATTTGTGGCAGCTTGTCCAAATATTTCTCAGGTATAATTAATGCATTTAATATTCCCATATCAGATAGTGCTTCTTCAATACGTGCCCTCATCTCCTCAGGTACGTCCCTATTAAAATCCACAGCCTTGTAAAAGGGTATAAAGGGAATTTTAGCAGCTTCCAGCACTTGACGATACTCTGTAACCTTTTGTTCCATAGCAGGTTCAGGGTCTTTCTTTTCCTTCCACATATTCAATTCATCAGTTTTTTGTTTTTTTGTATCTACAAGAGCTGACTTCTTTGCTTCATGTAAAAGTATTTCTTTGTTAAAAGAGTCCTGAGCTGCATTGTAATGCACTCTTGCTTCCGTTCTGATATCATCATATTCGCTTTCAAGTCCATATGCATTAATTACCCTTATTAATTGGGGTAACTGGTCTTTAGAAATTTTAAGAAGCTTATTATTGTTTTCCCAGCTATATACCTTTTCAACAAACTCCTCTTTAGTTTCAGCTATAAGAATATCTGCCTTTTCAACATCTCTTCTTGCATCCTCACGTAGCTTTTTTGTTTGTTCAAGTTCCTTTAATGCATTATCATAGCTATGTTCAAAACCCTTCATTTCTTGAAGTGCCTTACGCCCTGCAACAATGCGTGCCTTGTACCTGTCTGTATCATTAATGAGCATATTAAAATCGAAAGGCTTTCCAATAGAATTTCTTATATCCACCTCTGAAAATTCATGTTCTTCAAAATAGAAGTCCTTTGCCAGTTCGTGCATCTCATCAAGCTGCTTAGAAATTAAACCTTCCTGCTCTTCTTTTTTCACATTAGCTTCATCTATTTTGTTATTAATCTGTTTTTCTTTCTCTCTCTTAGCTTCTAAAGCATTATCCTTGGACTTTTTCTTTATGTCCAAATCCTTTAATGCCAATTCAATGGCTGACAGCTCTTTTTTTGCTTTAAAAGCGTCATGCTGCTCCAATTGCTGCTTTTTGTGTTCAAGACTTTGTTGCCTTAGCACAAGTGAGGAATGTTCCTCTTCTGCTTCCAAATGATTTTTTTGGAATTGCTCACTTTGCTTTTGAAGCTCTGTTTCCTCTTTTATTAAAGAATCCAACTTTTCTGTTGAATTTATATATTCCTGAGCCTTTTCAAATAAAATATATTTATTGTAACGGTTATATTCGGTATTTATTTTCTCTGCTGCTTTTTGGCTAAGCTTTAGAAGCTCAAGCTGATCCTTTATTTTGTCCATATTTTCAATTGCTTCTGAAAGAGGTCGCAAATCATCATCTGACAGCGGAGGCAAGGCATTATTCATAATCTCATAAATAACAGAAGGTCGAAATTCCTTTGAAAGCTTTGGAGTACGTATTTGTACTAACAACTTAATAAGCTGCTCATACTCCTCAATATCCTCGTAGCCATAAAGTAGCCTGTTTACCATTTCCATGTAATCTCTCTGTCCGTCAAGAACTTCTCCACCTTCACCAATACGATTTTTAAGTTCTACTTTGCTAAGAGGAATTTTTTCGCCAATATTTTTGTATAACTGAATGTCAAGACCTATTCGTCTGCCATCAACAATAGAAAAGCCCCAAAACTCAATAGGCTTTCCTTTTCTAGCACGAAGCCCCATGCCTATTGTAAGAAAATTCCCAGTCTCAGGCTTATTAAACTCCATATAGAGATATCCAGTGTTTTCTGTTTTAAGATTATCGTCCTCACCTAGTAAATAATTCTCCAGCTTACGTGCTCTTGATCCAAAAGGGTCAAGCCTTTCGGGACTTTTGTTTCCATCAAAAAGCAAAGGAATAAAGCTTTGCATAGTAACTGATTTACCCGAACCATTAGACCCTCTTAAAAGCAGCTTGCCATTGCTAAATAGAAATTCTTGTTCATCATAGTACCAGAAATTAATTAGCCCTATTTTGTTTATAGTCCATCTATTTTTTACTTCCTGCATTTTAATATAATCCTCTCTATATTGAATTTCTTAGCTTTCAGAGTCCTTTTTTTTATTAAAATTCATTGGATAAAAACCAATTACTTTGCCACATAAAGGCAGGATATTTATTTCTCTGCCTGCTTTTTCAACCATACTATAGCCTTCCATAAATTCAAGAACATTCGTTCTCAGGCTTTCTATCCCCATTTCTCTATATTCCTTACTCCAGCCATGCATATAGTTGTTTCTGCAATCTTCTATTATTAACTCAAACTGTGAGCTAGATATTTGAATAATATCATCCTCACGCCTTATTAGCTGTCCTTCCTTTACCATTTTAACAATTTCACTGTTTATCTGAAGAACTATATCTGATAGGGTACTATTTCCCGGGAATACCTCCATCTGCTGTTTAGCTGTTTCATAAACAAGAAAAGCACCATTTTTATGTACATGCAAACTGGTATCAAGCATTTCTTCAAGATCATTATGAATCATATTTTTATAATTCTTAATATACGCATAATCAGAATCCTCACTGCCTTCATTATATACAGCAGGCGACATTACCAATCTTC
Organism: Bacillota bacterium; assembly: GCA_023398105.1. Classification (GTDB taxonomy): domain Bacteria; phylum Bacillota; class Clostridia; order Acetivibrionales; family DSM-1351; genus Ruminiclostridium. Next base: position 29,431 of record JAEWST010000034.1, on the reverse strand, counting down.
TGTAAACACGATTTCTTCTGACTCTTCCTCTATCAGTGTCGGCTTCAAGCCACTCACCAGCTTCAATATCTTTCCATGTATTATAATTCAATATGTTTGTAGTAAAATTACGAACAAAGTACCTTGAAATACCAGTACTTTCGTAAAGAACTTCAGTGTCTGCCATATCAATAAATTTACTTTCATCTCCATCATTAACCTTTACCAAGTGCATGTTAGAGGCAAACCTCATTATCTTTACAAGGGAGCGTCTATGTCTAAAAAGTGTCCAATCAAGTTTTTCAGTGCTTGTCCATGATGCCTGTAAATACTCTGTTAACTGTGAAAGCACAAATTGATCGCCATTTCCTCTGTCCTCTAAAAATGCTAACAGCATACAGAACAGTGCATAGTCGATATTAGAGTCAAAATCCCGTATACCCATCCATTTTTCTGGACGACCAGGTGTTTTTTCTAATTTTATTAAATAGGGATTTATTATAAGCCTATATCCCAGCTTTTCCTCAATAAATCCTTTGAATTTTGGACTGGCATCCTTTATAGAGTGGAATAAATCAATATTTTTTTCTTTTATAATCCAATAATTTTCCAGTAATATTTCCAATTCCTTCATGGTGTACTCCTGACTTAACTGTATTACAGTTTTAATTTCTGTTTTAGCAACAAACCCTTGATAATTCTACCGCACCAATAGATTTTATATGCGAAGGTTGATATACTAATTGCTCAACTCTCGCAGTTGAAAATTGTAGGTGTGGGAGACTTTATGTGCGAAAGCTAATTCACTTACTAAACTTCAATACATACGCTGGCATATCTAAATCCCCGTCATAGCACCTTAATACTGTTCTAGTGCCGTTATTAGGAACAATTAATTTAAATACTCTACCGTCCTCAGTTTTTGCAGTTTTACTTGGAGAAGCAATTGCTTTTGCAATCCATTTAAGTAAATTTATTCGGACATGCTTATCTATAATTGGAAGAGTCTGCAAATCAATAATATTATCTTTGGTATAGCTTTCAAGCACTTGTTTTTCCTCTTCTAGCCGCCTGATATATTCAGCTTTCATCCTATTCTTTTGTTCTGTTTTAAAGTTGATAGGAGGTCTTGAACTTTTTTCACTATATCCCCTAGCCTTTGGACGTATCTCTATTGATGAAGGCTCCTCATCATAAACACTGCTATTTGAGCTTTCTGTAGTTCTTTCAAGCTGTCCCTTTATATGTCTGGAATTAAACAAGCCAAAGGCAATAGATGAAAGCTTGTGAGCCTCATCTATATTTTCACATGCCATAAACATTTCTGAAAGCTTACGATACTCTTCCCTTCTGTTAACTGCACTTGTACGGCTTTCAGCTATTTGAGAAGCATATCTTGTAATCTTTCTTATTATTTCATTTGTAATATCATATATTTTTGCCGCTTCACTTTCACTTGCTGTTGTCCCTAAAAACCATTCTTTTAGATTTTCCCATTTTCCATATATGCTATCTCTTAAAAGCTCATCAGATACTTCCGTTTCGAGTCTTGGTATTGACTTTTCAAATACAAAATCCTTTTCCAATATATTATTTACTACTTGATCAGAAACTTGTCTTAATAGGTTTTCAATAGTGTGAGCATTTTTTTGAAGTCCCTTGACAAAATCTCTTAAGTATTCTACAAGGGTATCTTTATATAATATAAACTCAGTTGTTTTCATCATATCCTGTGCTTTTTTGCTATAGAAGCTCCGTATGTAATCCTGATAATTCTGATTGAGTCTCTTGAAATCAGTATGTAAATCCTTCCACCAAGTGGCAACTATTTTGGGTTCTGCCTCTCCTATTTCGTTTATTTTAGAAATATGATCTCTTATACGCTCAAACAACGTAGGTTCAAGGGATGCACCTTCAATAAACAGATTTTCCAGCTTCAAAGTAAGTCTTTCAATTTCAACAGCATACTCCGTCATTTGATAACGAAACTGCTTATTTTTAAATTCCTCAATAGTGTTTGCTCTTGATGTATCTTGAACAGGTACAAGATTTCCCCATGTAACCAAGTTATCTAAATCCTGTTGACACATTTCTATAGTATATGAAGAAAAATAGTTGCTTTTAGTTAGCTCTTCAAAAACCTCTTCTTTATACATCCAGTATTTTATTTTCTCATACTGATAGTAAAAAAAGCGAAGAATGGCTCTATACCTCCAGCAATTTTCCGCTGAGAGATATTTTGTTTCTGATATTGGTTTTATTAAGGTTGAGTTTATATCCATATTAAATCCCTTTTACCGCTAATAGTGTAATTATTTTTAATTCAGAATATTTCTATTGTCTCTTATACTCTTGACCCTTTCAATAGACTTTATAATATAGGAATGGAGCTTTTCCATAAAAATCTGCTCAGTAGTTTCACCATTTTCTATCATAGCAAGACCCTTTTCCCAGCTTGCTGTCAAGGAAGGATTTAAAAGCTCCCTTGCTGTCTTACGTACTAGCTTTACTATGGCTTCACCCTTCAGGGTTGGCGTAACCACCTGAGTCTTGCTGTGTATGCTTATATGTCCAATTTCCTTCAATTTCTTGATAATTCCTGAGCGAGTAGCAGAAGTACCTATACCAGTGGTTTTAATCTGTTCTCTTAATTCTTCATTTTCAATAAATTTTCCTGCCTTTTCCATGGTAATAATCAGTGAACCGTCTGTATATCTAGATGGAGGCTTTGTTTCCTTTTCTTCTAAGTCAAAACCAAGCACATCACTTTTTTCATTTTTAACTAGCTTGTGAATAGGAGAATCTGTTATTTCTTCCTCCTCCTTTTTTGCCGAAACCTCATAAACTTCCTTCCAGCCTAAACTAAGCAAAGTCTTTGCATTAGAAACAAATATCTCACCCTCTATATTAGTTTCAACCTTTACCGTATTATATTGAGCTACAGGATAAAATGCTGCAAGAAATCTCTTTACAATAAGATTGTATATTTTTGAAGAATCTGCATCTAAACTTGACAGATTAGCAGTAACATAGGTTGGTATAATAGCATAGTGGTCTGTAACCTTACTATTATCAACATATCTCTTTGTGGTTTTGTTAATTTTAAGCTCTCCTTGCTCCTTAATGCGGAGCACATATTCTTTAAAGGACTCATTTTTAAAAAGTCCATTTAAAATTTTAGGTATTTCTCCAACTACATCAGTTGAAAGAACTCTGCTGTCAGTTCTAGGATAAGAAATTAGCTTTTTTTCATATAGACTCTGAGCTATTTCTAATGTTTTGTCAACAGGGAGCTTAAATTTTTTGTTTGCTTCAGACTGTAATTCGGCAAGATTAAAAAGTAAAGGCGGTTGCTCGCTCTTCACCTTTACCTCGACTTTTTTTATGACTGCTTCCTTACCCTTAAGCTTTTCAATTAATTCTTCTGCCTCTTCCTTGCTTATATATTTGTCCTGTTCATCTATTTCCTCAGATTTTTTGCCCTTGCTTTTCTTGGGCTGCCATTTACCAGAATATTCAATACCATTATCTTGTGATTTGAAGCCTGCCTTAACTCCATAATGTTTTTGAGGCACAAAATTCCTTATTTCAAGCTCTCTGTCAACCACAAGACCAAGAACGCAAGTCATAACCCTTCCAATTGGTATAACGGAGGACTTGCTTTCTTTAAGATAATTAGATAATGTCCTGCCGTATTGACATGTATACATCCTGCTTAGGTTCATACCGAATAGCCAGTCTTCTTTTGCCCTGCTATAGGCAGCCTTGGCAAGCAAATCATATTCAATTATACTTTTAGCTTCATCAATGCCTTTTTTAACGGCCTCCTCTGTTTGAGAAGAAATCCATACCCTCTTAGCAGGTTTATTGCTTCCGCTTTGTGCATATACAAGCCTAAAGATATATTCACCTTCACGCCCACTATCGGTACAGCAATAAATCAATTCAATATCTTCTCTGCACATCAGAGTCTGTATTACATCAAATTGCTTCCCTACTCCTCTTTGTTCTATAACAACATATTTATATTCATTAGGTATTATTGGTAAATGCTCTATTTTCCATTCCTTATACTTGGTATCGTAAGCATCAGGATATGCCATAGTTACAAGGTGTCCAAAGCACCAGGAAACTATCACTTCGTTATTTTCCGCAAAGCCTCTAGCTCTGTCGCCTTTAGAGATATCAAGTCCTAGAATGTTCGCAAAGCTTGCTGCTACGGATGGTTTTTCAGTTATATATAATTTCTTACCCAAAAGTATCTCCCTCATATTAAATGTCTTAACTTTTATAGTACTACATGGATTAATTAATCAATTTTCTCAATTGATAATAGTAGGTGTCAATTGAAAAGTTAAACAATTTCAATAGAATTTTATATGCTGTAAACTTTTATAATAATTAATTCAACTTTCCTAGAAATACTATAAAATTATTTTCTTAATTTTTACACATAAAATTAAATGCTGTAGAATTTACAGACATCATTATATCATTTTTTATAACTTTGGAAAACAAAAGAAAGTAAAAGTTTTGGTAACAAAACCTTGATAAGTCTCAGAAAATTGAATTCTTATTTAAAAGTTTGTTTGAAGGTTAATATATTTAAAGAGCCTTAGTAATTGACATACTATATTTTTTTTGAGCAATAACTGTTTTGTTCTTTCCAGATTTTTTAGCTATATACATAGCCTGATCTGCGTTATGGAAAAATTCTTTATGTGAAGTTACCTTTCCTTCATTTTCAGCTAATCCGCAGCTAAATGTAAACTTCATACCCTTTGAAAATTTGAAATTGTGTTCATAAAATTCCCTTCTGACTCTTTCTATTATGTTATAAGCTTCTTCTGTAGTAATATCTGGTAACAACACAACAAACTCTTCTCCGCCATATCTTGCAGGATAACCTATATTCGAAGTGTGTATTTTTAGTAAATAAGAAATATAAATCAGCACTTCATTTCCTTGTATATGTCCATATGTATCATTAATATATTTAAAATCATCTAAATCTATAACTGCTAATTGTAAACGATTATCAGAATCACTGTATTTTAAATTCAATATTTCAATAAATGCATTATAATTATATAAACCAGTAAGCAAATCATGCTTTAATTGTTCGCTTAATTCCGTTTGCTTTGAATGACATACCTTAATGTCCTCTGCTCTCTGTTTCTCATATTTAATTAATATAATACTCACAATATAAGAACAAACTATTATAATTGCAGCAACTACACAATCAAAAATCAAACGTGGATCATCTCTCCGTACCCCCAAATTTGCAATTATTCCAGATAATATAATAAAAAAATAACTAATTAAATGCACTAGTCTAGCCATTTTCTTATTTTGAAAAAGTATAGTTAAAAAGATAGGTACACAAAAGGAACACATAACAGCTGGAAATCTATAATGAACACATTCCACACATGCACATAAAATGCATAATACTAGAATTGCAGTATAATTCTTCGTATTCTCTTTGTATTTAGTAGAATAAATAATAAATCTTCCTGCTATTATTGCTGAAAAATTAACAATACTAGGAAAAATCAGATAACGAAATACAATTAACGGGAGTGGTCGAAAAGTCAAACCAGCTTCATAGTAAAACAATAAAAATGTAATTTCTGATACAAAAACAATACACGCAATAATTATGCAGTGTTTAATCAGCATCTTTCTCCACTTGTCATATATCGTCGGATTAGTATTCATAGGTGTTTCTCCATAAATGTTTTTGTTAGTGTGAATTATTTACTAAACAAAAAGTAAAAGCCTAGTAGTATTGGCTTTATCGCCAACTTTACCTACGTCCCCCTGTTTCTTTCTCTAGACACCAGACTTTTTGAATTTCTGCCAAGCCTAGACAAAAGCCAGTTTGTTTAAAGCTTACAGGGTATATATGAGGGTAAAAGACGTTTGCAACAAAAATAAGTGCATGTCTTTTTATAGTAATTATATCATATCAATTGAAATATAGCGACAAATTATACATTAATTGTCATATCTAATTTCCGACTATTTATTCCATTTTGTATTAGTAAACGCCCCTTAACTATTTAATAATAAACACCTCAAAATCCGTAGCTGAATATACTGCTTAAAATCATATAATATCAAGTTCATAGAAATAAAAAAGTCAATTACTATCTTATCATTTAGTGTAAGTCTGCTAATATCAACAATTATAAGCACTTCATAATGTGCAAAGTTTTCATCAAATAATTCTTAGCTAGTTTGTAAAACAAATAATTTTTAGTGCTTCTACAAAGCAGTACGTTGAGTTTATTCCTCTTTCTTCCTAAATGCTATAATTATCGGTATTATTTTCTTGCCATTTCACTAAGTCTGCAATTGTTACTGTGTCAACAACACCCTTTATAGCCTCATCAAGTTTTTTCCAAAGCAATAGTGTTGCACAATTAGAGTTTCTTGAGCACTCATTAGTATCGTCATCTAAGCAAGCTACAGGTGCCAAACTGCCTTCAGTAATACGAAGTATCATGCCAACTGTATATTGTTCTAGTTCCTTAGTCAAACGGTATCCTCCTTGTGAACCTCTTACGCTTTTTACATATCCAGCTTTGTTTAAAGCAGATACTATTTGTTCTAAATATTTATCAGAAATATTTTGTCTTGCAGATATATCTTTAATTCGCACTAAATCACCAGTATTGTGTAATGCTAAATCCAACATTAGTCTTAATGCATATCTTCCTTTTGTAGATATTTTCATATAAAATCTCCTTATGTTTAAGCGTTAGTGTTAATTAATAATTATAGAATTTATTATTTGACTTGCCTATACCCTTGGTTTCTTCAAGTTGTTACCCAAAATTATGCTTAGAATCTTCTGTAAATCCAATTTTAAAACCTTTTGATATAAAGCTTACAAAAATGGTCTAATAGGATAATTGCAAAACTTTTTTCAACTAACTTATCACCGCGCTAATTACTGGCACCTTACAATATTTTATTGTATAGATTAGTAACGATTAAGTTTAAGCTAATTATTCTATTTTACATTTCATACTTGAATAATAGGAATTATATATATAATACAATGATAATTTGGGATCGTCAATCAGCTTAATATACTACACTTAACAAATATGACAAAACACTAACTAATAGTATACAAAGATGGAAAATATACAATTGACTATAAAGACTTCGAATTAAAAATAATAAATGAGCATGTAAAATTATTCTTGCTTTGCAGTCCACAAAATCCTACCGGTCGTGTGTGGATAAAAGAAGAACTTACACGGATTGGTGAAATATGCCTCAAGCATCATGTAATTGTGCTATCTGATGAGATTCATTGCTATTTTATATATTCTGGTAACATTCATACAGTGTTTGCATCAATAAGTGAAGAGTTTGCAATGAACTCAATCATTTGCACAGCTCCTAGCAAAACATTTAATATAGCTGGGTTACATATTTCCAATATCTTTATTCCAAATAGAACTCTTAGACATGCATTTCGTGAAGAATTTGATGCAAGCGGCTATAGTCAACTAAATTCTTTAGGATTAGTGGCATGTCAGTCTGTCTGTCTACTCAAAGGGCGAAGCATGGTTAAACGAACATAGAGTATATTTAAAAGAAAATTTGGATATTGCCTTTATAACTCAGCCTTAACGCAGTTTCTTCCGCATGCTTTTGCAGAGTACATTGCTTTGTCAACACGCTCGAATGCATCTTCAACCTTGTCATTTTTATGTATCTCAGTTATACCGATACTGCAAGTGATATTACTAGCAATCTCTAATTTTGCATCGGAAATTTTTAATCTCAAGTTTTCAGCGATGGTCATAAGCTCAGAGGGATTTATATCATAGCATACGGCAAAAAATTCATCGCCGCCCCAACGTCCGATTTTTATGTTATAGGATTTCAGGTAATCACAGGCAATTGAAACAAAGTGCTTTAGAATGAGATCCCCTATGGCATGACCAAATATATCATTGACGTTTTTAAAATAATCAATATCTATCATCATAATAGAAAGAGACTGTTCGATTTCTTTTTTATTTTCGATAGCGTTATTAAGCTCGGTTTCAATTCTGCCATGGTTATATACACCTGTCAAGGTGTCTTTTGAAGCAAGCTCTTGGTATTCTTTAAGAGTAGACATTAATTCTATAGAATTTTCATGGATATCCTGAACCATAAATACAAATCTAAAATCATCATTATTGTTAGTTTCGGCACGACTGAAAATCAGCTTTACCCAGATATAATTTCCTACAAGATTTAGCATCTGACAGTCAAACGACGTAGTTCTTCCCGGTGCAAGGTTCCTTTTCAGATAATCAGGCTCTGTGCGTTCAAGAAAGAGTGGCTGGTCGTCAGACCAAATCATATTTACGATCATCATCCGCCAGTCGGTGTATTTTAATTCATTTGCATGTATAGGTTCATCAGAAATTTCCGTAACACTAATGCTACTTGTTGTGTCCTTGATGAGGTCAACATACATGGAGAAGAGGTAAGTATTTTGAATATTATTCACTATTTCATTGGTTAGGAATTCCTGTATATATTCGCTGTTATCAAGTTCGTCGAGAATGAGCAAATAGATATTTTTATCGTTTAAAGGATATATTGTCATCTGAATCATATGTGGAGTATTGTCATATTCAAGCTTTAATCTTTTACTGTATTTACCATGGAATTTTCCGAATGAAGGAAAAAAGACATGATAGTCACTCGTAACTTTGTTTGAATAGTTTAACAATAGCTTTTCAATGAGGTCGTGATAATTTCCGCTTTCTTTGATTATATCTGAAAATATTCCTTTTCTGAAAATAGACTTGTAGCTGTCAAGTTCAGATTGAATAATTAAGATAGCGTCTACTTTTTCTTTGATAATTTCGAAAATATCATCTAGCGTATAATTTTCTATTTTTTCCAGATCCATTTTTATTCCTCCCTTTCAATCCTTTTAAAATATTTTCCTACTCTTATTTATTCGGCGTAATACACATAAAGACTTCAGGTACAATTTTGATATTTCATAGATTCTATTGACAAAATCATTGGAACACAAACCTCTAGGTAATTAGGTTTACCTTAGGTTTCAATTACTTTCAATTACTTTCAATTACCTTCCATTATAATCCATCCTTTGATTATTTTCAAACTATTACTATAAATTTCTACAATAAAACACACTCATCAGCAATATTCACTAACGAGTGCGTTACAACCATAATATATTCAATTCTTTACTTCACCTTATATAGCAGACAGCATGTCTCCACGTATTCAGTCCAAGAAAACATTATATACAGTTCGTGTTCCTCAGACCAGAACTTTGCCTCCAGCTTCCTCGTCACTGAGGACGCCCTTGCTCATGGCTAACGGTTGGCACTATCAACCCCCGTATCGGACTTTCACCGACTAGAAAGCATCCATGCTGGGCGCACAACAAAAAGGACTAACCCTGTAAAAAACTTTTTATATGCGGAAGTTGATTAAATCAATTTAAATAAAGAAATTAACATCAGAGTCCTCTGCTTCACCAAGCATGTAGCCCACTCCGCCAAACTTAACTCCATCCAAAAGCTCTTCCTGCCGTATTCCCATTACATCCATGGACATCTGACAAGCAATCAGTTCAATTCCGCTATCCATTGCAGCCTTTACCAATTCATCAATTGAAGAAATGTTTTTATCCTTCATAACCTTCTTCATCATAGCAGTTCCCATGCCCAGCATGTTCATCTTTGACAGCTTCAGCTTACCTGTTCCTTTTGGCATCATTGCTCCAAACATAGAATCCATTAATCCTTTTTTAACAGGTACTTTTTCAGGTTTTCTCAAAATATTAAGTCCCCAGAAGGTAAAGAACATTGTAACTTTTTTGCCCATAGATGCAGCTCCGTTTGCAATAATAAATGCTGCCAAAGCTTTATCTAAATCACCGCTGAATACCACAATATTTTTATTATCCTTTGCAACAACTGCCGTACCGCTACTCATTGTTTGACTATTATTGTTTCCGTTATTAGTACCGTTGCTGGACTTTTTGACAAAGGCAATTATTTCTCCTGATTTTTTTGATAAATCTAACAATTCACAGCCTGTTCTTTTGCACCACTGTTTGATATCCTCATAGAAGCCAGGGTCTGAAGCCAGCACTTTTAATATCTTACCTTCCTCCATTTCATCTATTGCTAGTTTGAGCTTCATAAGTGGACCTGGGCAGGATAATCCTCGTGCATCTAGAGTTTTACTCTCAGAAATATTTTCTGATTTGTTTTGAACAAGGTTTATCGTTTCGCTTTCAACTTTTTCACGAATACTTGCACCGTTATTAATTTCACTATTACTTTTATCGTTGGTTTTATTTTGACTCTCGATGCTTTTACCTTTATTATCAGTTTCGTTATGATTTCCATTATTCCTGTCATCCTTCAGAGGTTTGTATGCTGCTATCTTTATAAGATTGTAGCCACAGGAAAGATTCTTTGTTTTGTATCCATTCTGATTTAGAATTCTTGCAGCTATATACCCTCTTATCCCAACCGCACAGTAAATCCAAATAAGTTTATCCTTTGGAATCTCATTCATCCTTTTTCTTATACTGTTAAGAGGAATATTTATACTTCCCCCAAAATTTCCGTTTTCAGCCTCAATTTCCTCTCTCACATCAACCAATAACATGGTATCAGGATTATACTGCTCGTTAAATTCGTCAATTGTGGCATTTTCAACAAATCCTTCTATATTATTTTGAGCTACAAAGCCCAGCATGTTTGCAGGAGATTTTGCAGACAGGTATGGTGGTGCATATGCAAGTTCAAGCTCTGCAAGATCGTCTACAGTACCACCAAACTTAATAACTGTAGCAATTACGTCAATAACCTTATCAACTCCATCATATCCTATAGCTTGTGCTCCCAAAACTTTTTTATCCTCGGCATATACCAGTTTAATACACATCTGTGATGCACCCGGATAATAAGTTGCATGACTACTTGGATGAATAAATACTGCCTTCGCATCTATCCCTGACCTTTTTGCATTTCTCATGTTCATACCTGTTGCAGCTGCTGTTTTGTCAAACACTTTGATTATTGATGTTCCCATAGAACCCAGATATTTTCTGTCAATTCCAGCAATATTGTCTGCAATTATCCTCGCCTGTCTATTAGCAGGTCCTGCAAGAGGAATAGCGGTTTTACCCTTTGTAATAAAATCAACTATCTCAGCTGCATCTCCTGCCGCATAAATATCTTCAAAATTAGTCCTCATGTGTTCATCTACAACAATATGTCCTTTAGGACCAAGAGTTACTCCCGAATCCTTTAAAAAATCCGTTGCTGGTTTTACACCTATTGCTGAAACAACAAAATCCCCTGTAATTATCTTTCCTGAAGCAAGTTTAACTGAAATCTTGTCGCCCTCTTCGATAAACTCATTTACTCCATCTCCCAAATGAAGTTTAATTCCCATTGCCTCCATTTCGGCTTCAGCTACCATTGCAAACTCAGAATCAAAGGGTGCTAGAATATGTGGAGCTGCTTCAACAAGAATAACATTTAGCCCTCTTTCCACCATGTTTTCAGCAGTCTCAATACCTATAAATCCACCGCCTATAACTATAGCAGTAGCACTTGTACTTTTATCAACATCTAGCTTTTGCTCCCCGCCAATAGATATTGCTGCAGTCTTAGTATACTTGTCAACCTGATCCTTTATTGCATCAGTATCAGGAACATTTCTAAGTGAAAATATCTTTTTTGATTCAATCCCCTTAATTGGCGGCTTTATTGGAGCTGCTCCTGGTGATAGTACGAGATAGTCAAAGGACTCCTCATATACACCCTTGTCATTAGACTTAACTGTAACTCGTTTTGTGATAGGATCTACTTTAACAACTTCACTGAAAACTCTGACATCTACATTAAATCTATCCTTAATTGCCTGAGGAGTCTGCAAAAGAAGCTTATCCCTCTCTTCTATGATTCCACCAATATAATAGGGCAATCCACAATTAGCAAAAGAAATATATTCATCCTTTTCAAACATTATTATTTCAGCATTCTCATCTAAACGCCTAAGCCTTGTAGCTGTTGATGCACCACCAGCAACCCCTCCAACTATTAAAACTTTTTTACTCATGTCAGTACCTCCACAATAATTATTTTCAATATCAAATTTTATAAAAGATATATTTAATCGCAACAAAAATACATTAATTAAAAAAATAACATCAACTACTATAGTTTTACCCTTAATATCTATGCTATAACTTTATTTTTGCGTTTTTTTACTTGAAATACAGTTTTTTCAAAATTACCACATTGCTTGAAATTCAACTTTCTCAATTTTTAACTGCAAAAGTCAAGTTACTTATTAGCTTTTTAATCACTATATTATAATATTACGATATTGTGATTAATTTGTCAATATGCAATTTAGTATTATTTGTAAAACTAACAAAACATGAGCCACATAAGCCCTTTGTGTGACTTCCCTATCACATTTCACAATTGCATGCTTCTATTTTTATGAAACAAGCTTTATGACGGATATGTATTTTACCCCCCCATTTTTGTATTATATACATCACTTTTTGCATTTGGTCTGAATGTTCAAGTATTCAATTATAAAAAACATATAATAGAATTGTTGTTATCTAGATTCAACATTGAAAATCAATTTTATAAACTAACTTATTTTTAAGGAGGATATTATTATGAACACTTTAGTAAAGCAAAAAGAACTTAGGGAATTATTAGCTTCTCTTAAAAAAACTGTAACTGTAAATATTGACGTAAAGGATTTTGATTATCTAAAGGATAATAATTACAGCCTATGCTTTGCAAAAAAAGTCCAAGATAAATATACAGTTGTTTGGAAGGCTCTAAAAGAATATTTGCCTGTTAATATTTTCTCATGGACACCTCAATACACATTGTCAGGTACTAACCACTATGAAGCTAGCATTGAAGTAGTTACCAATACAAATGTAGTTGAAATAGGATTAGGAGAAATCTCGGAATTAACAAAAAACGGATTGTTTTTAGAACCAATTTCAGGAGGTAAGGAAACTTCAATCAATATAAGTAGCAGCTATGATCCAGGCATTCATCCATGTGTCTCCCAGATTTCATCAGATGAAAATGGTATGCAAACTGTAACACCAATTTATGTAGCTCCTTTATCTGTAGCACCAGGTGAAATTTCACTTACTCCTAAAGAGGTTGTGGCTGTATGGTTTGAGCAAGATGTAACTACAAAAACTATGATAAGTAATGCTGGGACCAATTCTTACACGTTTGATTTAACTTCAAAAAATGAGGATCATATAACTTATAAGGATAAAAAATGGATTAAATAACTGTAGCCGCCAATTTTTTAATGCTCTAAATACAAAACAAATTAAACAGTTACAGTTCAGCTACTTGATGTAAATTGTCAATAAAGCAAAACACAGTATATAGTGCATTATAACCAAAGTAGTACCCGCCACTTATAGAAGTGGGGGACATTTTCTTGCCTCGTTATATTGTGTTGCCTATGCTGAACTGTAACTTATAAAAAATATACATTTAAAGGAAATTAATTATGGACAATATAACTTTGCTTTATTTACTAATGCATGAATCTGAAATTATTGCAAATGCAATTTCTATAGGTGCTCAATGGGAAGTATGGATGCAAGTGGAATTTGCAATTATTGTAAGAAAAACCGGACTGGGAGTTGCAAGAGAATTGCCTTATCCACCTCCAAATCAATCTCAAAAGGTGGATTGTGCTATACGAGATGGGGAAAAAATTATTGCTATAGAATTAAAAGTCGAAAGTGCTACCAATGCAGGACAAGCGGCTGGTTTGCCAATAGAAACTGCTATTGAAAACGACATTGCTAAAATTAGACACTTTACAACCGCTTCGGATAAATGGGTAATTGGAATAGCATATAGTGAACCCGTAAAAAATAGATTTCGTGATTATGCTATTTGCCCAGGTAATAATAGCATATATGGAGAAAATAATGGTGTAGGCTTTTTAATAAAAACGGTCATTTAATAGTATTTCATACAAACTTCTACTTTAATTTGAGTAAAATAAAAATATGTGTTTACAGTCAGTAAGTATTCACAATTGAAAAAACAACTCAAGTTGTCAAAGCAATTAATAGCCTATACTATCACAAAACAGTCTCTTTAATAAAAGTAGAGACTTGTTTTGTTTCAACTTTAGCTTTAATATACTTTTAAAAAATTTGAATATAATATTCTATATAAAATGGCTAGCTATGGAGGTAATTATTGTGAGTATTGCTTATTCATTAGAAAAACAACAAAAACTAAAAAAACTACTAGTTTCCTTAAAAAAGACAGTAACTATCAATATTGAAAATGATGATTTGATTTATTTAAAAGCTAATAAGTATAGTATGTGTTTTGCAAAAAAAGTTGAAAATCAATATACAGTGACTTGGAGAATAAGTAAAGATTTTTTATCTACTAACATTTTTTCATGGACCCCTCAATACACATTGTCAGGCACTATCAAATATGAAAGCGGTACGGAAATCATAGCAAATACTAATACTGTAGAAATAGCATTAGGAGAAACTTCTATTCTTTCTGAGTATGGTTTGTTTTCGGAACCAATTACAGAAGGTAAAGAAATTTCTATAAATATAGATAATAGATATTCATCTGATATACATGCATGTATATCCCAAATTTCCACAGCTCCAGATGGCATCACTAAAATAGCACCAATTTATGTAACTCCATTTTTGCTACCCCTAGGTAATATTTCTTTAACCACAACAGAAATTATTAATGTGTGGTTTGAGCAAAATATATCTACAAAAATCAGTATACATGAAGCTAGAACCAATTGTTATGAATTTGATATGACTTCAAAAAATGAGGATTACATTACTTATAAGAATAGAAATTGGGTTAAAGAATAGTAGTTTTATATGGAATTTTACATGCAGATATTAAAAGGAGCTTTTGCTTAAAACCAAAGTATCAGATATTTAATCAAATATCCCCCAAAACCTTATATAGCAATTGATAAAGCAATTTTGACTCATCAGCAGAAAGTGAAAGGCACTCTCTCATTTTTAATGGGATGTCTGATGCCTGTGCCTTTAAATTCTCACCATGTTCAGTAATGGTAACAATCAGGTTTCTCTCATCCTTTGAGTCTCTCTCTCTTTTAACCAACCCCTGTATTTCCAATTTTTTTAGCAGTGGTGTTAGTGTACCAGAATCAAGATATAGCTGTTCACCCAGCGATTTTACATTTATACTTTTAGTCTCCCATAGTACCATCATAACAATGTATTGAGTATAGGTAAGATCAATGGCATCTAAAAAAGGCTTATATTTTTTTATTACCTCCCTAGAGCAAGCATACAAAGGAAAACACAATTGATTATTAAGCTTAAGCATTTCATCATTCATTTAAAGCACTCCCCCCAGAAAAAAACAAATAACTACTAAAAATAGTTTATCACAGAAGCTTCTTAATGTCCTTTTCTATCTTTTCAGGCTTATCAATTGATCCATATCGTTCAACTATATTGCCGTTTCTATCTACTAGAAATTTTGTAAAATTCCACTTTATATTTGAGCCAAGCACACCACCCTTTGCTTGCTTTAGAAATGTATATAAGGTTGATTCATTCGAACCATTAACATCTATTTTGGCAAATCTAGGGAAAGTAGTTCCATAATTGAGGGAGCAAAAACTATTAATCTCTGCATCATTTCCTGGTGCCTGATTACCAAACTGATTGCATGGAAAATCCAATATTTCAAAGCCCTGCTCATTATATTGATTATACAAATTTTGTAGCCCTTCATATTGAGGAGTAAAACCGCAGCCTGTTGCTGTGTTTACAATCAGCAAAACTTTTCCCTTGTATTCTTCCAAGGATACCTCTTCATTCTTTGAGTTCTTTACAGTTATATCATATATGTTCATACTTTTACCCACCTTTATTGTTTTTATTTTAAATTAGTTGTACCCTATTCAATTGTGTACAATTTAATTATATACTAATTATTTTTTTTGTCAATAATAATTTTGATTATTAAGTAACTACAGTTGATGAGTAGTTAATGTTCATCCATTTATAAATTTGAACACCCATAGACTAAGTTACTCAAACTTCACTGGTGAATATACTACTTAAAGCCTAGTAATATTAGGTGTGGTAGCATTATCAAATGTATTATTCATTTTACATTGTAAATTTTATTTCACTAAATTCAGCAAATATCCATAGCCCTTTTCCTCCATTTCTTCCTTTGGAATAAAAAGAAGCGAGGCACTGTTTATACAATATCTTAACCCTCCTGATTTTTTGGGACCATCATTAAATACATGACCAAGATGTGCGTCACCTGTTTTGCTTCGAACTTCTACTCTGCACATGTTATAAGTGGCATCTTCAATTTCACAAATTAAATCAGGATTAATTGGCTTGGAAAAGCTTGGCCACCCACAACCTGATTCAAATTTGTCACTTGAAGTGAAAAGGGGCTCGCCAGTAGTAATATCAACATATATACCTGCTCTGAATTTGTCATAGTATTCATTTCTGAAGGGTGGCTCTGTAGCATTATTTTGTGTCACTGCATATTGAATATCAGTGAGAGTTTGTTTTAATAACTCTTTGGGCTTTGCTTTATATTTTAGCTGAAAATCTTCTGCATTCTCAGCTTTGGTGAATTTATCTCCGCCTATATGGCAATATCCATTTAGATTTTTATCTAAATACTTTTGATGATATTCTTCGGCAGGATAATAATTCTCAAGTGGCATTACCTCAATTGCAATGGGCTTGTCATAACTCTTTTGCAGTTCTTTTATTGATTCCATTATAAGTTCTTTGTCCTTAATATCCGTATAATAAATCCCTGTACGGTACTGAGTACCAATATCATTCCCCTGACGATTTATGGAAATAGGGTTAATTACATCATAGTAAAGCTTTAATATAAATCCCAAGCTTAGTATATTTGAATCATACAATACCTTTACAGCTTCTGCATGGCCTGTTTTTCTATAACATACATCCTCATAAGTAGGATTTTCCGTATTTCCATTTGCATAGCCTACCTCTGTACTCACTATTCCTTTAACCAAAGACAGATATTTTTCTGTGCCCCAAAAACAGCCTCCAGCTAGATATATTTCTTTTACAGCTTCTTTTTTTATAGTTTCAGAATTCATAATTGATCCCTTCCTTTATCTTAAAATAAAATTTATTACTCAACTTCCCCTGTTGAAAATTGTAGGTGTTAGGACTTATCAAATGAAAAGTTAAATAATTTCATATAATAAGTTGGTTTGCTGGACAACAAGCATTGGTAACCAAAGTAGTACCCGCCACTTATAGAAGTGGGGGACATTTTCTTGCCTCGTTATATGCAAAATTTGAGTAATTAACTAGAAAATGCAAGTGTTTGCACAAAGTTTATATTGGAGCTAGCAATTGATTACACTAAATTATATACCCAAATAAATTACCAAATATCAATTATAACGAGGCATTAATAGTACTAGCTTTACTTATTTTTCACAAAAATATATCATGTTATAATTCATAAGTCTGCCATTTAATTAAAATAATTACATTTGCAAGGATATTTAATATATTGACGCTGACGCTTAAGTATATTTGCTGTTATTTTGTAAGTTATGTTATTAATATAGTATTTTATTGACAATATGGTTAATTATGGATATAATGTTTTTATAACACCTAGATTCAAAATGAAATTTTTCGATTGTAGAAAAATTTGTAGAAAAATTTCATTACATCAGCGGCGTTTCATCGAGTGTTTACAGTTGGACGGAGCATAAATATACTTCATTCCTCTGTAAAGCAAAGTTTATCATTTAGCATCAAAAAATTATTGTGCCCAAAGTGGGCGTAGGAGGTTAATATGAAAAAGTTTGCATTAAAGCTTTTTGCATTAGCATTAGCATTTTCATTATTTACTGAGGTTTTTCCAATTCATACCTCACTAGCTGCAGAGGCAAAACCTGACCTTATTTTTACTGCAGCAACTGTTACACAAAGAACATCTTCAAAAATAACCTATTCCTATACCATTAAAAACAATGGTACTGCTACAATTGATAATCTTTATAATGTATGTATTCAGAATTTTTACTCTTCTAATACAATTTTCAATGATTCTAATGATGTTGCTGCTGGAGGCAGTATCCTTGGTGTAAACAGATCACTTGCTCCAGGCCAAACTTATACTGGTACTTTCTATTCCTTGGTTTCAGTACCAACTGGTATGAATTACCTTACCTTCAAGATAGATTGGTCACAATCAGTATCAGAATTAAATGAAAACAATAATACAAGAGCTCTCTCTTTGCTTGCTGATCTTGCTTTCACAAATGTCACAATAACATCAAAAACAAGCAATCAAGTTAATTATACTTATACAATTAAAAATATCGGTGGAAACACTGTTCCAAACCTATACAATGTATCAATTCAGAATTTTTATTCAGCCAATACTGTCTTTAATGATACAGGTGATGTAGCTTCTGGAGGTAGTATTCTTGCTATTAACAGATCTCTTGCACCAGGCGAAACTTATACTGGTACTTTTGCAGCATATGGTTCAATTCCAAGTACTGCAAGATATGTAACTGGTAAAATTGACTGGGGAAATATTGTTACTGAAACAAGCGAATATAACAATACCTTTGCGAGATTAATTCCTTAATAATAAAGTAAACCATCCAATAAATCTTCTAACTTACGAATTATCTATATTAGATAGTATAATAATATTTGTTAAAGCTGATAATTCTTCTTTAACAAATTAAAAAATAACATTTTAGGAGGTTTTTGCATGAAAAAAGGAATATGCCTAATAGTAGTACTAGCTTTAATTATGACTTTCTTTAGTTTTAGTGCTCAAACAGGCGACGTAACAGCCGCTACACAATCATTGTACGGAGATGTAGATAATAGTGGTGCTATAGATGCGTTGGATTTTGCAGCAGTCAAAATGCATTTACTTGGCACAAAAGATGTATCTAATGCTAAGGCTGCAGACGTAGATGCTGATGGAACTATTAACGCAATTGATTTAGGAAATTTCAAGAAGTTTTTATTAGGTTTAATTGATGAATTCCCAGCTGGTAAATACATAGAAACTGAGCCTCAAAAAGCTGTGTTCCATTGCTTCTTATTGCTTGGTCAATCCAATATGGCAGGATGGCCTAAAGCTCAGGCAGCCGATAATGTTAAAAATCCACGTATTCTATCATTAGGATATACGAATAATACTTGGGCTGTTGCTGTTCCACCTTTACATGAAGCTTGGCAAGGTGCAATCGGACCTGGTGACTGGTTTGCTAAAACAATAATAAATGAACTCCCTGAACAAGACACTATAGGTCTTATACCATGTGCTATCAGTGGTGAAAAGATTGAGACATTTATGAAGTCTGGTGGTTCAAAATATAACTGGATTATTGAACGTGCAAAGCTTGCACAGGCAAAAGGCGGAGTTATTGATGGAATTCTGTTCCACCAAGGCTGTTCAAATAATGGACAAGCTGATTGGCCAAATAAGGTAAGTACATTGGTATCTGATCTCAAGAAGGATTTAGGTCTAGGTGATATTCCTTTCCTTGCAGGTGAGCTTCTATATAGTGGTGGTTGTGCTGGCCACAATACACAAATTAAAAAGTTACCTTCAGTTATCAAGAACAGTTATGTAATTTCTGCAAGCGGCTTATCTGGTGACCCTGCTGATTCATGGGGATTACATTTTAACCATGATTCACAAGTTACTCTTGGTAAGAGATATGCTGCAAAAATGACAGAAGTTCTAGGATGGTAATTATTTAGAATTATTATTCAAAAACTTAACTTAAAATTGAATTAAAAAATAATAAAAGAGCGTATATCCCTTTCAGGGTTGCGCTCTTTTATTATGGGTTTCAATCTGCTTCTAATAAAACTACAATTGCCTTTCAACAAGCGATAGTATATCAAGCTCTCTTTCTTTAGCCTCTAAAATATGTGCTTTTATTTTACTTAACATCTCAATATCTTTTGTAATATTGGCTTTTATAAATACGTTTCTGGAATATAGCATTGTATTTTTTACCACTTCATAATTCTCTAGAATTTGCTGGTCGAACGGAATATTTTTATTGTCCATCATATATTTTATCCTATTTTGCATTAATACTTTATGGTCATAGGTTATATGAAATGGACGATAATCATACCAGGTATTGACCTTCTCTTCTAATAAAACAATCTGATCAATTATACTATCATATATATTTACTCCAAAGCTATTTGTACTATAATTGTTTCTCATCTGCCAAAAATGAGCTTTAGTATTGCTACCATTGATATATTCGTTTAATGTACGCTTTACTAATTCACTATCAAAACTATAATATTTTTCATCAGTATTCTTTTTTATTAGATATAGACCACGCATACCTTTATAATTGTGATTAAAAACAAAATCCTCCCCAGGCTGTACATTTAAAAAACCACTAACAACCTTGTCAAAAGGCACAGTGGTATAAGAATATCTACCTTTAAAAGTGAAGTCTCCGACATAAAAAATCTGGCTTTCTAAATCATAACCATAAATAAATAATTGATGTAGAATTCTGCGTCCTCTATTTAACATATCCGTTTCATCACAAATGCCAAAAATATAGTAGGATAAATCCAAGGTTTTTAACAAAAACGATAAAATGTCCTTTGAATAGGCTAAAATTTGCTCTTGAGTTATTATTTCTGATAACAAATATGGACATTCCTTTAGTGAACTATCACCTGGAATAAAATCAAACATAAAGATTTTGTTACCTGTAATACTATCTATTTCAGGATAGCATCTTAATTGAATGTAATTACTATATATCCATTCTAATGCAAATTCATCATTTGCTAATATAGAAAACAATGATGCATGCCATTGCCAAGAAGTAATAGGAGGAAAATTAACTGGAAGAATAACTTTTTGTAAACTATTCATATTCATACCTCTATCTCTATAATAATATTATGTAAAAAATATATATGCTCTAATGAAATTATTCACTAAAGTCAATTAATAATGGTTTATTAGCACAATAACAGCAAAAAATGCTGAATCTGATTTAATAGCTAATAAACTAATGTATCCCGTATTTTTCTAATAATATTATTATAGCATATTTTTGTATTGAAACAAAGAATTTGAGGATTTTGTATTGTGTTGTATTTTTATAGATAATTATGTCTTATTTTTGCAATTCCCAATATGAGAATAATTATATATTATTTAAGTCATTTAAGTAATGAATTCAACCCAAAGCTACTTATAAGCTAATACACATTTTTTGAATATCGGATTTTATTTACAATTTCCAGCCTTAACTTTTTTAGATTTTCTGCTCTTGTAAAGAATAAAGACTAAAATTGCTAAAGCTACCACAACAATTACTGCAACAAAATTAAAAATTGAAAAAAAGTTTTTGACCTGTTCTACATTATGACCTATAATTCTTCCAATTAAAATATAAATAAACTGTTGCAGAAATATTGAAAATATAATATACGGGAAATATACCCTCCTTTTTACCTTAAAAACACCTGAAAACAACACCATAATTGAACTAGTACCAGGAATGAACTTACTCAATATTAATCCATATTTCCCATACTTATGAAAAACCTTTTCAGATCTCTTAATGTGTTTTTCATTTATATATTTAAGCACAATCTTGTACCTAAGTACTTCACTTCCCTTTTTATATCCAAACCAATATACAATAAAAGAACCCACAATACTTCCAAGTACTGAAATAAAAAATACAGAAAAGAAACTAAAACTACTTCCAACAGTTGTCAAGTAACCTTCTAGAACAATAATAACATCAGATGGAAACGGAGGAAAAATCAACTGCAGCATACCAGATATAAATATAAAAATATATGTGAAAACAGGATTCCCATGAATTATATTTTGAGTAAAATAAAGCAATAAACCGTCCATTAAAAATTGTTGCCTCCTTAGCTTTAACCTATAATACTATAAACAATTATACCAAAACAAATCATATTGTCTGTTTATTTAGTTTGTTTAGCATATGCTTCTTCAAAATCATAAATTACCTTTGACAAATCTGCAATAGATCTTGTAGCTGCGTCTATATTTACATTATCACTCATTATTGATAGAACATAGGGATGAGTTGCAAAAACAATTCCCACATCATTTCTTGTGGAGGTCTGATTACCAATCTTATGGGCTACTTTCACATCCTGAGGCAGCTTTGCATCTATTCTGTCGTGCCAATCTGTAGTTTCCATGTAGTTTATTAACTCCCCATACACTTCTTGATTATTCAAATATAGTTTGTATAAGTCCTGAGCAATCTGAGCCATATCATAAGGGCAGGAACGATGAGTTTTTCCATAGTGAACCTGACCGCCCACTTCATCTATATAATTTCGAACATTTTCTATGCCCAAAAGTCTGATAATCATGTTTACTCCACAATTGTCAGATTTCTGAATTGAGAGCTTTGATGTCTCTCTAACAGTGTATTCTGTTCCATATGGCGAATTAATAATAATCCCAGTGCCATATTCCAAATCCTCTTGCTTGTATACTAATTTGTCTTCCATTTTTATTTTGCCTGCTTCAATGTTTTTATATAACAATACATTTATTGGAAGCTTTGATGTGCTAGCCGCAATATATTCTATCTTATCATTAACATTTACCATTTCTCCAGTAGCAAGGTCTATAAAGGTAACTCCATATTTACCAGACAACTTAGAGGTATAATCGGTAATAAGCTTTTTTAGTTCCTCCATTTTTTCGCTCTTTGGTACTGTTCCAACCTTTGGTAAAATACCATGATCCTTTGTTTTCACTGTATTTGTATCAACGCTAACTGGTGCTGCAGCAGTTGTATTGCTAGCTACTTGAGCTGTTTCTGTTGTAACTGCATCGGTAGCTTGTGAAGAGTTAGTAGCTGTTGATGTTTCTGTTGCAGATGTTGTACTTGTCTGAGTAGCTATCTGTTTTGAGTTATCAAAACCATCTTTATTTAATAATAAATATCCACCCATAAGTGCAGCAATTATACAAAAAACAGTTAGTGTAATAACAAGTGTTCTTCTCTTTTTGTATTTTTTGTCTTTGTTTAGATAATATGAACCCATAAAAAATATAGCCTCCAAAAATATAAATATACTAATTATTTTCGATTGATTGGTAATTACTAAGATTTTTTTTAACCTTGCTTACTTCCTTCAAATAGAAGTCTACAGTTATCTGCTCTATACTTTGAACAAACATATTCTACGCATTGTCCGCTTTTTGAAAACAAAGTATTTTGAACCCTTATCAAGGGCTGTCCAGGCTGAACTCTAAGTATTGGAGAATCATTATTGTCGGCAAAAATCACCTCTAAAATACTTTTGCTCTTGTCAGGAATTAACGGATATTTCCCTCTTAATATATCAATTGATGATTTTCCATCCTTCAGCTGTGCTACAATATCAGGAAACAAATTTACAGGTATGTAGGATTTATTAAAGGAATACACAGAATTAGGCTGATTATTTATGCATGACAAATAGCTAATCGTTGCTACAGGCATACCAGTATTGTAATTGAATATATTGTTTAATAAATCAACAGAAGAACTGTCAACAACATTAATATCAATAATGTTTTTCTCTGCAGGAGATTTGCAGTCCAGTATAGAATCAGTGAAACCATTGAAGTTTTTAATATCAATTATATTCTTCTTCCCAGAAACAAAGGTTCCTTTTCCCTTCTCCTTATAAAGAAAACCGCTGTTTGTCAATTCACTTATTGCTTGCCTGACTGTTGGTCTGCTGATATTATAAAGCTCACATAAATCCTGTTCTGAAGGTATTTGAGTATTTGGAGGATATTCATTTCTCTCTATTTTATCTAGTATTAAATCCTTTAATTGTAGATATAATGGGATATTGCTAAATTTATTTATCATTTGACCCACCTCTCTTAAAAACAAAAGATAGGATGATGTAATGACATCCTATCTTTAATATATCCTTTATTATATAAGACATTATGCTAACTATCAATAGAAAATTTCTAGTCGACACAACTTTTTACTAGACCGATAATTCTATCTAGACACTAGATTATTAGCTTAGTCTATGGTGATCCATATGTATCAATTGGCTTGTTGCAAAATAAAACAACTTATTTTATGATATTATTTAACTTTTCATTTGATAAGTACGAACACCTAAAATATATAGTTTATGAAATTATATTCTGTGCTATATGTTTATTATCGTTGGCTGAATAGAAAAGTCTCATGCTCTGCATAATTTGCGATTAGTTTACAGAAGGCTTAAACCTTCAGATCCACCACAATATCAGTTACATCAGCAGCAGATAATACTTTATTTACTTCATTCTCAATAAATTCCTCTACCTGCTCTGCACACCTTCCGATATAATGCTTTGGTTCAAGTACGGAATTTAGCTCCTCAAGAGACATTCCAAACATGGAATCCTTTGCAATTCTTTCTATCAAATCATTTGCTTCGCCATCAACCTTTACTCTTTTGCCTGCATCCATAGAATGAGTTCTAATCTGCTCATGTAGCTCCTGTCTATCTCCTCCACGCTTTACCGCTTCCATCATAACATTTTCGGTTGCCATAAATGGAAGCTCTTCCATTACGTGTTTTGATATTACCTTTGGATAAACAACAAAGCCGCTTGCAACATTTATATATATATTTAAAATAGCATCTGTAGCTAGGAAAGCCTCTGGTATAGATATTCTCTTATTAGCTGAGTCATCAAGGGTTCTTTCAAACCACTGTGTAGATGCTGTAATAGCAGGATTTATTGCATCTATAATAACGTATCTTGCAAGAGAACAAATTCTCTCACATCTCATTGGGTTACGTTTATATGCCATTGCAGATGAACCAATCTGCTTCTCTTCAAATGGCTCCTCCATCTCTTTCATGCTTTGAAGAAGTCTCATGTCATTTCCAAACTTATAGGCACTCTGAGCAATAGCACTTAATACGCCTAAAACTCTGCTGTCAAGCTTTCTAGGATATGTTTGTCCAGAAACTGCAAATACCTTTTTGAAGCCCATCTTTTCTGCAATCAATGTTTCGAGCTTTTTAACCTTCTCATGATCACCATCAAACAAATTAAGAAAACTAGCCTGAGTTCCTGTTGTACCCTTTGAGCCTAAAAGCTTCATATTATTGAGAGCATGGTCTAAATCCTCTAAATCCATTAGTAGTTCCTGAATCCACAAGCAGGCTCTTTTCCCAACTGTAACCAACTGTGCTGGCTGGTAATGAGTATAGCCTAATGTAGGCATTGCTTTATACTCTAATGCAAAATCAGAAAGCTTTTTTATTAGAATAAGCAATTTATTTCTCAGAAGCTTTAATCCCTCATTCATAACAATTACATCTGTGTTATCACCAACATAGCAGGATGTAGCACCAAGGTGAATAATGCCCTTTGCATCAGGGCAAAGCTCGCCATATGCATGAACATGTGACATAACATCATGTCTGAACTGTTTTTCATACTTTTCAGCAACTTCATAGTTAATATTATCAACATTGCTCTTTAATTGTTCAATCTGTGCGTCAGTAATGTTTAAGCCTAGCTCTTTTTCAGCTTCAGCCAAAGCAATCCAAAGCTTTCTCCATGTAGTAAATTTCATATCAGGTGAAAAAATATACTGCATTTCATTACTTGCATATCTTGCATTTAAAGGACTTTCATAAACGTTTTTCATGTAAAAATTAACCTCCGTTTGATACTATATTTAGAAAAGCTTTAATTTATATATTTATAAAATATAATTACTTAAAAATAAATTTAACTTGATGTAGCAACTTTTGTGCAACATGAAATATTATACAATAAATTCCGAATGATTGCATTACAAATTTAAAAAATGTTCGAAATTAGCTTCGTTCTTGCTAGTTTAAGCCTTACTTACATACAATCCAGCTAGTTTTACGCAATTTTGCAGATCTACTAAGTTAACCATTTCTGACGGTGAGTGAACATATCTGCAAGGTATGGAAATTCCTCCACAGGGCACTCCATTGCCCGTAGACTGTATGGCTCCTGGGTCGCTTCCTCCTCTATCAAGTAATTCTAATGTATATGGAATTCCATTGCTTTTTGCTAGTTCCTCAAGCTCTCTGCGTATCTGAGGATGAGCAATATAGGCATTATCCTTGACTTTAATTGCAGGTCCTCTACCTAATTTGACTTCTCTATCCTTGCATTGAGGAGTATCACCTGTTAGTGTAACATCAATTGCAATTGCACAATCAGGCATTATACCAAAAGCTGCTGTTTTTGCTCCCCTTAACCCAACCTCTTCTTGAGCAGTAAAAACGTAATATATTTCATTATCTGTTTTGGGAAGAGTCTTCGCTAGCTCAATCAATACAGCACATCCACTTCTATTGTCCATTGCCTTTGAAATTGCACAGTCACCTTGAACATAGAAATCTCCCACAAAATTAGCTGTATCTCCAATTTTAACTAACTTTTCAGCCTCTTCTTTATTTTTACAGCCAATATCTATAAACATTTTATCCAGCTTAAGATTTTTGTATTCTTCCAGCTTTTCTTCTGCGTTAATGCAACCTATTGTACCATTTTTAAATCTAACCCTCTGTGCCAATGCATTAAAGGCTGATACACCACCTATATTTGAAAAACGTACAAAGCCCTTTTCATCAATAAAAGTAGCTATAATACCTATTTCATCCATATGTGCAGCTAACATTATCTTTTTTGCCTGCCCACCTGTCTTGTTTTTTCCGTTCTTGATAGCAATTAAATTGCCCATATTATCAACTTTTATCTCATCAACATATTTTCTTATCTCTGAAGTTATTACATCTCTTATTTCTTCCTCATTACCTGATACTCCAAAAGCTTGAGTCACCTTCTTTAATAATTCCTGCATGGCACCCTCCAATTATTATAAATTATTTATGGTTTTTAAAAAATCCTTATCCTTATTCATTTCTATTAATGCTGCAAGAGTAAGCCTCTCTACACTTTCATAATCGCTTCTGCACATTACAGAAACAGGTGAATGTATATATCTGCAAGGCACTGAAATAGAAGCTGTCTTGACACCTGTACCAGTTCTTTGAATCTGTCCCGAATCATTTCCGCCAGTAGTTGTTTGCTTGTACTGGAACTTAATATTGTTTTTAGTTGCTACATCGCTCAGAAAGCGTACCATTCCCTTATCGCAATAACAGGTTCTGTCCATTATTGTAAGTGCAGCACCATTTCCCAATACTGTTGAATAATCATGGAGCTCTACATTTGGAACATCTGCACAGGTTGTTCCTTCTATTACTAACGCAACATCAGGCATTACACTATAAGCTGCTACCTGTGCACCTCTTAAGCCAACCTCTTCTTGTACAGTAAAACAAACATACATATCAAAATCATATCTATGCTTTAACACCTCAATTAAAACTGCACACCCCACTCTATCATCAAGTGCTTTGGCTTTTATACAATCTTTTCCAAGCTCCACAAACTGGCTGTCAAAGGAAATATATTCTCCAAGAGGTGCCAGCTTTTCAGCCTCCTCCTTGGTATCAGCCCCAATATCAATATACAAATTTTTAGTTTTGGTAATTTTCTCTCTTTCGTCCTTATCCTGCTGATGTATGGGTTTTGAACCTATTACTCCAGCCAGTTTCTTATTTCCTACAAAAACTTTTTTTCCAGGAAGTATTCTATCATCTATCCCTCCAACTGACTTAAACTTTATAAAGCCCTTTTCAGAATGCCCTGAAACAATAAACCCCACTTCATCCATATGTGCTGAGAGCATTACTTTAAATT
Organism: Bacillota bacterium; assembly: GCA_023398105.1. Classification (GTDB taxonomy): domain Bacteria; phylum Bacillota; class Clostridia; order Acetivibrionales; family DSM-1351; genus Ruminiclostridium. The sequence goes on along the minus strand of JAEWST010000034.1, from coordinate 1,505 downwards.
TGCCAGTATCCATACCGTTTGTTCCCTTTTTGTAGGCTATAATATTCCCTATAGAATCCACCTTTATAGAATCACAGCAATTATCTATTTTTTGAATAATAAAATCTCTGACTTCCTTTTCATTACCTGAAACACCGTTTAAATCTGTAAGTTCTTTTATAAGCATATTATCCTCCTAATTAAACAATTAAAACCAACTCTTCTAACTGAGCACTATCAATCTTTGCAAATTCCGCTACAAGTCTGGCAGTAAATTTTATATCCTCAATATTTAAGGTTTCAACAGCAGTATGCATATATCTGATTGGAATGGAAAGAAGTATCGTAGGGATTCCTTTTGTACTAACCTGAGTCGCCCATGCTTCTGTTCCTGTATCACCAGCCTCCACCATTTTTTGAAATGGGATACAATATTCTTTGCCTAGCTCAAACAACTTATTAACCATTTTGGGGTGTAGGTTGGGTCCAATTGAAATTTCAGGGCCTTTTCCAGGTGTTGAGGAATAATCCTTTGAAAGATCAGGAATTTCGCCGTGGCAAGTATCTATTACGATTGCAGCGTCAGGCATTAATGAATAAGATACTGTTTTTACACCAACCAATGAGGTTTCTTCCTGTGTTGAAGCAACAAAAATAATATCATTTTCATGCTTAATATTCTTTAAAATTTCCAATATTTCAAGCAAACATGCTACACTAGCTCTATTGTCAAAAGACTTTCCGCTTACCTTTTGATTCATAATAGAAAAATTTGATTTAAATGAAACAGTATCTCCCACAGAAATAATTTCTTTTAGTTCATTTTGAGTAAATCCTGTATCAACAAATAAATCCTGAATTTTAACAGGCTTAGCTGCGTCTTCAGCCTTAAGCAGATGTGGTGGTGTAGCACCTATAATGCCCACAATATCCTGCTTCCCATGAATTATTACTTCCTGTGCCAATAAGATTTTGCTGTCAATTCCACCTATGTTTGTAATTCTAACAAAGCCTTTTTCATCTATTGACCTTATCAAAAATCCAATTTCATCAATATGAGCGGTTATCATAATTTTTTTGGCTTTGTCACTAGTTCCCTTTTTTATGCAAATTACATTTGAAAATTTATCAACCTCTACAAAATCACAGCAGCTTCTAAATAAATCCGCAACCTTTTCAGCAGAAGCTTTTTCATAACCTGCTACTGCAACAAGCTCTGATAAGTATTTCAAATTCTCAGTTATATTCATTTATTAATCCTCTTTTCTGTTGAAATAGTTATAGTATATTTCTAAAGACAATTACTGTTCAAAGCCTTGGTAGAAATGAAATATCGTTTTTTTAGGCGAATATCCTCATACTTTACCAATACTTTAATACTCTGCTATAATTCTATATATTATAACGAGGCAAGAAAATGTCCCCCACTTCTATAAGTGGCGGGTATCACTTTGGTTATCAGGCGGTGAGAATATCTCCCGCCTCGATGAAACGCCGCTGATGTAATGAAATTTTTCTACAATCGA
>JAEWST010000022.1 GCA_023398105.1 Bacillota bacterium | reverse complement strand
GAATAAAAATGCGCTTAACTGTTTTTGGTAGCAAATAAACAAGATGTAGATATTCATACATCTCAATCTGCACACAATCAAAGACCTGTCTAGATATTTCATAAATAAAATGAAGAAATCCTTCATCAAGTTCACGTGGTTTTTCAAATAATGGAGAAGGAGCAATCATTAGTTCTCCATTGCTACGCTTTTCTTCGGAATGCTTAACTTTTCTTATGTATTTTCTATGAAAAGACTCTTCCAGTGCCTTCAAAATACAGCCGTAAGTTCCTAATTTAGGAATGTCTTTTTGGAATTTTCTCTGCCCTTGAAATGAGTAAAAAGTTACATCAGGCCATTTTTCCTTCAGTTGTTCTACTAACAATGATTTATTAGAGTCAACATGCTTAACTACACCTCTTCCACAAATATCGAAACATAATGATACTTGATGAACCTTTCGAATTTGGTCAATCATAAAAAACGTAGCCTGATTTCCTCCAGAGTCTAGAGGATAGGGTATATATGGTAAAATAATTAATATTTTCATATTGATATATAAGTTAAACAATGTCTTCAAACATCTCAATCCATTTTTTCATTATTACTTCTTTTGAAAATTTTTGCTGACTTGTCAAAGCGCACTCAGCCATGGTCTTTCTTAAATCATCATTTAATAATAAATCTTCTAAAGCTTTGATGTAAGAAAAATTATCCGTTTCATTTATGATATATCCATTCTGACCACTATTTATTATGTCATGTATCGAATCAAATGTATCGAATACAATCGGAACAACAGCTTGTTGTTGAGCTTCTAATATTGTTAAAGGCAATCCTTCGCATGCAGATGTCATCATAAAGACTGATGCTTTCTGATAAAAAGGTAAAGGGGCCCTCCTTCCAAAAAATTCAACTTCAGGTATTTCGTTTTCTTTGGACCATTTTGTATATTCCCTTACACAAGGTTGGTCTCCATCTCCTACTATTTCAAGTCTCCAATCTTTTAGTGCTTTATTTTTCTTTACTTTTTTCCATATATCCAAAGCAAGATGAATTCTTTTTTGGCGTTCGTCTAATCTAGAAACAATAAGAACTATTTTTTCTTTTCCTGAATAACTAGTCATGTCAAAAGAACCAGTAAATGATAGTGCATTTGGTATTATACAAAATTTACTACGGTCATTAAAATGCCCTAATTTTTTAAATTTATCAATGTAACCATTTGATAACAAAACAACTTTATCAGCATATCTATATGCAGATCTATATCGCTTAGATAAGTTGTGTTTATTTAGTCGCAAAAATATAGGAAATAATTTAAGTTTAGCCCTATATTTCATGCGCTTATATCCTTTTGACTTTTTAATCTTATCATCAACTTCTCCTCGTTTTAATTGCTCCCAACCAGGATTAAAATGATGGGTAAATATCAGATGACATTTAGTTTTATCCTTTATTGCATGTCTGAATACGTCAATTTCATGAAAATATCCCTGAATAATAACGAAATCTACATTATGCTTACTTATAATACTTTGTATTTGCTCTGAGGCTTCTTTCTTGTTTTTTGATAATTTGTATTCTGCGTCGAAGCAGTCAGTTTCGCCTGCAAAATCATGGGTAAAAGTAGATATACTATGTATGCCATAACCTTCCAGTAATTTTTTTGCTACAGTGATTGTGGTATGTTCTGTACCACCTTTACTTGGTACACAATGGTATCTTGTATAAAACAACAGTGTCGGCATTCTGATGTTTATTTAAATAGTTTATGATATATAAATGACAAATAAGAAATTGTGAAATAAAAACTAGGGATATTCCATGCTTTCTTCACTTTTAGTCTTACTTCTTCATTTTCGTAAGCGTTATAGAATAACAATTTTTTAGCCATCCTTTTCTTTTTTATAAAGATATAATTATTACTTATTAAATTATTTGCTATCATATAATCAAATACTCTTTTGTCTTCGATATCAGTTAAACCATTTTTGCTAGCTATGGAAGTGTTGGTTTCGAAATAGCGACGGAAAAGATTAAGCGGAGATGAAATAACCGCAACATTACCTAATCTTGCCATTTCAATCCAAAATATCCAGTCTCCACTTTCATGATAAGTCATAAACTCTTTATTAATACAAAGTGCTGCATTCTTACTGAAAATAACAGAACTAGCATTTCTTACTGTGTTTGAAATACATAAGAACTTTCTAATAAATTTATCACCACTTAAATGAATATCTTTTTTAAAATGTCTTTGACTTATGTATTGTTTAGTTCCTTTCGAGTCAATAACCATAGAGCGAGAAAAGGCATACACACAGTTGTACTTTAGATAAGTATCTACAAGTCTTTCAAGCATGCAAAATTCGCATGAGTCATCACATTCCGCAATCCAGATTAGATCTCCTTTTGCTAAAGATATTCCTTTAAACCATTGCTTAAAAGGTGATCCACTATTTTCTTCGTTTATTATGATGTTGCTTATGTGCGAATTGTCTCTGAATTTATTTATTATTTCAATGCTGTTATCAGTTGACCTGTCATCTAAAATAATAATTTCATAATTTGTATATGTTTGATTAAAAATACTTCTTATGCGTTCTTCCAAATAATCCGCATGATTATAATTTGGTATAATGATACTGACTAATGG
>JAEWST010000001.1 GCA_023398105.1 Bacillota bacterium | reverse complement strand
CACCTAATCCGTTTAACCCAAGACTATATTCATAGTTCTCACCCGAATTATTTTTATATTTTCCACCTGCATAAAGCTCACAATAGACTAATTCCCAATTATATCTTTCTTCATTTGTATTATAATCCAAGGGAATACCTCTTCCCCAGTCCTGAACCATAATTGATTTATCAGCAAATCTAGTAACCTCTATAACCTTTCCATGACCTTCTCTTGCTTCATCAATTGAGTTTGACAAAATTTCGAAGAAAGAATGCTGGCAGCCTTCAAGCCCGTCAGACCCAAATATAACTCCTGGACGCAATCTGACTCTATCTGCTCCCTTTAACGACGAAATGCTTTCATTTCCATACTCAGTCTTTCTAGAATCTTTTGTCATTAGTGACTCCTCCAAAATTTATTCCAACAAACAACTTAATAATACCAAACTAATGTTCGGCTTTCAAGACTTTTTACTCAACTTTCACACATACTTTAAGTAAAAATATTTTAAAATTAACAACAAAAAAATAACATATGTGTTCTTATAACCAAAGTGGTACCCGCCACTTATAGAAGTGGGGGACATCTTCTTGCCTCGTTATAAAGTAAATTTCAATTAGTGCCATTCAATATATTACTACAAAAAGCACAATTCAGCCAGCCCCCTTCATTATTTTACTTTCAAACTGCAGAGCTTTGCTACTAAAACATATTTTAAAACTAAAGGCATAGCTAATATTTAGTCGAGAATTTTAGAATAGAATATTTCCCTAAATCTCGCTTTAACTTATCAAAAGGGCTGTTGCAAACCAACAATTTCTGTATATAGATAAATTATTGCAAGAAATAGTATGCTAAGAACAAATTTTGTAATTGACCCAGATAACAGAATGTTTGTGTAAAGCTCATTAGAAATTCAAATGACAATTCCCAGAATATATAATATAATATTTATGCAGCTGAACTACTCTGAATTTTACTAATTATGTTCAGCTTAATACAGTTATGGAGGATAGCCACATGAAGCTAATGATAACTCAAAAACAGTTAGATGAATTGAGTTCTGAGCAAAAACAAAATCTTTGTGATTTATGGATTCCGAATTTATATGATGCTGCAGTAGCAACTGTTTGTGTTGATGCTGCCGAAGAAAAGTATGGTCAGATAACTTTTGTAATTGGTGGAATTACCATATTAAAGAACTATAACCTGCTTCTATTCGATTTAAAATATTTACCAGAACAAAAAATAAGAATACTACAGGATAATAATTCAGAAAGCAATGATTCCGACAATATAGATGAAAATAATGAAATTGAAAATGATGAAAGCCCTGAAATGAATGTTAATGATGAAGAGGAAGATGATATTGAAGGAGATTTCTCTTTTGATGAAGATTTTAGTTTTGAATTCCAAAGACCAGAATCCTTCTCAAAACAGGAATGTTTACCTCTGCTTAATATTGGACAAATGTTGGATATCCTTTCAAGGAAAAACTTTGGTCAATGTAACTTTTCTCTTTCTGTTGCTATTGATGAGGACTATATAGAAATTGCAAAGGATAATTTTGTACAGGATGATGCAATTGAAAACAGTGAAAACATCGAATTATGCGATGTCCTGTGGAAAGCAGTTAAAGCGTTACTATAGAAAATCACTCTATACTTAATAACAATTCCTTCTAATAAAAACTGCTCCTCTTAATAAAAAAGTCAAATACTACCGTTTAAAGCCGATAGTTTAGGTTTGAGTCTAAAGCCTCATCTTTTTATTACATAGGAGCAGTTTATAGTAGCTTTCCGTTGTTCATTTCTTATATGTTACTCTCAAACTTATTACATAAAAAATCTATTGGTGCGGTAGAATTATCAAATGACTGTTATTTGTAAAAATTAGGTGTTTAAGTCCGAAATGTTGAAAATAATCTTTTTTTGTATTATAATCAAGTTACACTTTTATAAAGGAGACCTGTTTTTGCAAAAGAATAAAGTATTAGTAATTCCGTTTATTATTTTAATAGGAACCTCTATTTTCTTTATGCTTTTTTTTGCTTACAATACAAGCCCTCTTTTTGAGTATTTTGGCGTAGACAGCAGTATGTATCTTGTTATGGGTAAGGCAATGGCACATGGCGAAACGCTTTATTCAAGTCTTTTTGACCACAAGGGTCCAATTATTTTTATTTTCAATATGCTTCCTCAGCTTTTTATTGACGGAACAACAGGAGTATGGCTTACAGAGCTTTTTCTTATAATAATTTCTGCTCTAATACTTTATAAAATTGCAGACCGATATATTGATAGTACCTTATCACTTCTCATACCCCTTGTCTACATATGGATAACTGTTACATTATTTAACGGAGGAAATTATACCGAGGAATATAGTAATTTCTTTTGCGTTATTTCACTTTTTGTTTTTGATAAGTGGCTAAGGGACAAAACGCTTACTGTATCGATGTTATATATAATTGGTTTGTGCTTCGGTTTAGTGTTTTTTTTGCGTCCTAATAATGTTGCCATGATTATATCAATTATCCTTTTTATAGGAATTTATATGTATATGAAAAGCCGGAAGAAAACAACGCAAGTTGGCAAGCCAACATTTCTTATGTTAATTAGAAGTGCTTTAATTTTTAGCTCTTTAGGAATTATGACTGTTACTCTTCCGATAATTATATATCATTTATGCACTGGAACACTGTATGATATGTTTTATGCAACTATTTTACATAATATTAAGTATTGCCAAGTTGGAGCTGAGCAATATCGTCTTATCCCTAACGGAAACAGCCAGCAGCTTATATGCTTTTTTATTGCTTTGGGAATAAATATTATTGCAATGTGCACCTGTTATTCAAGTGACGAAATAAAAATCGGCAACTTTATCCTACTTAGCTCTATGGTAATTTCTTTTGCAATATTGATAGGCAGACATCCTTATATGTATTATTGGACGCTTCTAGCACCTTTAACTGCATATTCTGCAATATTTATAATAAAGTATGGCATAAAAATCAAGAAAAAGTCTCTATCGGTAATTGCCTTGACCTTGATTTTTGCATTAATGTGTACAAACAGCTTTTTGGGGTCAGAAATAACAGAGAAAAAAAGCTATATCACAGAATATAAAAGCAACTCACACGAAATGTACAATTTGATACCCAACAATGAGAAAAATGATTGCTTTGCTTATAATATGCCTGCAATGTTTATATATGAAGT
>JAEWST010000171.1 GCA_023398105.1 Bacillota bacterium | reverse complement strand
TTACATAATCAGTCAGGGGCAAACTGTCCAAATCAATGGAGCAGGCGCCGGTATATAAGCAATTCAACGTTTCAATCAGTTCTTTATCTTCCTCACGCCCATTATTCACAATGGAGGACCGGTAATTTCGCATCCGGTCATCACAGGCATAGTGAGATTTCCCCTTACGCACCACAAAGGATAAAGGGGTTTCAACAATACGATGTTCCATTAAGACATTGGAAATCTGCGGAATATATTCTTCGGTCAATGCTTTTTGCAGGGCAATGGTGGAAGTGGAAATAATCGTCGGTTGACTGCTCCCATGGAACAAGCGGTAGATTGTCGCTGCCAAAATGTAGGCGTGCGTCTTTCCCGTGCCTACCTCTGCCTCGCACAGCGCTACTTTGGTTTCTTCCATAGCATCCAACATCGACAGGGCAAGGGACAGCTGGTTTTCCCGAAAGGTCATGCCATGCCTTGGCAGAATGTCCGTAAAAATATAGGTCAGAAGCTCCCTCGCACGGTTATGCTTATCTGCAAGTATTGGTTCTTCCACCTCGGATACCTGTGCCAGCATTTTTTCAATGGCTTTCTGGTAGCCGGAAGACGACAAGGGCTTCTGGCGGGAAAACAGTCTTTTCGCTTTTAATGTTGTCAGGTCTACCATACGGTAGCTGTATGCTTTGCCGGTATAAAGCTCTAGCAGGACGCAATTCTTGGTGGTCAGTACCACCTTTTCGTCCGGTCGGAACAAACCGGCTTCATAAATCTTATTTTGAATGTCTGCCATGCAGACTTTTTTCTCATTCATAGCTTTATGCCTCCTTTGAGTCCTAAAGGAGCGACACAAGAATGCAGCGGAAAGCAGGATCGAATTTGAGAGTCTGTTGACTGGTATACCTGTTCCGCCGCATGGTTTCTATCGCTCCGATAGAGGTTTTATAAAAAAGAAGGTATGATGAGCGTTCCGCGCGGTTACATGGAATCCATAGAAGCCGCCCCTCATTCTCTCTCAAATGAGGGTGATGCGTTCTCCCGGTCATCCTGCCGGGCTGTTCAATGCGGTGAAGCGTTCAAAACAGAAGTATCATAATCACCGGCAGGAATCATCGCAATCCGCTCCACCACGGAGCGTAACAACCGCAGACATTCTCGCTCGGAGGGCTTGCCCTCGGCTTTGCGTCCCCGGCTTTTGCCGAGTTTGCCCATAGCTTTATTGATTTGTTGTTTTACTTCTCTGGTACTCTGAGTACATCGCCGGGGAGGATGAGAGAAAACCGGCTCTTGTTGTTCAGTCGTTCCAGCTCGCTCATGGGGCAGCCCAGCTTGCGGGATATGCTCCAGAAGCTATCGCCCTTTTGCACGGTGTAGGTGGTGTACCGCAAATTCTTCGGCACATCCGCTGTCACGCCGTACTGATCAAAGGTATAGGTCACCCCGTCGATGTCTTGCTTGCCGGTGAGGGGCTTGCCATCCTTGAAGTACATCCATTTGCCAGAATCGTTCATGGACCAGCCCTGCGCCGTGTCGCTGGAAATTGCCAGTTCCACAAAGCGGCGCAGTACAGCAGACACCTCGGCTCTTGTGGCTGTACTCTGCGGGTCAAAGAGATTGCCGCTTTTGCCGCTGATTACGCCTGCCATTTGCATCTGCTTCACGGCTTCCTTGGCGTAGGTGCTGATTTTAGCGTTATCTGTAAAGATATTTTCGATATGAACCTTCGGCAGAGTATAACCGATGGTCTTGGCATAGTTGCTCATAATGACCGCCATCTGCTCACGGGTGATGGACTGATCCGGGGCAAACTTGTTGTTGCCGGTGCCGTTTACAATGTTGTTTTTGCTTGCCCACTCAATGTAGCCCATATAGTAGGCGTCGCCTTTCACATCGGTGAAGCTGCTCTTTGTGTAGCCGCTCACATCGGCGTTTGCAAGCCTCCCCAGCGCCGTAACGAACATTCCCCTTGTCATAGTGGTGTTCGGGCTGAACTTGGTTTCAGAAGTGCCGCTGAACAATCCACGGCTTACCACTAACTCAATATCTCCCTTTGCCCAATGACCTGCAATGTCCGTAAATGCGGTGTTAGTCTGTTTATAGCCGATGCCATAGGTGGAAAAATGATCGGTGCTGAAACGCAGTACCTTTTCCACACTGTCATAGACTGAGTTTGTGAGCCAGTGTACCTTGCCCTTGGCGTCCACATAGACCGCCTGCACATTCCCGGCCTTTTCATTTGCGCCGAGGGTATATGGGATGGTTACCGATACGCTGCCTGCGCCGAAGCTGCTAACTTCCTTGCCGTTGCCGTAGTTCACCTTGAGGTCGAATACCGGGCGGCTACCGATGGCTTTTTTCGCATCACCGGTCAGCTTGCTACTGTCCCCACGGGTGGCGGTGATATTTACATCAGATTTTGCCTGCTTATTGATTTCCTGTACGGTCGCCAAATCCATACCGACTCTGATGTCGGGGTTGTCTACCACCACAATGGTGTTGACGATTTTCTTTGCAATGATGGTATCCTGCACGGCCTTTGGCAGATTGACCGTAACATTGGAGCCGGTTTTGTTGCCAGTATCCACACGGAGAACCACCGTGATGCCATTTTGCTCCGTGTCGTTTTTCTTGGCCTCAGCCAATGCCTTGTTAAAAGCGTCAGTCACAGTTTTGTCAGTGAGGCTCACTGTGACATTGCCCTTGCCGTCCACTATGCCGGGAACCTTGATTTCTCCCTGAGTGGGTGAATTCGGCTTATCCGGTGCGGGTGGGGTGACGATGACAGGGCTGCTGTTGTCGTTTGAGGAGCTTCCGCCGCCACCTCCAGAGCCACCGCCGCCGGTATAAGTCCAATGAGCATAGTAGGTCACATTTGCACTGACGGTTGTGCCTACGAAGATTTGAGTTCCGCCGCTTGCCGCCGTATACCAGCCGTCAAAGCTGTAACTGCCAGAACGTGTCGGTGTCGGGAGCCTTCCTACCGCTGTGCCGGATGCAACTGAGCGTGATGTTTCACTGACCGTGCCGCCGTTCGGGTTGAAGGTGACGGTGTAGTCTGGAACCGCCGTTACCGTTAAGATACCCTTTGTATAGGTGATGGT
>JAEWST010000169.1 GCA_023398105.1 Bacillota bacterium | reverse complement strand
GAATAATCCCCAACTGTTGGAGTAGCAATACGGCTGGTATCATAGCGGTAAGCTGGGATCTGCTTTAAATAGTACCATTCTTCCTCATAAGCTTCCTTTACGGTGCAGGAGCGTGAATCTACCTTGTGAGTGTTTCGGTAATTCAGACAATCCTTGATAAGATGTTCATTCAGCTCTGCAAGGTTAGCGACTCTTGGAACCGGCACCAATCTGGCACGTAACAAAAACCACTACACTTCATTGCAGTACATCTTAAAACAGTATTTAAACAAGCAATATGTTACAGAACAGACTCTTGAAAAAGTGCTGGTATACCATAGCTGGAAAACTAATTACAACTTTTATATATGCTATATTGAATTATCTGAAATGTATATTCGATACAATATGATTAAATCCCATATCCGTAATTGTCTTTAGCTTATTTGCATTAGCACTCATGGATTATTAACCATAGATTTCTAGAGCGTCAGAATGTGATGATATCCCATTTCAATAGAATTCTGTAGCCTTTTTAACTTCTCTCTTGATATCTCTGTGCTACAAATTATAGTGTTTTAAATAAGAAAAATCAACAAAATACGGGTAGTAAAAACAAATATGTTATGATATTCTACAAACTAGTGCTGGGTTTCCAATCAAAAATAAACTATAGTATAAGGAGAATTTGTATGCCAATTATAAACATTAAAACATTAAAGCTAGATCAATCTGTAAAAAACATTTTTGCAGATAAAATTTATGAGATATCCTATAACAGTATAGGAATTCCAGCTATCGAAATTTATTTTAATGAATACGACAGCTATCACATCAATGGTAAACTTATTACAAGTGAAAATCCGGTGGTAACTGTAGAGGTTCAGGGGCCTCCGATTGGAAAAGAAAAGACCGCTGAACTTGCTGTGGCTGTTAAGGCTGCAACTATTAATATTCTGGGTGAATCAAAGACAAGTATTTTTGCCTACCATTATTTAGGCGAAGATACCTTTGCCATAAACGGCACCTTGCTTAGTGATATGGAAAAACCTAAATGAGAAGATGATCTATCAGCTGGTACCCAGCTCTTTTTATATACTTTTAAAGTTTTTACATTTGGGGTTTATTTACAAAGAAAAATAGCAGACAAAAACCAGACCTCTGATTATTCAGCGATTTTTGGTTGTCTGCTATTTTAGCATTTTATGATTTATGCACATTATTTAAGGTTACAAAGTACTTGTTCATTTGAAGCTGACAACCCTCTTCGGTGATAATACGTATACCACAATTATGAGAATCTCTTTTGGCTTCCTACACTATCCATTATTTTCATTATTTCAATTGAATCGTTCCAACTCATAATTTCACTTTGAATTTTCCCCTCATTCATGCACTTTACTACTTCTCTAACCTGATACTCCATACCGTTTATCTCAAAAGGCATGTGTATTTTTTCTTCAACTCCATTAGTAAGAATATAAGCAGTATCTGCATTTGAAAATTTGGGGACACATATCCTCCCTTTCGTTCCAAGAATATTGGCAGATCTTATGGTATCAAGGTTTATAGCGCTATAAAGTAATGCCTGCTCTCCATCTTTATAAGATAAAATAACTGAAACGCTTTCATCTACTCCAGTTTCTCCTATAAATATATTACTACAGATATTTGTAGGAGTTTTATCAAAAATAAATGAACTATAAGAAACATTATATACACCTACATCTAATAAGGAGCCGCCACCTAATTCTTTCTTAAATAGTCTGTTCTGTAGATCAAATTGTGCTCTAAATCCAAAATCTGCCTGTAATAGGCTTACTTTTCCTATTCTTCCTTCATCAATCCATTGTTTTATTTTTTGATTAACTGGTAGGAAACGGGTTTTCATAGCTTCCATAAAAAATGTTTTATACTCATTTGCAACACTAATGACTTCTTTTATTTCATTTTCATTCATTGCAACAGGCTTTTCACACAATACTGACTTGCCGTTTTTCAGGCATAAAATAGATATTTCTTTATGAAAGACATGAGGAACTGCAATGTATATAGCATCTATATCCTCGTCCTTCGTTAAATCTTCATAATTTCCATAACATTTATTTGGGCTAATTCCATACTCTTTACCAAAATTCTCTGATTTTTGCTTGTTTCTTGAAGCGACGCCTTTAAGTTCAACTTCATTCATTTCCCTTAGTGTTTGAGCAAATTTATTGGCAATATTACCAAGTCCTATTATTCCCCAAGTTATTTTCCTCATCTATGTTCCTTCCCCTATTTTCTCTGCTATTTACTACAATATATTTATGGATATAGTACCTGACTACCAGTCATGCCTATATCCATCTAATTGCTTAAGCTGTTTTTAGTGTACCATGTTTTAATGCTGTCGACTAGAAATTATTGACTGGAAGCCACTAAAATTCAGCAGAAAAGTCCAAGAGGTGGGGTTATTGAACTTAAAACATTCTATATTTCAAAAAAACTCTTGGTACTATTCTGATGCTTACATAATCTTGATACAAGGTCCATGTCCAGAAGCTACAAACGCAGGACTAAGTGTTTTCAAATCATCAATCAATTTCTTTTGCATATCAAGGGTGGGAAGAGACTCTGCGCCACTGTCACCCACCGCATCGTCCCAACTGGCTTCTAGAACATGTCCATGGTTTTCTCCCATTCCAAACATCAAATCGCTGCTGAAAAAAATTCTGTTCTTCTTTTCCATGAACAGAAGGCCTTCCCATATATGCACCTCAGAGGGATAACTAATTATTTCAAAGTCAAAGTTACTTCCGGTGAAGAAGTCTCCCGGTTTTTTAATTTCAACATTTGCTGCAATTCCAAACCCTAAGATTTGCCTTGCAGTCACTTCCGAACAAACAGCAATTGCATTTGGATACTCCTTTATAATCAGTGACAAACCTCCGCACTCATCCGCTTCAAAATGAGAAATTAAAATATATTTGAGTGAGCAGTCACCTAGCAACTCCTTAATCTTAGGTAACATGGCTTGAGCTTGTGTTACAGAGCCTGTTTGAATAAGGATGGGCTCATCCGTTAGAAGCAGGTATTGGTGCATAGAAAGTTTAATTGGCTCAACAACATCCGTGAACTGATAAAGATTTGGATAAATCTGTGTCATTTTTATAATCTCCTTTATTACTTTTGTATTGTCGGATAACTGATTAATCCGCTTATCCTTAATTAGATACGGTATATATTTCTTCTGTTATCAACTCAAGTATTGGTGCTAATTCACTTTGTAACGAACGGTATTCTTTATTATTTCTTAGGGAAGTAAGCGATTGTTGATCTTTCCACAAACTGATAACACCAAAATGCGGGTTATCTGCCTCATAGTTAGGCTCTAGGAAATGTACTTCGATACAACCAGCTTTAACATTTAGTGATACCAACTTATTCTTACCTACCCTTATTAATTGATCTTCCATCCCTGTAATACATTTTATTTTAACAAATCTCGCAATCATAGGTACCTCCAATAATCTATGCCTTATAACCAGCAGTAAATATTTACTTTATCTACTAAAGATTATTTAACGAATAATATTTACTGTTCCTTCCTTTCTTGGAGCCGGAGATGGCTGTGGCATGTCTTTATATCCAAAAGTGGCTGCACCAACAAAGACATGATTGTCTGGGATTCCTAATTCGTTTTTCAATGTTTGTCCTTCCTCTGTCTGGAAAATCATGGTCAGTGCATGAATCCAACATGAACCAATTTCCATAGATTCAGCAGCAATCAACATGTTTTCTAGTGCCACACTGCCGTTATTGAGATAAGCGGCCACCTCCTTTTCACCACATGCTATAACAAACGTCGGAGCACCATGATATACACAAAAATTATCAGCCTTTGCTCGATCCTCAAAAACTTTAATCCCTGAACTGAGGTAGACTTGCTTGCACACATCATTAATTTTTTTTAGCATCTTTTCATTTTGTACTACAGTAAAGTAGGTAGATTGTTGATTCAAGCCACAAGGAGCGTATTTTCCGGCTTCCAGTATCATTTGCAGCTCCTGATCTTTAATCTGTTCATTTTTGTACTTGCGGATGCTTCTTCTGTTTAATATGATTTTGATTATCTCGTTCATCTTATCTGTCTCCTATCTTGAAAATTAATTTTACACAGCATACTCTTTATACCGACACATTGTAGTTTAATTTGAGCATGATTATATTCTACTCCTGCATATCAGAAATAGATAGCCGTAAACTATTGCTTTTTCCAAGAAAATAAGCTACAATTTGTAGTGTTTATAAAGGAGGTATAATTATGCATCTCAATGTTTCTATTCTTCTGGAACAATTATCAGATATTATCCTTTGTTCAAAAAATGATAACTACTCCGATGAATTACATTTGAATCGACCAGAACATTATATTAATCAGGAGGTCTTATTATGTGACCATATATATCTCTCTTCTCAGCAATCATTACCGGCTTCTCTCAAGACAGAGCTCGG
>JAEWST010000155.1 GCA_023398105.1 Bacillota bacterium | reverse complement strand
TTTTCAATTTTACCTATTTAATTAGTCTTTCCAACTCCATTTACACAAATTACTATAATAACTGCTTGCTTATTATCTAATTTTATGCTATTATCTCCAGACTCTAGTATTTCCTTAAGTTCTTCTTTTAATAAATCCTTTACCTTCATAGCGTCAATGATTTTTCTTTCACGAACCTTTTCCTTTAAGCTTTCAATTATCTTCAATGTAGTGTCAATACCAATATCAGATGTTATTAGAATTTCCTCAAGCTCCTCAAATAATTCCTCATCAACCTTTCCAAAAGAAACAAGCACTTGATCTATCTTTTCTGTAATACTTTTTCTTGTTTTCATTAATCCGTCTTTCAGTCTGTCAAAAAATCCCATTATTAATCCTCCAAATTTAGTTGTTATTTATACTCAATTATTTCTGCAACAAACCATTGATAATTCTCCCGCAATGATAGAATATTTATATACGAAAATTGATTCAGTTATTAAACCGCAACTTCACCCATTTTCATAGATACTACCTTGGATATACCATGTTCCTGCATTGTTACTCCATACATTGCATTTGCCGCCTCCATAGTACCTTTACGATGAGTTACCATAATAAACTGGGTGTTTTGGGAGAATTTCTTTAAGTACTCTCCAAATCTGTATACATTAGCATCGTCAAGAGCCGCTTCAATTTCATCAAGCAAGCAAAATGGCGTGGGCTTCATTCTCAGTATAGCAAAAAGCAATGCAATAGCTGTAAAGGCACGCTCTCCACCTGAAAGCAGCATCATATTCTGAAGCTTTTTGCCTGGCGGCTGAACCTCAATGTCTATACCGCTCTCAAGAACATTATCCATGTCACAAATAATTAATTCAGCATGACCACCGCCAAATAACTCTCTATACACTATACCAAAATTTTCATTTATAATTTTGAACTGGTCAACAAATTGCTTTTTCATTACCTGTACCATTTCATGTATTATCTTGTGTAGCTTTTCCTTTGCCTGTTCCATGTCATCTTGCTGAACTGACATAAATTCGTATCTCTCTTTGGTTTTAATGTAGTCATCAATAGCTGAAACATTAACAGGTCCGAGCATTTTTATCTGTGCCCTATAGTCATTAATTGTCCTCTGTGCTTGCGGTATGCTTTGAATTTCTTTTTTTAGCTCGGCTGCATTTGTGTAAGTAAGCTCGTATTCATCCCACATTCTATCCTGAATGGCTTTCATCTCTGCTTCAGCCTTGGTGTTCTTTACATCAATCCTGTTATATTCCTCTTGAAGCAAATGAATTGTCTTATTCGCCTCATTGAGCTTGTCAATAAAGTCTGAGGATTCTTCCTCTAGAACCTTTTTCTCTTCAACAAGTCTGTCTATTTCAATAGTTTTGCCTGTTCTTTCAGTTTGTAATTTTTTTATTGTACTCTCAAGCCCTTCAATTTCTTGTTTTAGGGCTTCAATCTCATTATTTGCTTTAAGCTTCTCAGCTTCCTTTTTGCTTATACTTTTCTGCATTGTATCTTTATCTAAGGCAATTCTTTCTATATGCTCATTGACACTTTGCAAACTCTCAGCTATTGAGTTTACTGATATTTTGAAATCAGTAATATCATCATGCAAGCCATCTCTGACCGTTTGATTGGCTTTAAACTTCTCTTGATGTTCTGCTATTATTGCTTTTGTTTCAATAATATCCTTTTCAATGGCTTCAAGCTCTAGTTCGTATTTCTCTTGTTCTTTTATTGTATCCTGCTCTTGCTGTAGCATTTGGGATTTTTCATCCTTTAGCATACCAATTTTCGCATCAAGCTTGACAATATTGTCATCTAACATGCTTAAATGATTCTCATCCCTTGTTATAACCAGCTCATTATCTCTTAATTTTATATTTTCTGCATTCAATTCTGTATCTACTTCCGCAAGCATGTTTCTAACTTCAGATGTTTTTACACCTAAGGTTATATCTTTTTTCTTTAAGCTTTCAATGGCTTCCTCAAGCTCAAGAATTTCTCTGTTTCTTCCCAAAATACCTGAACCTTTATGGTCATTGCTGCCACCTGACATTGAGCCGCTTGTACTTAATATATCTCCCTCAAGGGTAACTATTCTAAAGGAATAACTAAACTTTCTCGCAATATTAATACCTGAATCAATATTCTCAACTACAGCAACCTTGCCTAAAAGGTTTAAAGCAATACCCCTATATTTCTCATCACAGCTTACCAAATCTGATGCGATACCGCAAAAGCCACTATATTCCTTTAATCTGGTAATTGTATTATCATCTAGTCTCTTTCCCCGTACTGCTGTTATAGGTAAAAAGGTTGCCCTGCCCAATTTGTTTCTTTTCAAAAAGTCTATAGCTTTTTTTGCATCATCTTCTGAAGAAGAAACAATGTTTTGGGTTGCACCGCCTAATGTCATTTCTATGGCTGTTTCAAACTTTTTATCAACGCTGAAAAGCTGTGCAACTGTACCATGAATACCTTTTCCAAAATCAGATGATGCTTTGCAGGCATTCATTATTTCCTTTACACTTCGACTATAGCCTTCCATGCTTTTTTCCATGTCTTTGAGCAGGCGGTGTCTTGAAGACTTTACTTGTATATCTGTTTTTACAGTTCCTTGCTGTTTTTCCAAGTCAATAAGTGTAGCTTGAAGCTCATTTTTTTCCGTACTTAGCTCCGCAATCTTTTCCTTTTCATGCTTTATAAGATTTGCCGAATTTCGTATACTCTCAGCTAAGTCTTCTTTTTTCATGTTTTCTTTATCTTTTTCCACTTTAAGAGTATAAATCTCTGTACCAATAGAATTTTGTCTTTTCTTTATATTCTCAACATGGTTTTTAATATTATTTATCTGAGTTCTCTTATCTGATTGAATATCCAGCTTGTCCATTATTCCAGCCTTTAGCAGCTCAATGTCACGTTCACTTTCGCTCAAGGTTGATATTATCACATCTAGCTCGGCTTGATATTTTTCAAGCTTACTTGAAAATTCCTTATGTTGTCCGTTTAAATATTCAATCTTACTAAGTCTATTTTTTTCCTCTTGTACTAATTGTTTGGTTTTGGAATCAAGCTCTGTAATTTCTTCATCAAGTCTGTGAATATTCTGATTTAAGCTACTTATTTTTTCTTTTTTCAAGCTAATCTCAGAACTACTCTTCTCAAGATTTGCTTCGACTATATAAAAACTGTCTCTTGCTTCATTTACCTTTACTTCCAAACTCTTGAGCAGCTCATTCTTTTGCTGATTTTGAACTGTTATATTGCGTAATCTTCTTTCTTCAGCATCAATATTGTCCTTTATATCTTTAAACTGCACTTCATATTCTTTAATTTTTTCTTTAAGCTTATCTATACTGTCTAAATAGACATTGATTTCCAGTTCCTTTAATGCCTCTCTCAAAGATAAATATTTTTTAGCTGCCTCTGATTGTTCTCGGAGGGGTTCTATCTGCGACTCAAGCTCATTAATAATATCCTTAATGCGAATAAGGTTTTGTTCTGTTAAATCCAGTTTTCTTTCAGCCTCTTGCTTTCTTACCTTGTATTTCATAATTCCAGAAGCTTCTTCAAAGATATGCCTTCTATCCTCAGATTTTGAACTTAAAATCTCATCAACTCTACCTTGTCCGATTATAGAATACCCATCTCTGCCTATACCAGTATCTAATAGCAACTCATAAATATCCTTGAGTCGGCAAGAAGTTTTGTTTATATAATACTCACTCTCACCTGAGCGGTAAACTCTTCTTGTTACAGTTACTTCACTATATGTTACAGGCAAATAATTATCAGAATTGTCAATAGTAAGAGATACTTCTGCAAAGCCTACAGGTTTTCTGTTCTCAGTACCAGCAAAAATAACATCCTCCATTTTGCTTCCTCTGAGTGTCTTTGCACTTTGCTCGCCTAACACCCACCTAACAGCATCGCCTATATTACTTTTTCCGCTTCCATTTGGACCTACCACTGCTGTAATTCCAGAAGAAAAGTCTAAGGATATTTTGTCTGCAAATGATTTAAACCCTTGTATTTCTAGTCTTTTAAGATACATTACACACCCCAAATTAATATTATAACGCCTATATTCAAAGTGAAATTTTTCGATTGTATAAAAATTTCAAAAATTAGCTACGTTTAAGCGTTGCGGGAGATATTCTCACCGCCTGAAAACCAAAGCGGTACCCGCCACTTATAGAAGTGGGGGACATTTTCTTGCCTCACTATAATTGAAAATCAAATTTCAAACTATATAGACGATAGTATTTGACTTTCAATTTAAATCTAAATTATATACCAAGTCATGCTACTTTATATAAATGACTTGATACACTTTAATAGTCTAGCATACTTTGTGTTTTATTGGAAGAATATCAAATTCCATTTTACAATTTCAAAATAAAGTTGGCTTAAAATAAAAGCTATTGATTAATTATACGGAGGTTATAAAAAATTGTTTTATAACCTAAGTAGTACCCGCCACTTATAGAAGTGGGGGATATTTTCTTGCCTCGTTATATTAGGTTTATTTTTCTTTAACTATAACCTTTACCATAAATTCATAACCTTCAGGTGCATCTGCATAATTAAAATCATAGGCTACAGTTTTCCCCTCGTGTTCAAGTGACAGCCACAAATGGTATAATGCAATTCCAATATCTATTTGATTATATTTGCTAATAAATGGTGATTTAAATAATGATAGCTTTTGTCTGCTGACTACAATTTCTTTTAAATCCCCACTAAAAAACCAAGGCTGACTGTTAGTAGCCGATGGAGCAAGTCTAACTGGTTCGAGCAATTTTTCTGCACCCTTTATTGAGCTTATTTCCGAAAAACTTTTTCGTGAAAATTCAGAAGTATTTTTCCTATGAACAGCTTCTATTGAATTTCCAAAGGCAATTAAAATAACAAATTCAAGTTCTTTTTGAGTATCAACCTCTTTTTTAGGTTTAAAAAAACCCAACCAACAGCTTCCAATACCCTTTGCAGATAAATACAAGTCAATCTGCTGTAACAGAAAACCTGCATTCATTAAATACCCATCCTTTTTTTCTGAGTATATACAAATATAATGGGGTGAAACTTTGACAGGTATTAATAACTTTGTATCAACCTCACTCAAAAATGATATTGAATATCTTATACTGTCATCAAGGGGCTTAAGATTATCAGCATAGTTTTTTATGTCCTCCATAACTTCCTCAGCTAGTGGTATCATTTCATATTTTCTTACTGACTTTCTTGTAAATATTGCATCATAAAGTTTTTGATTTGTCATATTAGTCTCCTACTCCCCACTTGGGGCACAAAATTATATACTCAAACTTATCAGTTGAATATACTGCTTAAAACCTAGTAAAATAAGGTGTGGTTGCATTATCAATGGAAAGCTGACGCTAACCTTAAATCAAATTATACTGGTATATTTAAGTTCTAATAATTTGTTGTTGATATAAGCCCAACAAGTACACATGCTTGAACACTTTGTAGTCCAAGTCCATTAATCTGTTTCAATATTTCTTCATCATGAGTGCCAGGCTGAAGCCAGATATACTTAATACCCAATTTTGCTGCTTCATCAATAAACGCTCTTCCTCTTTTTGGAGATACAACCATATCAATTACCTCTGGAACTACAGGCAGTGAAGAAAGGTCTTTATAGCATTTATCCCCATCAATACTTTCGTACATTGGGTTTATAGGATAAACCTCATAACCTCGTGTTTTCAATTTGTGATAAATCTTGTTACCAAACTTCTCTGGGTCTTGATTAGCACCAATAACAGCCCAAATCTTTTTTTCAAGCATCTCTTCTTCAAGCAATTTGTCTTCACTCATAGGAACCCTCCATTTATAAATCTCTTAAAGATTATCTATATTCTTCTAAACTGCACCATATTTATTGAGCTTATAAAATCTATTATACCTATTTCCCTATTTTTAATCTCTATATTTCTAAATACTTGTCCAGAAAGACTAACATTTTCCGTTTCAGTTCAGCCATTAGATATAGACTCTTAGTGTTCAATCTTCTTTCCACATTCACCATCCATGATTCATAGTGTGCCAATGGTGTCTGTTTTCCGGCAAAAACACTTATATCTTTCCATTTTAATCTTGAGTAGCAATAGATAATATTAACATAATAATTATAATTTGTAACCACACATCTAAAATATTCATATAATTATAGTGTTCACTAGTATATAAGTATAACTTAAGACCTGCATGTTTTTATTTATGACTAACTTTTTAATTAGGAGGTAAGCTTAATGCCAAATTTTTATATTCCATATATGCAAATGATGGATGTTCCTGCTGAGTATTCTCCAATGATAGAAATGCCACAGGATCAATTGGAATCTATGTACCCTAAGTGCTATTATATTATTAATCCCGAAGTTAACCGTCATTGCGATATGTTCAATAAAATATATGGAGCAATGTATAACCCTTCACGTAAGCAGCTTGAGGAAATAGTTGATGAAATAGACAATTCTGTCGGTTCATACGTAGATGCAGAATATCAAGAGCGGGATGAAAACGATGCTGATTATAGACAATTTGGTTCAGGTAGTAGGCGACGTTTCAGAAGAGATCTAATTAGCATTCTGTTGTTAAGAGAACTTCTTCGCAGAAGACGTCCACACTATTATGGAGGTTACCCTTTGCGTTATGGTGGCTATCCGTACTGACATGTACTCACCCCTACAATAGTCTACTATATTTTTTGCCCTAGGTGGCGAGGGAGGTTAATATGATTCCGATTGGCAAGCATCAGTTACCGCCATTACCCTACTCCTACGATGGATTAGAGCCTGTAATAAGCCAGACAACACTAAAGTATCATCATGATAAGCACCACAAAGCCTACGTTGATGGTCTTAATAAAGCTGAAATAAAGCTTCAAGAGGCTCGTAATCAAAACAACTATGAATATATTAAGTACTGGGCAAATGAACTTGCCTTTAATGGTTCTGGTCATATACTTCACAGTATATATTGGACAATTATGGCTCCTGCTGGTATGACAGGGCAACCAGGAACACAAACAATTGCTCAGATTAATAATTACTTTGGAAGCTATAATGCCTTTAAAGAGCAATTCAAAAATGCTACTGAAAAGGTTGAAGCTTCTGGTTGGGGAATACTTGCTTGGCAACCTGCATGGATGAGATTGGAAATCCTCCAAGCAGAGAAGCATCAAGACTTGACCCAATGGAGTGCAATACCTATAATGGTTTGCGATGTTTGGGAACATGCATATTATCTAGATTACAAAAATGAACGCAAAAAGTATATTGAATCCTGGTGGCGACTAATAAATTGGTTTGAAGTTGAAAGAAGACTCCAAATGGCTATGAAAGGGCAACTCCCGCTAGTTATGTATTAGTATTTAAAATCATATAAGCTCGAAAACAAATAATGTTAGCACAATTTTGTTTTTTGAGCTTATATCGTGCCAAAGGCTTAGTATCGTAATTGACCATAGTCTATATTAGCAACAAATTTGTGTAATTAATACATTAGAATTTTCCTGTAAGCTAAATTCATATGGGACTGACAAAGGGTTTCTATATTTATCCGTCATAATCTTCAAGACGGGTCTCCATGGCATTTTACGGTTTGAATCAATTACAAAAGCTACTTGATTATTACTAAGTAGCACCTGACATCCCTTGGGATAAATAGCAATATTATTAATAAATACTTTTGCAATATGTGGATCAATTAGTGTATTTGATATACAAAGCAAATACTCTGCTGCTTCATGGGGCAGAACCTTATTTTGATATACCCTATCTGATGTCAACGCATCATATATGTCAGCAATTGCAACTACTTTAGACAGCATATCTATATCTTTATCCTTCAAATGTTTTGGATATCCACTACCATCACAGCGTTCATGGTGCTGCAAAACTACTTTGACAATATCAGAACCAATTTGAGGAGATTTTAATAGAATTTGATATCCATATTCAGAGTGTTTTTTTACTTCATTGAACTCATCATCGGTCAATTTTCCCTCTTTATTGATTATACTATCTGATATTTTAATTTTTCCAATATCATGTAGAAGAGCTCCAATACCAAGTGCCACTATCTCTTCGTAGCTTAATCTCATAAATTTTGCAGCTATAAGGCTGTAAATACAAACATCTAAGGCATGTAACAGAAAATAATCGCCCTCACCTCTAAAACCTGTAAGTGATAGAACTGAATTCTGACTTGAAAATACAGCCTCCAATATATTCTCGACTATTGGAAACACTCGTGAAATTTCTATTTTATCTGTTTCCTTGAATCTTTCAATTACTTTAGTCAAAGCCTCATATGTCTCTACATAAAACTTCTCAACTGGATTTAAAAAGATATCATCATAATAGGTTCTATCCGCTAGAACTGCAACCTCTGATATTCCTCTAGATACCAGCTTTTTTACATAACATTTCTTTAAAATCATTCCTTTTGAAAGGAGTAGATTCTCATTACAATAAACATCTTCTCCGAGAATCATTCCGTTTCTTAAATTATCAATATGAACTTTTAAGCTCATTTTCATAAATATCTAAACCCTCTTTATTACAATATTCTTTATTACTCCACTTTCGCAAATAAAAGTCTATTGGTGCAGAATAATTATCAATGGTTTATTGCCCAAATATCTTTAATAAATTTTAAATAAATCTATTTGTTTACTAGACCATTGATACATTTATTCTACCGAACTCTCCATTTATACCTTTGATATTAAGTAGCAAAAGTTGATTTTATTATTTAAACTCTTATTATATATCCTCGTTTATTTTATAACGAGGCAATAAAATGTCCCCCACTTCTATAAGTGGCGGGTATCACTTTGGTTATCAGGCGGTGAGAATATCTCCCGCCTCGATGAAACGCCGCTGATGTAATGAAATATTTCTACAATCGA
>JAEWST010000152.1 GCA_023398105.1 Bacillota bacterium | reverse complement strand
TCGATTGTAGAAAAATTTCATTACATCAGCGGCGTTTCATCGAGGCGGGAGATATTCTCACCGCCTGATAACCAAAGTGGTACCCGCCACTTATAGAAGTGGGGGACATTTTCTTGCCTCGTTATATAATTATTAAATCAACTTTCGTATATAAAATTCTAACAGCAAGGGAGACTTATTTAGGGCTTGCTGAAAGATTAGAAATATGATTTGGATAACTATAAAGGTACAATTAAATTAATGGTAAACCCTAAATAGCTTGGTTATTTTTATTTTATCTTTCAGCAACAGCCCCATATAGGAATTGACTTTTTGCTTTAACAGTACTCTATAGCAGTTTAAGCTTTGAAACCAGCTCTTGATACTCAAGCTCAAGCTTTTGGTCATTATTTGAGTTATTTAGCTTTGATAGCACCTCAGTAATACGCATCTCTAATAATAGCTTTTGTGTTTGAGTACTTTCTTTAATTTTTTGGGAATCATTTTTATTTTGATAATCATTCAAATTTCCATCATGTTCCAGCACTTGACCATTAGTTATTATCAGCAGCTTCTGTGCAATACTGTCCACAAAAGACCTGTCATGAGATACAAACAAAACTGTTCCTGCATATTCAGAAAGTATACTTTGTAAAGCTTCAATTGATGGTATATCCAGATAATTTGTTGGCTCATCCAATAGCAAGACATTGGAATTTGAAACAAATAGTTTTGCAAAACTAACTTTGATTCTCTCTCCTCCGCTTAAAATCCCAACTTTTTTATATACACTATCACCAATGAATAATAGCCTTGCTAAAATTGTTCTTACTGTAGTTTCATTTTGAACACTTTCACTCATAACATTTTCAAGTATAGTTTTTTGTATATTCAAGTTATCTAATTCTTGACAAAAGTATGCAATTCTTGCTTTTGGAACAATATTTATTGCGTTTGAATTTACGCACTCATCAGAATAGCTTATATTTCTCTTTTGATAGTATTTATATATTTCATTTAGCAAGGTAGTCTTTCCCGTACCATTTTCCCCTATAATGGCATGTTTTTTACCATTATAAACATTAAAATTTACATTATTAAAAATATTTTTTTCACCATAGCTAAAGCTAAAATTATTTACTGAAGTTATTATTTTATTTTGTGGTGGATTTGTCAATGAAAAGTCAAGCTTTATATTTGTCTGCTCCTTTGGCTTATTTTTAATTTCAAGCTTTTTTAGTCTCCCTTCCATAATGTTTGCTGCATCATGTATTTTTTCCTGCTTCTCATTAGAGCTCCGTGTGTGTAATCTAGCTTCAGAATTACCCATTCTTGAAGGCGCTTTTTTAATTGTACTAGCACGTGCTTTGCGGTTTACGATAGCTTCTTCAAGATGTTTCTTTTCGGCAATATAATTTTCATACTCAAACCATTCTCGTTCTATACTCCTCTGTTTTTGTTGCCTATAAAAGGAATAGTTCCCTTCATAAAATGATACTTTTCCATTTTCAACTTCAATTATTTGGTTACACAAGCTGTCAAGCAGCTCTCTGTCATGGCTTATTAACAACAATGTCTCTATTTTTGTTAGCTTCTTCTTTAAAAGCTCAATACCTTTATAATCAAGATTGGCTGTTGGTTCATCTGCAAATATAACTACACTATTTTTGCTTATTGCTCCTGCAATTCTCAATCTTGTTTTTTCACCGCCACTAATTACTGGCTTATGCAACTTTTCCTTAACATTAAATTGGCTCAAAATCTCAAAGTCTGCTTCAAACTTTTCATTTGATAGTTGCTTAATATAAGCTATATCACAGAAGCTTCGTACATTACCTTCATCTGGAGAAAGTTCTCCTGCAAGTATATTTAATAGAGTAGTCTTTCCCGAGCCATTTTTGCCTACTATACCAATCTTATCGCCACTTCTGACTTGCAGCTTCTCAAAAGATAATATTTCTCTATCTCCGAAATTCTTTTTTACATTAATTGCGTCCAAAATAAGCATAAAAAAATCTCTCCTTTTATTTGCTGGAAAGATTCTAATAAACACTTTAAAAATAAATTTTAATTAGCCCTATTTAATAAATAAACTATAGTATATTAATCAACAAAAACAGAAATAAACATTTTTGCTAATAAAGTAACCTCGGTAAAAGTATTGTATTACAAGATATATAATAGTAGGCTATACCTCTAAGAGGCTTAACATAAAGCTTTTATATAGACTTATAATAAGGCTAACGATATGTGTTATTGAACTAATCCAGCACAAATAAGGGCATCTCGCCCGTATAATTATTATTTGTTTTTTAGCTAAATTAGTTAATTTTCATTAATCGCTACCTTTACCTTTCATAAAATTTAGTATAATAAATAAAACTATACTAAAAGAAAAATTATTCTTACTACATATTTATTATATTACATTATGGATATACAATCAATTACCCTTTTATACTATTATTACAAAGATTATTAACCATAATTTACATAAGAAAGTCTAAAATAGCGGCACAAAATTTCTTATAATAAAATAAAACAAAAACACAGCTGCAATTATTGACCAAAATATTTTGTCTCTAGGTAGTATTCTTATCCTCTTTCCAAATATGTTAAAAATCAATTCTATATAAACTAATAGTCCAATTATCAATAAAAATACTGGCGTAACATTAAATTTAAGAGAACCTAAGATATCACCAATTAATAAGTGTTGAACACTTCTGGTATTGCCGCAACCAGGACAATACACATGGAAGTATTTGTAAATTGGACATGTTGGAAGGTAAGTGCTCAATTTGTACAGTAAATTTTTAAAAATAAAAACTATGCCTACTGTAAGCAAAGGAAGAATGCAAACTATTATTTTTATTAAATGAAACTTTTTTATCATAATTATTACCATGTCTCATAAAAATTAATAATATAAAAGACGTGGATTATTAAACCTCCCATCTAAAAGCATTACATCAGCGGCGTGTAAGCGAGGCAGAAGACGTTCTCACCGCCTGAAAACCAAAGCGATACCCACCACTTATAGAAGTGGTGGACTTTTTCTTGCAGCATTATATCTTTTAATTATAATATCTTTATGAATAATAATCTAAATTTATAAGTTTAATTATATACAGTTATTAAACCCAAACTATCGTACCATAACATCGGATATTTAGCCCATTGTAATTGACTTTATTAACTATTGCTTTTTAAATAAATATTCATTTACAACTGGAATCTGTTCTCGAATACTATCTACCATGTCTAAATCAATATCTGAAATAATTAGTTGTTCTTTTTCATCGGCTCTAGCAACAACATTCCCCCATGGGTCACATAGCATTGAGTTTCCATATGCAACATAACTGGCTTCGATATCTCTAGCAGGAGATACAGCGGCGTGAAACAATTGATTATCAAGGGCTCTAGTCCTTATCAACAGCTCCCAATGAGCAGGACCTGTAGTCATATTAAATGCACCTGGAGTAATGATAAGCTTTGCACCAGCTTCGCTCATCTCTTTATAAAAATCACTAAAGCGCATATCAAAACAAATTGCTATGCCCATCTTGCAATATTCTGTATTTACAACAGTTAGTTGATTTCCACTGGATAATATATCAGATTCTTTAAAACTTATACCATCCTTTATATTTACATCAAAAAGATGTACTTTTCTATGTTTTCCAATTATTTTACCTGTTCTGTCAAATATAAGACATGTGTTATAAAATTTACCTCCACACATCTCAGGCATTGAACCTGCAACCACATATATATCATTATACTTTGCAGCCTGTGAAATGACTGAAGCAGTTTCACTGTTTTCTAAATCTTCGGCATATATAGGAAATTTTTGAGTATCATAAGGACAGTTAAACATTTCAGGAAGCACAGCTATGTTAACACTTTGATTTTTGCAGCTTTCAATCATTTGAACAGCCTTATTAAGATTGTCTTTCTTCACATCTGAAACTTTCATTTGACACAAACCAAGTCTTATTTTATACAAGATATACCTCCTACAACCTTATTAAGTACTAAATTGTTTAGTAATTGCCAGTAGTAAACTGCTCATAGCCAATTCTCAAACTTTCCAGAGACAGTCAATTTTAAGTATTATTAGTACTAGTGATAAATCCGTCCTAGTTCTCAAAATGGCTCAATAAATTAATATATTACTGATTATATTTTAGTTAGCTGTCTTAAACATTCATCTAGTTGCATTAAAATATATATAGAAGAACTACTCCCACTATACCTCTTACAATATATTGGGGGTTATATGTAAAATTTTTCCAGTGTACACCTTCAAGCTCAGAATTACATATATTTTTACACACTTATGCATATAAAAATCAAATAGATGAGACATTACTAATTTCATGCAATTATTATGGCAACAAACCATTAATAAGTTAAAAATAGCCGATAACATAAAATAATATTATCAGCTATTAAGTTAATTATCAATAATTTAGTTTTTCAAGCTATGCATAGGAGCAGGAATCCTACCGCCTCTTTTAATGAACTCAGAACTTCCGAATGAATTTATTTTCATTACTGGGCCAGAACCAAGAAGTCCGCCAAATTCAACTATATCGCCAACCTTTTTACCTGGAGCTGGTATAATTCTGACAGCTGTAGTTTTGGTATTTACAACACCAATGGCAGCCTCATCGGCAATAATAGCAGAAATTGTATCAGCAGATGTATCACCTGGAACTACAATCATATCCAGCCCAACTGAGCATACACAAGTCATTGCCTCAAGCTTCTCAAGTGATAAAGAACCGCATTTAACAGCTGAAATCATTCCAGCATCCTCACTTACAGGAATAAATGCACCACTTAGTCCTCCCACAGAAGAAGAAGCCATTACACCACCTTTTTTAACTGCATCATTCAAAAGTGCAAGAGCAGCAGTTGTTCCATGGGTACCACACTTCTCTAAGCCCATTTCCTCTAAAATATAGGCTACACTATCACCAATTGCAGGTGTAGGAGCAAGTGATAAATCGACAATTCCAAAAGGAACATTAAGCCTGCGAGATGCCTCTCTGGCAACTAATTCACCCATTCTAGTAATCTTGAAGGCAGTTTTTTTAATTGTCTCGGCAACTGTTCCAAAATCTGCTCCCTTAACCTTTTCAAGGGCGCACTTTACAACTCCAGGACCACTAACACCGACATTTATAACACATTCAGGCTCACCTACACCATGAAAAGCTCCTGCCATAAATGGGTTATCCTCTACAGCGTTAGCAAATACAACTAATTTAGCACAAGCCAGTGCACCATTATCAGCAGTAAGCTCAGCACATTTTTTGATTACCTTGCCCATTTCTGCAATTGCATCCATGTTAATACCTGCTTTTGTAGAAGCAACATTTACTGATGAGCATACCTTATTTGTAATGCTCAGTGCTTCGGGAATTGAAGCAACAAGCCTCTTATCGCCCTTTGTATACCCCTTTTGCACTAATGCAGAATATCCTCCAATAAAATTAACACCAACTGTTTCAGCTGCTCTGTCCATTGCCTTTGCAAACTTGACATAATCCTCACTATCACAGCTTTCAGCTATCAATGCTATAGGTGTAACAGAAATTCTCTTATTTATGATAGGTATACCATATTCCTTTTCAATACTTTGACCTGTAACAACAAGCTTTTCAGCATATTTTGCTATTTTGTCATATATTTTATTACAAGAAATATTAATATCAGAATGACAGCAATCCCGTAAAGAAATTCCCATAGTAATTGTTCTTATATCTAAATTTTCCTTCTGAATCATTTCCAGTGTTTCTAGTATTTCAAAAGTTCCTAGCATTTGCCCTCACCTCATATCCTATGCATAGAATTAAAAATATCTTCATGTTGAATCTGTATTTTCATCCCCAACTCAACTCCCTTTTTATCAAGCTTTTCAGAAAGAATATCAAAAGGAATATTACAACTAGATATATCTACAAGTGTAATCATTGTAAATACATCTTGCATTATCGTTTGAGTTATATCTAGTATATTAACATTACTATCAGCTAGAATATTGCTCACTCCAGCTATAATACCAACCCTATCTTTTCCTAAAACTGTAATAACTGCTCTCACGTCAAATACCTCCATTTGTATATAAACTTTATTTAAGTATTTCTGTGCTTAAAAATACCAATACAAAATATTTCTCTATCAATATATTTCTCTATCAATAATAGAGTTGATTATTATTATATTACTTTGTTATTTAAATATCAATTAAAATAATATATTGTTTTTGAGCTACAATAGGATATATTACTGTTAATATTTCATCATAAATTAACTTTGACTGTTAAAAAAATATAGGTACTCAAAAATATTAATAGATTTGGATATGAATAATTGCATGAATTAATTGGGTAGAATTAAGCTTGCTGAATAAATATAACGATTTTCTTTACTTATAACGAGGCAATAAAATGTCCCCCACTTCTATAAGTGGCGGGTATCACTTTGGTTATCAGGCGGTGAGAATATCTCCCGCCTCGATGAAACGCCGCTGATGTAATGAAATATTTCTACAATCGA
>JAEWST010000177.1 GCA_023398105.1 Bacillota bacterium | reverse complement strand
TATACTCTTTGGAACCATCTGCAGAATTTAATAGAACAATGCTTGCTGAACAATTTAATCAAAGCTTATCAATTAATGAGGTGCCTGATGAAAATGATATTATAGAAATCGACGATGAAGAATTGGACGAAGAAGAATAAAAAATAAGTTTTTCTTGGTTTATGGTAAAGGGAGGTTTATTGTAAAATAGATTTGATTTAAATCATTCACTACTTACAAATAAGAAAAAACGATTTTAACATAGGCACTATATAAGAGCCAAAAGTTTGTGTGAAAGAACTAAAAATATACATTACTCTGATAGGTAAATAGCAAGTTATTATAAAAATATTTTTGGAAAAATATTCCGGAATAGTGAGGGTATAAGAATGGAAAACTTATTTGACCTAAATATTGAAAAAGTACTTGAACATTGGGAGTCTGAACATGCTGTCCGTGAAATAATTGCCAATGCATTAGATGAGCAGATTTTAACAAATACAAAATCAATAGAGATATATCGAAAAGAATCAAAATGGCATATACGTGATTATGGAAGAGGATTAAAGTATAACCATTTTACGCAAAACGAAAACAAAGAGAAACTTGATTCGCCGTACTTGATTGGAAAATTTGGAGTTGGGCTAAAAGATGCTTTGGCTGTTTTTTACCGTAAGG
Organism: Bacillota bacterium; assembly: GCA_023398105.1. Lineage (GTDB taxonomy): Bacteria > Bacillota > Clostridia > Acetivibrionales > DSM-1351 > Ruminiclostridium. The sequence continues at coordinate 23,504 of JAEWST010000177.1, read as the reverse complement.
AAATTAATGTAGAGATAGATTCTAAGTACTCGAACATTACATTGGTAATGACAACAAAATCTGGCTTTGATATTAAAACGCTACATGCTTCATTTAAGCAATCAAAAGATCCTAATATGCAAGGTACTGATTTTATTCTTGATGGAATAAGTGAAGAAGCAATATTAAAAGCCAAGTCAATGTTTTTATGTTTTAACAATGCTATTCTGTTAGAAAAAACAAAATATGGCGAGGTCTATCGTTGTGAAAATGCAATTCCATCAATTTATATAAATGGAGTTCAAGTAGCCACTGAAGAAAATTTTATGTTTAGTTATAATATTACAAACATAAACACTCAAATTAAGAAGGCATTGAATCGAGAGCGTTCTAATGTTGGGCGAACTGCTTACTCAGATACAATAAAAAACATATTGCGTCAATGCAAGTCGGATGAAGTGCTACTTACACTGGTAGAAGATCTTGAAAATGTAATGAAAGGCTGCAACAAAGATGAATCTGATTGGGTTGATGTTGCAACATATGCAGCTAAAACACTTGATGAAAAGGGCAGTGTAGTATTTATGACCCCAACACAACGTGCATATTTGACCAATCAACAAGTTGAGGTATTAGAGAAAAGTGGCAAAAAGCTCGTAATGATTACGGATAATGTGTATTCAAAAATAGCAGGGTCTGTTACTACCTATGATGAAGTATATAGAGAATATGAAAATAGCTATACGTATAATTTTGTTGATTATAATAAGCTAACATCTCAGGAAAAACAAGTGTTTGATTTATGCTCATCTGTAATTAAATTTCTTGAGAGTCATAAATATAAAAATAATGCTCAAATAAAAATTTCGGAAACAATTAAGGTTGACATATTTGGTGGGGTAACGTATGGCGTATGGGATTCAAAACAGAATGCTATTATAATAAAAAGAAGTGCTCTAAAATCAAAGCCACATTTTCTTGGTATTCTAATACACGAATTTGCACATTTTCATTCTGGTTTTGATGACAATACCCGTGAATTTGAAAATATATTGACAGATATGCTAGGATACGCTCTACTCGACAATACTATATCGAAAAATGTAATACATAAAAAGAATTTTATGAGCAAGTTGCTTGGAAAATAAGTATTTACATTTAGTGATTCGTATTATAGCATAGCGCAAACACTTTTTGACAAATGTTCGGTTAAAAACCGAGTTTTGAAATTTTGTTAATGCATTATCTGCTGTAATTTACTTTGATTTTGGGGTGAAATTTTAATTCGGAGGGCAATATGTTACAAAATATTATAGAGAATTACATTAATAGTGAAAACAATAACGGATTAATGCTTTTGAATATGCCAACAGGTTTTGGTAAAACATATAATGTAATGTGTGCAATATATGATAAGGTTTCTGAATTACAGGATAATCAAAAGATATTTTTTGTAACAACTCTTATAAAAAATCTTCCAATGCAAGAACTACAAAAAATATATACAAAAAATGGACGTAGTGATGATTTTTTAAGAGAGGTCATGGAAATAAAATCTAATATGGATTATGTTCTTGATAATTTGCTTGAACTACAAATCCCAACGGAATTCCAAAGCAAACAGTATGAAGAGCTTGTAGCAGTTGTTAAACAATATAAAGCAATAGAAAAAATCTATACTTCTACAATGGAGAAAATAAAGAAACAAATAGAAGTAAGCATTCGTGAAAATTATGAACCCTGTTTTCGTAGATACATTTATAAAATTATAAAAGATAAAATGCCATCTGGGGTCAAGGCACGAAAAGATGAAATTAGAAGAAATCCAATGTTTAAATGGATTGGTGAGTTGTATCCGACAGTATTTACTGATGATTACAAGGTATTTATGCTGAGTATGAATAAGTTTCTTGTCAGAAATACAACACTTATTGAAGCATCATATTATTTTGTGAATTATAAACATATGGAGAATTCAATAGTTTTTATAGATGAGTTTGATGCTACAAAGGCGACTATGCAGGGAGTTATAATTCAAAATGCACTAAATGAAAAAGCAGATTATATAGAACTATTTATCCAACTATATAACTCTTTGATTGGTCATGAAATCTCAAGAAGTATGCTGAATGCTTATGAACAATATATTAAAGATGGAAAAGAAAGTGGTACTGACAGGATAACACTTCAGGAACTTAGGGAAGAAGCAAAGCGGATTAATAATACATACCTACTAAGGCTTTCATATAAGACACGTAGAGAAGGTGTTTATAGAGATAAGAATTTTTTATTTAATGATAAAACTTATCATACTATTTTAAGAAATAATAAGACATATATTAGAATATCTTCAAACGTAGAAGAAGGTAATAATGTTGAAATTACTTTTGAAAACCGCGATGAGTTTCTTAAGAATCATACTGAGAAAGATATAAATATATTTGCTTTGTTAAGAAATATAAAGTCTTTTTTAAATAAATATAAGTTTTTAGTACTTAAATGGGCAGAGTATTTTGTAGACTTTGAGAACTCACATAGAAATCAGGATGAAAGTGAATTTACTCTTGAAAATGCTATGAAATCTATATATGTGGAATTTGGATTGAATGAAACAAATATTAAATTATTGATGTCTGATATATATGGCAATGGAAGTTACATAGATGAGGATGATGAGGATTTATTTACAGATATGGCTTTTTACAATAAGGGTTTTAGATATTACGAATTTCGTGATAGCGATGAACATCTGACTAAGACAAAGTTCCAGTATCTTCAGCTAGAAAAAACACCCGAAAAAATATTAGTAGAATTTTGCAAAAAGGCAAAAGTGCTTGGAATATCAGCAACAGCAACAGTTTCTACAGTTCTCGGTAATTATGATTTGAATTATTTAAAAAAAGAACTGGATAAGTCTTTTAAGCATATACCAGAAGCAGATATTCAAAAGCTTGAAGAGGAATTTAGAAGCAGGATTGAACGATATAAAGATGGCACAGTTAATGTTGAATTGAATATTGTGGATAGAGGTCAGTCAGGATCAAGCATTGAAGATAGATTAAATACTATTTTTAATGGTGATGAAGATATGATTGGAAAGTATTGCAGAATGCTGGCTATAAATGGAGAAGATGAAAGTTACGTGAATGGAAGATACTGTTCTATCTTTCAGGTGATGAAAGAGTTTATTGTAAATAATCAAATACAATCCCTTTTATGTATGAACATGCCTATTCCCAAAAATGAAAAACAATCATTTAATCTAAAAATATTTTCTAATGTTTTTGATGATTTGAGTTTTCTGTTTGATACATCTAAGACCTTAAAATCAGATAAATCAATTGTTGTACTAAAAAGTGATAATTTCGATAATGACAAAATTGAACTTTTAAGAAAATTGTCTGATGGTAATAAAATATTTGTTATGTCTTCATATCAGACAATTGGTGCAGGTCAGAATTTACAATATGCAATTCCTAATGGTAAGAAATGCATTACTATTTACGAATTTGAAGATTCAGGCGAAGATAATACATTGATAAAATATAAAGATTTTGATGCAATATATTTGGGAGATATAACAAACATTGTAACAAATTTGAATAGTGATATAAATGGAAGTTTAAAGGAAGAAGAGCTACTTAATTATCTGTTTGAAGTAGAATATCTTTATCAGAATGATGAGATTTCTTTTCTTACACTGAAAAAATTGATACGCCGAGGATTTAAACGATATGCAGGAGAAATTACTCATGAATATGAGCAAGTAAAGAAAATCGGTAAATGTCGCAGCAACAGACTGTATGCTGCGAAAGAGGTAATTCAGGCTACAGGAAGAATATGTCGTACATTTAATAAGAATGAAAAGGTGTATATATTTACGACAGAAGAACTTCTTGCCAGATTGGATACATCAATGATAAATTTGGAATTGTTAAATCCAGAGACTAGAGTTGTCTTTGAAGCTAAAAAACAGATAAAACAAAATCTGTCTGAAGATGAGGAAAAAATTCTTAATAGAGCCGAAAGGATTGCTTTGGATGGAAAGAACTTTATTATGCAGATGTTAACTGGTATATGGACTAATAAAAGTATGAATTTGTGGGCAGGATTGCGTGATGCGGTATTACGGTATCCAACGGCTTCAGAGGATATATTTTATAAAAATGTGTTCGTCAATAATTTCTACATAACAAATTGTCAGGTACTTAATAGTTATCTATTTGCTCAAAGTGGCGATTTCTCAGAAGTAATCATTAACTTTGATAAAGATAGAATAGCTTTTAAGGCGGAAATGGATAACGATTATATGAGTATATCAGAGGTTACTGAAGATGAAAGCAGACTAAAAAAGATATTGTTGTATCCTGGTATGGATGAATGGTTTAGAGAAAATGGTTGGGCGACTGAGTTTATGGCTAATAAATATATTATGAGTCCAATTCTATTTCAAAACATTTATAAAGGTGCATTAGGCGAAGTCGCAGGAAAGTTTATATTACGTAAGGAACTTGGAATAGAATTACAAGACATCAGTGAGCCTGAAAAATTTGAGTTCTTTGATTATATTTTAGCTCCGAATGTATATGTGGATTTTAAGCATTGGAAACAAAGTTATAATAGGGATAAAGAAAGAACCAGAGAAGAAATAAAACGAAAGCTACGTACTATAGGCGGTAAAAAAGCATTCATTATAAATGTTATAGGCTCTGACAATTATGTCATTGATAAAGATGTTGAAGGAAAAGTAGTTGAAATTCCTTATCTGCTTGATGAAAATACATATACGGTTAATGTAGAGACAATTAATGAATTAAGGAAAGAGGTACTAGGATGATAAATAATAATAAACTGAAGATAGAATTTAACTATGACAATATTTGTAGGGATTATGATATATATAAAATATCAAAGGAAGAAGGATACTTTGATAAAGGCTATAGAATATTAGATATTCCTGAAATTAATTTCAAGGCAGAGTCAGTATATATCGCAACAGGAAGGCAGATGTTTGTTCTTATTGAGAAAGGACTAATAGAGAAAGATGAATTAAAAAAGGCTCTTTTAACAGAGTATGATGATATTAATGTGGAAAGCATTGTTGCGAAGCAAGAATATGCAGATGAAGAAAAAACTAGAATTTATGATAATCAGTTAGCTCAATTACTGATTAACAAATTGAAAAACCCTAAAAATAAACAATGGTCTTACAATAACTTGACTGGTGGATTATTTTATTGGAATCCTGAATGGAAATATTCAAGTAAGAAAACTGGAGCAATGGAAAGATTTTGGACGGTTAAAATAGAAATTTCATTTTATAAATACTTGAAGCTTGGCGTTAAAACATTTACAAAAACTCAAAGTTTTTCAAATGTAAAGGATGCTACTTTCTGTTTTGACGAAAAAACATATTCATTTCGTAGGGCACTTCAAGTTGACAGTAACAGAGAACTTTATTCTATGACAACATTTAATTCGAGCTATCACAATACGGTGGATTTCCTGAAATTTATGGATTTTGAGAATTTCAAAGCTAGCAAGATGGGTGTATTGGCACAGTTTCTACATGATGTGGGCGGTCAACTATCTGATTATATGAAAGTTGAACTTGATGGCTACGAAAATTACAAGGTAGTAGAATTAGCAGATGAAACATTCAGTCTTGGAAAGAAGGCGTATGCTGATATATTGAAAACGTTAGGTGTTAATTTAATAGATGTTGTAAATAATCAAGAGTCAGAAAAACTGGTAGTTCATATTAAAGAGCAATTACAGAAATTTTATGGTGTTGGGATTATTGAACATGAACCTATAAAAGATAGTTTTAATATAAGGATTATAAGAAATTGTGATTACTATAAGGAACATGAAGAGGTGGATCAACATGATTCTGTGGGGAGCGAATATGTTGTTCAGCATGTTACTGTAGACGATTTTAAGGTAAAGTCAAATGATAGAGAAAATCCTGCTATTGCAAAGATTGTACAGGAAATGCTAATCAAAAGAGATGTAAGGAATCAAAAAATTACTATGGCGAACTGGAACAGTATATGTGAAGGAAGAACTTGGACGTTTGTAAGACGTATTGTAAAGAAAGATTCAATCAATGGTAAAGGAGTTAGTAAGAAGGATAAAAAATATATATACATAAAAATGAAGGTTAATCAAAACGGATGTTTTGAGTTAGATAGATACCAGAGTGATGAGATTACTATGGATAGCGAATGGAAAGAAATCCGTCAGTGTTATGCACAATGTGATGAAAATGAGTGGAAGTCGGAAAGGCATGTAGAGGGATTGGTATATTGTGATATTAATAACATCAACATAATTTCAAAAACTGAGCAATTTACAGTACCACAGATTGAGAAGATATATAACGCGTTGGAACTTTCCAAAAAAAGCAGGAATATTGATTGCGAAGAGTTGATTGCTTGCACTAAAGAGTTTGGTGAAGAGTGTGGAAAATATATTGAAGATGTAAAACGTGTTATTGATGAACTGGAAATAAATGAAGAAGAATATGTTTCATATGAAGTGGTAAATAATGTTTTGAATATGAAATCAGGTTTTGGTAGAGAAGTAAATTCGTTTCTATACTTAAATTATGGTATACTCATCAATCCACGGTTAAAAAAAGGCGATGTTGTTGAAGAAATATTTAGCTCTAATTTAGACATTAAGTATTTTTATCAGAATAATAAGCTGCTGTATTTTGTGGGGAAAAGGAGTAAAGGGGACTTAAAACAGTCAATAGATAAAGCTTGTATAGTAAGGGAAGTATCTGCTTTGAATGGAGATGTTGAATTTGAAGAAATTATGAAACTTATGAAAGTAGATTTTGTTAGGAATGGACAGTTTACAGTGCTTCCATTTCCATTTAAATATTTAAGGGAGTATGAAAGAATAATGTAATGTGTGAACCATGCATTTATTCCGCTGTATTTTACTATGGACCACATATTGTACTTTCTGTTTTGTTGTGTTATATGGAAATGCCTATTTCTATGTAAGTAACTATTGTGATTGTAATTTTTGTAAAGTGTTCTGATCAACAAATGTTTGACACGGTAGCAAATTAAACAAGATGCATATAGATTATTCTTTGTGGTGCATTTTTATCTGACAGGAGCGGCGAAATATTAACATACATACGTGGTAAGAGTATTAATAAAAATGACCGGAGATAGTATATAAATTGCGGAATATCAGCACAATTTTAGTGGAAAGAAAAGCCACTTGAAATTGGTAAAAAGCTGAATAGTTTAGAATCTTATTATTAAAGCTTTATCTTCTGTGTCATTACCAAGGTCAACACAACTTGAGGGTGGACAGGAATGTGATAAAATAGAAGATCTTTTTCAACGATTGGCAAAACCAATAGATGAATATGACAAGTCAAAGCTAAATATCCTCTTTGCGTTAGTAACTAATTATAGTAGAACTCTTGTAACAATCAATTAATAACAATATGTGGTATGAAATTTTGCGCTTCGGAATATGCAATTAAAAGAGAAATAGAGGGCACTAAATTAATGTCTAGTAGGCTATTTCAAACAAGCATCAAAAAGAAGGAAGATCAATAATAATCACTTCCTTCTTAAGCAAGAGTATACCAATTAGGATTAATAATGAACATAACTTAAAGAAGAAACGTTATGTTCATTTATATCATCGGTATCTCTAATGCCAAGTTGGTATAATGCATGCATAAGTTTATTTGCTACTTCATTTCCTTTTGTAAGCAAGGGTTTGTCAAAGATTAGAGTTGGATGTAATTTGCTATTTATTACACTCCAATCCACAAATACACTTAACGGGCGATCACCATCATATTTGCTCTTAAAAGTACGATAATTTAGTGCCTTGCAAGCAAAATAGATATTTGAGTGAGAGTTTACATAGTTTTCAATAAGTTGAAGCGAACTAAGAACTGATTCAGCATTTGTAAATTTTGTTAAGTCACCAAAAAGAATTGTGTTAGCTATTCCTGAGTCACTTATGATTCTTCCGTTTACATAAGCATTCTTTTTTTCAGGTGGTAAGTTCGTTCCCGCGTATATATCAATAAGTTGATCTTTAGTAAGAGGAATTTGTTCAGATAGCTGCCCACTCATTTTGTTCAGCAACTCAAATTTCCACCCTAGAGTTATAGCGCCTGCTTCAGTTTTTCCTTGAGATGTTTTATAAATTAGTGGCTTAGATAAAAAGTTTCTTTCAATCTGCAGAGTTGAATTTATAATTATATTCATCCAATCCGAACCGAAGATTTGGAATGCTCGTTCAGCTGATGTTTTATTTTCAAGGAAATCTGCATTATCTTTTTTAACAGAGATTTTTAGTTCAACGTCTTTAGAACCATCATTTATTAATAAATAAATATCAGTCTTAGGCTCTCCTTGAGGAGTAGTTGGTTTACCACTTTCTATAATTTTGTATGTCTTATTACCAATATTTACTTCATGATTTATTTTAAAAAGACTATGTATATATCTTTCTGCCTCACCAAAACTCATTTCCATAAATTTATCCCCTTTTATGTTTATTTGATACTTATGTAAAAATTCTAGCAGAATAGGACTATATTTACAATCAGTTTTAGGTTGAAATTTATTGTTCCTTGCTCTATTATTTAAGGAAAACCACATGAATAAAAGAATCTGAAGGGATAGAAAGTGAAAATAGATATAATAAAGCTGATGTAATTGTAAGGCTAGAAGCAGTATAGCCTATAGATATCAGCCTAATTATTAAAGGCTGACTATTTTGCAAATCAGTATGGATATAAAAATTTATAAAACAATTCAAGAAGTTTAGTTGCAAGAATTTCTGCAGCAATACTAAGAGACAAATTAATGAGCAAGACTGAAGCAGAACCTTTTGCAGGATTAGGTTTTTGCTTTGGAATGAAAAGGGTAAAAAACAAGAACTTTACAAATATATTTACTAATGATATTCTGTAAACTTGCCAGACTTTTGATAATTTGGTATATCTCAATAACTTACAAAAAGAATTATAATATTTCTATACCAAAGTAAGTCTAAATTGGGTTTATATGATTTGATAAATAGATGATTTAGAGTTAAAATTAGTATAAAAAATTTAGGAGAGATTAAATGAAATTAATCAGTTTATTTGCTGGAGCTGGAGGCCTAGATCTTGGATTTAAAAAAGCAGGATTTGAGATTGCATTGGCTAATGAATATGACAAAACCATTTGGGCAACATATGAAAAAAACCACACTGCACCTCTATTAAAAGGAGATATTCGGAGTATTAACGAAAAAGACTTCCCTGATGAGATTGATGGAATAATTGGTGGACCACCCTGCCAAAGTTGGAGTGAGGCAGGATCTTTACGTGGAATAGAAGATTCTAGGGGACAGTTGTTTTTTGAGTATATTAGGATATTAAAATATAAACAACCTAAATTTTTCTTGGCAGAGAATGTTTCAGGAATGTTAGCAAATCGGCATTCAAATGCAGTTAAAAATATTATAAACATGTTTGAAGATTGTGGATATAATGTTTCAATTAACTTAGTTAATGCTGCTGATTATGGCGTCCCACAAGATAGAAAAAGGGTATTCTATATAGGATTTAGAAAAGATTTAGATATTAATTTTAAATTTCCTGAGCCATCTACCCCTTATGCAGCGGATAAGAAAACTTTAAGGGACGCAATTGGTGATTTAGATGGTACTGCAGTACCTGCGTTAGAAAAAAATAAAACTAATGGTAAGCTGGAAATACTAAATCACGAATATTTTACAGGTGAATTTTCACCTATTTTCATGAGTAGGAATAGAGTGAGAAGTTGGGACGAACAGGCATTTACGGTACAAGCTAGTGGAAGGCAATGTCAATTGCATCCTCAGGCTCCAAAGATGATTAAATTCGATAAAAACGATTGTAGATTTGTAGAGGGTAAAGAAGAATTGTACCGGAGACTTTCTGTGCGTGAATGTGCTAGAGTACAAGGATTTCCGGATGATTTTGAGTTTATCTATGAGTCAGTTGATACGGGCTACAAGATGATAGGAAATGCGGTTCCAGTTGAATTGGCTAGACAAATAGCTTGTAGTATCAAGGAAACATTGTATGCATAAATGTATAATAAGATAGCTAAAAAGGTATGGCACTTTAACTCATACTAAACAAAAAGTAATTACAGTTTTTAAGTTTTTATTCCCAGCCTTTAAAAAGTTAGGAAAGAAACTTAATAAATGAACAAATAACTAATTTGTAAAATAAATAAAGTATTTGTTTATCACTATTTCAATAGGTATATTAATATTTTTGAAATGTTGATTGGAAGACTATTTTTTCCATGGAGGATAACTGTATGTTAAATATAATATGAATATTATAAAGTATCCTCCACAAAAGTGTTTAACCTAAATAGTCTTACTTCAATTTCCACCCCTTCAAAAACCCCATACTAAAAAAATAGGTTTCACTTCCGCACATCTCACAAAACCTTGCATTCTCAGGATTGGTATATGAGCAGCATCCCTTATCAACATATAGTCCTTTATGGCAATAGTTATAAAGTGTCATATCACATTTTGGGCAGACACCATTCGACCAGATGGTTGAAGTCTCGCCGCAATATGGACATTCACAAGTATTCAAACATGTATTGAAATCAATACTTTGAAGGTATGATATCTTTTCAACGCCGTTAAGATTGTTTTTTAGTGTGTTCCCACATATTCGGCAGTATCTGGCTGCCTTATGAAATTGCATATTGCCGCAAATATTGCATGCCCTGATTTTATTGGATTCAAGCAAATCGAGCCTTTGAAGGTTATTAAGCCTCATCCAGAGAGCTGTGTTTGAGACATTAAAATATTTTGCTACTGCAGGTATGGATACAAAGTTACAACGTAACAGAGTTTTTTCTGGCATAAGAAGCTTTCCTGCGAATTCGTTTGCTTCTAGGTCTTCAACATGTCTTTCATAATCACTTTTATAAGCATCCGGTATGCATAAATGATCCAATACTATATGACCCAGCTCATGGGCTATTGTAAAGTTAAGCCTTCTATCCTTAGAATCTATGAAGGGATATCTGACTTTGTTTTTATTCAATATTATCTGGTATACATTTTGCTCCTTAACATAGATTGATACTGCATCAAATTTATCGCTGACTCTTGATACAGCACCTATCTGAAGAGGGATTTTCTTAATATCTCGTATCCTCTTGATTAATTCAACACAGTCAATCGGACAATGCTGTATCGAGAACTCTTCTACAAATAATTTTAGTCGTGTATCGATATACTGCTTTCTGTAAAGAGGAATTTCGTCTAATGAGCTACGGTTATTAGTACAAATTAGTGGCATATATTTATCCTCCTAGCAAACAAAAAAGAACATATGTTCGACATAATTATACAAAAAAATCTCTTATTAGTAAAGTATAAATTGCATACTTTCAATAAGGGATTTTTATATAATTATCTATTTTTATTTAGCAGAGAGTTTGCAACAGCCTTTATTGCAGCCAAATCCTCTGGAGCAAGCTCTTTTGAAATTCTATAGGCCATATTTGCCCAGTCGCTGTCTTTATCGTACATCTCTTTTGCTCTTTTACTAATGTCAACAACAGTGCCATCTGCATCCCTGAAAATCATTTCAGTGAAATGCTGATGCTCAAGTGTTTCCTCCATGTAACCAGCTTTTATCATCAAATCCTCATATCTGACTTCGAGATGAGGAGCAAGTGCTTTTAATACATCTGGAGAAGGTTTTCTTCTTTCACCAGTTTCAAGTCGCCATACTTCTGTATTGCTAATACCAGCTAATTCAGCAAGCTGTCTTTGAGACAAATTTCTTTCAGTACGGATCATTTCAATAAAAACTCCAAGTTCTGTTTTTTCAAACTCAGTCAATTTAATCACCTCGGGTATATTATATCTAAAACGTTGCTAAAAAGCAATGTAATAAAAATATATTAATTTGTATCTTGACGTGGAGTTACGAAGCTGATAAAATAATCGTAACGTCACAGTTACGAACATACGTTCTAAAAATGCAAATAAAAATGTAAAGAGTTTGTTGTCTAAGTTAGTGAAAATAGTATTTATATGGAATTTAGAAAGGAGTGACATAGCATTTAGTGAAAATAATAAATTAATTCAAAAGGAACACAAATAAGATATTTGTTACCAGTTAAACCTATAGGTTACACACTATAAGCAGTGGGTTATATGTATAAGGAGGAATCTTTTTATGAAGAAAATTACAATTTCATGCCCAGGACAAAAAAAGCCTGCCAAAGTTTGTGACATTGTTAAAGAGGATTCTGGTCTGATTCGCATGGAGATAAAATTTCCAGGTACAGCACAGCTAATAAAAATAAACCTAAGCGAATATTTAAAACAATTAGAGACGTAGCGAATAAAAGAATATATTATACGCTTAAATAAATTATTAAATACTCATACAGAGCAAATCGGCGCATAGATTCCCTATAGCGACCAACGCCTGATGGAAGCACTTATAAAAGTGTTTTTGTCAGGCGTTTTTATTTATACCCAAAACAACAACTGAATACTTTGACTACCTAGCAACGGGTCCGTTAGTACCGAGTCACCAAATCGCAGGAGTCTACGAAACGAAAGTTTGTAGATTGCTGAATACGGTGATTTAACGGGCTTTATTCAACTGCACCATTTTTAGCCACTCATTCCTTTCGTTTCGGTATTCGCCAAAACGAAAGGAGCAGTTTTTATGAAAATCAAGTACCAATTCGCAAATGATTCTATTGCAATTGAGGTTTCAGATGATTGGGGCAATATCCTAATCGACTTAGACAGGCAGGAGTACAACGTAAATCAAAAGGAAACACGCCGCCATGTCTCATTAAATGGCATGGACTATGAGGGTGATATTTTTGCTGATGATATTGATATCGAAAACGATATCATTCAAACAGAGAATTTTGCTGAGTTGGCTTTAGCTATTAAAAAGCTAAAGCCAGCCCAACAATCTATGGTAAATGAAATCTTTTTTAAAGGTATGTCAATTAGTAGCTATGCAGCAAAAGAAGGGGTCAATCACTCTGCTATTTCTCACCGTTTAAAAACAGTATATAAAAAACTAAAAAATTTTATATAAAAAATCCTCACATTTTTTCCTTCCCGTGACCTAACTATGAAGGCTAATAAATCGACCTTCAGAAAGGTAAGGTGAAAATTGTGAAGCATCAATTAAAAATCAGTATTTCTAAAGAACCACAGACTGGTGGAATTGTCCGTTGCAGGAATTTATCCATTCGTGAACGGGTACTACGATACCTGCTTGGTGAAAAGCAAAAACTGATGGTGTTAATCCCCGGAGACAGTGTCGAATCACTGTCAATCAATGAAATAGAAGGAGGTATGGGAAATGAGTAAAACCAAACTGCTACTCAGTGTTGTATCTGATTTAAGAAGTCTGGCAGACAGTCTTCAAACATTTTGTGAGGCAATAGTATCTGAAGATGTGGCTCCTCCAGAAGCACGTCCAGCAGAGCAGAAGGTGAATACTCCTGCTGAACATTCAAAACCAACTATAAAGATTGAGCAAATTCGCTCGGTGCTTGCAAAGAAAAGTCAATCCGGAAAGACATCTGATGTTCGTGAACTTCTGAGAAAATTTGGTGCAACAAAGCTGAGTGAGATATCACAGGACTCATACCCTGAATTGCTTAAGGCTGCGGAGGAGTTATGAGTAAACATTCTGTTTGTTCTGCCTCTGGGTCACACCGATGGCTCAATTGTACTAAGTCCGCAAGGTTGGAGCTTACCTTTGGTGACATTGAAAGTGCGGTTGCAGCTGAAGGAACTGCTGCACATGCACTTTGTGAACATAAATTGCGTAAAGCACTGAAGTTAAGGTCAAAAAAGCCAGTATCGCAATATGACAGCGATGAAATGGATGAATATACGGATGGTTATGTGGCATTTGTAATGGAAGTGTTGGCACAGGTTAAGCATAAATGTAAAGACCCCATTATCCTTATTGAACAAAAACTAAATCTATCCTCTTATGTGCCTGAAGGTTCGGGAACCTGTGACACACTCATTGTTGGGGATGGAATACTACATATTTTCGATTTCAAGTACGGTCAGGGCATTGTTGTCGAAGCAGAGGACAACCCTCAGATGAAGCTTTATGCTCTTGGTGCATTGGAGTTGTTTGACAGCTTGTATGACATCAAAGAGGTGGCAATGACCATATACCAGCCTCGCAGGGAGAACGTCAGCACATGGACGGTCGGAGTTTCCGAACTTAAAGCTTGGGCTGAAGAGATATTAAAACCAAGAGCTGTAATGGCGTTCAACGGTGAAGGGGAATACCTCCCCGGTGAGTGGTGCACCTTCTGTAAAGCTTCTGTCAAATGTCGTGCCAGAGCGGAAGAGAACCTAAAACTTGCAGCCTTGGAATTTGCATTGCCGCCTCTGCTTACTGATTCGGAAATTGAAGTAATATTACCTTCTCTTGATGATATGACAAAGTGGGCAAATGAAATTATAGCTTATGCAGCAAATTCTGCCATCAACAACGGCAAGCAGTGGAACGGCTTTAAATTAGTTGAAGGCAGGTCAGTCAGAAAGTATACCGATGAAACTGCAGTAGCTGAAGCTGCCAATGCCGCTGGATATACAGATATACATAAACAGAGCCTTATCACCCTTACTGAAATGGAAAAACTGATGGGCAAATTGAAATTTAATGAGGTTCTCGGTGGACTCATTTATAAACCACCGGGGAAGCTGACCTTGGTACCGATATCGGACAAGCGTCAGGAAGTAAGAGTTTCTAATGTAAATGATGATTTCAAGGAGGATATATAAAATGAATAATAATGTTTCAACGAAGGTTATCACAGGTGTTGTAAGGCTTTCCTATGCGAATGTATGGGAGCCCAAGTCTATAAACGGAAGTTCTGAAAAGTACAGTGTAAGTGTAATTATTCCAAAATCAGATATCAAGACCATCAATGAAATAAACACTGCTGTTGACCTTGCAATAAAAGAAAGTGCAGGGAAATTCGGAGGAAAAATTCCCAATAAGGCATCTCTCAAATTACCGCTTCGTGATGGTGATGCAGAACGTGATGATGAAGCCTACAAAGGTGCATATTTCGTAAATGCGAATTCCAAGACACCCCCTCAGATTGTGGACAAAGACCTTAATCCAATATTGGACAAGACTGAGGTCTACAGCGGCTGTTATGCCCGCGTATCACTAACCTTCTATGCCTTTAACAGTAACGGAAACAAAGGAATTGCCTGTGGTCTTGGCAACATTCAAAAAATTCGTGATGGTGAATCCCTCGGTGGCAGAAGCAGTGCAGAGGATGATTTTGCAAGTGCCGTTGATGATGATTTCCTTGCATAAAACAGTTTTTAAAATACGGGTGGCGGAGCAAGCCTCTGTCGCCCAATATTCAAAGGGGGTTGTATGAAAAGCATAAGTATGGATATTGAGACATATTCCTCAGTCGACCTTTGTAAGTCAGGTGTATTCCGCTACACTGAAGCACATGATTTTGAAATATTACTTTTTGCCTATTCAGTTGATGATAGTGAAATTAATGTTGTTGATTTAGTAAATGGAGAGCGTATCCCAGCTGAAGTTCTATCTGCATTGGAAGATGATAATGTTGAAAAATGGGCTTTTAATGGTATGTTCGAGAGGGTGTGCTTATCAAAGTACCTTGGATTGCCTACGGGAGAATATCTTAACCCTAAATCTTGGAGGTGCTCCATGGTCTGGTCTGCATATATGGGACTGCCACTATCACTTGAAGGTGTTGGCACTATTATGGGACTTGAAAAGCAGAAGCTGAAGGAAGGTAAAGAACTTATCCGCTACTTCTGTGGTCCATGTAAACCAACTAAGTCAAATGGTGGTCGCACTAGGAATCTTCCATGCCATGCACCTGAAAAATGGAGTCGGTTTAAAGAATATAATGCTCGGGATGTAGAAGTTGAAAAAAGCATAAAGGAAAAGCTTGCAAAATTTCCAGTACCAGAAGAGGAATGGTCAAACTATATTCTCGACCAGCAGATTAATGACTGTGGAATACAGTTGGATATGCCATTTATAAAACAGGCAATCAGATGTGATGAACAGTTCAGAAGTGTACATATTGAAAAGGCTATAAGCATAACTGGTCTTGATAATCCAAATTCAATACAGCAGTTGAAAGGATGGCTTTCAGATAACGGACTTGTAGTTGATTCCCTTGATAAAGCTGCTATAAATAACCTGCTTGAGTCTGCAGACGGAAATATTGAAGAGGCTCTTCAGTTAAGGCAGGAACTTGCAAAATCTAGTGTAAAAAAGTATACCGCCATGGAAATGGCTGTCTGCAATGATGGCAGAGCGCATGGACTAATTCAGTTTTACGGGGCAAATAGAACCGGCCGATACTCTGGAAGATTAATTCAGGTGCAAAATCTGCCTCAAAACCACCTGCCAGACTTGGCAGAAGCACGTGAACTCATAAAAAGCGGCAGATTTGATGCAGTGGAAATGTTGTATGATTCAGTTCCGGTAGTCTTGTCAGAGCTTATTCGCACAGCCTTTATTCCTAAAGACGGACATAGGTTTCTTGTGGCTGATTTTTCAGCCATCGAAGCTCGGGTCATCGCATGGCTTGCAGGAGAACATTGGAGGCAGCAGGTGTTTGCTTCCCACGGCAAAATTTATGAAGCCTCTGCATCACAGATGTTTCATGTTCCTATTGAGGAAATTACCAAAGGCAGTTCTTTAAGGCAAAAAGGTAAGGTAGCAGAATTGGCTCTTGGTTATGGCGGATCTGTTGGGGCATTGACAGCAATGGGTGCTTTGGCAATGGGAGTGCAGGAAGAGGAGCTCATGCCACTTGTAAAAGCGTGGCGAAATGCCAACCCCAATATAGTAAAGCTATGGTGGGATGTTGATAATGCTGCGTTTACTACAGTGAAGGAAAGAACGAAAGTACAGCTTGGAAGGCTTATATTTTCCTATGAAAGCGGGATTCTTTTCATCAGGCTTCCATCTGGTAGGAGACTCTCATATGTGAAACCTAAGATAGAGATTAACCGTTTTGGACGTGAGGGAGTTACTTACGAGGGTGTTGGTGAATCAAAGAAATGGCAGAGGATTGAAAGCTATGGTCCCAAATTTGTTGAAAACATTGTCCAGGCAATAGCCCGTGATCTTCTTGCGGAAGCAATGCAACGATTAAGTGCTGAAGGCTTCAGGATTGTAATGCATGTGCATGATGAGGTGATTGCAGAAGCTGAAAATTCTGATGACTTGGGTAGAATGTGCGAAATCATGGGTCAAGTGTCTGAATGGGCAAATGGGTTATTACTTAGAGCAGACGGATTTGTCTGTGATTTTTATAAAAAAGATTAAAGGAAATTTATGAAATGTAGCCTTGAAATAGTATTGTCCAAGGCTTAAACAAAATTGTTAAACCGTTAAGGAGGATAAGATGGGAGTTAATAAATTTAATATAGAGGGTTATTATGACCCCACAGCTTATGAAGCTCTTACAAAAATAGAAGCTGAGGCAAAGAAAAATCCATATAGACCAATAGTTTTTATTTGCTCTCCTTTTGCAGGAGACACAGAAAAGAACATCCGAAGAGCACAGGGTTACAGCCGCTTTGCTGTAAGCAAAAACTGCATTCCATTTGCACCGCATCTTTTATTTCCTCAGTTTCTAGATGATGAAGACAAATCTCAACGTGAACTAGGGTTATTCTTTGGAATGGTGTTTTTGGCGAAGTGTCAGGAAATGTGGGTTTTCAAGGCATATAACAATATTTCAAAAGGAATGGCTGTTGAAATAGAAAAAGCAAGAAAGCGGAAAATACCAATCAGATATTTTAATGAACTGTGCGAGGAGGTTGATTCCTGATGAAGATAGCAGTTGGCAATAGCCGTATGGACAAGAAGTGGAAAAATAGGGATATCTCATGGGAGGATTTCAAAAATTCGGTCAAGGCAACCAAGAGAACCACTGAGACTGTATCGGAGTTCCGCAAGATGAACCGCTCACGCCAAGATTCAATAAAAGACGTAGGAGGATTTGTGGCAGGGGCACTTAGAGAAGGCAAACGCAGAAACGGTTATGTCCTATGCCGTTCTATGCTGACGCTGGATATGGACTATGCATTTGCTGGTATATGGGAGCAGATTGAGTTTCTCCATGACTGGACATGCTGTGCTTACTCCACCCATAAGCATATGCCGGAATCACCTAGACTTAGATTGATAATTCCACTATCTAGAGAGGTCAGCGAAGATGAATATCCGGCACTGGGGCGTATGGTAGCAAAAGAAATCGGGATTGATTTGTTTGATGATACTACCTATGAAGCCTCAAGGCTAATGTACTGGCCGTCAACTTCATCTGATGGGGAGTTCATATTCTATGAGAAGGATGGCAGTCTGCTTGATCCAGATGAGTATCTATCTAAATATGCAAATTGGCGGGACACCTCAATATGGCCAGTGTCCTCTAGGCAATCGGAAGTTGTAAGACGGCAGATTACAAGGCAGGTTGACCCTACTACAAAGGAAGGTCCTATAGGAGCATTTTGCAGGGCATATTCCATTGAGGAAGCTATAGACACTTTCCTTTCTGACATATATGAGCCAAGCGTAATGAATGGTCGCTATGACTATATTCCTGCTGACTCCTCTGCAGGACTTGTCATATATGACGGTAAATTTGCGTACAGCCATCATGCGACAGATCCTGCTTGCGGAAGGCTGCTAAACGCTTTTGATTTGGTGCGAATCCACCGCTACCATGATCTTGATGATAAGGCATCTGAGGATATGCCTACTGGCAAGCTACCATCCCTTAAGGCAATGATGGAATTTGCCATCAAGGATGAGCGTGTAAAAGAGCAATTTGCAGAAGAAAGAAAAGTTCAGGCAGAATCGGAGTTTGCAGATACCGACTGGCAAAACCAGCTTGAGCTTGAGAAAAGCGGTGCGGTGAAAAACAACCTCCGTAACCTAACGCTAATTCTTGAAAAAGACCCCAAGCTTAAAGGCATTGTATTTAATCAGCTTTCAGACGGTATGGAAATAAAGGACAGTGTGCCATGGACACATCCATCAAGGTTCTGGAGGGATGCGGATGATGCACAGCTTATCAGTTATATTGACAATCACTACGGTACTTTTTCGGCGCGTAATTATGAAATCTCAGTGACAAAGGTTGCTGATGACCGCTCGTATCATCCTATTCGTGAGTTTATAGAAACGCTTCCAGAATGGGATGGGATTGAAAGAGTGGATACTATACTAATTGATTACCTTGGAGCAACGGACAACGAATATGTACGGGCGGTAACAAGAAAGATCCTGTGTGCTGCAATTGCTCGTATATTGGAGCCGGGATGTAAGTTTGATTCTATGTTGGTACTCAATGGTCCTCAGGGTGTGGGGAAAAGCACACTGATAGCAAAACTTGGAGGAGAGTGGTTTTCAGATAGTTTAAGCCTTAATGATACAAAGGACAAGACAGCCGCTGAGAAGCTACAAGGCTACTGGATACTTGAAATAGGTGAACTTGCTGGTCTTAAAAAGGCAGAGGTTGAAACACTCAGAAGCTTTTTATCAAGGCAGAATGATATCTACCGTGCCAGCTTTGGCAAAAGAGCCACTCCACACCTTCGCCAGTGTGTATTCTTTGGTACAACCAACGCTGAAAAAGGATACCTCCGGGATACTACAGGCAATCGCCGTTTCTGGCCGGTAAAAACACCGGGAGGCGGAACAAAACAATCTTGGTATATTACTCGTGATGAAATTCTTCAAATTTGGGCAGAGGTTTTGGTCTACACAAAAGCAGGAGAAAAGCTTTACCTTGAACCAAGGCTTGAGACTTTTGCAAAGGAAGAGCAGCGTGAAGCCTTGGAAAGCGATGAACGTGAAGGCTTGGTAAGTGATTACCTTGAGATGCTACTGCCGGAAGGTTGGGACAAGATGAGTATTTTTGAGAGGCGTAATTACTTTTGTGATACGGAATTCGGAGTGACCAAGCGTGAAGGCATCTATCGCAGGGAGTCTGTTTCAAATATTGAAATATGGTGCGAGTGTTTTGGGAAGGAAAGAGCAAATTTAAAGCGACAGGACAGCAACGAGATATCTGCTATCATGGCGAAAATAGGAGGCTGGAGCGGCCTAATAAAAAAAGAGCGAATTCCTAATTACGGTGCACAGTGGCTGTATCTTCCTAAAGAACCACCTGCATGGAGTAAAAGGAACAAATAAGGAACAGATGTGGAACATCAAGGAGACGGCATGTTGTTACAATGAGCCAAAAACACCTTTATGGTACATACCATCGGAACGGGCGGTAGCCCCTTTTGTAATGCATTGCTTAATATCCTGTGTTCCATTGTTCCAATAACTACTATTAAAAATAATTATATAAATAAATACAGATATAGAACACGCAAACACGTAAATACGCGCGTAAAGGACTTTTTGGATTTGGGGAACACAAAAGGAGAATAAATATGCGAGAAAAAATAATAGAAAGACATCTTGTGGTAGAGGCTAAAAAAACTGGAGGACTCGCACTAAAGTTTGTATCACCTGGATTTGACGGTATTCCTGACAGACTAGTGCTTCTGCCAAAAGGAAGAATAGCTTTTGTTGAACTAAAAAGACCCGGTGAAAAATTAAGACCGCTTCAGGTAAAGAGAAAAATACAGTTGGAATCACTTGGTTTTTTGGTTTACTGTATAGATGGCATAGAACAGATTGGAGGTGTACTTAGTGAAATACAAGCCACATGAATACCAAACTTATGCATCCAATTTCATATTAAACAACCCAATTGCAGCAATTCTATTAGAGATGGGTCTTGGGAAAAGTGTAATAACTCTTACCGCTATAAATGACCTCCTATTTGATAGCTTTGAAATTATAAAAGTACTTGTAATCGCACCTTTAAGAGTTGCAAGAGACACATGGACTGCTGAAATTGCTAAATGGGAGCATCTTGAAAACATTAGGACATCGGTGGCAATCGGAACGGAAAAACAGCGCCGTGAAGCATTGCTGGCAGAAGCTGATATATATCTTATAAATCGTGAAAATGTAAAGTGGTTGGTGGAAAACTTCAACTTTGATTATGACATGGTTGTAATTGATGAACTGTCATCCTTCAAAGACCATAGCTCTCAAAGGTTCAAGGCACTTAGGAAGGTAAGACCAAATGTTAACCGTATTGTTGGGCTTACTGGCACTCCAGCACCAAACGGACTGATGGATTTATGGGCAGAAATAGGAATTCTTGATATGGGACAGCGCCTTGGAAGATTTATCGGGGGCTACCGTGAAAGGTACTTTTTACCCGATAAACGAAATCAAACTACTATCTTTTCATACAAACCCCGTGAGGGTGCAGAGAATGCCATCTATGAGAAAATCTCAGACATCTGTATAAGCATGAAAAGCTTAGACTATCTGAATATGCCAGAGTGTGTGCTAAACAATGTAGAAGTTGAGATGTCCGAGAAAGAAGCCACACTATACCAAAGGCTAAAAAAAGATATGATCCTGCCCTTCAAGGATGGAGACATTGATGCAAAAAGCAGTGTTGGACTTTCAAACAAGCTTTTGCAGATGGCAAACGGTGCTGTCTATGATGAGATAGGAAATGCAAAATACATACATGAGCGAAAGCTTGATGCACTTGAGGATTTGATTGAGGCTTCAAACGGTAAGCCAGTACTGATAGCTTATTGGTTTAAACATGACATACAGCGTATCTGTGAGAAGTTTCCTGCTGTGAAGCTGGATACTTCGGTAGATATATCAAAGTGGAATGCAGGAGGAATACCAATTGCAATTATTCACCCAGCTTCAGCAGGACATGGTCTCAATTTGCAAGTGGGTGGATCAACTTTGATATGGTTCGGGTTAACTTGGAGCCTTGAGTTATATCAGCAGACAAATGCAAGGTTGTGGCGACAGGGTCAGAAAAACACAGTTGTAATTCATCACATCATAACAAAAGGAACTATTGATGAGGATGTTCTGAAAACCTTGGTGAGCAAAGATGATACACAGGCAGCCTTAATTGAGGCGGTAAAAGCAAATTTGTATGAAGGAGGCTGAACGCGATGACAAAGAAAGAATTATCGCAGCTATATTATTTAAACCGTGAAATAGTACAGCTACAGGCGAGACTTTCAGAGTTGGAGGACTTAGCCACCTCCTCTACTCAAAAAATAACAGGTATGCCTTTTAGTACTGGAGTTTCTGACATGGTTGGGCGGTACGCTACAGAGATTGCAGACTTAAAAGCCTTATTGGATTTGAATCTTAAAAAGTGTTTCTATGAACTGAACAAGCTGAATCATTACATAGAAAGTGTAGAAGATGCACATATAAGAATGATTCTGAGCTTAAGGTATATTAATGGGCTAAGTTGGCAGCAGGTAGCTTTTAGCATTGGTGAATCGGACGAACAGTATCCAAGAAGGAAACATGACAAGTTTTTAAAACAAAATGAAAACTTGACGAAAAAGACGAATTAGATGTGTTAATATTATTTCATAGAAGAAGGACCTCAAGAGTGGATGTAAAAACCGGGGGTTCTTCTTTTGTATATGCAGGCAGTGTGAGTTGCTCCTTTCAAGCACTGTCTGCAAATTTTATTACTAAAAACAGGAGCTGGTAACATGCCAATGAAGCCACTAAAACCTTGCAAGCACCCAGGCTGTCCCGAACTGACAAGCGGAAGCTATTGTGATAAGCATAGCAACTTGGATATTAACAAGCGTAAGAGTGCAGAGGAGCGTGGCTATGACAGCAGATGGAGAACAGCAAGTAAGAGATTTTTAAAAGCAAATCCTTTGTGTGTTTACTGTTTTAAGGAAAGCAAGGTAGTAAAGGCTACAGTGGTTGACCACATCACTCCTCATAGAGGTAACAAAGCTCTATTTTGGGATGAAAGAAACTGGCAGTCACTTTGTAAGAGATGCCATGATAGAAAGACAATGACTGAGGATAGATATCAAGAATATAGATATTGAAGCGTAAAGGTTCAAATCGATACCATAGGGGGTATCAAATCTCTGCAAACCCTTACACACCAACCGCTGCCCCCCTTTGCGTGAAATTTCGCAGAATTAAACAAGGGGGGATACAAATTGAGGTTGAAACTATAGGTGAATGCTAACTGCCATAAGGGTTTGCACATATTGGGTTATTGCGGAAAGGTATTACATATAAAAACAAATAAAATCGTGTTCAACCCTTGAAAAGCCAAGGCTTGCAAGGAATTAAAAAATATAAAAATAAATAATTAAAAGTGCTTAAAAATGCTGTGAAAACAGTTGATTAAAGCTCTTTTTTTATTACTTTTTTTGAATACTGCTTACGCAGAAAGGAGAGCATTGGATGACTGAGTTTGAAAAGCAACAAATACAGGATTTAAGACTCAAGGGAGTTGGCTACAAGGCAATTGCAGCTATACTTGGAATTTCAAGAG
>JAEWST010000066.1 GCA_023398105.1 Bacillota bacterium | reverse complement strand
CATGCCATTGCAGATCGCCCCTAAGCCTTAACTCCCAGCACCAACCCACCACTGGGCGTAGCAAGCCGGCACAAGGAACTTCATCGATGTGCCCTTTAACGGATTTTTAGGCCCGTCTTCAGAGCCATTAGTACTGACTAGAATACTGCGCCACCATGTTTTTTATTAAAATAATATATAACTCAAGCAGGTAAACATATCATTGATAAAATAGATATATAATTTTAAGCACCCTGCTTATCTGATAAAATCAGAATTAATACTAAAAACAAAACTGCTTAACAATCTATATTTTTAGTATAATGGCAGATAAAAGTGCCATCGAGACAATATTATAACATAGTTAATGATAAAATACAAACCCTATTCTTAACCTGTTCTTATGACTAAAGACATTGCCATATCCCTTAGAAATTCAGCCTTTGAACCAAACAATTCGAGATAAGCAACCCCTTCATTTGTGACTTTTTCCAACAACTTCTTGGATTGCTCAAGACCGTACATAGTTACATAAGTAGTTTTTTCAGATAATGCATCGCTTCCGGGTTTCTTGCCCATATTCTCCATATTTCCTTCAACATCCAATATGTCATCCTTGATTTGAAATGCCAAACCAAGATTTGCAGCAAAAAGGGATAATACTTTTAGTTCATTATCATTTACACCACAAATAACGGCAGCAGACTCAACAGGTGCTTTTATCAACGCTCCAGTCTTTAGCCTATGCATAGTCTTAAGCTTATCCTCAGCTATGCTTTTGCCTTCAGAATTCAAGTCAATTACTTGTCCCCCAATCATGCCAAGTGCTCCAGCATATTTTGCAACAAGCCCCATTGCCTCTAGTTTCCTGTCATTTTTAGATTTTATGGCATCTTCAATCATATTCTCATATGCAAGATTTAAAAGAGCATCTCCTGCAAGAATTGCCATTGCTTCACCATATACCTTGTGATTAGTAAGTTTGCCTCGTCTGAAATCATCATTGTCCATTGCGGGCAAATCATCATGTATTAGTGAATATGTGTGAATCATTTCAATAGAACCTGCAAAGGCAAGTACATCCTTTATATCATTACCAAGCATTTCTGCAACTGCTAGAGCAAGAACAGGTCTGAGTCTTTTGCCACCAGCCATCAAACTGTATTGCATAGCTTCCTTTAAACTGTTATAGTAGGGATTTTCAATTTTTATACTTTTCTCAAGGCTATCTTCTATAATTTGTATATATTCTGATTGTTTTTCTATAAAATTCATATGTCAAAATCCTTTTCAATTAGTTTACCTTCTTCATCCTGCAGTAATATTGAAATTTTCTTCTCCGCATCATCAAGCTTGGCTGCACAATATCTGGAAAGTTCAATTCCTTGCTGAAAATTCGTAATTGATTCTTCTAGTGAAGTATCACCCTTTTCAAGCATTGCTACTATATTTTCCAACTCAAGCATTGCCTCTTCAAAGCTTTTATCAGCATCATTTTTCTTTTGGTTTCTAGCCATTTAAGCTGCCTCCTTGTTTCATTGAAATTACATTGCAATCTATTTTACCATCCTTTAATGAAATTTCAAGAGAATCTCCTACACTAACCTGTTCTAACCCACTCACAATATTTCCTTCAGAGGTTTTTACAACGCTATAGCCCCTTTCAAGTACTTTTAACGGGCTAAGGGCATCAAGCTTTCCTGCAAGCATTGCAAACTTAGATTTCTTATCCTTTACAAGCATTTCACTGCTCTTAACTAGATGTTTCAAATCATTATCCAGCCTTAACCTATACTGATTAACCTTGTCATAGGGTTGACGGAATACATTTCTAGAATTTAATTTTTGTAGGTGGTTTCTGCAGTCTGACAGCTTATTTACAAGAGAAGTCTTCATTCGTATATTGTAATTCTGTAGTTTATATAACAAAACCTCTATATCAGGCACAGCCAATTCTGCTGCCGCAGATGGCGTTGGTGCTCTCATATCAGAAGCAAAATCACAAATTGTAAAATCAGTTTCATGTCCAACAGCAGAAATAACTGGGATACTAGATGCATATATGCTTCTAGCTACAATTTCTTCGTTAAAAGCCCACAGTTCTTCCAGCGAGCCTCCGCCTCTTGCAACTATTATTACATCTACTTGCTTTAATTCATTTAATTTTGTTATTGCAGCAGCAATTTGTCCTGCTGCCTGTAGCCCCTGCACTGCAACAGGATATATAATAATTCTCATTTTACTATGTCTTCTATAGGTGACATTAATAATATCTCTGATAACTGAACCAGTTGAAGAGGTAACAACACCAATACATCTAGGCAGTATGGGAATTTTTTTCTTTATATCAACATCAAACAGCCCTTCTTTTTGCAGCTTATTTTTCAGTTGCTCATAAGCAAGATGAAGAGCTCCAACTCCATCAGGCTGCATATCACTTGCATAGAGCTGATACTGACCATCTCTTTCAAAAACAGATATATAACCTGATACAATAACCTTTTCACCATTTTGGGGAGCAAACCTTAGTAATTGAGCATGGGATTTAAACATAACGCATTTTAACACACTATTTTGATCCTTTATGGTAAAATACATGTGTCCAGTATAATGATGCTTAAAATTCGAAATTTCGCCTCTTACAGACAATCCCGATAAAATGCCATCACTTGCAACTATTTGCTTTATGTAATTATTAATGTCTGAAACAGAATAAACTTTTTCCATTAATTAGTCTCCTATGAATATCTCAAACTTCACAAATCAAAAACACTTACAAACCCTTGATAAGTCTCCCACACCGATAGATTTTTGAAGTAGGAAAGCTGTGTGATTAATAAAAAAGGTAATGCTAGTATACCCTCACATTACCCCCATTTATCATTCTATTATGGTTACTATACAAACCAAGCTATATGTTTTTGAAATTCATATATCAAGCTAGAAATATTCTCTCCGCCTGATAACCAAAGTGATACCCGCCAATTATAGAAGTTGGGGACATTTTCTTGCCTCGTTATATTTAAGCTTCTGTGTTATTCTAACGAAACATTTTCTTCGTTAGCTTGAACTTCTAAAGCAATTTCAGCCTTACTATCTGCTTTTGTAACCTTCGCCAAAAGTCCATTTACAAATGATCCTGCATCATCATTACTATACTTTTTAGCTAATTCAACTGCTTCGTTTACAGAAACGCTGAAGGGAATATCCTCACGATATAGAATTTCATAAATACCAATCCTAAGTATAGACAAATCTATCTTTGATACTCTGTTTATCTTCCAACCCATTGAATTCTTTTCTATAATGGAATCAATAATAGTAACCTTTTCATTTACCCCATCAATAATATTTCTAATATACTTTTTATCCTTTTCAGTAAAGCTTTCATCTTCCAGGGCCATTTCAATTTGTTCACTTTTATCACTTTTCTGTATTTCCATTTGATATAACAGTTTCATTGCAGTTTCCCTGGATGCACGACGTCCCATTAAAATTCCTCCTATATAGCTTCATATGTAGCTTAAAAATTATTTATTTATCTTTGTTTCCAACTAAAAATAATAGCTAGACTCTCCCTCATAAAAAGTCTATCACTATAAAACATTCCATATATAAATTCTCGTACCGATAATTTAAACTGGGAATATTGAGCATTCTATCTGTATGTACCTGGAGGCAAAATTCTATCCAGTAAATTTTTAATGTAATCCTTGTCTTGATGCAATCTCTTGCCTACATAGTATCCTACGGCAACACATACAATAACAAACA
Source organism: Bacillota bacterium (assembly GCA_023398105.1). Classification (GTDB taxonomy): domain Bacteria; phylum Bacillota; class Clostridia; order Acetivibrionales; family DSM-1351; genus Ruminiclostridium. The sequence continues at coordinate 3,239 of JAEWST010000066.1, read as the reverse complement.
GAGCTTTAATTATGCCAAGTAGCAGTACACTCACGGCAATAGCAAGACCAATTGCAGCACCAAGTATTTCTCCTTTATGAAGCCTATAAATTTCATATACCTTTTGCTTATCTATCATTTTGAACACCTCCATAAGCTACTCAACTCTAGAAGACTTATAGCCTGTAAAAATACTTTCAACAAGAACTTTTACACTATCCACCTGTACTCCAGTACAATCTTCAACTGCAGTCTTCACCTTGATTTGCATATCCTCAGATAACAAAGGTATGTTTATCTCTGGAAGTACTATAGCTTTTACAGTGATGCTGACACATTCTCCTATTTTTGTAACATATGCTTTTGAATCCCGTATACCTGATAGCTTTCTTGATGTTGCAAGTGCAATATTTTCTATGGAGTTCAGAGTAATTCTGATATCACCGTTTTTATTATATTTTATAATTGCCTTTTTGTCTCCCTCAGGCTTAAATCCTGAAAGAAGAAAAGTCAAGCTCAAACAAAAAAATATCGAAGCAATAATAAACATAATTATTGATGGATTTCTATATTGCAACACTTCATTATATAAGTATGTATAGGTATCTGTTAGTATGCTGGACTTTATAGTTACAAGCATTACAAACATGGATGCAATTGTCAGAAAGAATGCATATATTGCTAATAAAACACGTAATATTATGTTCATAGTCTCCACCTCTTTTATTAACATAGAAAATTGGTTTACTAAATTTAGCTGTTTCCTAAAATATAATAAAAAGACAAACATTACCTTGCCTTGATATAAGCTTATTATATTTCATAAACCAATAAAAATCAAACTCTGTATGTATTAAATAGCTATATAAAAACTTAAATGTTCATTTTTTACAGTATAGATATATTATCTATTCATACATTATTAATTGTTTCCAGTAGCCTGTATTATAATACCTTTTATAACGCCTAGATTCAAAATAAAATAGCATCAGCGGCGTGTAAGCAAGGTAGGATATATTCTCACCGCCTGAAAACTAAATTGGTACCGCCCAGTTAAAAATTACTATTTAGAACTAAAGGATATTAACCCAGCACTATTTCCTAAACTAATGTTCAATATTCATATATTACATATGCAGACAACAAATTTTGGGTATAAGTTAGTTTATTTTGCTTCTGCTTCCTTTTTAATTTCTTTGTCAAAGTTTACACCTTGAACATGAATATTTACTTCAATAACATTTAAGCCTGTCATTGTCTGTACTGCCGTTTTAACCTTTTCCTGTATATTCCAAGCAACTTCTGGTATTCTGGCACCGAATTCTACTATTATATATAGGTCAATTGCCGCCTCTTTTTCTCCAACTTCAACCTTAACACCCTTTGAAAGATTCTTTCTTCCAAGTATTTCGGCAATGCCCCCTACTATTCCGCCACTCATACCTGCAACTTCAGGAACGTCAGTAGCAGCAATCCCTGCAATGATGGCAACAACCTCTTCAGAAATTTTTACAGACCCATAATCATCTAAAATACTATTTTCTTCGTCCATAATGCACCTCTCCATAGGAAACTTCTTGCCAGAATTTTGAATTATGACTATAAACTAACTTAATACTTTATTATGCCCAACATGACTTTAATAAATCAAAAAGAACTGTTGAGAACTTTGTAAATTATACCACTTAAAAATACAATTATCAATGCAATAAATATAGATTTATATAAATAGAGTTTTGAGTTATTCAAACACATGTAATATAGTTTATAAAAATGTTCGTATATTGTAAGTGTCAATGGCTGAAAGTGACTTTTGAGTATTATGTCTCTTTTCTTTTTAATTTTATTGAAATTAAATTGACGCATAGAAAAAGGCTATCCTATTTAAAGGATAACCACATTTACTCAAACTTCGAAGTTGAATATATTGATATGAGCCAAGTAATAACGGTGTGGTAGCATTATCAATAGAAAGACACTTCTACCACACCCTAGATTTTTATGTGCGAAAGTTTATTAACTTATTATATTATCTTAATACATTGCCTTAATAATTACTTTATCAAAGGAAACATTTCCTTGTCTTACTACTATATCTGCTATTTTAGCTGCATCAGACTTTGAAATTGCTGGAGCTTTAACTATGATATCAACACTTCCGTCATCTGCAAACATTGCAATTGCATCACTAAAGCCCTTTCCTTTTATCAGCGATTCAATATTTGCTTCTTTTTGATTGATTTCAACTATCTTCAGCATTTTGTCCTGAGCTTTTGTTTTCGCTTCTTTAGTAGCAAGCTGATCAGCAGTTATGCTCTTTATTGTTTCGATATCCTCATCTCGGGCATTTTCCCTGTCCATTTTTGTCTGCGCAAAATAGTTATTAGTCTCCTTAGATGCTGTTACAGCCTCTTGTTCATTGTCTGCAACATTTCCTGTAGTAACACCCTGGTTATCTACATATACAGCATCACCACTTTGGGCAGGATCTTCAGCTGTACTGTACTGTTGGTTGTAGCTGATTTGTATATAGCCAGCAATAACCAGCATTAATACCAGGGAAAGTACAACAATTTGTTTTCTTTGTAGAAATTTCATTACATAGACCCTCCTAACAATGTTAATAATTTATTATTCCTCCTTAGCTTTTAACTTAAGGATTATAACGAGGTCTCCCGCCTCGCTTACACGCCACTGATGTAATGAAATTTCCACAATCGAAATATTTCATTTTGAATCTAGGCGTTATAACTCATCTTAGAATTATGTATATTCATTATTTATACAGTTTATTTCTGTTTTTAAAATTATTTATTCAACTTTCCCACATGAAAAGTCTACCGATGCGGTAGTCATATCACTGATTTGTTGCCTAAATGGGCATGAGAGGTTAGTATTGAACAGTAATTAGTGTCTTTTAACTAATTACCATTTCTAATAAATACTTGTATTTTGTGAGTGGCTATGTCTAAAAGAGCCTCTGTTGCTTTAGCCAAATTAGCCTTCACTTCTGCATCTGCTGCCCCCTCTGCCACTATCACTACCCCTTTTACCTTTGGTAATATTTCCTTGATAATAAAGGGCTTTTTGGATCCATCAACTTCTTCATAGATAGTTGAATTTTCTATGTCGGTTTGCCTGACCACTCTTGAACCGCCTTCCTTGTCCTTTTCCTGAGTATTATTTTCACTTGTGTTTATATCTACAGCTGGTATGAATTCATTTCCAGTATAAAATGTAATCATTACGTCAACTTTACC
>JAEWST010000042.1 GCA_023398105.1 Bacillota bacterium | reverse complement strand
TAAAAACACCATAATTTACAGGAGGTTGTCCAATGAAGACTTTTATGGCTAGTCCAGCAACAATTGAAAGAAAATGGTACGTAGTTGACGCTACAGGATATACATTAGGACGCTTGGCTTCAGAAGTAGCTAAAGTATTAAGAGGAAAAAACAAACCGATTTACACACCACATATGGATTGCGGTGATTATGTAATCGTAGTAAACGCAAATAAGATTGAAGTTACCGGTAAGAAATTAGATCAGAAGATTTACTACAGCCATTCTGACTATGTTGGCGGTATGAAAGAAACAACTTTAAGAGAAATGATGGCTAAAAAGCCTGAAAGAGTTATTGAATTAGCAGTTAAGGGAATGCTTCCAAAGGGACCTTTAGGAAGAAGCATGATAACAAAACTTCACGTATACGCTGGCGCAGAACATGATAACGCTGCTCAGAAACCAGAAGTTTTAGAATTCAAATTTTAATCAGAGGTGCTGAAAGGAGGAAGTTATCATGGCTAATGCAAAATTTTACGGAACAGGTAGAAGAAAAAAATCTATCGCTAGAGTATATTTAGTACCAGGTACAGGTAAGATCACCATCAATAAAAGAGACATCGATCAGTACTTCGGTCTTGAGACATTAAAGGTTGTAGTTCGTCAGCCATTAACAGCAACAGAGACAGTAGATAAGTTCGACGTTTTAGTAAACGTACACGGCGGTGGTTTCACCGGACAGGCTGGTGCTGTAAGACACGGTATCGCTAGAGCTTTACTGAAAGCTGACATCGAATTCCGTCCAGTTCTTAAAAAAGCAGGATATTTAACAAGAGATCCAAGAATGAAAGAAAGAAAGAAATACGGCTTAAAGGCAGCTCGTCGTGCGCCGCAGTTCTCAAAGAGATAATAATTGCATCTTTAATAAAAATGCAAAAACCCCGAAAGTGCTTATACTTTCGGGGTTTTCTTGTGTTACAGACATTGAAGAAACAACTACAAAAAGCCACAAAAAACTCGCGTAGAGAACGCTAAATTAAGTTTATGGCATCTAAAAGTACGCTGATATCCAGATGTGTATAAACACGTTGGTCAACGTCTGCGCACCGGAATGACCAACAATCAATTTATAATAGTAGTATCAACTTTCGCGGTAGCAAGCAGACTGATACAAGTATGATGGGTATCATGTGGCTTGCGGATAGATCTATTTCTTCATTACTAAATGGCTTGCGATCATACTTGTTTGGGTTGCCAGCATCATTAATATTGAGATATTCAACAGCATTTCGATCTTTTGTTACAATTTCATTAATGACGGTATATTCAAAAAGCTGTCCAAATAATACTTTTAGCTTTATAAGCGTGGAACAAATTTTTCCATTATCGTCGACCACTGGTCAAAATAATCACCTTCAGTCGTTTATAGGGCGAGATGTTCCGATTGCCGAAATAGCAAAAGCCATTGGAAAAGATGCCCAATATGTAAGAGTCGAATTGTAAAAAGGGATTCTCAAATTTGGATATGCATTCAAGATGGAGAATTCCTCAGAGCACAACTATTTTTGCCCTGACAAGAAGGGGGAATAACGTTGTTTGAAAAGTTTATGCAGGGGGTGAAGGGGGAGGTCCAAGATTTTGTGGGAATAAGGCAGATTGTAAGGAAAGAGTCTGGAAATTTTGGACTCTTTCGCAAGTTAGTGTAGAAAAATATATAAAAATGTATTAATATAAAAATGTATTTATTATTTTGATAAGATAAAAATGCAGTAATAATAAAAATACTATGGGTATTACTGTATTACATGCTATACAGTTTAAAGGTAATTTACAGGGGGAGAATAAAAGAAGATGGGATATAAATATTCTAAAATAGATAAAGATAATATGAAATGGTTTAAAACAGATATTCAGGCAAAGAGCTTGATAGAAATACAGCTTAGTAAAGGAAATTTACGAGGATTGAAGCCCTGTAGTATGAGGATGGAATATCCAATTAGTGTCATAGCAGGAAAAAATGGATCGGGAAAATCAACTTTGTTAGCAATGGCATGCTGCGCATATCATAATAATTCAGCTGGGTATAGGCCATCTGATCATAACAAAACATATTATACGTTTAGCAATTTTTTTATACAAACAGCGGATGAGCTTAAAATTGAAGGAATTGAAATAAAATATAAAAGTATTAATCGTTGGAGAGAAACTGCAACAAAAAAAACATATGATGGTGAAGGATTACAAAAACGATTTAAGAAAAAAGGAGGAAAATGGAATAAATATCAAACAAGGGCAAGCCGAAATGTTATTTTTTCTGGAATTCAGAGAATCGTTCCACCAGGAGAAAGAAAGACTGAAAAAACTTACTCTTCTAGATTTCAATCTATCAAATTTGATGAAGTAAATAAACAGAAAATTATAGAGATTGCTAGTAAAATATTGGCGAAAAAATATGATTCACTTGATTTACGTAAGGTTGATCGAAGGAGATTATTTGTTGTTGATAGAAATAAATCACATTATTCTGGATTTAATATGGGAGCAGGAGAAAATGCGATTTTCACATTACTCATAGAACTTTTTTCAGCAGGAAAAAATACGTTGCTCGTAGTTGATGAGATTGAATTAGGATTACATGAAGAAGCACAACGAAGGCTAATAGAGGAATTGAAAAAAGTATGTAATGATTTGCATTGTCAAATTATATGTTCAACACATTCTGCAATAATTATTGATTCAATACCACCAGAAGCAAGGTTTTTTGTTGAATCTACTGAAAATAAATCGGAAATTTATAGTGGTATATCGTCAGCATTCGCATTAGGTAGATTGTCTGGTGGGAGAGAAAAAGAATTATTTATATATACAGAAGATGAAGTCGGAAAATCAGTTGTAAATGTTTGTATTTCTCAGGAAATTAGAGAAAGAATACAGATTATTCCCATTGGATCTGATCAAGCTGTTTTAAAACAAATTAGCTCTAAATATAGAGAAGGCAAATTAAATTGCTTAGCTTTTTTAGATGGAGATAAGCGAAAAAATCATGAGACAGCAAAAAAACAAGTACTTAATCATTTAGAGGGAAGAGTAGATGATGATTTTGATGAATGGTTAAATAAAAGATTATGCTATCTACCAGGAAATGAATGGCCTGAAAAGTATTTGGTAAAAATGGGAAAAAATTATGTGATAGAAGAATTAATTCCATTATGGAAAATCGATAATGATAAACTCGAAGATTATCTATCCGAAGCACTAATGGCTGGAAAACATAATGAGTTCAAATCAAAATGTTAGATGATATACAAAATGCTATCACTATAAGAAATAGATTAGCGCATGGTCAATGGAGTGTACAGTTTAATTCAAGGAGAACAGCAATAGCTACATATGACTTTTTTAGTAAATATGACAATATACAAAAATTAGTTTTATTAAAAGAAAAATTTAGTTTGATAGCAGAAATAATTAGCGATTATGTGGTTTTTAAAGATAAAACATCTGGACAAAGAGATTTTAACGATTTTATATATAATAAAATTAAAAAGGTACAAAATATCGAAATAAGAATTTTAAAACATAATTTTGAAAAATATTGTAAAAGATTTCTTGATATAGAGAAACGGAAAAGTGAAAATTATTCATAAAATTAATAAGAAAACATAGTTGAATTTGGAATTTATATGAGTATAATAAACATAATCGTGAGGTAAAGTAAATATAAAATATTTGAAAAAGTATATACTAAATGTTGTTTGTAGATATTAAATAATTTAATAAGTAATTATATGTATAATATTGAGATGAATAGGTATAAGTAATAAACACATAATTAACAAACTGTCACAACAATCCAGTATTCATGTGGTTCTACAGTTCTCAAACAGCTATCTAAGAGATAATATTTGCAAAATTCAAATTCTAAGAACAGAGATATTCTGGGGATTTTTTGTAAGCGCTATTAAGCGATTACGATTAATGGAATCAAAGGTTCAGTTAGAAGTTGGAATGGTATCCACTTATAATCTTCCTGAGGTAGAAGTTGATAAATAAGGCATTAAAAAATAGTTGGGCTGATTACATTTATTGGCAGACGGAATATTCATCAAATGAAAATCCTTAAAGGGAAATTTTATATCAAAAAGCAATTGAGAATGATAAAATATCATATAGACTAATATAATTAAGCTCCCAGGTAAAAGAATCTAATTATCAAAGACAGGCGGTGTATCCTTTTGAAAAGCATACGAGGTAACTACTCAGTACAGTTGATATAATCTGTTAGCAGATTGTGCTGAGGTTAATTTTAAAATATGTTAACAGTCTCAACTGTACTGACCCTTTTTTCATTCAGTTTAAATAAAAAGGAGTACAGGAATGAGTCAAATAAAAGAAGTCATAAAAGAGAATAGAAAGGCGATTGCCTTATACGTTATAACAGGTTTACTAATTGCATTTTTAACAAACTATAAAATAAGATATTTCCAAAAGATAATTGATGAGTTTAATGATCACACAATCAGAGTAAATACTATTCTGATATATGGAATTGTATCAATTAGTTTTTACTTGTTAAATTATTTCGACGAATACCCAAATCAAAAGCTTCGAAGTGGAATTTATTTAGATTTTAAAATACAGGCTTTAAAAAAGGTTAGTAAAATCCAGTATATTGAGTATCAATCTTTGGGTACAGGAAAGCTTACACAAAGTATTGAGAATGGGGCAAATGCAGGTAAAGGAATCATTTTTGAGTATTGGTTATGCGTTTGCAGGCAATTGATACCAACCATTTTATTCAGCGTCTTTTTTATATGGAAATTGAATCCGTTTATCACTTACTTAATATTGTTCGGCTATGTTTTTGTATTTATCATAACGAATTTACTTTTGAAGTTACTGTATTCAATCAAGGAAAAAATCCTGAGCAATGAAGAAATGATGAATCATTATCTGGTTCGTGGATTTATGGAGATGGTGACATTTCGTATGAGCTGTCGATTCCCTTATGAAATAGAAAAAGCAGTAAATTCGAAGAATGAGATTATCAAATCTAAAGTTAAGATGAATATGATTCATGAAGCATTTTTTACCATATTTGCAATACTTGTGGCATTTTTGAATGTAGGAATCCTTATATATGCCTGGTTAAATCAATCAGTTTCTATAGGAACCTCAGTGGCACTTATTTCTCTGGTTGAAAATGCCTATACACCAATAGCAATCTTTAATGTATTAACCGTCCAGTATAAACTGGATAAGGCAACATACTGCAGATTTGAAAAAATTCTTAACATGAAAGAGGATGAGCAATTAGAGAAAGGAAAGAGTGTTGAAGTTGAACAAGGCGATATTAAGATAACAAATCTTTGCTTTCAATATAATAATAAGAAAGTTATTAATCATTTGAACGTTGAGATTCACAAGGGGGAAAAAATAGCGCTTGTGGGGAGCAGTGGTTCCGGAAAAACAACACTAATTCAACTCCTATTAGGATTATTAAAATATGATACTGGCAGTATTCAGATTGATGGTAGTGAGTTAAGGGACATAAGTTTGGAGAGTCTGTATAAAAATGTAAGCTATATCTCACAGGAAGCTCCGGTTTTTGATGGTACGGTCAGAGAAAATATTGTTCATAACCAGAACCAAAATGATGGATACATACACGAGATATTAACAAAAATGAAGTTGAATGATTCGGTGTCAAAAATGGATAGTGGAATTGATACGCTCATCGGTGAACGTGGTATGATATTATCCGGAGGTGAAAGG
>JAEWST010000121.1 GCA_023398105.1 Bacillota bacterium | reverse complement strand
AACCAGATATTCTCTCTAGTTCCTCTGTTTGCTTTCTAACAAGTTCTTCTGTGCGCTCCTGCATAAGTTCAAGCTCTTTTGTCTTTTTGTTCAGAGCTTCATCTTTCTGCTCAAGTGCCTCTACCTTTTTGTCAAGGGATTCTTCCTTCTGAACGAGTCTTCTTTCCTGCCTCTGGAATTCATTTCTTCTGTCTTTGATATCTCTATCAATTTCAATCCTTGTCTTGTGGATTTCTTCCTTAGCTTCAAGAAGTGTCTCTCTCTTTTTGTTTTCCCCTTGTTTCAGTGCTTCACCCACAATTCTCTGAGCTTCTTGCTCAGCACTGCCTATTGCGGCTTCAGCTTGTTTCTTTCTAGCCTCAAATCCTCTTTTGTAAAATATAAATGAAGCAATAACTGCAATAACTATTCCAATAGTTAATCCAAGAAATAATAATTCTATGTCGCACACCTCCTCCTTATTCAGTTTTCAAAGCTCAAATTTCACAATTCATTTTTTCAATAATCAATATCTGGAATTAAAGTTGGAATAATACAGCGAACTTTTTCTGTATCGTAAAAATATACCTTATAATCAAAACTAAGCATACATACTTGGGCTATCCCAGTACAACTAAGATGTACTTTGTATTCGATATGAGATGTAAAAACAAACTACAAACTACATATATAAATTAGCCTAAAAACAAGCTTAATAATTCAATGATTAATTATACAATACAACCAACTTAATGCCGTGACAATTTAATTTTAATCGTTTTTGATTTTTATGTCAAGAATTAAAAAGTTATCACAAATTTAGCATACTTTTTTTGTGAGTATTCTTTACCTTAATTGCTATTTTGTATAAGGGTTGCTATAAAAGTATTTTGCATTAGCATAGCCCTAGTCATAGGTCCCACACCGCCTGTAACCTTTGTAATAGCTGAAGCAACCTCGCAAACAGATTGGAACTGCACATCCCCAACTAGTTTCCCATCTGCACCCCTTGATACTCCAACATCAATTACAACTGCACCTGGCTTTACAAATTCAGGCTTGATAAACTCAGCTTTACCTATTGCACAAACTAATATGTCAGCACTTTTACAAATTTCCTGAATATTAGCAGTTTTTGAATGACATATTGTTACTGTTGCATTCTTTGCTAATAGTAAAATTGCCTGCGGCTTACCAACAATATTGCTTCTTCCAACCACAACACAATGCTTGCCTTCAATCTGTATATCATTTGCCTCTAACAGCTCAACTACTCCCGCAGGTGTGCATGGTAAAAATATGGGCTTGCCAATCATAAGGTTACCTACGTTTATTGGATGAAAACAATCAGCATCCTTTAATGGATTTATTGTTGCAATTACTTTGTCTTCATTAATGTGCTTTGGAATTGGCATCTGAACTAATATTCCATTTACAGTATCATCATTATTTAAAGTATCTATTAAATCTAATAATTCTTCTTCTGTAGTAGTTGCTGGCAATGCATATTCAAAGGATTTTATTCCTATTTCAGCACAGTCATTTTTCTTATGATTTACATAAACTCTTGATGCTGGGTCATCTCCAACAATAATAACAGCAAGTCCAGCATTTATTCCGTTTTTCTTTAATGCCTCAAGCTTTTGTTTTAAATCAGCTTTTACTTTTCCAGCTAGTTCTGTTCCATTTAATACTTTTGCAGACATATATTTTTCCTTTCTGTATCAAAGGAATACTAGTATAATGCAAATAAACAGTATTCCTAAGTAATTTTTGATAATTTTTACTAATCCATTGTAATTTATCGCCTTTTACTTGTCAATTGCTTTGGTTTTTTATTATTACCATATTCTAAAGTCTGTCTGCTTTTGTTCTTATTACCATTATGGGGTTTTTCAACATTGTTACTTGTCAGGCCTTTTCGGTCATTATCCTTGCTGTAGCTTTTTCTTTTATTTGAATCCTTAATACCATTGCTACCTTTATAACTCTCTTTCTCATGCTGTGTCTTAGCATCCTCATAGCCTTTTTTTACTTTTTTATCATATTTATTTCTTTCATCATTACTGAATTTTGAGCTACTTTTTCCCTTTTTATTTGAAGCGTTGTTACGACCTGTTTTGTTATTAGCAGAGCTTGATTTTTCAAAGTTATTTTTATTGCCCTTTTTATTGGAATTCTGCTTATTTGATGCTTTTTCAGAATCAGAAACTGTTTTTCCCTTGCCTCTCATGGGCTTTACAAGACAATTTGGACCAAAACCAATTAAATCCTCCCTATTTGCTTCTTTTAAAGCCTCAATAACAAGATGATAATTCTCTTTTTTCCTGTATTGCAGTAAAGCTCTCTGCAGAGCTTTTTCTTTTACAGTCTTGGGAACATAGACCTTCTTCATATTTCTAATATCATAGCCTGTATAAAACATGCAGGTAGATAATGTACCTGGCGTTGGATAAAAATCCTGCACCTGCTCAGGCATTATATGATGTTCTTTAAGATATACTGACAGCTCCACAGCAGCATTCAAATCGCTTCCAGGATGGCTTGACATTAAATACGGAACAAGATACTGTTCTTTATTAATCCTTTTATTAGTATCATAAAACTTTTTTACAAATCTATCATAAAGCTGCCGCTTTGATTTTCCCATTTTATCTAAAACTCTGTCCACCACATGTTCTGGTGCAACCTTAAGCTGACCGCTGACGTGATGCTCACACAGCTCTGTAAAGAAGGTATCGTCCTTGTCATACATCAAATAGTCATATCTGATACCTGAACGAACAAAAACCTTCTTGATATTTGGAAGTTCTCTTAATTTTCTTAGCAAGCTTAAATACTCAGAATGATCAACTATAAGATTCTTACAAGGTTCAGGGTACAAGCATTGTCTATCCTTACATACACCGTGCTTTATCTGTTTTTTACAAGCAACATTTCTAAAGTTTGCAGTAGGACCACCCACATCATGTATATAACCCTTAAAGCCTTCAGTCCAAGTGAGTTTTTTTGCCTCATTGATAATAGAAGCCTGACTTCTCTTTTGAATAACCCTTCCTTGATGAAAATTTAGTGCACAAAAGGAACATCCTCCATAACAGCCTCTGTGACTAGTGACGCTAAATTCAACCTCAGTAATTGCTGGCACACCACCGTACTGCTCATATATATGGTGATAGGTTCTCTCGTAGGGAAGTGCATAAACCCTGTCCAATTCACTTTCTGACATAGGCATTGATGGCAAATTTTGAACTAAATACCTGTCACCCTGCTGTTGCACAAGTATCTTGCCATTAATTGCATCCTGCTCATTGTATTGGATTTTAAACGCCTCTGCATATACTTTCTTGTCATTTAAGACCTCATCATATGAAGGAAGTATAGCTATTTTTTTCGTACCTTTGGAAGCAATAGCCTGCTTTATGTCTTGCGGAAGCTCATCATAGCTTGCCATGTATGCACTTCCACCAATATTCTTTATACTTGTAATAGGTATATCTCTTTTTAAAAGATTAGCTATCTCAACAATTGATTTATCTCCCATCCCATATAGCAGCAAATCTGCTTTTGAGTCAACAAGAATTGATCTTCTTACCTTGTCTTCCCAATAATCGTAATGTGCAAATCTCCTGAGACTGGCCTCAATTCCACCAATAATAACTGGTGTATCCTTGAAAATCTCTTTAATTTTATTGGCATAGACAATTATAGCTCTATCAGGTCTATGTCCTGCTTTTCCTCCTGGTGAATACAAATCCTGCGACCTTTTCTTTTTACTAGCAGTATAGTGGTTGACCATAGAATCAATAACACCTGAAGAAATAAGAACACCATATTTAGGACGTCCTAACCTCTTGAAGTCTTCACTGTTTTTCCAATTGGGCTGTGCGATTATTCCAACCTTGAAGCCCTCGCTCTCAAGTACTCTGCTTATAATAGCATGTCCAAAGCTGGGATGATCCACATAGGCATCACCGCTTATATACAAAAAATCCAGCTGATTCCAGCCTCTTTCATTCATATCCTCAAAACTTATTGGTAAAAAACTCATTTGCACCCCGTACTTTCCGTAATTAATTATCCATATTGTATTTAATCTATTATTATAGCATGTTAATTTATCTAGCTGACATATGTTATTAAACATCAAAAAAACGCCAATTAGTATTATTTTAACACAAATTAGACGTGAATAAACCCTCAAGCAAAATAATCCTCTGCTATCTACCCAAATTACGTTGTTTAAACACCGATAGTCTATGTTCGAAAGTTGATTTTAAAACGCAAACTTCCCACAAAAAAAATCTATCGGTGTTCAAACTTATCAATGGTTTGTTGCAGAAATATTACTTTTTTATGTTATTGAAAATGTGATATTATAGTGATTAATACATTACTTATTTTTTGTTAAAACTTCTATCAATTAATCCATTATCTAACTGTATAAGAGGCATTTATCTACGATATCAGCTCCATAAAATCCGAGTTCATCAATATGTAGTCAAACACCCTATTTTGAAAAATCTCCTGCTTAATATTAGGATTCATGTTTATTGCCTTTTTCAAATTATCAATTGCAATATCCTGCTTTTTCATTAAGGCATAAACCGCTGCAATATTATAATACAACTCACCATCGCTCATATTCTCATTAAGAGCCCTGCTATATGCTTTTATAGCATGGTCATACTGTTTTAGCTCTGTTAATGCCGCACCAAGATAATAGTAAACTTCATTGTCCTCTGCATTAATTTCAATTGCCCTATTGAAGGAATCTACTGCGTCCTCAAACCTTCTTAACTCAAATAGCACAACACCCATATTATAGTATAATCTAAAATTCCCAGGACTTGCTTTTATACCCTTTGAATAAGCTGCCAAAGCTTCAAACTGCCTTTGCTGCTTGGAATACAAAATACCAAGATTGTTGTAAGCATCAACAAAATCTTGTTTTATTGATATAGCATTTTCATAGCACTCAGCAGCCTTATCAAATTCCTTTGTTTCTTCATAAATAAGTGCCATATTAAACAAGCTGTTATAGCTTTTGGAATTTAACATAATTGCCTTTTGATACTCTGAAATAGCTTTTTTATATTCTTGTGTCTGATAATAGCAGCCTGCAAGGTTGTAGTGCCCATTGAAATCATCTTCCTTTATAGCTATGTATTTTTTATATAATTTAGCTGCATTTGAATATTTCTTCTGTGACATAAACAACCTGCCCAGCTCTGTATATGCTTCAGGTTTATCCGACTTATTCTTTATACACTGTTCAAAGCACTCTTGTGCTCTGTCAGCATTATTTAATTCAACAAACAATTTGCCAAGTAACAGACCTACTGTATAATTGCTACCATCCTTTTCAAGAATTTCTTCATAATATTTAACCGCCTGACTATTTTTCCCATTTTGCACTAATACTCTTCCAACGCCTTCCTTTGCACTATCAAAAGAAGGGTTAATTTTCAAGGATTTTTCAAAATTCTCAAGGGCGAAATCTACTTTTCCCATATTTAAATATGTAACTCCAATATTATAATAAACAAGATATTCCTTAAATTTAATATTTGAAATACCTTCTTTAACGGTAGTATTCAAAGAACTTGTTTTTGGGTTTTTTGAAATTAGCTGTTCATTAAGTTCAAGTACCTTTCTATAATGTGAAAGGGCTTCGCTAAGCAGTCCTTTCTTAAAGCAAGAGTTACCAAAGCTAAAATATAAATTTGAAGATGTGCTGCAAAGCCCAATAAGACTGTCGTTAATTTCATAGGCGGCATCGTAATTGCTTTCATTATAATACGCCTCAGCTTGTACTAATTTTTTCTTCAGTCCTTTAAATAAATCATCTCTAAGCTGGTTGAGTTCTGATATGGTTTCACTTACAAATTCATCATTTGTTATGACGCTCATAATTTCAGATGAATTGTCGATATTAAATTTTTCATTTTTGTTAACAGTTATTAAACCTTCATAGCTACCTTTAACCTTAACTTTTTTAATCATTGAGTAATAATCAAAAGCTACTATGCAACATGGAATGACTATTCCAAAGGTAATATAGAAAAGCTCCACCCCTGTACTAGTTTGAACTCCATTTACTACCGAGAGCAGTACAATTGTTAACGCCGATAACTGCAGTGTAAATGAAATAAGCGTTACAATACTTTTTGTTTTGATAAGCCTGTAAAATACATATGCAATTAGTAAAACTAATATAAGCATATTGAATGAAGTTAAAAGGAACATAAGCACCCCCGCGTGTATTTTATTAGAATCTTTTGCAAATTTCAGCTAGTTGAAACATCCTTTCGCTAATGTAAAAATTCTACTAAGATTTATATTCTGAATATTGAAGCAATATTAGTTTTCGGGAAATAGTCTTCATTAAACTTGTTGTGAAGTTTGTTTTTCACTTTTTTGTTCACTCATCTGCATCTCTATCCATTGTTGCTTGGTAATCAGAACTTGACGGGGTTTACTGCCTTCGAAACGACCTACAATATTTCTCGCTTCCATCTGATCAATTATCCTTGCTGCCCTAGAATAGCCAACCTTAAACTTTCTTTGTACCAATGAAACAGATGCCTGTCCCGCATCAACAACCATATCTATTGCCTGATTCAAAAGAGCATCATTGTCTCCTGAATTAGCATCATTTCCTGCACTACTATCATTTATTTTTTCTATAATATTTTCATCATATGAGGAGTAGCCCTGTGTTTTTATATACTCAACAACTCTTTCAACCTCTGTATCAGATACAAAGGAGCCTTTAACTCTTAAAGGTTTTGGCTCTCCAACAGGATAAAAGAGCATATCCCCTCTGCCAAGCAGCTTCTCAGCTCCGCCCATATCAAGTATTGTTCTAGAATCCACCTGTGAGGATACTGCAAAGGATATTCGAGACGGTATATTAGCTTTAATAACTCCAGTTATTACATCCACAGAAGGTCTTTGTGTGGCTATAACCAAATGCATTCCAGCTGCTCTTGCCATCTGAGCCAATCGGCATATTGCATCCTCAACGTCATTTGGTGCTGCCATCATAAGGTCAGCAAGCTCATCTACAATTATAACTACTTGAGGTAATATGCCTTGTTCATCATTTGCCTTGAGCATAGCATTATAGCCCTTCAAATCCCTAACGCCTTTATCTGCAAATAGCTTGTATCTATTAATCATTTCCTGTACAGCCCAATTCAAAGCACCCGCTGCCTTTTTAGGGTCTGTAACCACAGGAATAAGCAAATGAGGAATCCCATTGTAAATCCCCAGCTCTACAACCTTTGGGTCTACTAATAAAAGCTTTACTTCCTCTGGTGATGCTTTGAATAAAATACTCATAATGAGGCTGTTTATGCACACACTCTTTCCTGACCCAGTAGCTCCTGCTACTAATAAATGAGGCATTTTGCCAATATCAGCTACAACCGTTTCACCAGAAATATCCTTTCCCACTGAAAAAGCAAGCTTTGAGGCATGATTTGTAAATTCTTTAGACTCAAGAATATCCCTTAATAATACCGCTGACATCTCTTTATTCGGCACTTCAATACCTACTGCAGCTTTTCCGGGAATTGGTGCCTCTATTCTAACTCCAGCGGCAGCAAGGTTTAATGCTATATCATCTGATAGATTTACTATCTTGCTTACCTTAACACCAGGACTGGGCTGCAACTCATACCTTGTAACTGCAGGTCCACGGCTGATATTTATAACTCTGGCTTCAACGCCAAAGCTCTTGAGCGTATCCTCAAGTTTCTTTGCACCCTCTAGTGCAATATTTTTCAACGCCTTGACATTAGATAAATCTTCCTTACTTTCATCTAACAAATCAACTGAAGGATAATTGTATACTATTGGTTTTACTTCTATAGGTGGTATTTTGATTTCACCGTCATCCTGAGCATTTTCATTATTAGGAATAGCTAAATTATCTTTACAAGTCATATTGTGGTCAGAAACATCTGAATCTATTTTCAGTAAATGGTCTTGATTTTGGTCATTTTCTACATTCTCATTATTGTTTATTGCTTCATTTTGGGTTAGATTTTCATTATTGTCATCAGCAAATTGTGATTTATTAATATCTGAAATAACCAATTCATCAGCAAGCTCATTGAAGCCTGTAAAGCTGACTGTAAATTCCTCTTGTTCATTATTTTGGTCATCTGAATTAGCCACCTCATCAGTTGAGGTAGAAAGCCCTGAGTTTTCAGCAGTCTCATCCTTATTTAGCTTTGGGGACACTTTATTTGCTTTGTTCTCCCGTTCTATTTTGAAATTGATTATCTTTTTCTTGCTAACAGGAATTTCATTGTTTATTGACTCATCAGTAACCTCAGCGGCTTCTTCAAGCTCCTTTTGCCTTTGCACTTTTCTTATTCTTCTGTTTTCATTTGAAGTTTTAATTTTCTTTGAAAAATAGGCAGACACATTTCTTAGAAATGCAGCCATTGAAACATTTGTTAATAGAATTATATCAATTATTGATATGGTGGTAAGAATTATGATTGTGCCTAAAACTTGAAAGGTCATCAAAAAGGGTAGACTGAGCAATCCGCCTAAAACTCCACCGCCTTCTGCTTTTGTGCCCTGGCTATAAAAATTAGCAATACTTTTGAAAAATGTTCTTCCTGTGTATTCATCATAATCAAATATTGCTACCTGCATATAAGCTGATAATAAAACAATTAATATACTAAAATAAATAATTCGCAGTTCAAATATATGAGAATTCTTTTTAAATATCATTGCAACTCCATACACAATAAGTATCAAAGGGCATATATATGCTGTTATACCCAAAAATCCAAGCATTAAATTGGTAATACCATTACCAAAAACACCCATGGAATTGGAAAAAACAAAGCTAAACAACGCCAAAATACCGAAGGCAAAAAGAATCAAGCCCATTATCTCATTTTTATATTTTGAAAAACCACTTTCCACTCTTTTATACTTTTTCTTCTTTTGTGTTTTCTTGACTTGCATTTGTACACCCCTCAATTAGAAATAATAGCACTATATAAAATACACTCAGCTTTCCCACCTATAAATCTATCGGTGTCAAAACTTATCAATGGTTTGTTGCCATAATAGTTGCTTGAAAATCAATACTAATTCTGAATAATATGCTAAATAAAGCACTATATAACGTATATATGCATGCTTTATTGTGCCTGTATATTATACCACATTTTTCTTATATTATCTAGAAGAGGTTTTATGCAATATTCTATCGCACGTTCTTACAGTTGCTATTCAGCCACTTGATATAGGTATTAACTCAACTTTTCTATATATAATTTCTGTAAGGATGAACACCTACAATTTAATTACTCAATCATATTTTTTATGCTTTCAGCAATCCCTAAATAAAAACTGCATTAACATCATCACACTGTATAATATCAATGTAATAGTTAATGCAGTTCCAGTATGCTCATGTAAATAAGCTAAATTTATGCATTACAATAAATTATATCAAATCAGTATCATCACTAAATAACTGTTTTGACAACTCAAGCTGAGATAATATTAAGGTCTCCGACTTAGTTTTGAAAAGATGAAGTCTCTTCTTCATTTCCTCATACTCAAAACGAATTCTAATTACCTCTTGATTTGCGTCATTTATTATCTTCTGAGCTCTGATTTCAGCTTCTTTTACTATATTTTCAGCCTTCTCATATGAATTCTTCTTAATTTCCTCACCTGTCTGCTGCGCAACTACCAAGGTGTTTTGAAGAGATTCTTCAATGTTCTTATAGTGCTGTATTCCTTCATTTAAAACAGAAATTCTGTCTTTAAGCTCTATATTTTCCTTTATGTAAAGCTCATAATCCTGAATTACGTTGTCTAAAACACCATTAACCTGATCTTCATCATAACCTCTAAAACTCTTCTTAAACTTCATGTTGTCAAGATCATTTGGAGTATAATTCATAGTCAAACATCCTTTCATTAATGCAAAATTTTTGTGTAAAATTTGAGTATAAAATTGCAATAATATATAATCAATTCTACTTTCTTGGCTTGAGTTTTTAATATTCAACCTTATCAATGTTAAGTTGGTTTAGAAGTAATTGCATGAATTAGTTGCTGAGTAAAGCTTGCAAAATGAACACATAATTTTTAGTGAAATCACAAAAGCAGTATTCATATATGTTTAAAATATATCAGCAAACTCTCAGCATTTTTCCCGTCACAGACTCGAAAGTGTACCATGAAAGCACCAACTATACTTTTAAGTTATTTTGTCAACAAGTCATTGATAAGGTTATTCAAATCTTTTAATCACTATACTAATCCTATCCTTCTTGGTTGTCCCTGCAACCTTTTCTAAAACAATTCTACCTTTACCTCGAATAGACATTGTATCTCCTTCTGATAAGTGCTTTGAAGGATTTTGAACATTTTCCCAATTAACATTAACTCTTTGTGCTTTAAAATAATCTAAGACCTTTGTTCTAGATAACCCAAATCCACTAGCTGCAATTGAATCAGCCCTAAGAGAAGCAACCGTTGTATTAATAAGCCTTTCCTTTATTTGCGGAGCAGTATACTCAAATAAGCTCAGTAATTGACTGCTTACCTTTACATTCCCAATTTTGTCCATATTGTACAAAATATATTCTGCTATTTTATCAATTAAAAATACATCTGTATGAGATTGGCAAACAAGAATATCACCGATTTTCTCTCTCTTTATACCAAGTCCAAGCAGAGAACCCAAATAATCACGATGAGATAATGGTTTTTCTATTGAAGGAGTAATTCTCAGAAAACTCAAAGGAGAACTGCTAAGCACAAGCTCCTGATCAATAAAATCAGTGCTTATAGCAGCTATTACCCTTTCTGCACCCTCGTATCCTCCAGTAAATGTATAAAAAACATCACCTATCTTGTCCAAAATTCGCTTTGCAATAGCCGCTTCATAGGGAGAAAGAAAATCCGAGTACACAAAAGAGGAATATCGGCATTGTTCAACTTTATCTAAAAGTCGTGAAACCAGTACCCTATCCTCAAGCTTTGATACCATTTTAATTAACGTATTTTTATCCATATATTTATTCAGTCTGTTAAAATATTATATAAACATTCTTAAAAACATAATAACCAAATTTCTAACAACACCACAAAGTATAAATGCAACTATCGGAGAAAGATCAATCATTGACAGCATTGAGTTGTTCAAAAGACTTGATTTTCGCAACAAACCACGTATAGGACCTAGTACTGGCTCAGTAATCATATAAAGTAAATCCACAAGTTTATTGCTTTTAGATATAGGTAGCCATGACAATAAAACTCTTGCAATAAGAGCAAATTCAAAAATCTTTAATACTAAGTCTACTGCTTTATAAATTGCGTACATCAATTATCCTCCAATAATTACATTACAAACTATTTAGCCCATGGAAAAACTGTCTTGTTTCTAATCTCTTCATCTAAATCTCCGCTAACATCTACACTGTTTGGAGCTATCACAAATATATCACAGGAAACCTTCTGAATTGAACCATCAAGTGCATAAATAGAACCACTCAAGAAATCAATAATCCTCTGAGCATCATGCTTTTCAATTCCCTCTAGATTGATAACAACAGGCTTATTACTCTTTAAGTGATCACAAATATCCTTTGCATCATCAAAGGTATCGGGTTGAGCTACAACCATCTTGAATTGATTCCCGTTATGAATATTTACCACCTTGCCAGACTGCTGCTTCTTAGAATTGTTAAAAAAATGTGTTTGAATAGGCTCATTTTTGGCATCGTTGTAGTTACCATCTTGAAGATCTAAACCCTCTTCATCATCATCTATAGCTTCCCATCCAACAAAATTGAACACCTTATTAAGAAGTTTTGACATTTCAAATACCTCCAGCATCTTTTGTAAAATATTTTTTTATCCTAATGCAATTTACAATAATCAAAATGTAAATTACACTTTAGTATAATCTCTCTTTCCAAATATGTCAGTACCGATTCTAACTATGTTTGCACCTTCTTCTATTGCAACTTCAAAATCGTTACTCATACCCATGGAAAGATAATCCATAGTAACATTATCTAATTTTTTCTGCTTTATGTCAATATATTTACTATAAAGTTTTTTAAAAACATCCCTTATAGCCTCTGTATTTTCAGCATATGGAGCTATTGTCATCAATCCTCTCAAGGAAATATTACCATATCCAGAAATTATTTCAATGAATTCATTTACTTCCTCTGGGCTAATGCCAAACTTACTCTCTTCACCAGAAACATTCACCTGTAGCAGAATATTCATTTTCTTGCCTGCTTTAGCAGCACGAGCATTTATTTCATTAGCCAATTGAATACTATCAACAGAATGTATCATGTCCACTTTATCAATAATATATTTAACCTTATTTGTCTGCAAATGTCCTATCAAATGCCATCTACATTCAGAAGCAAGCTTATCATATTTTTCAAGCAATTCTTGAACTCTATTTTCTCCCATATCTAAAATTCCATAATTGTATACACTTTTAATTCTATCAATATCTACAGTTTTTGTAACAGCGATTAGTTTTATGTCTTCGGCTTTTCTTCCGCTTTTTTCAGCAGCACCTTTTATTCTTGACAAAACATTGTCTAAATTCTCTTTAATACTTAAATCAATCAATTTATTACCTGCCCCTCCTGTATATTTATTGGATTTAAAACATATCTTCTATATAATAAAATTGATGTTTGTCCATCAACTTCATCAATAATTACTGCATCGCTATTCATGCCATTAATTCGAACTTTTACTTTTTTTGCACTCATACCATCTACCAAGAATATTTCGGCAGTCTTATTTTTATTATCAATATTCATCAAGCAGCTGTGAGGAACCTTTAATCCACTTGAGCTTGATAAAACAATATCAGCATTTATCCTCCTAAGTCCAACAGTTTCATTTAGACCTGTATCAAACCTAAAGGCAATAATTCTTTTACCATCTATAACGTCAGAGCTGTATATAATTCTGGAATCCATGCTATAACCTGTATCATTTATTCTAATTGTTACGCTTCTATCTAAAGTAAAATTGCTGCTTTCATTTTCATTAACGGCTGCTACAAAATAGCTTTCTAAGTCCTTAACCAGCTTAGCAACAGGCTTTCCCTTCTTAGCATCTATTATGTTAAAATCTCTGTTTGTCTCTTTTGTAATTATCCTGTCTAATGTCTTTGGAGTAGCATTTCTTATAGAATCAGGTGTCAGCATACTTTCATATCCATCAACAGCAAAGGATATTAAGCCAGCTGAATTTGTTTTAATTTCCATAATGTTTTTATTTAATTTACTCTCTATAGTAGCCTTTTCACTTTTTAATTTGCTAATATATGCTGCTGATTTACTGCTATCACCAAAAATGTCCGACTTTTTGTAAACAATACTGTTTATTTTTGTAATTGTATCATTGCTTTCTACTAAGCTTCCTCTTGCTGATTGCTGTGCTAAATCCTTAACTTTACTTATTATTTCATTATCCAATTTATTTATATCACCTGAAAACCTTGATGCATTGTCCTTTTGTGCTTCTTGTGCCCTAGCTATTTCTAATTCCTTCTTTTTTAATTCTTCATATATGGAAACAGGCACATTTTTTACTACCGATGCAATTCTATAAAATGCAGGTACTTTTTCCCCTTCAGCTGCATCCATAACACAGCTTCCTGTATCAGGAGAATTAATAACTTCTTCATTTCGCACAAAAACCCCATCAATATTTTTTATTTCTTCTATTGTCCCAATTCTCAGCAAATCTGTTTTAACACCATTGCTATTTACAAGATAAAGCAATGATGGAAGGTATATTAATAAAAACACTATTAATATCAGTGTACCTATTTTAACACTCTGCTTTTTGAATACGCCCTTCATTGACTGCCTCCTTCCACACTGCAAAGGTTTTTTATCTATTTTACTCAAACTTCGCACATAAAAAATCTATTGGTGCGGTAGAATTATCAATGGTTTGTTGCCAAAATAATTGCTAGAATTAGTAATGATTCATGCAATTATTTCTAACCTAAGTTTCCATTGTTAATGCTACCACACCTGATATTACTAGGCTTTAAGCAGTATATTCAACTGCGAAGTTTGAGTATTTTACCATTCCCTGATTAAATAGCTTCTGTAATGCTATCATATTTCCCAATTTAACGTGCTCATACACTAAACCGCCCTGCATGTAGGCAATATAAGGCTCTATAATTGGAGCATCTGCACTAAGTTCAATAGAAGAGCCTTGAACAAAAGCACCTGCCGCCATAATTACCTGTGAATCATAACCTGGCATATCCCACGGCTGTGGTGTAACGTAGGAATCAACAGGAGACCCCTTTTGAATCCCCTGACAATAAGCTATTAAGCAATCTTCATTATTAAACTTGACTGCCTGAATAATATCACTTCTTTTTGCGTCCAATGATGGCAATATTTCAAAGCCTGCACGCTTCATTAGTGCGGCACAAAACACTGCTCCTTTAAGGCTCTCTGACACTACATGAGGAGCCATAAATAAGCCCTGAAACATTAGCCTGTTGTTTCCTAGAGATGCACCAACCTCTTTACCCAAGCCTGGTGATGTCAATCTATATGCACATTGTTCAACTAATTCTCTCTTTCCAGCAATATAGCCTCCTGTAACTGCAAGTCCTCCTCCAGGATTTTTAATAAGTGAGCCTGCAATGATATCTGCACCAACTTGGGTTGGCTCAAGCTCTTCAACAAATTCACCGTAGCAATTGTCTACCATTATAATAATATCAGTACTTATTGCTTTTACAGTGTCTATAATACTTTTTATATCCTCAATACACAGTGCATCTCTCCATGAATAGCCCCTTGAACGCTGTATCATAGCCATTTTTGTTTTTGGTGAAACAATTGCCTTAATTTGCTCTAAATCAGGCTTGCCATCCTGCATTAAGTTTACCTGCTTGTAAGTTACTCCAAATTCCTTTAGCGAACCACAGTTTTCACCCCTGATGCCTATTACCTCTTCAAGCGTGTCATAGGGTTTTCCTGTTACAGCTACCAACTCATCACCCGGTCTTAGATTTCCAAACAGACATAATGCCAGTGCTTGTGTTCCTGAAACTATATGATGTCTGACTAATGCATCCTCCGCACAAAACACATTTGCGTAAACGCTGTCTAACACATCTCTACCCCTGTCATCATAGCCGTACCCCGTTGTTCCATTAAAATGTGAATCGCTAAGCTTATTATCCTGCATTGCCTTGATAACTTTTAGTTGATTTATCTGCTTAATTTCATCTATACGTTCAAATACTAGCTTTGCATCCTTCTCCGCCTGTTCTGCCATTTCAATAACCTTATCGTCTATTTCAAAATTTTTCTTTAGATATTCTCTTGTGCTTGAATTCATTAAATACGATCCTCTTTCCTATAAATTTAATAATCTGCTATTTAAATAAATTTAATTTTAAATCAAATTTAACCGAGCTGTCTTTTTCCTAAAAGCATTATATACCATTGCCGCTTATATAACCATATTTTATCTTATATTTTTTACTTCTTCTCATAACGAACTTTAAACTGTATAATAAATATGCTTTCAAAACTCGAAAATAAAGTTTGTGCAAACATGGTGCATTTTAGAGTATAACATTTATGTTGCCGTAGGTATTGGCGAAATTGGACGTGGAGGTTAATATGATATTAGAACATACTATAGACAAAAATGATGCTGGAAAGCCTGTAAGAATTATTTTAAAAAGCAGATTGCAGCTTTCCACAAAGTTTATTAACAAACTAAAATTACAAAATAAAATTATGATAAATGAAGTCCCTGTTAAGACTAATCATATTGCTAAAGAAAATGACGTACTCAAAGCTGAGCTTGAACTTGAAGAGGACTGTGATAATATTGAGCCACAAAATATTCCTATAAATATTATCTATGAGGATGACTGCCTTTTGGTACTTAATAAACAGTCAGGAATCGTTGTGCATCCAACCTTTAATCATCCCAATTCAACTATTGCCAACGGAATTGTTTATTATCTGAAGCAAAAGGGAATATCAAAAAAAGTCAGACCTGTTAGCAGACTTGACAGAGAAACCTCAGGCATTATAATATTTGCCAAGAACCAGTTTGCTCAGGATATTCTAATACAACAAATGCAGGAGAAAGTATTTGAAAAAGAGTATTTAGGTATTGTTCAAGGTATTCCTACCAACACTAGGGGAACAATAAATCTACCCATTGACAGAAAGCCTGAAAGCATTATGCTTAGGTGGATTTCAGACTCTGGAGCACCTTCAATTACTCATTATGAGGTAGTAGAAAGTTTTCCCAAACACAATGCCGCTCTGCTTAAATTTAAGTTAGAAACAGGTAGAACGCATCAAATTAGAGTTCACTGTCAAGCAATGGGCTTTCCCATTTATGGTGATACACTGTATTCAGATAATATTGATTTTTTTATTTCGAGACAAGCATTACATTCTCACATTACTAAAATCCTTCATCCCGAAACAAAAAAAGAAATTGTATTTAATGCTGAGCTTCCTGAAGATATAAAAGGAGTCTTGGAAATAATGGGCTCATAATTTGGTAATATTTTACACATAATATCTCTTATGTTATACTAATTTGCATATCAAGGTAAGTTAGTGTTGTTCAGGAGGTATTTTTGTATGGATGTTTTGAAAGAAAGGTATTCAATAACAGAGCTAAGCGAATATTTAAATATTACAGATCATGCTTTGAGGTTTTATGAAAAGGAATTTGGTCTAAAAATCCCTAAAGATTCAAGAGGCAGACGCTATTACACTACAAATCATGCAAATCTAATGTATCAGATTAAAACAATGAGAGATCAAGGGCTTGAACTTAAAGCAATAAGAAAAATTCTTGAAGATGAAAACATTATTGAAGAACAGGTTCAATTTACAAAATCCAATGCTGAAAGTTTGCCAGCAGTAATAAGCTCTAATTCTAATCAACTAAGCAATCAAGAGCTAGCTTTAATAATAGAAACCTTAAATAGCATCAAAAGTGAGCTTTTAGGAAGTGTTTCAACTGAAATTCTAGCCTCAAGAGAGTGCCTGTCAAAAGATATATTAAAATCAAAGTTAGAGCTTGGAGCTTGCATTGAAAACAGCAATCGCAAGCTGGAGCTCAAGCTTGATAAGCACTTTCAGGAAGTTGACAGATCCCTTACTGAATGGAGGGAGAGAAAAAACTCT
The DNA here is from genome assembly GCA_023398105.1 of Bacillota bacterium. Lineage (GTDB taxonomy): Bacteria > Bacillota > Clostridia > Acetivibrionales > DSM-1351 > Ruminiclostridium. The sequence continues at coordinate 42,219 of JAEWST010000121.1, read as the reverse complement.
TCTTTTGCAGGAAAGTTAAAGAAGTTAATTGGGAGGTAGTGCCATTGAATATATTTATGCAATTTCTATAATTACCTATAAAAAATAACATTAATAATAACTATATTCATTTTTTAGTAAATAATTCAAAATTATAAATGTGAGAAACAATAAAAATCTAATTTAACTCAAACTTTACACATTAATAAGCACTTGTAATTATTGATATTTAGAGACTCCCCCAAAAAGGATAACCCGACTTTCGAATGAAAAGTATATCCATTCTCAAGTTTACCAAGAGCTTGTTTCCAAGTAAGCCAACTTATCAAATGAAATTATTTAAATTTTCATTTGATAAGTTTGAACACCTACAAAATAAATATACCTTTTTCTATCTGCAAACAAATGCCCGAGGTCTATGTAAAACCAAGTTAGGAGAAAACTCATACCTGCACAGGTCATATTCCTTTTTTATTTCAAACAGTTCCTTTATTATACCGCTCATATTATCTTTATTTGCAAGTGGAGACATTGGAAATGCTTTAATAACTCCAATTTTAACTCCGCTCTTCGTCACATCATAGCCCTCCGAGTATTCTAAGGAAAAGGAGCACTCTCCCTTAGCCTGCTTATTAATTAAATAAAGATAAAAATAATAAATATATTCGGCTATACTTTCAGCATTTTCTCTGTCCATTTCAGAAATATCCGTATATTTCATATTATTTCCAGGCTGTTTTATAATAAATAATGTTACAAAACCTTCCGTTTTATCATTTATTACTTCAAACTCACTATTTTCATTAAGAGAGGCTTTGATATACTCACCAACAGTCATCAGGCTGCCTATTACCTTTTGAAAGCCTTCATAGCCAAAACACTTCAGTGTAGTTAGTGCCGAAACAGGTCCTGTTCCCGCCCTTGATAATTCCATTGTATATTGAAAAGGAGAATAATTACCATATTCTAATTCATTTAATTCGATTGACTGAACATCTCCCAAATTGTATATCTGTGCTTTATCTCTAGACATAAATACACTTGCTACATAAGGGCAAAAACCAGTCTTATGAAAATCCGCAGCAAATGAATCCGCATAAGTAATTTGTGATACTCTTAAAAACATTGCCTTAATTTTTGATAAAACCTTTGGTTCAAAGCCAAGGGGATTCTGAAAAAAATCATAATTTTCAAAAAATAGCCATGTCCATCCAATAACCGAATCCACATGAACATGGGGTAAATAATTTAGAGAAAATTTCTTCGCAAGTCTATCCCTCATTTCAACAACTTCCTTAATGGGATCTACTGTCATTTGCAGTGTAGTTCCTCCATTAGCAAGAATACATGCCAAAACTCCACCGTTTTTTATTCGCTCAGAAATAATTCTTTCAGACTCTTCAATTATTATTCTTCCATTAGCATCTACTGGCATTTTAAGACAGTTAGCTTTTCCAATCCCTAGCCAGTTACATACTTCTGCATGGCAAGGATGCCCTTGCATTGTGGAAACAACAAAAACGTCTCCCTTTATACCATTTTTACTGATATCCTGTGAGCATTTCTGAAGTCCTGATTTTACAGCATACATAACTGTGGATTTTCCACCAAAAGTAAAAACTCCCTGTGAATTTTCCCAGTCCCATCCAGCCAAATCGGCTAAATATTTACAAGTTTCCAGTTCTGACTTTATTAAATTTCCTGATAGCATGTCCTGTGCAAAATTAGGATTAAAAAACATGGTATATGAGCCTGCCGCAGCAGCAGGCAAATTTGAAGGCGGGTTTATATTTATCATTGTACCAGGGTGATTCCATCTTACAGCTCCTTTAAAAAGCTCAGAAATTTCCTCAAAAACTTCTGTAGGCTCTTTGCTTTTGGCAGATAGCTCACAACCCTTTAAATACTCATAATAGGAACACTCAATTTCTCCGTTAAGTCTACTTTTATCTGTTTCCACATGCTTGCTTACAAAACTGTCCAAGCTCTTTATCATTTCCATATAACGGCTAATATCTTTACTATTTGGGTCTTGAAAATATTTAATAATTTTACTCACCCTTTCATATTTTTTTGTAAAAGCTATAATTTAATACCATTGCCACATTTTTAAATGCAAATTAGTATAGAAATCAAAATAACTTAAAAATATGTTTTGCTTTATTGATTTATATCCTTTTGAAACTATAAATCATATAACTGAATAAATTTTAAACTCTAAATCCCCTGATAGTAAATTTATTTGGGTTATCACCTTCTTTTTTAGATAAAGTTTTACATTCAACAAATCTCCATAATACAATTGAAAAGAATAACACTAATTTCTTTACAGATAAATACACTTAAAAACAAAACATTCAGTTAATAATTGTGTTATTAACTGAATAAAAAAACATATATTTTAAACATTTTAGCTTATTTGTAAATTTATGTCAATAGGACTTTAGGCATGTAAAAATCCCATCCTAAAATTTTCAAATAGGACAGATGAGTGTATTATTTTGTATTGAAATGTCTGATTAGACTCCTTCCTTGCAGAAATTGAAAATAAGAATTGATAAGGCTCTACTCTATCAACAAAACCTGCTTTCTATTATTTTTAGCATACAAAAGTGCGGTAGTTGCAAACAGAATAATAACTGTAGCCCCCATAATTAAATCCACAGACACATTTTTTAGAGTAAACAACGCAATTACTGGAAGTAGAAGGCTTATAAAGCTAACTAACATTGTCACAATGCCAGAAGCACTTTGTTTGACCACTTGAGTCTCATTGTCCCATTTCATAACAGGCAAGGCAAGATTAACTGTAATGCCTGCAACAGCTGAAAATAGTATATACACAGCAGGAATCAAGACAATCCATACTCCACCCATAAAGTTGGGCTTTACAGCTAAAATACTGAATATTACCGCAATTATATAACAGGGAAATGCTATGGTTAGATTGAGAATAATTTTACTATCAAATATATTCTTACTTTTAACTGGGATTGTTTTTGCAATCCACCATTGCTTTCCCTCCATTGAAATAGAGGCAGACGTTGTAGGCATAATTGCACCCATTGCTCCGATAACAATAGGCAATGCCTTCTCTACCACACCAGATATATTCATTGTAGCCTCTAATTTTTCAGGTCCCAAAATAAACAGTGCGACAGCTGCTACTGCCATTAGAATATAGCCAATTAATGTATTGGACACATATATACTTGAAGCAAAATACCTTTTTAGCTCCCTATAAAACAATGCTTTTACTGGGGATGCCGTTTTAAGCTCACGTATTGTATAATTATTTTTTGCCGAGGTTGCGTTAAGTGCTGAACATATGGCAGTAAAGTAGCGTTGCAGTATAAAAATTGTAACAGAGAATATCCCAACCGATGTTATAAGCAAAAGTAGAAAATAACCTATATTAGCATTTACAGCGGCTTGACCAAACCATGCAGCTGGAGGATATATATTTCGAATTTGTGTAGAAATAAAGGAAGCGTAATTCTTTAATACTTCTTCACTTAAGCCTTCAATTCTATCGCCTGACAATGAGCTAAAGATGATAACTCCAACGGCAAACAAAATAGTTAATAATGAATTCATCAGACTTTTATGCTTCATACGTGAACTAACAGCGGTAATTCCAGCCCCTATAGCTGTTGCAAGCGTCATTGGCAATAGAGGCAAAAATAAAGTTCCTATCACGCTATAAAAATAGAACATTATGCCTGGAGTCTCAAAAAGCCCATACAAAATTATTGCCGGAGTCATAATCAAAAAGCTCATAATCAAATTTGATAAATACATTGTAAAAAAACGGCTAACTACAATAGCTACCCTTGATACAGGAAGCGAAACCAACATTTCATAATTACTCATTTGGAAAATTACACTGCTGGCTTTAAAAAACGAGAAAAAAAGGATGACTAAGCTTATGACCACAAACAAATATTCGGGTATAATCTTTGCCATTCCAAGGGTTGATAGTCCTATACAAAGTGCTGAAACATAAGATAGCAGCATCAGAATTAAAAATGCCCAAATTAATGACATCCCAATCCAGCGTCTTTTTACCTTTTTGTCCTTGCTATATCGAAATTCATTAAATCCAAATAAATTATAGAGTTGAACTGTTGTCAGTTGACGAATTTGATTGATCATTTCCTGCCACCTCCATAAATATTTCTTCTAAGGATTTACCCCCAGTCAATTTTTCAGTTTCACCAGACACTATTAATTTGCCTTCCTTGATAATAGCCACCTTGTTGCACAGCTTTTCTGCCACGTCAAGAACATGGGTTGAAAAGAAAATAGCAACACCATTTTTGCACATTTCATGCATAATTTTCTTCAAGATTACAACCGCCTCTGGGTCAAGTCCTACAAAGGGCTCATCAAGAATAATCAATTTAGGCTTGTGTATCAGTGCACCAATGATTGCAAGCTTTTGCTTCATACCATGGGAATAGGTAGAAATCAGATCACCTAATGCCTTCGTCATTTTTAAATCATCGGCATAAGCTGAAATTGACCCTTCACGCTCTTCTTTACTTATTTTAAAGACATCTGCCATAAAATTCAGATACTGAATACCAGTAAGATATTCATATAAATCAGGATTATCAGGAATATAAGCAAACTTGGACTTACAGATCAAGGGTTCTTTTTTTATAGAAACACCGTCTATTAATATATCACCCTCATTAAAGTCGATAATGCCTACAACTGCTTTGATAGTAGTTGTTTTTCCAGCACCATTGTGTCCAATAAAGCCGTAGATGTCTCCTGCCTTTACATCTAACGACAGGTTTGAAACAGCTTTTTTTCCGCCCTTATAAATTTTTGTGAGATTTTGTATACTAAGCATATATGACCTCCGATGTTGTTAATTTTTCCAACTTATGTTAGCTTTTAAAATAATTATACTCCACAGTATAGAATTATTATCCAAACTATAAAAATATTATTCAAACCATAAATTCATTATTTAAAACCATAAATTCATTATTCAAATCATAAATTCATTATTTAAAACCATAAATTCATTATTTAAAACCATAAAATTAATTATATCAGAATTATAAAATAAAGTGCAGGATTTCCTTACCATGAACTTAGGGATCCTGTTTCGTTGCATCTAACTTGCGATGGACATGTGTATTTCAAAATACATTAATAACTCCATTACCTCAATGTAAAACGAAAAAACATTTTATTTTAGATAATGCTTTGCTTGGGGATATAATAAAAAACACCATAGCTGTAGGTACTCCAGATGGTGTTTCTCGCTATCGTATTCCAATAATAACGCTCAATGTATAAGTTTTCCCCCATCCGCTTCGGATGGGGGATTTTCTGTCTGTTCGATACTACAAAATCAAATAGGGACTGCACAATGTGAACATCCAACAGCAATATTACATCCACCGATAGTATTTGTACATGTCTCATGATTGCTAGGACGGCATGTAACTAAAGAAGCACAATTTCCGTGATTATCTGCTCCTCCGCCACATACGTGACCGTTTGTACCGCTGCATGGACCAATATGACTATCAGCACCACTGCATGTAGTGATATTTGATCCGCATCTTTTAGCTGCATTTTGCAGTTCAATATCTACACTCAACCTTTCAATATGCTCGTCGCTCATATTTTTACACCCCCTCTCTCTTTTAGTTGCTTAATTGAATACCCAGCCATCTTTATTTTAAATTTCTGCATTGAGCAAAAATTTTTGTTAGGCTCAAAAATATCCCCTGATGATTCGAATATATCGCCATAGCATTGACTACCGCAAAGATACTTTGCCCAACACTTGCTGCATTTTCTTTTATTAAAAATATGATTTGTTTTAAGAAGAGATGTAATAGAAAAATCAACATCTCCAGTATTTACATTACCAAACATGAATTTTTTGCTGTCATCAATCATCCTACCGCATGGATACAAATCACCTAAAGGAGTAACATAGTATGCTGATATTCCTGTAGTACAGCAGAAATAATTTTTTGCTTCATAAAATATACTTTCAATTAAGTTTGTAAAGCTTCTTAGATATATCCCGTTTTCAGCACTATAATTATCCAAAAGGTATTTATACAGCTTTTTATAGTTCCTCTTGAGCTTATTAATATTGAAATCCTCAACACTTTTCTGATTAGAGCTATTAGGCACCATATCAGTCATAAATATATATGTAAATCCCATATCCTTCAAGGTATTATAGATTTGAATCATATCAATATCTTCTTTACATATTGTAACCCTCACAGAAAACTTCGGTATATGTTCCTTAAGCTCATTAAGGTTTTTCATAATAGTATCCCATGTTGGTCTTCCATCCTTGGTTTTCCTATTTGTGTCATGTATTTCCTTCGTTCCATCTAAGCTGATCATAATATTTATACGGTCTTTAATTAATTCATATCGCTCTTTATTAAGAAGTGTACCGTTTGTAGTAAGGTTGAAACTGAACTTAACATCTAACTCCGATTCAATACTTTTTGTGTAATCCAATACTTTTAGTATCAAATCAAAATTCAAAAAAGGTTCTCCGCCAAAAAACGTAATATTAAGCTGCTTATTATTGCCTCTATTAGCAACAAGGAAGTCAACTGCATTTTTAGCTGTATTATAATCCATAAGCGGATTTTCAGTGTACAGGTAATTGGTTTTATTAGCAAAGCAATAACTGCATGAAAGATTACAGGAATGTGCTATTCCAAGCCACAAAGAACCGATTTCCAATTTGTCAGAAAGTTGAACTTTCTTAAGTTCTTCATTTTTTGAGTAGTTCTTTTTCAGAGAATATTCATACAAATCTTTTAGTGCTTGAGGGATTTCTGCATTAGAAATATTTCTTGCTGCTTCATAAGCTTCATCGCTAATACAGAAAAAGCCACCACCATTCTTATATAAAGCAAAATTATAGCCATTAATTCTATAAAACAGAAAATTCTCAATTATTACATTTTTAGATATTTTACTCATCTTAGTATCAACCTCTTTACATTATAGACATATAAATACAATTCCATAATATAGCAAATTGTTATTTATTGCAATATAAATAGTTAAATTGCAGCTGATACGAGTAAAAATTTTAATTTGATCTAAAAATATAACTCGCCTCTGATTTATGTTAAAATTTTCTATTTTATATTTTTTTGTTTTTTTGCTAAAAATACTAACTCTTTATTTAAATTTTTATTATTAATTTTTCCTAAAAGCCTTTTATTTTTAATATAACCCCATAAAAATAGAACCCATAAAGAGACTTTTTTATTGTCTACATTATAGATTCCATTTTATATGATTTACTCACTCAAACTCCGCAGTTGAATATACTGCTTAAAGCCTAGTAATATCAGGTGTGGTAGCATTATCAAATGAAAAGTCAGAATAATTTTATTAAATAAGAAAGTTTACTGAACAAAAAGTCATTGGTAAACTTAAGCATAGCTCAACTTTTCATTCGAGTTGGGTTAGAAATAATTGCATGAATTAGTTGTATGAGAAAAGCTTGTGCAATCAATACAATTATGTTTGATACCGCTTTCGGCAAACAACCCCAAAACATGATAACCATATATATTACCTGATTTTACTTCTAAAGACATGTTTTTGAAAGCTGTACAGCTTCACAGATGAAATTTTTTAATTGTTGTACTTTATACTTATGGGATAAAAATTAAAAGTCAATTTTCTTTTTGCTATGTCTTTATAGTAAGTTTCTTGATAATATCATTCAGTTTAACTGCAACCCTTAAAGGTAGTATTGAAGTAATAATTCTTTGTGAATAGTTAATAAATCCTGCCAGTAAAGGTGTTTTTATTCCATATTGTTTTATTGCTCTTTTCCTTACCATTGATATGAATTTAAAGGTTCTTTTTATGTCTGTGTGAAAAAGTGAACCCTGTCTTTGGCGGTAAAGAACAATTGAATCTTCTAAATTAGCAAACTTTCCATATTTAAATAGCCTAAAATACAAATCCAAACCTTCTGCTACTGTAAGACTTTCATCAAAACAGAAAACTTCGGGAGGGATTTTTGCTCGGTTATACATACTTGTTGGATCTGCGATAGGCTGGAACTGGAAAAACTTTTTTTTAATCTCTGTATCTGTTAAAGGAAATGTTGTATTTCCAGTTATTTCATCATTTTCATTTATATACGTTTGCTGTCCGCCAAGCACCACACAGTCAGGGTTTTTCTGCATATATGCATACTGTTTCTCAAGTCTGCCTTCTACCATGATATCATCCGAGTCCATACGTGCTACTAAAGGAGCAGAAGCATACCTAAGTGCATAATTAAGTGAATAACTTACCCCCCTATTTTGTTCATTCTGAAATACTCTGACCCTAGAATCCCTAGTACTATAACCCTTGAGTATTTCTATTGAATTATCTGTTGAACCGTCATCTACTACAATGATTTCAAAGTCTTTAAAGGTTTGCTCCAATACACTGTCCAAGGCTTTTGAGATATACTTTGAAGTATTGTATACAGGCATTAATACACTTATCTTTGGAACATTTATTCTATCAGTCAATTAATCACTTCCCTTCAATATATTTGAATTACTTTTTTTTACATCCAATGATAAAACAATGGGGTCATGATCGGATAAATTCTCAGGTGATATGGTTTTATAAGTTTTAAATCTTATGTTATCATTTGCTTTTGGCAGAAGTGAAAAATCAATTCTCCATAATTTAAATCCATACAACTTGTATGATAAAGGCAATATATCATTTGAATACTTGACTCCATCAATATGATTTTTAAGCAGATTATCCATCACACCCATAGCTTTTGTAGAATTGAAATCTCCTGCAACAAAATAATCTGATTTTTCATTTTTTAAATCCATATTTAAGTCTTTAAATCCAATTTGCCTGACCAAAAATCTTTTGTATAGTGCATTATAAAAGTATGGCTTCAGAGGATTGGTTATTTCAATATGAAGTAACATGTGAACATTGTAAAACCGAACATTTCTTCCTTTTATATCCACATCGGTAACAGCGTATTGTTCGGAATAATCAGTATAGGAATTCTTTATGGGAAAACGTGAAATTATAACAAATTGATCATTTATAGAAAAATAATATCCGGGAAATTCTTTCTTGATTCTTTCACTATCATCAACATGCATAAATTGTAAAGGAAAGCCCGGAACGATGTTGCAGAGTCTGAAGGGTTGTCCGTTGTCTTCATCGGTTTTATAGTGAAGATATTCCTGCAAAAGATAAACATCAGCATTCTGTTTTTTAATAAATGAATAAAACTTATCTTTATCCTTATCCTGATCCCACATATTTGTGTTCCAACAAATCACCTTTATAGGTGAATAATTCTCCAACTCTTTTGTATCTCTTGTTTCCCTGAGCAAATTTATATCAAGCTGTGTTAATGACAGTATTAAACAAATTAAAACTATAACTAAATTGATTACCCTCTTTTTTTTCTGAAATAAAAAATATAAAAGAAGGAGCACAGAAATAATTGTAAATAAGAATGTCGGTGCACTTGCAGGGAAATTCCAAAGGAATACCCTCCCCGCAAGAATAATATGCAGAATAATGAAAGCCAACCATAAAAATGATAGCACTGTTACTGTTCTATGTATATTTTTTTTATTGATGAGCACAAACAAAACCTCCAAATTTAACTAAATAGTATTTTTTCTTAGAAACGCAGTTTATAAACTATACGATGCAAAAGTTTTGTCATGCGTATGGCCGCTTTATCCCCATCCATCTTACTGATAAAATAATAAAAGTTCCTTCTGTTTTCATTATTTTGCTGTATATTGTTTACCGGATGAACCAAATGATAATTTGTTATGGAATACTTTCTTTTTATTTTTACTCCGGATTTATAAAGCCTGTATCCTAATTCCGTATCCTCCAGACCCCACCCTGTGAAATTTTCGTCAAACATACCGACATCCAGCAAATCCTGTCTCTGTACCGAAGAATTCCCTGTACTGAAGGTGACACTCTCAATACGCTGACCTAAAATAATTCGGGCCGTTTTTTTTATAAAGTTAAACCGTTCACTTACGGAATCCTTCTCAATCCGACTATAATCAGAGTCAGTAAAACCATTAGTATAGAATTCATCCAATATTTCCTCTGGATAATTCACCTCACTTCTTTCTCCAACTATCGCATAGCGCCCTTTTTGGTGACTTTTAATGTGTTTGCAAACAAAATCCGGTGATGGAATTCTATCATCATCCAAAAAAATCACGACACTTCCAGACGCTTTCACAATCCCTGAATTTCTTGCTTTTGCACGTCCCACATTCTGTTCTTGGATAACTTTTATCGGGGTATAACTGAGCCTTATTTTCTCAAAGTTTTTTAAAGTCTCCTTACTGCAACCGTCAAAAACAATTATTACCTCCACAGTATCATCGACTTGTCCTTCTAGAGCCTTTAGGACCAGGCATAGCCTTGATAATTTATCCTTTGTAGGAATGACAATACTAGCTTTTTTCATATTTCCCCCTGAATTTTAATTTTCGACTACTTAGCTTTTAAGTCTCTTAATATAATCAAACCCTACCTTCCAAAGGTTTTCGTTTAAAACTTTTTTAAGAGAATCTATAAAATAATCAATTTGTTCTTTTGTAATGATTAAGCTTGGAGTTATAAGTAACTGGCTTGAATCATGAGGAGGCGTGTTAAGCAGGATATTATAGTCCTTTAGCATTGATGTTATTACTGAGCCTGTAACGAATTTTTCAACTAGATCGCCTCCGATGCTTGAAAAGGACTTGAGTATTTTTTCTGCCCTAGTGTTGAACTTTATACACGTAAGCAGCCCGACGCCCCTTGCATCAGCTACTATGTCTGGATATTGCTGTTTTACTTCCAGAAGCCCCTTTAACAGGTACTCCCCCATTTCTTTTGAGTTTTCCACCAGTTTTTCGTCCTGTATAACGTGAAGTACCTCTATTGCAGATGCAACCTCTTCTCCATAGCCGTTATATGTGGTTGAATGCAGAGTTGCTTCATTTAGCTTCGAATATGCTTTGTTAAAAATTCTAGGTCTGGTTATAAAACCTGCAAATGTTGCTTTACCACCTCCGAATGCTTTGGAAAAAGAAACAATATCCGGGCAAATTTCCTGATGTTCAAAAGCAAACCATTTCCCAGTTCTGCCGAATCCGGTATATATCTCGTCCATTATCAGGACAATATCATATTTATCACAAATCCTTCGAACTTCTTTAAAATATTCCTTATCAGGAACTACAACCCCCTCTGTTCTTATTGCTTCGATAATGAAAGTACCTATTTTTGTAGAATTTCTTCCTGTTTTATTCTCTTCTATAACTCTTTTAAAATCATCTATATCCCCATATTTAACCATTATACAATTCTCAGTCTTATTAAAATGCTGATTTTGATTTTTTTCAGATCCTGATACAGTAAGAGTTGCATGGGTCTTTCCATGGAATGAAATATCTGTAAATACAATGGTTTTTCTTGACATTCCACTATATTTCTCTGCAAGTTTCATTGCACCTTCATTTGCTTCAGCACCACTATTACAAAAGAAAACCATTTCCAAGTCTTCAGGAAAAATAAGTGACAGATTATGGCATAGTACCCCTTGATAAGGAGAAGGAAAGAATTTCCATGTCTCTAATCTCCTTTCTTCAGCCCATTTTTTTCTTGCCTCAATAATTCTAGGATGATTGTGTCCTGCAACCAACACACCCACATGCCCTGTCATATCCAGGATTTTTCTACCGTCATTCATGGTTACATACATTCCGCTGGCTTCTACTGGAATAGAATCTGCAAATCCTAATAGAGAAAGAGTTTTTCCCAAATTATTTCCTATATGCTTCTTAAATAGTCTCAGGTTTTCTTTCTCAGTCATTTTATGTCCATCTTCAATTGTTAATAGCTTTAGTTCTTTTTCATTTTTCATGTGTAACTCCCCTTTATTTTTAGTTTAGCTATATTAAGCTTTAAAATTACTAAAAGAACAGCTTTGCGTATTTCAATATTCCTTGTTTCCAAACAACATTATTGCTTGCTCCCGGTTTATTTCCTATCTTATTTATGTTTTCAAGATACCAATGGTAATTTCTTACTAGAGAATCCTTATTTGAATGCTTGGGCTTATAACCAAGCTTCTTTTCCGCCTTTTCTGTTGAAACATAATAGTTTCTGTTGAGTTTGAGATAAAGCCTCTTATAAAAAGGTGAAAGCTTTAGTTTTTCAAGAATATTCAGAATAACGAACATTGGTTTTGCTGGAAAACAAATTATTTTTTTATTAAAGCCTGCAGAATCAAGGACTGCCTGGTAATCGTTCTTTATTGTTGAAAATTCTTTTGCTCCAATGTTGAAAAGATCATTTGCATTGTCTGCATCAACCGACATTGCCAGATAAATTGCTTGGCACAAATCCTCTACATCCAGCAATTGGTATTTGTTTTTACCTGCACCAAGCATTGGAAAATTTTTGCCTTCACTTGCCCACTCATAAAGTATCCCGAAGGTTCCCAGTCTTTCAGGCCCTAAAAACGATCTTGGACGAAGCACGCTGACACAGTAACCTTTTGATCTCCATTGGTCACAAAGCCTTTCGGTCTCTATCTTGCTTCTATTGTAGGGATCATAAGGCTTTACCTCATCATATTCATAGATCGGAGCCTTTTCTGGAACTCCATATACTGAAGTGGATGATATGTAAACAAACCTTTCAACCTTTCCTACAGTAAACGCACTTTCCAGTAAGTTTGTTGTTCCGTTAATAATTATGTCATATATCTGAGATTCTTCATAAGAAGGAGATGCCCCAGCACAATGAACTACAATATCAATATCACCTATAACCTTTTCTACATCTTCTTTTTTTCTTATATCTCCCTTATATGTCTGGAAGTTTGAAAATTCAGAGTTATTCTGATTTATATCAAATAGAACAAGCTCGTAATTATCACTACAAATATCATTTAGATACTTAACTAGATTTCTACCTAAAACACCGTTATTTCCGGTTATAAGAACTTTCTTTTTCATTTGTTCACCCCTCATAAGAATACTTTGCACGAAATTTTCTGCTGAATATCATACTTAAAACACCTCTGGCAAATCCCCAAAAGGCAACAGCCGTAATTATCCAGTGGAATGCTATAAATACCATCGTAAAGAAGAAGCCTTTTTCCTTAAACACAAACTTGTATTGTCCAAAATCTGAAAATACAAAAGCAAGAAAACATACCAAAAATAAAGTTGCAAAATACAGGCTAAGTATTGTTGCCGGAATAGCCAGCGTACTTAATCCCACAGCCAACATTCCAAGTCCTCTCAATGGAGTTTCGAAGCCTTTTGTTAGTTTTTTTCTGTGGAGATAAAACGGTATTCTTTGGATAGCTCTAATATGTATCTTTCGTGCCAGAGTTTTCAGACTTTCTTCGTCGTCGTGGCAGCCTACCACCTTATCTGTAAGTAGTAGATTGTAATTTTGATTGAGTCGGTTACCGAATTCAATATCTTCGGAATTATTAAGATTCACTTTAAATCCTTTAATCTCTTCGAAAACTGATTTTTTAACAGCTCCCAAAGAGAAGAAACCTGCTGTTACGTATCCTACGGAACTTATTCTCCAGTAATGACCTTGAAGAGTTCTGTACTCCTTTGCCAAGCCTCCCTTAAACAGAGGATCTTTTGAGTAAATGCCGCACACAGATCCAAGTGAAGGATCCTTTTCAAATTCTATCAGCGTGTTTTCAATTGCATCCTTATACAAAGCTACATCGCTATCAAGAAAAAATAAAATCTCTCCGATGGCATACTTAACTCCAAGGTTTCGTGCAGCTGATACACCCTTGTTTTTAGGCGTTTTGAATATTTTACAGGGATATTTTTCAGCTATTTCTATGGAATTATCAGTGCTTCCATCATCTACAAATATAATTTCATAATTCTTATAGGTCTGATTCATAAGAGCATCAAAACACTTTGGCAGGGTTTTCTCATAATTGTAATTAGGTATAATAACTGAGACTAGAGGTTTACTATTCATCCTTTCTCCTTTCACTATTGAAAATCACTCTAATATTTTAATGTAAGTTTGTTCGTTTTTTATATATTTGAATTTTATAAAAAATAGGAACACTCCAACCAGTACAAGCTGTGTAATCAGTAAGGATACCAATTCTCCGATTATACCCCATGACCTTGTCAACATAATACTTGTCAATATTAACACCGGCATAGGTAACCCCAACACGCACAAGCAAAGTAAAGCACCCTTTTTACCTTCAACAGTAAATACTGAATTTAGTATATAGTATAAAAAGTGGAAGCCTAGACTTACCGAAATAAGTAAAATATATATCCAATTTATGGTGTAATTTCTTCCATACAACAAAAGCAAGCAGATACTAAGTGCCATGTTTGCAATAATTGCAATTGGAAGTATTAAAGGTATAAGAGACTTAATTCTTTTATATATTTTTATGGTATCCATCTGAACAATTGATGGAAGAAATACTACTACAAATATTTCATGAAACATCAAATTAAAAAAGTTTTTGACATTTACCTGATAAAGTGAATATATACCTACATCATAAGCTGAACAAAAATGGTTAACGATATAAATGTCACTGCTGAACATAATGTAAGATAAAACCCCACTGACCATATTAATTGCCCCATATTTATATGCCAGTTTTGAAGTTTTCATTGAAAACCTAAACTTTTTAATATTTATCGCTTTTAAGGACCATATTATTACAACAATCTGATTTATAATTATCCCATATAAAAAGTAATAGTAATTTTTTAAAACAAGGCTGGCAATTAACGTAAATGCAAAAAATATCAAAGAACTTACCATCTTAATGATACCTAATGTTAAAAAACGTTTTCTTGACCTTAATACTGCTTCGGTAATCATTGAATAGTTTATTGTAACGGCCATAATTACAGTCAATAATAATTGTATTGCAGATAATCCAAGCACATCGCTGATGTAAACATGAAATAGCCAATACATAATTATTGAGAGTACTGTTAGAGTCAAACTCCAAACTCCAATAGACCCCAGAAACTTTTCACTTTCTATTTCATTTTTGCAATCAGGTAAAAACTTTATTATCGAAAGGTTGATGCCAAAACACATTGGTATATATAAAAGATAAGCAGTATTTTGAATCAGTGTAATATTCCCTACTGAAACTGCTCCAAGATACCTTGCCGCTAAAACCAATCCGATGACACTTAAAATGGCAGATGTAAATCTGAAAATGAAAACAATGCCTAAATTCTCAATAAATGTCCTTATTTCGCCATTGCGTATTAATTTACTTGATTTTTGCCTGATATTTTCTATTAATTCCTGTGTAACTGTCATTGTTTTGTCCTTTTCATGAATAATGCTATTTTGTTAGAATAAACCGTTTGTCAGTAGTTTCGCCGACATATATACAACTCCCCACAACAACATTGCTAAAATTATAGGTCTATCCTTCAGCAATACAAGTTCAGGACTTTCGCCGTAACCTGCTTTATCAGTTAGATATTGATACCTGAAAATTCCGTATACTACTATGGGTATTGTTATAATTGTATATTCTACCTTTACTTCATACAGTGTGTGAAAGGAATAAGATATTACTGTGCAAGCTGTCAGCATTGGAATTATCTCATTAATTAATCCAATAGAATACTCACCTAGATTTTTGCGGTGTTTTTCAGGATCTTCTGTTAGAGTACCTAATTCCTTTTTTCGTTTATTCATCCCAAGATATAATGATAAAAAAGCTATACTTAACAAAAACCAGAATGAGTTTTTTCCGTTAACTATTACTATTCCTGAAAGTGCTCTTAGAACAAAGCCAAAAGATATTATTAATAAATCAATAAACACAAACTCTTTTAGTTTCAGAGAATAGGATAAATTCACTACAAAATATACACAAATAATTGCTCCAAAATACTTGCTAAGTAAAAAGGACAATACTATAGTACCCGTGCAAATTATGTAGAAAATCACCAATGCAAACTTTACTTTTATTTTTCCTGATGCCAGTGGCCTGAACCTCTTTACTGGATGTAACATGTCCATTTTTAAGTCTATTATGTCATTAATGATATACACTGAACTGGAAATCCCACAAAATAAAAGAAATGCAATAAATAACTTAACCACCTGCACTATTCCAATAAAACCAAAAGAAAACAATATTCCTGAGAACACAAAGATATTTTTTGACCATTGCCTTACTCTAATCAGTTTCAAAAAGCAAATAACAACATCTGTAAAATCTCTTTTTTCCCTTATTACCTCCAAAGTGCTTTCTTGCCTCATGTTATTTTCCATCTTTCTCCTGTAAAATATATGTATTTTTTACTTTTTTATAAATTATAATACATTTTCTAAAAAATACCACTGTATTATAATCTAGTAATTCAAAAAAATATCATAAACTAGATTAAAATACAGTGGTTATTAGTCTATAGTTCCAGGTCATCTAAAGTTATAATTCCATATTTTAGAGCCGTAGTTATAGCTTGTACACAGCTTTCAACATTTAGTTTCTTGAAAATATTTGTTTTATGATACCTGACTGTTCCTAGACTTATACCTAGATCCATGGCAGTGCATTTATCCGTATATCCCATGGCAAGTATTTTCAGAACCCTTATTTGACTATCTGTAAGCTTGATATGACTTAGATCAGCGTTATTTAGTTCTTTTCTGTTTTTGTACTCATTGGATATTTTATAAGACAGAAGCTCAACTATTAGAGCTATTTCACGATTTATACAATTTTCCTTGGAGAGAATACTTATACATCCCTGATTTGTTTTTTTCATTGTCATGGGCACAGAAAACATATACCAATTTCTAAGGAAATCACAGTAATGATTTTCAGGCAGCATATAAGAGCTTCGGTTAAGCTTCATAGATATATCTATAGCGTTTGTGCCACTTATTAATTCATCAAAACTTGTTCCTATTTGTATTAGTGATTCTCGTGCATAGGATAGAAGTTTTTTGCTACCTAAAAGTTTTAGAGTTATTTTGTTAACATCTGATAATATAAAAAAAGACTTTTACAGATATTTTTACTTTTTATATTTTTTAATGCTTCTTCAAAAGCAGATACTAAAATTTCATTCTTATCCAACAACTTTTTTATTTCTTTGCCCACAAGATTGTTTACGGTTACTTTTTTTTGCGTTAAAATATTATTTTCAATACATCTCCTCCACGATAATAATATTTCATCTTTTTTATAATAGTTATTCATTATATAACCTCCTTGAAATAAACAACGCAAGTTGGCAAGCCAACATTGCTTATGTTAATTAAATTTATGCTAAGTCTAAATTAACATCAAAAGTTTAACATTTTTTTATTTATTTTTTAAATTATTCTAATTCAATTCTATTATAGTTAAGATGAGACTTATTGCAAGAATCAAAATGCAGAGTAGATTAGTTAATATGGATTTTTTTGACAATTGTGCGAACAGTTATTTGATATATTATTTCTATCAATGTATTTCAAATCAATAATAAACTTAGCATTATTTATAGTTATATAAATTCTATAAATTTTTTTACAAATATATCAATATTTTGTATTATGCAACCTTCTATAAGTGCGAAAAAAAGCACCTCCAAGCAATAAACATTTTCGTTCAATACTTGTGGTGCATTTCACTACATCTAATAATAATATACCTGCTTCAATTCTACTTCACCCTTCAATCGAATGTCTCTAGATGAACTTCCGATTCGTATTTCATAAATTCCTACTTCCGTCAAGAATTGTTTTTTATCTGTATTATAATAGCCAAATGCAGTTTTATCCAGCACAAGTGTAACTTGTTCTTTTTGCATGGGCTCCAATGCAATTTTTACATATTGCTTTAATTCCTGTATAGGACGTTCCACAGCAGAATTTTTGCAAGCTACATATAACTGTGCCGTTTCCAGTCCAACACGGCTACCGTTATTAATCACTTCAAAGGTAACACATATTTTTACATCCTCTGTCTCTTCTACTTCTAAGCGTATATTATTATATTCAAAGGTGGTATAGGATAGTCCGTGTCCAAAGCAAAACTCTGGCTCTATTTTATAGGTATCATAATAACGATAGCCTACAAATATGCCTTCACTATATGAAACTGTCTTTCCACCAGGAAATTCACCGAGCGAATAAGCTGAACAGTCACTTAATTTTTTAGGGAAGGTCATTGGAAGCTTACCACTTGGATTAACTTCACCAAGCAAAACCTCTGCCAATGCAGTTCCGCCTTCCATTCCTCCATACCAATTCCATACCACTGCTTTTGCAGTTTGAAGCCACTCACCCATTTCAACTGGTGAACCTGCCATTATAACTACAACAGTATTGGGATTAACCTTCAGGACTTCTTTAATTAATGTATCCTGTTCATATGGAAGTTTAATATCCTTGCGGTCAAGACCTTCCGAGTCATAATTATGGTTAAGACCACCAATTATAATTACCTCATCAGTCACCTTTGCCAGTGCTACTGCTTCCTCCAAAAGCTCTTGCCTCTTGGCTTTTATATCAGCATCAATTTTTTCTGCCCTTCTTGCCTGGACAACATCTTCTAAACTGGTTTCCTGCCAGTTAATATCCTTCTCATCCTTTTTTGGCTCTACATAATAACCTCTTGCATAAATTATATCTGTATTGCCGCCAAGCTTCATTTTTAAGCCCATCAACGGTGAAATTTCATACAGTGCCTTAATTTCTGCACTTCCTCCACCATTAGAATGAATTCTTTCTGCATTGTCACCAATTACCAGTATTTTTTTGAGCTTACTTTCCTGCAATGGAAGTCTATTATCAACATTTTTTAATAAAACAACAGACTCTCTTGCTACATCAAGAATATCCCTTCTATGCTCGGGTGTATTATATGCTCCCTTGCATCTTGACGTTCCAAACATTTTAAGCTTATACATCATGCGAAGTATTCTTCTTACCTTCTCATCAATCAGCCTTTCCTCTATTTCACCTTTTAAAACAGCTTCCTTTAGCGGCTCTGCCATATAGTACTGGTCGAAATTATATGCTACTGACATTTCTATGTCCAGACCGCTTTCTGCCGCCACCTTTGTGTTATGAACCGCTCCCCAGTCTGATATTACACAACCATCATATTTCCATTCTTCCTTTAATATTGTGTTCAGCAGGTATTTGCTTTGGCAGCAATGTTCACCTCTCAGCAAATTATAAGCCCCCATCAGTGAATAGCTGTCGGCTTCACAAACAGCAGCTTTAAATGCTGGTAAATAAATTTCGTTTAATGTGCGATCATCCACTAATACTTCAACCCACAGACGCTCCGTTTCTTGATTGTTTACGGCAAAATGCTTTACACAGGCGGCTACATCTGATTTTTGAATTCCTTTAATTAAAGGAACTGCTGTTTTTGCTGTTAAGTATGGGTCTTCGCTCATGTACTCAAAGTTTCTTCCACAGGCAGGGCTTCTCATAATATTAATACCCGGTGCCAGGATAACATCCTTTCCACGGCCTCTTGCTTCCTCTCCAAGCACAACTCCCAGCTTGTACGCCAAAGCTCTGTTCCATGTGGCAGCCAAAGCACTGTTACAGGGCAGATATGATACAAAATCATCGGAATGTCCGATTACCTTCCAGCAATCATCTTCAAATTCAAAACGTACACCCATAGGCCCATCTGATAATTTCAGAGAGGGTATTCCTAAGCGTTCTACCGCTCCTGTTCTAAATAATCCATTTCCATGAATCATGGAAATCTTTTCATCTAAAGTCAGTTGCTCCAATAGTTTCTCTATATCTGTTTCAAACATATTTATGTCCATTTCTCACATTTTACACAAAACAACATGTATAAATGCAAGGAACTGGGCACCTCCTTTAAAAAGTATGCTTTCGTTATCGTTTTTGTATTCAACTAGACTAATTTAACTCGTTGTGCTTCAACAAATATCTTGTGAGTAATCCATTTAGATAAGTTTGTACGGAAGTATCAGTAAACCAGTACTATAATTTTATCCTGCAAGATTCATGAAATATTTAGAACAATGTGTTAATTTTTTACACATACAATTTCTGATACGCCATTTTTCGGTGTAATAACGGTATCCTTACCATCAGTTACTATTTCTGCATCGGAAGTTTCAATAGCAGTTTCATTTACAAAACGTATGCTGTAGGCTTTCTTTGCCTTCACCCTTACAGTAATATTTCCGTCCTTTTTAAGAAGGGAGGCTTCTAAGTCTTTAGTACCGTCCATACCGTAAACTACTGTTTCGGCTGTTCTGCCTTCTTCTAATTGATAAACCCTTAACTGAACGCCATCTGCATAGTCATAATCTGCTTTATCATCACATGCACCAACTGCAATTATGGAATTTTCTCTAACCATTAGAGGAATACTTAAGTAGCTGTGCTCCTCTTTTATCCACCTAGAACCCTCTACTTTTTTACCTGTAAAGAAGTCTGTCCATGTTCCTTCTGGCAAATAGTATTCCGCCATGCTGTTACTATTAAATATAGGAGAAACCAACAGAGAATCCCCAAGCATATACTGCTTGTCTAAGTATTGACAATTTCTGTCATCGGTAAATTCAAGCACCATGCTTCTCATTGTTGGAATACCTGATTCAGAGGTTTCAACGGCAGTTTTAAACAAGTAGGGCATAAGTGCGGCTTTTAATTTGGTAAAGAAGCGTACTACCTCTACCGCTTCCTCGTCATAAACCCACGGTACACGGTACGAGGTGCTCCCGTGCAAACGGCTGTGCGAAGACAGCAAACCGAATGCCGCCCATCGTTTATAAACATCTGGTGTGGAAGTTTGTTCAAACCCACCGATATCATGGCTCCAATAGCCAAAACCAGACATCATTAACGATAGACCGCCTCGGAGGCTCTCTTCCATAGATTCATAATCCGACCAGCAGTCTCCTCCCCAGTGAACAGGGAATTTCTGTCCTCCGACAGTTGCTGATCTCGCAAACAATACCGCTTCACCCTTACCACGTTTACTCTCCAACAAATCATATACTGTCTTATTATACAAGTATGTATAGTAGTTATGCATTTTGAAGGGATCAGAACCATCAAAATAAACCACGTCGGTAGGAATCCTTTCACCAAAGTCTGTTTTAAAGCAGTCCACACCCATATTCAATAAAGCTTCCAGCTTATCACTAAACCATTTGCAAGCCTTCGGATTTGTAAAGTCAACAATTGCCATGCCTGGCTGCCACATATCCCACTGCCATACATTTCCGTTGGGACGTTTTATAAAGTAACCGCCTTCAACACCCTCTTTGAATAGGATAGATTCCTGAGCAATATAAGGATTAATCCATACACATATTTTTAAGCCTTTTTCTTTAAGCCTTTTAAGCATACCGACTGGTTCAGGAAAAACACGGCTATCCCAAGTAAAGTCTGACCAACAAAACTCCCTCATCCAAAAGCAGTCAAAATGGAATACACGAAGAGGAATTCCTCTTGAAAGCATACCGTCTACAAAATCGTTAATTGTTTCTTCATCATAGTTTGTTGTAAACGAGGTAGATAACCATAACCCAAATGTCCATGGTGCAGGTAAAGACGGCTTACCAGTCAAGTCTGTATATCTGGTCAATACCTCCTTCATTGTAGGTCCATTAATAAAGAAGTAATCCAAGCCTTCACCTGAAACACTGAATTCAACTTTTGTTACATTCTCTGTACCAATTTCAAAAGAAACCTGTTCAGAATGGTTAACAAACACACCATAACCCTTATTTGTAATGTAAAAAGGAATATTCTTATAGGACTGCTCTGTGGAAGTACCTCCATCGGCATTCCAAATATCAACAGTCTGTCCGTTTTTAACAAAAGGAGTAAAACGCTCTCCCAAGCCATACACCAATTCTCCTACAGATATACTTAACTGCTGGCGCATGTAGGTATTCTCAAGCCTGCCATCATCGTATGCAAGGCCTTTCCAGTCTGTTTTCATATACGCCAAGTCTTTCGATACGCTCTTAGCCAGCTGTTCACCAGCTCTTTCATAAGACATTGACCAGTTTTGTTTTGTTATAACAAGTCTTAAACTTCCACTTGATATTATAATTTCATTATAATTTTCTATTGTCTTAATATTAGTATTTTTATCATAGAAAAGTTCAAATTCAGGTGTTTTTGATACAACTCCCATGTAATGGTAAGTCTGAACTCTAATAACTTCAGGCATCGGAGAAGAAATCCTAATTGTTAAATTTACTCCTCCCAAGGTGTCTCCTCTATGATTAATCCGATAAGTGGGAGCACAAAGCGTTACGCAGTCCTTTTCGATTTTTGAACTATAAACCTGTTGAGGTGAGAAACATTCTGTTCCTTCTTTTTGCAGCCAGCATCCATTGCTAAATTTCATAATGAATTTTGCCCCTTTCCCATTTAACTCAACAGTAATTATAATACATGCGTTAGAACTAAAATACAATAATTATTCTAGTTAATACACTTTCATTTTCAGTGTTTTGATGAACAATCAACATAATTATGCTCAACATTTGATACTATTCAGCCATTTAGTTTAACTCAACTTTCCCACATAAAAAGCAACACTAAATCACTATCATTTCTAACATAATCTAAGACTATTCAAATTACTTATGTTACAATAAAAGTATGTTACAAAAAACAAGCAGATTCGGCATATTTTACACTAGGTCTTCTCGTAAGTATTTAACAATATTATATTAAATAGAAAGAGACATGATTATGAAGAGATTAACTGCTTTTAGCAAGATATTTCCTAATAAGAAGGTAAAAAAACAATTATACTTCATATATTGCAGTGCTATTATAATACCGATCTTATTCATTGGTGTTTTCTTAATATTTTACACTAGAACATTATTACTGAATCATTATCAGAATCAAATTTCTGCAGACAATCTCCGTGTCAAGTCAATTTTATTTGAAGTAACAACCTCAGTATATAATATTTCTGATGAAATTTTTATTGACAAAGATCTGCAAAAGCTTTTAGCAACTCGCTACAACAGTAAGGAGGAAGCTGACAAAAACTGCAGCAATTATACTAAGTTAAAGAATTATATAAATAGAAATACTTATATATCATCAATTAAGCTTTATACAAACAATCCCACTATATATAAATATGACTCAATAATACAATACGCTTCTATAATACCTGTTACTAAAGAGCTTGAAAAAAATGGCTGGTATCAACAGGCAATAAAAAGTGCTGATATTACTTGGAAAAGTTTAAGCTCCCTTGACTACTGGAAGCATACTTCTCAGGAACTAAGTCTGATTAGACGAATACCAATAATATCAACAAAAGAATTTGCTGTATTAAAAATTACAATCAGTAATAATTATTTAAAAAACAGAGTACAGAATAATTCTCTGTTCAACACAGTATCAGTAAATAGAGACCCTGTCTTTTTCAGTACAAAAAGAAATTTATCAGGTGAATATCTGACAATTCCCATAGACTACAACAAAAGTCAATATCAATATTCGGGAAAACTGTTCTACGAGAACAAAAATAGTATTGCAAGTATATCCACGTTACTTCCTTATGCATCTAAAGATAGGATTTATATTTCTACTTTAGATTTTAATGCTTTCCCAGACGTTAATCATATAATTATATTATGTGCTGCCACAATGCTACTGGCTTCAGCATTGCCTTTTTTGATAATTAAACATTTTACAAATAGCTTTAGCACACGTATTATCACACTTCGAGAAGAAATGCATAAGGTTAGCAAGGGCAATTATCATATCCTAGACAATATAAGGGGCGAAGATGAATTGTCTGAAGTTTATTCTGATCTGAAAGTGATGATACAAAACATCCAGCAGATGGATGCACAAATGTATGAAGCAAAAATACAAGAACAGGACTTGAAAAACCAACAGCAAAAAATGGAATTCAAGATGCTGGCAAGCCAGATAAACCCACATTTCTTGTATAATACATTGGAAACCATACGTATGAAAGCCCTTACAGCAGGAAATAAAGAAGTAGCTAATGTTATTAAATTACTAGGAAAATCTATGCACTATGTTTTAGAAAACACAGGCACATCCTCCACTACTTTAAAAAAAGAGCTGGATTACATTTCAATTTATCTGACTATACAAAAACTGAGGTTCAGTGACCGTGTCAATTATACATTAAACGTAGCAGAAAACATGGACTTAGAAGAATATCAAATTCTTCCTCTTCTATTGCAGCCTATAGTAGAAAATGCCATCCTGCATGGTCTTGAAGGAACAGATAATAATGGACAGCTTGTTATCAACGTAACAACAAAAGAAGATGAACTTTTACTAATTGATATCTTTGACAATGGACTTGGAATGACGAAAGAAGAATTAGATAACCTCAAAAATAGCATTCATGTACATGAAAAGAAGTCCACATCTAGCATTGGACTATATAATATAAATAAAAGAATTAAATTATTTTATGGAGAAGCTTATGGAATGGAAATCAAGAGTACTCCGCTTGAAGGAACTCTTGTGTCACTTACACTTCCTTTGCTTAATATGATGGAGGAATAATTTATAATGAAAGTTTTTATTGCAGATGATGAATCAGTTATATGTGAAGGACTAAAACATATTATTAATTGGGACGAACTGGGTTTTACAATTTGCGGAGAAGCAAATAACGGTGAAGATGCATTAAATGGCATAATTAAACTAAACCCAGATATTGTTCTTTTGGATATACGTATGCCAAAATTACAAGGAACACAAGTAATACAGTTTGCCAGAGAACAGGGCTTTAAGGGGCATTTTATTATATTAAGCGGTTTTTCCGATTTTAAATATGCTCAAACTGCAATTCGCTATGGTGTCAAATATTATATTACTAAACCTATTGATGAAGATGAGCTATATAATGCTGTACATACTTTAAAAGAAAATATTCAAAAAGAACTAATGAGTGCAACTACGCTTAAACAATACCGTGAAAAAGCAAGATATACCATATTGCGTGATATATTGCTTAATTCAGGTGACATTTCCGATATTAATCTTGAAGAAATCAGACTATCAGCTACCGAATACCAAGTGGTAATTTACGAGAACTATAATCAATATACCTACAATCTGGTTTACGATTTTGCAGATCTATTGAAAGTAACCAATCAAGGGAATAATTCCTTTGAACATATAAAAATACATAAAAAAGACATAATACTTTTAAAAGGAACCTTTACACTGAATCATTTCAATTCCTTTCTTACCCATTATGAGAAAAATCCTCAAAAAGGTTCTCCTCTAGATTCGTTATTTTTCGCCTACGGTCGGAAGGTTACTAAAGTTGAAGATATTCACTATTCCTATGAAGATGCTCTGAACCTAATGAACCGTCGTTTTTTCTGTGAGCAGAATCAGCATACCATCGGCTACGAGCAGCTTCCAAATTGGGATGATAATTTCTTTGATATTAATGAAGCTCAACCCGATGAATACTGCAAACTCTTATGCAACTATATTCAAAGCTATAACCGAAAAATGGTAGCAGATACTCTGTCTACACTGAAAAAGAACTTGTATTTTGCCGATACAAGTCTATCTAATATTAAAATTTTTTTAACTGATATTTATCTTCAGATTAAAGAAAACATAAATCATATTTACAGTACTATAGATATTCCATTCCCGACCAATTCATCGGTTATTGAGCTTATTGACAGAAAGTATTATCTTTATGAAATTTTACTTTTCTTTTCAGAGCAATTTGAGATGATAATAAATGCAATTGGTAATTTTTCAAGTGACAGTATATTAGATGATATTGTCTACTATATTGACCATAATTACAGAGAAAATATTAAACTGGAAACTATTGCACCTTTATTTGGGTACAACAGTTCCTACCTTGGGAAGATATTCAATAAGAAACTGGGCGAGAATTTTAATTCCTACATTGACCATGTAAGGATTAACCATTCAAAAGAATTGCTACTGCAAAAAAATTTAAAGGTTTACGAAATTTCAGATCTTGTGGGTTACAAGAATGTTGACTATTTCCATAAGAAGTTCAAGAAATATGTAGGCGAAAGCCCTGCCGAATTCCGCAAAAGAAATAACACATGACATAATTAGGGCTTGCTGAAATATAGTAAACATGAATGCATCTTGCTTTCGATTAACATATTTGTGATTCACATGTTATGTTTTTGAATATATATACAAAATGTCTTTGCATATATATTGGATTAAAAGAGGAGTACAATTTAAATTAATGGCTTTTCTTCCGAAATAATTTTCTAACATATTCTTTATCCGTTCAGCAAGCCCTAATTAGCTGCTTAACCAGCTAATTAATTTCAATTTTGAATACTACAGGCTTATCACTTTTTACAGTCTTTGTTTCAAGGAATAAGCCTTGCGTATTTTGTT
Source organism: Bacillota bacterium (assembly GCA_023398105.1). Taxonomy (GTDB): domain Bacteria; phylum Bacillota; class Clostridia; order Acetivibrionales; family DSM-1351; genus Ruminiclostridium. The sequence goes on along the minus strand of JAEWST010000121.1, from coordinate 15,765 downwards.
TCCAAATGGGATTTTCATCAAACCCAAGTATACAAACAGAAGATATAATACCGTGGAATTCTGGTACATTTTGGTTGACGGATTCTGCCAACGACTTAATTATTACTTTCCCATCCTCGGGATAATTTAATACAGTTGCATATAAATAATTTCCAGCTACAGTAAAGCGGATGTCTTCACTTGTATATTTTTGAGCTTCATTATCACTGAATTGTCCTTCAATTTCCTTTGTAGGTCCTTCCGAGGATTTTCGCCATACCTTAGTGTTATATATTGCTTCGCCATTTACTTTTAGCCATGCCCCAATGTCCTTTAAGATTTGTGTGTCCCTATCTGGAATTGTTCCATCTGCTCTGGGACCTATATTAAGTAGCATATTACCATTTTTGCTGACTATATCAATCAGATCACATATAATTTCAACGGAAGTTTTGTAATCCAGGGAATCAGTGTAGCACCAGGAATTCTTGGCTACTGCTGTATCTGTCTGCCAGTAATAGGGCTTGGGTTCGGCAAACTTGCCACGCTCAACCTCTACAATACCGCTTCCGAACATCAATGCATCATGCTTGTAACACACCGCAACTGGTTCTCCCCACTCAAGCCCCCTGTTGTAATAATATGCTATCAGTTTACGAAGGTAGGGTTTGAACGCTTTATGCTGAATCCACCAGTCAAAGTACAGAAGCTTTGGTTTATATTCATCAACTATTTCACAGGTTCGAATTAACCAGTCCTGTAGAAATTCGACTGTTGGGTAGGGTTCACTGAACAAATCCTGAAAATCAGGTTCAGGCATTGCAGGCCAATAAAAATCCCCACGCTGCAAGGGTTCTTTGATATCACTTTCAAATTTTTTTCCATTCCCCATAAAAAACCAGTGCTCCGCACGATGGGAAGATGTACAGAAAGCAAGTCCTTCCTGCTCCACAGCTTTCTTAAGCTCTCCAAGCACATCCCTCTTTGGTCCCATTTCGTATGCATTAAAATGAGAAATTGAACTCTTATACATCTGAAACCCATCGTGATGCTCTGCTACTGGGAACACGTACTTTGCCCCTGATTCTTTAAATGCTTTTGCCCACTCTTTTGGATCAAATTTTTTTGCAGTAAACATCGGTATAAAATCCTTGTAACCAAAATCTTTTTGCTTTCCAAAGGTTTCAACATGATGTTCAAAAGCTGGCATACCTTCTGTGTACATATTTCTAGAATACCACTCATTGGAATACTCAGGTACACTGTAAAGCCCCCAATGAATAAATATACCGAATTTAGCTTTTTTATACCATGCAGGAACTTCAAACTCCATTAAAGAATCCCAATTGTCTTTAAAATATCCATTTTCAATTACTTCATCTATTATTTTTAAATATTTAATCAAATTTACCTCCATTAGTCCATACTGTTGGAAATACAAAAACTAAACTCAAACTTCGCAGTTAAATATATTGCATAAAGTCTAGTAATTTAAGGTGTGGTAAAATTATCAATGGACAGTTGGGTTAGAAATTCTATCACACCAATAGATTTTTTATGTGCGAAGTTTGAATAATAAAGAAAAAGTATATGATCATTTCTTGATTACTCAAAAATGCGAAGATAGCTATGTATGCACTAAATTACCTTTACTTTGTAAGGAAAAGACACCTGTGGCTTTTCCCTACTCGAAAAAGCACTATGTTAGCACAAACTTTGTTTTCGAGTTTCTAGTATAGCAACCTCTTTTGCTTGCAGAATAATTTCCTGTCCTTTTTTGTATGTAGTTTTTGACAATAAATCTACATATGTATTATCAGAGTATAGAATTTTTGTTTCATTGGAGTGATTTAGCAGGAATATACAGCTCCTGCCATCCTTTATTCTCTTTGTCGCTTCTACCTCCTGAGGTGTATCCCATACAGGCAGCACTTTTTTTTCATTACAAACTACTTTCATAAATTCTCTGTAGAAATTATTATCAGAACGAGTGCCAACATAATAAGCGGTGCCGTTTCCAAAGCAGTTTCTTGTGATGCAAGGAGTGTTCTGATAGAAATCAGCTTCATAAAAACTCAAAGCCTCTGCTCCTTCTAAATGCATAATATCACAAAGCAATGCTGACGGATACTTAAAATCACCAAATATAAATGAATTTTCTGTTCCATTTGGAAGAGCATCTGTCTCTTCAACCCAAATTCCTAAGATGTCTCTTAGTTTAGCTGGATATCCTCCTGTTACAACCAGATCATTTTCATTTACAATTCCGCTGAAGAAGGTAGTAATAAAAGTACCTCCTTTATATACATACTCTCTTATTTTCTCATCATAATTGCCCTTTGTCATGTAAAGAACCGGTGCTATAACTATTTCATATTTATCAAGCTCATCATCAACCCCAATTATATCAACTGAAATATTGAGACCATGAAGTGCAGTATAGTAATTTAAAACTTCATCCCGATATTTTAGTTCACAGCTTGGTCCTGCTGAATATTCAACTGCCCACCAGTTATCCCAGTCAAAAACCAATGCAACCTTTGAATCGGAGCGTAAACCCAAGGTTTTATCACCTAAATGCTTCAATTCCTCTCCCAGTGAGGCAATCTCCTTGAAAACTCTTGTGTTTTCATTACCTACATGGTCAATTACCGCTCCATGAAGCTTTTCACAAGCTCCAATGCTTCTCCTCATTTGAAAAAACATAACTGTATCAGAGCCATGTGCAATTGCCTGATAGCTCCATAACCGCATGACGTTTGGACGTTTAAGTGCATTATACGCCAACCAGTTTGTAACACTTGGTGTCTGCTCCATAAGTGCAAATGGCATCCCCCCCTTTAATCCACGAATCAAATCGTGATTTAAAGCCATTTCGGCAATAGAAGCGTCATTGGCAGGGTAGCTGTCCCAAGCTATAAAATCCATATATTTTGCCCATTTCTGATAATCCAGCAGCTTATAAAATCCCATCAAATTAGTTGTAATCGGAATATCAGGAGTAATTGACTTAATTACATTATACTCAGCTTTGAAACATTCTAACATGCTGTCAGAATTGAATCTTCTATAATCAAGTGATATACCCTGAAACATAGTTCTTTCGTATTCAAAATGCTCACTTAACATATTTGGAAGAACTATTTCATCCCAATCATAAAATGTATGACCCCAAAATGAAGTATTCCACACTCTATTTAATTCTGTCAGCGTTTTATATTTGTTTTTTAGCCATAAACGAAATGCCTTCTCACAATTTTCACAGTAGCACTCTCCTCCGTATTCATTGGAAATATGCCATGCGACAATATTATCATAATTCTGATAGCGTGCAGCTAATTCCTTTGCTAGTGCCACAGAGAATTTTTGATATGTGGCACTGTTTGGGCAAGAATTATGTCTGCCGCCAAATTTACGCTTTATACCATTAAACTCTGTTCTTAAAATATCAGGGTGGTTTTTAGCCATCCATGCAGGATGTGCCGCTGTCGAAGTAGCCAAGCATACTTTTAAGCCATGAGCTTTTACCAAATTCATAATTTTGTCAAGAATTTCAAAATTATAGGTGTCCTCATTGGGTTGTAGTAAAGCCCAGTTAAATACATTCAGCGTCACAATATCAATTCCTGCCAATGGGAATAAACGCATGTCCTCTTCCCAGATATCTTCTCCCCACTGCTCAGGATTATAATCTCCCCCATAAACTATTTTGCTAATTTTGCTACTGTTTATCATTAGATGCTCATCCCTTCAAAAAACTTCCTAACAAATTCGATTAAGTTTTAATCCTCTAAGTTAGGAAGTTCTAATTAAATTGCATATTTAATTTATAGGTATTCCTATACTAATTCAACTTTCCCAGTTAAAAAATCGTAGGTGTTCAAGCTAATCAAATGAAAAGTTAATAATTTTATAAGATAAGCTGGTTTACTTGGCAACAAACCATTGATAAGTTTGAACACCGATAGATTTTTATGTAAGAAGTTTAACTTTCTTATAAAAATCATTTTGATGTAGCCGCTGCAGCTACTCTTGCTGTGTTCTGATCCTTTGCATTCTTCATGTCTACAGCTAATACCCTGTCATAGCCAAGACCTTGTACTGTATTCTGCATCTCTTTCTGTAAGCTTAAGTATTCATCTTCACTTGATGCAAATACCATTTTCCATGAGTACTCAATAATAATAGCTTTACATTGACCTCTTAAGGTCTTGATTTCAGAATCTTCAGCTGGAGCTATATAACTGCTTCCAGGAGCTACAAGTACTTGGTCTTTTTTCTCTAAGTATTCAAGAGTAGTCTTTGCACCCATCTTTGACTGCCAATCCACGTCAAGAGCTGTTTTATTCTTTTCTAATACAGAATCCCACAAGGTATAGTTATATGAAACCCCTGTATTAGGATTAATATCACTTGGTAGCACAGTAACAAAATTCAATGCAGAAACACCATCTTTCCATGTACCTCCGCCCCATTCATCAGGTACTACAGTGCTACCACCTTCATAAAAAGCTTTCCAACCAAATTCTGTTAAAGCAGGTTTACCATCAGCCATTTCCCAAGTTAAGCCTTCAGGACCACTTGAACCTATGTTTTGAGTACAGGATATCAGAACTCCTTCTGGAGAGTATAGCCAGTCAATGAAGTCTGCTAATCTTTCAGGATCTTCTGCTTTGCTTCCGATAGCCATAAATGTTTTATCTCCAACAGGTCTGCAGCCGTAAGAGAAAATCTTCATATCATCAATTGGTGCAATCATAAAGCCTTTGCCCGTAGCTTTATTTTCAGGAGTATTGAAAGCAGACTGACCCAACCATGGCCATGGTGAATATAAAACCTGTCCGTCCTGATATTTTGTATACATTGTATCATAGCTCTGTGTTGTGGATTCAGGATCAACAAGACCTTCTTTATTTGCATCATAATAGAATTTCAACACTCTGCTATACATTGAGTCAGAATCAATAATACTCTGATAATCAGAACCATCTGCCTTTGCTAATACAAATCCCAACTCATCATATCCATAAAGACAAGTAGGCTGTTTTGCCATACACATCATGTTACCGTCCCAATCTTTAAATAATGAGATAGCATAAGTCTTTTTACCTGATGTGCTGGTTGGTACTGCTGCCTGCATAGCTTTAAAAGCTGGTATCAAATCCTCCAAAGTTTTAATTTGCGGATATCCAGCTGACTTGTATGCATCCCAGCGAACATAAGGTCCAAATGTTAAATCAAGACCTTCTGAAGGCTTAGTAGCAGGCTGCTCAGATACAGAAGCTGGGATTCCGTATACCTCATCACCCTCAACCATGTTATTTAATGAATCTATTGCTGCTTTATATTTGGATATATTTTTTCTTGCTGCAAACAAATCTGTAACGTCATATAATAATCCTGCGGTAACAACATCTTGCATTCTGCCACCCTCTGCACCAATAATAACTAAGTCTCCCAATTCTCCTGTAGCAGAACGAGTCTGGAACAAAGTATCCCCTCCACCCGCTACGTTGGGTGCTATTATATTAAGTTCCATGTTAAATTTCTCTTTTACTATTTTTGCGTACCAGCCTGACATTATCCCCTGATAATTTGCTAAATTGTCAAAAACATCAACAGTGAGAAGCTCTGGGTATTTAGCAGCCCCAGTCGCTGTACCATCCGCTGTTTTTGGCGTTGTGCTACTTTTTGTATCATTTGCAGCCTCATCACCGCAGCCTACAAGCACCGACGTTATTAGTATTCCAGCTAGTAACAAACTCAATAACCTCTTTTTCATTTCTTTATTCCTCCTACTTTAATAAAATACTTATAATTAGCAAAATAAATAACATTCCTTTATTTTGTTTTGCTCAGTGTTAGCCTTTAACTGCTCCAATCATAATACCTTTTACAAAATATTTCTGGAAAATCGGGTAAACAAATAATATTGGTAATACTACAATAACGGTTACTGTCATTCGGATAGAAGTGGGCGTCTGCTGAGTTGCCAATACCATTACATTACTGGAAGACCCAATACTATTCATAATCAAAGCTTTCAAAGAATTTGCCTGATTAATATAGCAATATAACAAATATTGTAAAGAATATAATTTTTGATCCGTCACATAAATCAAAGTATCCTGAAAAGAGTTCCACTGCGTAACTGCCGAAAATATTGCAATAGTAGCCAAAATAGGCTTACTTGTAGGCAGAATAACTTTTCTAAACACAGTAATAATGCCTGCACCATCCATCTCTGCAGCTTCCTGAAGTGATGTAGGTATAGATTCTATATAGGTTTTTGCAAGTATAATATTAAATGGCTGCACAATAGCTGGAAGAATGTAAACTAAAAAATTGTTTGTAAGATGTAAAGTATCCATAGTTATAAACATGGGTATCAACCCAGCATTAAAATACATCGTAATAACAATAAAACGGTACCAAAATTTCCTTGCCCACATTTTCTGCTGGGTAAACATAAACCCTAAAAATGCAGAAACTAACACAGTTAAAAAAGTCCCGATTGTTGTTCTTGCTAAGGATATACCAGCCGCAGGCAGTAACCCTTTTAATTTGAATACCTCTATGTAATTTCTCATATGTATCTGTTTAGGCAAGAAATTAATTGCACCATTGGCACTTAAATCATTTGCACTGATTGTATTAATAATCAAGTAATAAAACGGATATATGCAAATTAATGTAATAATGCTAAATATAGTATAATTTGCAACTGTAAATAATAAATCATTTATTGTAAGGTTTTTGTTTTTAGTCATTGAATTCATATCATTTCCTTTCTGGTATTATCAAAGTGGATATTCTTAATCCTCTTGGCTTAAGAAGCAAGACATTTACTATAGTTAACTACGGCTCAAAGCCTTACGACAATAAAACATTGTTTTTTATGAGAATTAGGCTTTCTACCCAGTTTGGCTTTGAATTTGTTTTTTGATTTCTGGAGGCTTTAGCCGATAGTAATTTGCTTTGTACTGCTAGATAATAGATTCCCCACGTACTTTCTTTGATAGTAAGTTTACTGCTGCTAATAGAGAAACACTGACAATACTCTTTAACATACCGATTGCCGTTGCCAGTGATGGACTCTGGCCCCCACCTATTCCAATATTGTAAACATATAAATCAAGAACCTGAATATGCTGTCTATTAAATGAGTTTTGGAATACATAGTATTGATCCAGTCCATTGTTAAGGAAATTAGCTATAGACAGCATTGCCAATACAAAGAAGGTAGGCAACAAAGCTGGTAGCGTAATATGTCTCATTAATCTAAAGCGACCTGCACCGTCAACCCTTGCCGCCTCATACAATTCCTGATCTATACTTGCAATGGCTGCAAGATACATAATAGCTCCCCATCCCAAACCCTTCCAAGTACTCCATAATAACATAGCAAGCCATGTGTGAGAATCACCGTCTAAAAATTTAATGGGCTGTGTAATAATTCCCAGATCCATAAAAAGGGAATTTACCATACCTGTAGCAGAAAACAAGCTGAATGCCGCAGAGAATACCATAACCCAACTGATAAAGTTAGGAAGTGTAGTCAAAGTCTGGACTGTTCTTTTAAACCATTTAACTTTTATTTCATTCAGTGAAATAGCAAAAAACACAGGCAAAAAGGAAGTTGCTAACCCTAAGCCGCTTATAGCAAAGGTATTAATCATTACTTTTACAAGTTGTTTTATCTGTGTCGTATTGGTAAACAACATTTTGAACCACTTAAGCCCTACGAAATCACATTGCGATAAGCCCAGCGGCGGCTTATAATCAAAGAAGGCATAAACCCAACCATATAATGGAAAATATGAAAACGCAAAGGATAGAATCAAAAACGGTAATATGTAGAGGAACATTTTTTTTCCTTCAGCATTTTTCTTTTTCTTTAATATCTGAACATTCTTAGTATTTAGTGCTATTGATTGCCGCATCTTTTACCCCCTGATACCAAATCTGCTAAAATTGTTAATTACTTATGTTGCAACTAAATGCTAACATTTCACATCTTAGATTTATACTATAAATATTTCATATAATTTATAGTATAAATTGCATTATAGAGTTAAGCAGATAATTCATAATAGATTAAATATCATAATTTTCACCTAGCACTGAGCCTTAATATTAACCCTATAAAAAAACAAAACCCATAAAGGGACTTTTTATAGCCCACGTTATAGGTTCTGTTTTATTTCGTCAAATCTTTGTTGATTTAATTATTTTAGCAAAAACATCTTTAACCTTGCAAAGTCAATTGAATCAATAGTTCCATCTTGATTTAAGTCTGCATTCCTTGTGTTTATTTCAACAGTTCCATTTAGTAAGTGCATTTTTAATAATGCAAAGTCAATTGAATCAACAGCACCGTCGTCATTAACATCCCCTAGTTTAAGTGTTGAAGTAAGTGCTTTAAAGGTAACATTAGCAACTTCTGATGAAACTGCCTTAATCCCATCATAATAAATGACAGAATCCAATTTATATGTATCAGCATTTTCACCCTCTGGTAATATTGTATTACACCATAAACCAAAGCTGTCTATTGAAGTTGGGTCAAACACAGCTGACTTATCATCTCTTCCTACAAAGCTTGAGAATGGAATAGTTATCAAAACAGGCTCTGTAGAACCTAGATACTGTTCATACTCGTTGAGATACACCTCAAAAACATTTCCAGCAGATGTAACCTGAACAACAACCTTCTGTTTTTTACCGTCTGGCTTAGTCCACAATTGCACAGCGTTTTTGCTTGACCAATCTGCACCATCCATGTTTCTGGCAACACCTGCATACCCACTATCAGATACTAGAGAATAATTAAATGCTAATCCATAGTTACCCTCATATTTATTACTATCTGTTAATGCTGGTGTAATTGTACAGCCTGTTCCTTTTCCTATACTCCAGCTGGAACTTAACACATCATTATCTCCATAGTAATATTCAAAGGAATCAACTACAGTTGGGTCAATTACAGGTTCAGGCATATTAAATTTAGCATTAACTGTATTGATTATAACATCATTAACTACCAATGAAATTGTTCCTGCTGTTTCGCATAGTTTTGCAAGTATGCTATCTGTTAACTGACCTTGATATATACCAGCAGTGTTTCTTATTACTGATATTTCCTTCACTATACTACCTGTTTTATTCTTAGCAACAAACTTAATAAAATCATCAGAAGCTGCATTTTTTATAGATGCTTCTAATGTTAATGGCTTAAGTACACGGCTTCCTGATACAGGCGATATTATATAACCTGCAACATCGTTATTTTCTGCAATAGTTGTAGAAATTTTTGTAAAATCACCTGTTCCATTTGCAAAAATAGTTCTAGGATCATTATAGAAATCAATAAAGTTATCTAGCATTTCGTGACCCTTCATAGTAGTAGCTGTTTTGCTTGTTACATAAGGTGTATAGAAGCCATCAGTAGTGCTAAAATTTGCCCATACTAGGAAATATGCTGCATTTGAAGGTGATACTGCAGCTAATATTTCATTGAACCAGTCTTTTCTTTGATTTCCTGTCTTGTGTAGTGCTGTCTGATTATCGCCTGAATCTGGTGTGCTCGCAACACCTGTTTCAGTAACAGCAAATAATTTGTTATGGTCAGTCGCAAACTTATCTACTATACTCAATTGTTTCTTGAACTGTTCAATAAAGTTATCTCCAACAGCTGGCGCTTGATGGTACATGTCAAAGCCCACCATATCAACATAATCATCACCAGGATAGCGTAAAGAATAGTCTGCTACACTTTGTGCATCAGAGCTTGGTCCGTATACATAAATAAAGTTATGAACATCCTTTTTATCACGAAGATATTCTACAGTATATCTGTAAAGGTTTTGGTAGGCTTCCTTGTCACAGAAAGCTGCACCCCACCAGAACCAGCTGCCTGTATTTTCATGGAACGGTCTGAACAGTACAGTAATATTATCATCTTCTAATGCCTTAGCATAAGCTGCAATCATATCTAAATAGTCTGTATATAAATAGTTTAAATCCTGCCCCGGCATTATTCTTGTAACAACATTACCTGTACATGTGTTTGGAGTATATCCCGAGAAATTGTAATGTCCGTCTGACAAAATTCCTAATTTAGTTGAATCTGTAGAACCTGCTACATTATTTTGTACTCTTTCGTGAATTACCTCAAAATTAGGCATATGTGCTGATAAAGTAATAACAGCGCCTTCTCCTGCAGCATTCTTTGTTACTGCTTCAACTTCTGCAACACGCTTTACCAATGTGTCATTCCACTTTGCTGTTGCAAGCTCATTACCTGTAAGAGATAGTGTATCAAAACCCACTACTGCTGAATATGAACCTGTCACATCCTTTGTATCTGAGTTTGATAAGGACGCACTTCCTGCTTTGTGATGCAAATCATTCTGATGTCCGAATAATACACTATCAGTCTTGCCTATAGCTTCTAGATAAGCGTATAACTGAGCTGTAGCATTTATTGCATTATCATCTACCAGCTTTATTGTGCTTGAGGTTGGTTGAGTTGTTCCATTGGCTGTAATAGCGTCAGAACTTACTGCAACAGGTGTTTGATTTTCAGGATTTAATGTAGCATTCACGTATATGTCAACTTCCTTCTCCTGGCAAATTGTAATATTGTCAATATAAATATTGCCTTTATAATCTGTATTTGCTCCTACTATTCCAAGTGTAAAATTGCTAACAGTATTTGAAGCACTTGTAAACTTAATTGCAACCTTTACTTTTTTCAAGCCATTTCCATAATTTTCTGCAGCACTCATGCTAATAGCTGCATTTTTATCAATAGTTCCAGCAAATAGTTTAGCCATAAATGAACCCTTTGTCATAGCAGCAGGATCGTAAATGAAGTCAAAGTAGAACCTGTTATAGCCTTCTAATTGAGTAGCAGAAGCAAATGTATACATAGCCTTCGCTTCACTCCAAGATACATTTGAGTTTCCTGAATAGTCAACGCCCAATTTCAAAGTACCGTCACCGATTTTTAGCTCTTCATAATCAAAAGTCAATCCCCCGCTATACTGATATTCCCCGCCATTTGACCAAGAACTGATATCTTCCTGACTAGGAAAGTCAATAATTATAGCTTCCACTTCTACCTCTTCCTCAGGCTCTGTAGATATACCATTTATAAGTTTTACATTATCAAGATAAATTTTTCCAACATAATCACAATTGCTTGCTGCCAAACAAGGCACAACAGCTTGTAACCCTTGTACATCCTCTATTTCAGTTCCGAAGGGTATTGATATATTTGCTACTAAATAACCATTTCCAAAATCTTTAAACTTTTCAATGCCAATCTCAGGTATGGTACTGGACTGAATCCATTCCCAACCGCTTCCCATCTGTGTTACTGCCATTGGTCTTAAATTCCCTGTGTATGTACTTCCCTCTGGTAAAATCAAGTCATAGCTTAAGGTTGCACCAGAATAGAGCTTGTCTTGATAGCTGTAAGGTAATTGTGGCTGGAATATTGATACCCATGAGTTGGTTACATCTCCTACAGCATCAAATTCTAAAGCATTGCTTCCACCAAAAACCACTGCCTCTGCAGCTCCTTCAAAATCATTTTGATAAACTGTCTCTCCTACAACTGGCTCAGCTACTCCATTTGTTAGCTTCACGTTGTCAAGATATATATTTCCTTCATAATTGCAGTTACTTGCTGCCAAGCAAGCTAAAATCGATTTTATCCCTTGTTCTTCCTCTATTTCAGCTCCAAATGGTATTGATACTTGTTCTACTAAATAACCTTTTCCTGAGTCTTCAAAATTGTTAATTTTTATATCAGGTATTGTTGCAGATTGAGTCCAGGTCCAGGAGGGTCCCATTTTAGTTACTGCCTGTGGTCTGAAGCTTCCTGTATATGTACTTCCTTCAGGCAATAATATATCAAAGCTTAAGATTGCACCTGAATAAAGCTCGTCTTCATAGCTGCAACCAAATTCTTGCTGGAATATAGATAACCAAGAGTTTGTTGCATCTGCTATTGCATTAAATTCTAATGCTTTGGTGTCACCAATAGTTACTGCATATTCATCTGCCTCAAAACCATTTTCATAAATTGCTGCTTCTGATGCGGCATCAGCAGAAGCTTGATTGATTGGTAAAGCTGTTCCTAACATAGCTAGGGATACAGCAATTGCCAATACTTTTTTTAAACCTTTTTTGAACATTTTTATACCTCCTATAATTTTTTAATCTATTGAAAAACTCAAATAATACTGCTTTTTGAGTTTCCAATTACAAAATCAACTCGTACACATAAAAGTCTATCGGCGGGTGACATATCAAATGGTTTGTTGTCAAAACAACCACCAAATAGAGCTATTCAGCATTATTACACTATAAGTACACAAACAAAAAATAATATAGATTTAGAAATCATGTATTCTAACAAAAGAATAAACAATGCGAATTAGTAATCCAACATTGCTATATAAATATTTAAGTATAAGCAAAGGTGATTTGTCTCATTTATTTCATACATTTCATTCAATTCATTTAATTGATTTTATTACTTAATATTACCATGATTTATTATTAATTTAAATGATTATTTGCAATAATTAATAGTACAATAACATTATTTTTATCATTACAAAATCATCTTACAACGTACTTAAATAAGTTAATCTTTTAACATCTTTGCTTATAGTTATTTTAATTGTGTTAGTTACTTATAATACTTGTCGGTTTTTGTCGCTTTACAAATATATCAATTATAGTGTAAAATATAATAGTATTTAAATTACAGTCAAATCGGTAGCCAGTGTATCATTGCTCTAAAGTTGAATACCTTTTCAGTGCTTTGCTTCTTTTAGCAGGCTTTACCGACAGCAATTAGCTCAAACTTCTCAGTTTAACATACTGCTTAAAGCCCAGTACTTAAGTGTGGTTGTTTTATGTGCGAAGTTTGAACACTTAATTTTTAATATACTTAACAGAACAGGTGGGAATGACTATGTATGAAATGAAACCAGAGTATTTTACAGGAATTGAATTTATTGATGAAGAACACACAAAACTATTTGCAATAGCAAATGAATGTTATGATTTGTTGACAAACCAATTTCTAGAGGATAAGTACGACTATATATTGAAGGTTGTCAATGACTTAAAGGAATACACACAGTATCATTTTAATCACGAAGAAGAGTATATGAATAGTATTGGTTATAAAAGAATTCTTTCGCAGAAGGTATCACATGATGATTTTATTGAAAAAATAAACAATATCAATTCTGACCATATTGATGAAAATCAAAAGGATGCTCTATTAGGGCTACTTGACTTTTTAACTACATGGCTTGTAGAGCATATCTTAAAGCAAGACACCTTAATTGGCAAATGAAAATGTTTCTGCGTTTAATGAAAGTAAACAAATTAACCTTGGCACATACAAAGTATTTCTGTGTGGGAGACTTATCAATGGTTTGTTGCCATAATAATTAGAGCTTGCTCAAGCTCATAGTTTAAAGTGTATTAAAAAAGGTTTTCCGAAATATCCAACAGTCTATTTCAGAAAACCTTTTTTATTTATTCTTTCTTCTTAAATACTGATTTGGGTTGTCCACATATAGGACATTTATAATCCTCAGGTAATTCCTCAAAGGGAATGTCTCCTGAATATTCATACTTACAAATACTGCAAACATATTTTTCAGATTTCTCTTTTTTGCTGTCTGTATTTTCTTTTTTTTCATCAGCAATATATGTTGGAGCATTCTTAGGACTCTTGCCCTTTAAAACCTTATGATAATAAGAATAAGTTATAGGCTCTTCATTAGAGAGTATATCCGCATCTAAAACCTTACCTAAAAAAACAGTATGCGTATCTGTTTCCATCTTATTAATAACTTCACAAGCTATATAAGCACATCCATCCTTTACTATCGGCATTTCTGCTAGCTTTTCAAATCTAACCATATCAAATTTATTGACTTCTTTTCCAGTTTTAAAACCAAAAGTACCAATAATTGACGGATCAGAATTGTATGCTAAAATTGAGATAGCAAATCTTCCTGTTTTATTAATACATTGATTAGTATAATTATCATGATTTATGCTTACAGCTATAGTAGGCGGTTCAGCTGTAATCTGCATAACGCAATTTGCAGTACAGCCCGTTGGACGCTCACCGTCCCACACAGAAATAATATAAACACCATAAGAAAGATTCCAAAATGCATTTTGATTCATACTTTCCTCCCACGCCTAGATTAGACGCAATAATCTATTGAACCTCTATGAAGATTACTCTCTTTTTTGAGCTTCACAATAACAAAATTAAGTTATTAAAATTAAGCTTCCTTTTTCCACAAGCCATGAAGGTTGCAATACTCATAAGCTGCAATAAGCTTTTCCCCATTTAATGTAAACACCGCTTTAGGTTTTTCTGAAGGTTCTAAATATTTAATTTGGAATCCTTTATCTGTTTCCATATAAATCCATTGGATAAAGTGCTCAGCAACCATAGGATGTTCTACACTTCCCACCTCAACAGTAACTGTATTTCCATCTATAGTTACTACAGGAACATGCTTTTCAACAGCAGCATCAACTGTGTTTGGCGTAATCTCAGTCATTAGTTCACCACAGCAAGTAAGGGGTGCCCCTGATTCATTTATAAATGTAACTATATTTCCACAATGCTTACAAATAAAAAACTTCGGTTCTTTTTTCATATATATTTGCCTCCTTAGCAATTTGATATTACATTTTTACCACAGTTTGGTATAACTAAACAGAATATATTAAATTTATTGAATTATTGTGAATTCAAATAAATAATTTGCTTATAAAATAATATTTATTAATAATTTCATTATTTCCTAGGAATATACTCTCTTTCTGGAATGATAGCTGTGTAAGCTGGTCTTATAATCTTATCCACATTTATTAATTCTTCTATACGGTGAGCACTCCAACCTACTATTCTTGCCATTGCAAATATAGGTGTAAACAATTCAAGTGGTATATCCAGCATACTGTAAACAAAGCCGCTATAAAAATCCACATTGGCACTTACTCCCTTGTATATCTTTCTACCTTTTGAAATCACCTGCGGAGCAAGTCGTTCTACCATTGAATACAGTTTGAAATCCTCGTCCCGTCCTTTTTGCTCTGCTAATTCTTCAACAAAGCCCTTAAATATTGTAGCTCTAGGGTCTGATAGTGAATAAACAGCATGACCCATTCCATATATAAGACCTTTTTTGTCAAAAGCATCTCTATTAAGAATATTCTCTAAATATCGTTTTACTTCTTCTTCGTTTCTGATGTCTGAAACATTATTTCTTAAATCATTCATCATTTCAACAACTTTTATATTGGCGCCGCCATGTTTTGGTCCTTTTAATGAAGAAAGTGCCGCAGCTATAACTGCATATGTGTCTGAACCAGATGAAGTGACAACATGTGTTGTGAATGTAGAGTTATTTCCACCGCCATGCTCCATATGCAGCACTAATGCAATGTCAAGAACTCTAGCTTCAAGTTCAGTATATTTCATATCAGGTCTAAGCATCAGCAAAATATTCTCAGCTGCAGACAAGCTCTTATCAGGTCTATGAATGTAAAAGCTACCGTGACGCACATAATGATTATATGCATGATAACCATATACAGCCAGCATAGGAAAAGTACTGATAAGCATCATACACTGCCTCAAAACATTGGATATAGATAAATCTTCTGTTTTGTCATCGTAGGATGCAAGTGTAAGAATACTCTTGCTTAATGAATTCATAATGT
>JAEWST010000084.1 GCA_023398105.1 Bacillota bacterium | reverse complement strand
CATCAATTTCCATCTCATCAAAGGTACCAGGAAGTATTGAAATAACAACAAAATCTGCATTAATTAGTGCTTCTTGTAAGGAAAAGGCCGTCACATATTTCCATTTACTAATAGCTTCCTTTTTTTTAGAAACATTATTACCAATAATTTCATTACTCTTAACAGCATCTATATCACTATCATAAAGCTTTATTGTTCCTTGCATACTTGGTTCTAAAGCCAATTCAGTCATAAATGTCCATGCCCAACCCCTTGAACCACCTCCTATGTATGCTATATTTATATCTGTAGCAGAATCACCTTGATAATTCATCATTAAAAACTCCTTTTGCTAGCCAGCTTCATACTATAATTATATTGTTTGATAAACAATCACCCATAATCAAGTTTGTACCAGCATTATGCATTTTAAATTTAGCGTAGGTGGATATCTTCACTGCCTGAAAACCAATGCGATACCCTCCACTTATAGAAGTGGGGGACATTTTCTTGCCTCGTTATATGGAAATTATACCATTAGTTTATTGATTGTGTAAATTATGTTCGAAGAATGTAGCCTTTACTATTTAGCAAAAAAACATCACCGCCCGAAATTCCTTCCGAATGGTGATGTTATATAAGTGTAAAACTAATTTATTTAATTCATAGTATCCTTGCAATTATAGAAGTGAGGGACATTTTATTGCCTCGTTATAATCAGTTACGGAACATACTTTGTAACTGTACCGCTGTATACAACATTAAATGAGTAGTAATAGTATTTCCCACCAAAGGTATCTACAAAGCCATTCTGCTTAATATCAGTTATTCTTGAAAAACCAAGTGTCCCTTTAAAGCTTCCATCATCATAGTAAGAAGTAGTATTATTGTAACTATTCAATAGTGTACTAATTTGTGAGTAATGCACTGCTGTGTTTATAGCTTTTGTAGTTGTTACTTCTTTAGTAATATTAGGAACGTATTTGTTAACTGTACCATTGTATGTGACATTGAAGGTGTATACATAATATTTCCCTCCAAAAGTATCAATGACACTAACCTGCGTAATATTCGTTGCATTATAGAAGTTGAGTGTACCAGCATATTCTCCATCGTCATAAGAATAAGTTGTTCCTTCAAATTCATTCATTATTGCCTCTATTGCATATGTACTGCTATGAATTGTTCTTGTTTTTGTTTCAGTAACGGTTACTGCCTTTGAACTTTCGGCAAAAGCATTAATGCTAAAAAGTGATAACATAACTACAATAGCTAAGGTACTACAAATAACTCTCTTGAAGCAGTTTTTCTTTGACATAATTCAAATACCTCCCTGTTGTATTTTAACAATAATAGTTTTATAAACTAGTTTATAGTTATAAATTTGCTTTACTGTTAATAATATCTATATTATACTTTCACTTTGATTAGTGTAAATATAGGGAATTAGACCTATTATTACGCTGATTTATTAGTTTGTTTATATCTTGACGAATGAATAAAGATTATTCTTTAATAGTAAAGCTGGTTAATTTATTCTATGTTCTTGCCAACATAAAGGCTGTTTCCTTCAAATACCATATCAGTTGAATAATATAGGCTTATTAAATTATAGTCTTGACATTTTCTGAATATACTATTTGTAAACATTAGTTCCTAATGCAATAATACAAAAAAAAGCCTGACTACGATTTTATTATCGAAATCAAGCTCTTGTATAATATTTAATACAATAATCTATGTACTCTTAAAGCTTAGTATAAGCCTCGTCTATACTAGTGACAATATCAAACAGTTCCACTTCCTTTTTTCCTACTCTATTAACTTGTGACATAGCTATAGCAGAGTCCAGCATAACTGAGAATCTCTTTTTAAACGGAGTTTCAGTGTAAAATTTCATAATCTTTTCAACATATGGGATTGCATCTTGTGACATTGCCTTCTGCTCGCGTGCATCAATAATTAGTGCATAATCACTTGTATTGACTTTTGAACATGTAGTGCTCAAATCTCCTAAGTAATTCTTAAGATCGTCCAAATTTAGCATACCAGAAATAGTTGCTTTTATTGCCTTTCTTGATGATTCAGTCTCAATCTTATACATTTAACAACCTCCCATTATTTATTCAATCGAAATATTTACTATATTATATCAAAATTATAGATTAAATGTCTATCATTGTCAACCTTGTGATTTGTTAGAATGATAATTAATGTAAAGTCCTATCGAATACTGTAGCAATTTTACTATTGCTTTTTTTAGATAAAATTAAGAGGGACTTTCCACTTCTTTTTTATAATTGTTTGTTATAAATACGATTTATTAGTAACGTTCAAAATAGGGAGTCCTAGCTCAAACTATGACAATAATACTATTGACTGCTTGTATAAATACAAGTAATATTATTACAATTAGTGTTATATATTACATTCCTTATTATGTAATATTATATAACATTAAAAATACATTTTAATAGGAGGAAAATGTTATGAGTACTGCTGTAAATACTGTATTGTTGAAAGACGTTGTATTTTGTCCGGTTAGTTTTCAAGACTTATCCTTCGAATTATTGAACCCTAAAGATGAGGAGGCTGTTAGGGGTGCGTCGGAATGTCTTGCTGAATCTTTTTCTGGAGTTGTGGTAGATGGCGTTCATATAAGTGAGCCAATGACTAACGCCTGCAAACTATCGGCAAATGACATGTTTGACTATGTATATGGTTACTTGTCTGAGGTGGCTAAACAAAATCTTTGTTATATCGCAAAGGATATAGTTTCAGGAAAAGTAGTAGGGGCACTTGCCTGTGAAAACTTCAATCCCGAAGAAGAAATACCTGTACTTAAAGGCAATATAGCTCCTATGAATATTGTTTTAAACTATCTAGCTGAACTAGATGCTAGGCTTGTGCAAACAATTGAAACTAGGACAGGTAAAAAAATCCAAAATTATGAGTATGTACATGCCTTTATGGGTGCTGCAAAACTTAAAGACAAAAAAAGGTTTGTGGTCATAAAACTTTTTGAGTGTCTGATTATTGATGCTTACTCTAAAGGCTACAAAGGAATTATTGGAGAAGCTACAAACCCTAAATGTGTAAAAATGATTTCTGAATATTGTGGTTTCCACCAAGTTTACGATATTCACGGTGAACCAATATTGGGAAATTATTCTGAGCATCCTATTTTTAAATCAATTCCGCAGGAAACAGCTACAGAATGTCGCATCATGTTCAGGCCGCTGGATTTCGAATTAAATATATAATACTGTAAACCCAAACTACTTACAAAACTAGCTTAATACATACTTTGTCCTAAAACTAGTTGATATATTACCACACTTTCAAAAATGCACAATAAAAACACAAAGTTTGTTTTCCCTAATTATATAAAGCAAAGCCATAAAACGGTAATTGTCTTTATTCAATTTACTATCTGAAAAAAAGCCATTGGTTTATATTTTAAGCTAATGCTTTCAAAATAACAATTCCAATTAAATAATTCAAATTTATATAAAAACATCCCCACAAAATACCATTATTAAGCAAAGATGATTAAAAATGTACCAAAGTAGATTTTCACAGCTAGTGCTTTATAAAAACAGAAGCTACTTATTCGTAAGGGGGAACTACTTTCCCCCTTCAACGAAACACTTTAGCTAATATTTATTTGCCAGCATAGAACTTTAAATAGTTTTCAATGTTAGCTCCCCAATACGCGCCATCATGTGCACCTGTGTTTAAATGATATTGTGAGTCTACACCTTTTGACTTTAATATTTTGTCCAGCTGTTCACAGCCCTCATAAAATTCGTAACTGTCGTTATCTCCACAATCTAGATATACTTTTAAGCTGGTAAGATCTTTTGTCTCGGCTACGCGAATTGGATCTCTCTCATTTCTAATTTTTTCAGTAGGATATACAAAGGACATTGCACTTCCCGAGTATCCATCTAAAAATATAGCCGGGCTATGTCCACCCACCTTACTAAACATGTCTATATGAGCAATAGCCATATGCAAAGCCACCCATCCGCCCATAGACAATCCGCCGATATAGCGTCCTTCTTTTGAAGTAATTGTGCTATAATTTGCATCAATGTAAGGAATTAAATCCTTGTAAAGATAATCTTCGTACATGCCTGTAGTAAAATGCGATGAGGGAATACCTTTCTCAACAGAAAAAACTTCAGAATTTATTCCATAGCTATTATCAATTTGTGGAGCAACAATAATTAATGGCTCAAGCTCATTTTTTTCAATAAGCTCATCTGCCTTTGTTTCCACCTGGAGACCAGGGAACCACGTATCTTCCGTTCCAGTATATCCATGAATTAAATATAGTACAGGATAT
Source organism: Bacillota bacterium (assembly GCA_023398105.1). Lineage (GTDB taxonomy): Bacteria > Bacillota > Clostridia > Acetivibrionales > DSM-1351 > Ruminiclostridium. The sequence continues at coordinate 14,295 of JAEWST010000084.1, read as the reverse complement.
TTATTCTTTTCATTATATTCCTTGGGTAAGTATACATTTACACGCATATCCTTTTGTAACGCATTGCTTGATACGGTAATTTTTGTATATCTGTCCACCATTTTCTGATCTACCGTTGACTCTACTGAGGTTGATTCCTTTGTTGTTGATTCTGCCGAGTCTTTCGATGGTGTTGAAGAAGTATTCGTGCTTTGTGAGCTACATCCACTTATTGTCAGCACAGCCAACATAGCTAAAATAAAAATTCTGCTTCTTTTCGATTTCATAAATTACATCTCCCCTAAAATATTTTAATTTTATCAACTCAACAACCCAACTTTTCCAGTTGAAGATTGCTAGTAAAAGAAATTCACAGTTCTCGATTAGAGGCTTCACAGACACATCCCAAAATGCAATTAAACCTTTCTAATCTTTAGGAACATCCATATCAAGGTCAAGAACTCTTAAGCTTTTAGCAGCCTCAAGCTCACTTTTTGTAACTATTACTTCACCATTTTTAATAAACTCTATCTTTAAGCCTAAGTATGCGGCAAGAGCTTTTCCCAAGTTTTCAGAGCCATGTTCTGGAATTACTATTTTGGGATTTAATTTATCAATAATATATTTAGTTTCTTCTAAGTTCATCTTAGAATTGGCAAATTGAGGCTTTATACTTGCTTGTATGAGTAAAACATCTACATTTTTTATTTCTTCCAACGTTTCATCACTAGGCAATTCTCCCTGTGAACCGAAATGTGCAATTTTCACATCGTTAATTTCGTACACAAATATAATATTGGGTTCTGACATTTCACCTTTATTGTGTTTTCCTTGATGCCCTGTTATTTTAACACCCTTTTCACTATAGGAGCCTGTTTCTTTGATTAATTTATATGTACCTTGCAGTTTTGAAATATCTACATGATCTGCATGTTGATGGCTTTCTGTAACTATATCAGGTTGGACAAGCTCATTCATCATGTATGGGTCAGCAACAATTTTTATACCTTCTGGCGTTTCAAACTTAAAACACGCATAATTCTCAGGATATTTTTTTATCCAAACACCTTCAGTAAAATTCTCTGGTTTCTTTGCCTGCGGAACATCATTGACAGTTGCTTCTAATTGACTTGCTGAAAAATTATCACTGACAGCTTCTTTGCTCTGTGCTTCCACCAAGTTATCTGTTTGATTATTGCCAAGAAGTTTAGTATTGTAGAAGAATATAATTACCGCAGACAGTAGTGTAGAAATTATCAAAAATGTGGTTATAATTTTTATTTTACTCACAGTGTTCCTCCAAAGAATCGTATTACCATTTCAACTTTCCCACATAAAATTCTATCAGTGGGGTAGAATTATCAACTTCAAAAGTTGAATTACTATATTATCTTAATTTAGGCTCTCTTTTAAAATGAATAAATCATATTTTCTAAACGTACTACCCTCCACGCTAACATTTAGCTGTAAGACTATGATGAATTATGTGTGAAGAAATATGTTTGTTTATAACATCACATACTATTTTACTACAATTCAGAAAATATTGTAACAAATTAATAAAAATAGCCAGTAAATCTGCTTCCCACTGGATTTGAAAGTCAATATTGTAAGCCTTTGAAGGAGAATGATGGTTTTCAATTATATAGTGAACTCTTTTCCGCTTTAGCAGGTTCATAACCCACCCTTACCAATATCTCTCTTGCAATGGCTGAACCCCTCTATTTCTTGATAGTTTCCTTCCATTTGAGTTCCTGATAAATCAGAACTTATTATAATTCATACCAATAGCCTCAAGCCAATTTGTAACCTCTTCCGATGTAGATGAACCGTTTATAGCAATGCCAGGTAGAATTATGGATTTTGAGCATTCTTTAGCTATATCATTTTCAATTTGGCAAAACCCACCGCCCCCATGAGTACAAAAGGGAATTACCGTTTTTCCCGAAAAATCATGTTGCTTAAGAAAGCTCATAACTGGCGGAGCTAATGTTTTAAACCAGTTAGGTGTCCCTATAAATATTACTTGGTAATCATCTATTGACTCATTTCCAGATATTAGTTTAGGGCAAAATCCTCGTGAAATCTGATTCCTTACTTCTTTAGCGGCCGTATTATAGTCAAAGGAGTAATTCGTATCAGGAATCAATTCTCTTATAGTACCATCAGTCAGTTTTGCTATTTCTAATGCTAAATTCTTCGTATTTTGAAAAAGTGAATAATAAGCAATCAGTGTATTGTTCATGTATGTATCTCCTCATTTCCCTCTTTTTAATTCACTTCTATTTTAATACATGTTTACTACAATTGTGAAGTTCGAATTTATTATTATATCAAAATAAAGGTGTATATCAGACTCAATTGTTATTATTTGAGTAAATCTGGTACACACCTCTTATTTAGTATGCAACTTTGTTAGCAGGAACATTATTGGCTTTCTCAAGTTCCTGTTTTATGAAATAGGTACATACAAATCAATAATTTTGTATTCTTCACTCTGACAGAACCGTTCATCATACCATTCCATCTCAAAACCAAGCTCTGACTTGATTAATTAAAAACCCGATTTAACTCCAAGTATTACTTGTTTCATAATAGCAAAGTCAATTGCATTGATTTCTCCATTACCATCAACGTCAGCTGCGTTAAGCTGTTCATCATTTAAATTAGCCTCTCCCATCAAGTACTTTTTCAGAAAGGCAAAATCAATTGCATTAAACTCGCCATCTCCATTTATATCACATTTATCTAATGTTTGAGCAGGTTTACTATCTATCTCAAGCATGTAGGCTTCCAATTGAGTAATTTGCTCATCAGTAAGCTGCGAGGTTTTTCCATGTTTGTCACCGACATTCTTCGTTGTCAGTACATCACGGAGTGTTGCGGCAGAACCATCATGCAGATATGGAGCAGTTCTCCACATTTCCTTAAGTAGCGGTGTATAATACAATCCATCAGAATCAAGAATGTCTTTAGTACCTACATCATGAGCTTTCAAATCGGTATATAAAGGTCCTGAATGGCAGTAGGAACATTTTGTCTCACTGCTTTCAAAAATAGCTTTTCCAGCAGTAGCTGCTGCTGTCATTGTGCCATCCTCGTTTGAATGTGGATTAGGTTCTGATGACAGGCTTTTGACATAAGCAGTAACATCATCAAGCTCCTGTTGAGTTGGTTCTTTAAATTTTATGTACTTGAAACCAGCTTTTATTCCAACATGTGCATCATCCCTTATGCCTCGCCACATGGCAGGAGGCGTGTCAAAAACATACAACATTGATTTTGTATTCTTAGTATTGCCGATACCATCATTTGGCATATCCCAATTAAGACCATCAGCTCTGCCTTCAGGATGACAGGAAGCACAGCTCAGCCATTTTTGTGTAGTAGTTGAACCATCATAGAAGATACGTTCTCCTCTTCTTACTTGGCTTTCTTCAGGTTGAATACCAAGCTTTGCTGTACTTTTTAATGTATTTCCCGCTGTATCTATAAAATATACTTCTCCTGCAAAATATGCACCTACAGCAACAGTTTTACCATCTGGAGATAATGATATACCCCTAGGTCCCTGACCAGGTAACTCTATCTGTTTTAAAAGACCTGCTCCCCATAAGGCTCCTAGATCGTATTTTAGATCACTTTTTTTTGCAGGATTAGCTTTGATTTGTAACCATATATCTGAATATGGTTTGTCAAAACCTGATTTTGAACGATATAATAATGAATAATTGCTTGAATCTGATGTCCCAGCTTTTGATACTTTCCATTGCTGGCTCAAGCTTGTGCTACTGCTGTTTGACACTATACCCGCATCATTATTAAGAGAAGCATTACTAACGTCCAGATATTTCTTGCTGGATTTTACTTGAAGTTTGCTATATCCATCACCTGTATCAATTATCTTCCACTTTTGATTATCAGATGAAGTTACATCCCATTCAACAACAGCTGAATTATCGGTAGTAGCACCTGCATTGTCCAATGCTTTGTTTGTTGCCCTGTTAATAATGGTGTAATAACCATCAGCATCAGCCACTAATTTATACTGCTGGTTATTATTGCCTACATCATTCCATTGCACTAATTGTGTGTTATTTGCTGTATTTCCACCTGGTACGTCAAGTGCTTTTCCGCTATTTCTGTTTACTATCTTATAATAAGTATTGGAATTGATTTGCGAGCTGTCACCACCGTCCAAATTGCCTTCTAATAGCTGATGAAGACCATTCAAATCAATTTTCAGCACTTGATGAGTTCCTGATACACTTACCCACATAGTTTTACTGTCAGAAGATATTGCTAGTCCCCATGGATCTGCTGCTCCTTCCATAGTTCTGTCCAGTAAAAATGTTGTATAAATACTTTGATTGGCAATATCAATTATAGTAACTGCATTTGTCATTACCCACCCTCTTGTTATTTGGGTAGTGGGAAGCGAAGTTTTTCCAAAAGTGTGAAGAACATACGCCCACTTTCCGTCAGGTGAACATTTTATTCCCCTAACATTTGAAGAACCCTGTGGAAGTCCTATATTTGCAACTTCATTATAGGTATTCATGTCAATAAAACTAACTGATGCAGCATACTTGGCTTCGAAGGCATTTCCTGATGGCAATGCATGTCCAACTATTGCATATTTACCATCAACAGTCCCGTCCATCAAGTATGGATAGTTTTTTACTGTTATATCTTTATCAACATTACCAGATGATAAATCAACAACCGATATTTTATTTAAGCCATAATCAGATACAACAAGTTTACTCTCTACTACAGCTAGTCCTAGAGGCTTTGACCCTGTTGTAAATCTTCTTGTTACTTGTCCTGAAACAGGATTTACTTCGGCAACAGTTCCTGCTCCGTACTCACAAACATAGAGATTTTCATTACCGTTCCACGCAACAGCCTTTGGCTGTCCATCCAATTGTATAATCTTTTTTATTTCTCCATTTGACGCATTCAATATTTCCATCTGTGCTTTTGTTGAATCTGATACAGCTATCATACTGCCATCGGGAGAATATACAGTGTCAAAAGGTGAAAAATATGTATTGTCAGCTGAATAACCAATATTACTTTCTGGGAAAAGGAAACTTAATATAGTAATAGCTATTGCTATGCAAAGAATCATGGGAATTAATTTTTTATTAGTATAAGAAATGTTGGATTGCCAACTTGCGTTGTTTTTAAACCGATTCATTTTTTTTACACTCCCTTCCATTTTTATTTAAACCAATGAATTTAATCCAGAGATGGTTCAACCTGCTCTCCTCTTAACTGGGCATCTATATTCTTATAGTCTCCGAAGAAGGGTGCAATTCCTGAATCCATCCATATTATAAATGAGTGAAGCTCACTTTGGGTAAGATTACCGTGTCCCGTCTTCAGCTTTTGATATAGCTTTGATGCCCTAGAACCAAACTTTCCAGGTTCAGTTCGTGGGTAAACATGATCCCAGTTAGCACCCGGATACATTACATCAAATAGTGCAACATATGGTTTCAGATTATTATATGAACTAAACCATTTTGTTTGGGCATCTGTATTTCCTTTTCTAAGGTCAGGTTTTTGTGAACCGTTATGACACGAGATACATTTTTTATCTAAAATAGGCTGAATAAGCCTTGGAAAACTCATTGGTCTTGAACCTTGTGATGGATCAGGTGTAATTTTTGATGGCTCCCTTCTTAGTGCAAGCGGTACACTTTCAGGATTTGCCGCTGCTTTGCGGGCAGGTTCATGGCATCCCTGACATAATAAGCGTGTTTGTCCTGGAACAAGGTAGGTGTCGGATCTCATTGTTTGAACGGCAGTTCCATCTTGATCAATAGCTTGGAAGAAAACAGGTTTTCCAGCCTCTAAATAGAACGATGCACTTCCATCTTCTTCAACTGGTACGCTACCAAGAAGTCCACGTGTATTTCTTCCTGCCCATATACTTTCAGTTCCTTCATAGCTTACTATAGGGTCATTGGCTAGGACTGTAGTTTTTGGGTAGACCTGCCATATACGAAGTTCTTTAATCTTTGTCCCTGAAGGGAAAGGGAGTAGGGTATCATAAATATTCATCACAGCTACAACTCCCTCTGGAGCTTGTCCAGTTGGTATTGCCGTGCCTGGAATGCTATTGGGCACAGTACGGGGACGGAGCGGTATAGGACTGTAGCAAGAGATATTTGGATCATTATATAGCAAGGACTTGTTTCCTTTTGTATCTATTGCATATATGCCATAACGTTTGTTTGCACCATTACTGTTGGCATTGGGATCATAGATACACAGAAAATAATCTTCACTCAACGGATATGCCGTTCCGTATTTCTGATCGGTTGTGGTACCTGTTTCGGTTTCTGGATACTTTACATCCGGTGTAATTTTTGTAATGGTAGAAAGGTTGTCATCATCCTCAACATCGGGATCAATAATTATAAGCGGCCCATAGTTTTGAGCATGATGCGGAGCAGCTGTTGCAACATATTTATTGGAATTTGGTATTGCCCTTAATGAATTCTGCATCATAGGGACATTTTTCCACCATTCATCGCCCGAGTTTGGGTAATTTAATGTAATAGCTCTCGCATCAAGACCATCTGGAGTGGTTATCCATGCAGAATGAGGATGAGTGGCACCTCTGTCCACATAGTCCCAACGAGTATACGCAATCATACCGTTATTATCCACACATGGGCTCCATTCATTTGTTTCGTGAAAACTTATACATCTTATATCGCTGCCGTCGGCATTCATTGTATGGAGATTAAAGGTGGGAACTGTACGCTGATGACAACGTCCATATCCTCCTCTTCTTTCTGAAATGAAAACAATCCTTCCATCGGGAAGCCAGCGAGGATCAAAATCATTTACACTTCCGTCAGTTAACTGTGTAAGATTTGTCCCGTCCACATTCACCTTGAAAATATGGTAGGTAGTGTTTTCATTCCAAACACCGTATGAATTTTTTGCATCTGTATAGGCAAATACAATCTGTTTAGCATCGTAGCTCAAATCAAAGGAATAGAAGGCTCCTCCTGTAAGCTTTTTCCCTGCGTAACGTCCGTTTTTGCAGACAGAATTCTGCAAAACATCAGTAACTGTCGGATTACCTGAAAAAGCATTATTCAGTATATATAAACCACCTCCTTTTACCGCTGTAAATCCAAAGTTTCCGTCAACCATATGGTTTTCAACACCTGAATATGGCTGATGCTTGGTAAAAACGATTTTATCAAAGTCAAACTCTGGCTCAGAAAAATCTATACTTCCTGACAATACAGCAGAAATCTGTGTTACCATGAAAATTGCTGTTATTACCATAACAACAATAATCTTATGAGATATTTTTGATACCTTCATAATTTTTTACCCCCTCCTGTTCTAACTTATTCTTTAATATCATATAGATTTATATTAATTCTTCTTTTGTTCTTTTGTTTTCAAAAAAATAATACAACATGGTGCAAACAATCAATAAAATACTTCCCATCCAAACAAGATTTACCCACTTTACTACCTTAACCTTTAGTGATATATTGTCTTTCTCATCTATACCTTCAAAAATTATGTACAAATCTTCCTTCAATCCTGATTTTATTACTGCTCTAGCGTGAGATGTTTTCATTTTTTGATAATATGATAGCTCTGGTTTTATTTGGAATTTTCCTTTAGGCCCGCTTACACCTAAAACGCAAACAGCAGTAGTTTTTCCCGTTTCCTCTTTCCAATAGAGGTTTCTGTATTTTACTTCATATTGTCCTACAGCCATGGTATTGCCTTTTTCAAGAGTTATATCATTGCTTAGAAGCATACCCATAGAACCTGCAAATCCAACTGCCATCATTATCAGTGAAGCATGTAGTACTAAAATTGCTATATGTCTCGGATTAGAAGTATTATTTTTATAATTTACTACAAATTGTATAATCAAATTTACTGCAAGTATTGTACACACAGCTAGACACAATTTTGTTAGAAATCCATACTCAGTTAGAAATAGCATTAACCCGAAAACTGTTAATCCACTTGCAGAGCCTGGAATAAGAAGAACCTTCTTTGGAAAAAAGCTAGGATTAATTGCCATAAACAAAAGCACCAATATACCATAAATTCCGAAAACATACTCATAGAAGCTTATTGGTGTTATGGACACATCTTTAACAAAGAGCCCTCCATACAAGGGGAAAGTAGTACCACCGAAAATTAAAACAGCTGTTATAATACTTATTGTAGAAAATATATTGCTAGGCTTTAATATTTTATGTAATTTGTTTTTGAATGCAGTTTTGTCATTATCATTTATAGTGCCTTCAGTATGTGTTTTCTTAATTTTGAAATAGTAAATAATAAAAATCAGTACAAGTGCCAGTAATACCACACCGAAAACCACTGTGATACCACGGCTACTATAAGCATGTACCGATTCTAACAAACCGCTTCTTGCAATGTAGGTTCCAACAAGTATGGTAAATACAGTTAAGAATATCATAATAAAATTCATTCTTTTATTTTTATTACCTTTGCTTCGCAAGCCATGAAGAAAAGTCGTTGCAAATAGCCAGTTAACCAGCGATGAATTCTCTATTGGATCCCATGCCCAGTAACCTCCCCATCCAAGCTCGGTATACGCCCATATTCCACCTGAAACAATTCCGAAGGTAAGGAGAATCCATCCCCACATTGCCCATTTCCATGTAATATTTACATGTTCTTCAGTATTTTTTCTGATGTCAAACAATTGATATCCAAAGGCAATGAAGAAAAAAGAAAAGGCTATAATTATAACGGGTGGGTGAAAAACCATTCCTATACTTTGAAGTGCTGGATTAAGACCGAATCCATCACTTTGAGGTGTTACCTGTTTAAATGGATTGTTTATAAAGGTTACAACAAACATAAAGAGTGTCATTATAAATAATGAGACACCAAATATAGTTTTTGTTGAACTCTTTTCTTTATTTCTAAAATAAACTATTATAAGAAGAACGGACAACACAGAAGTCCATAAAAGCATTGAACCTGAGCTACCCGACCAAAACGCTGAAATCTTATATATTAACGGAAGTGATTTCTCGGTACTATGATATACATATTCAACTGATAAATTTCCACTTACAAGTGAATAAAACAAAAGAAGTGAAGATATAAGAACTCCAAAACTGGAAACTACACCTGTTAGAATTCCTAGATTTTTATTCTCATCATTTTCTTTTTTAAAGGCAATAAGTAGGAAGGCTATAAGACTACATGCAAAGGCAAAGCGCAGCATCCATGTACCAATAAAACTCATTTAAATATCCCCCATTTAGTTTATTTTTACTCAAACTTCGTCTCATCAACTAATTCATGCAATTATTTCTAACTCATATTTAGAATGAAAAGTCGAGAAACACTAAATTTTACCAATGGCTTTTTGTTCAGTAAACTAACTTATTTTATGAAATCATTTGACTTTTCATTTGATAATGCTACCACACCTGATATTACTAGGCTTTAAGCAGTATATTCAAATGCGAAAGTTGAATTAAGCACTCTATATTATTCCATATATGTTTTATTATATATTATGTTTTTAATATTATGAAGGGGATATTTTAAATATAAAAGTTGATTTTTTTATTATTTTAAAATATTTTATAAATTTTTGACATTATACTAAGAAGGAGTATATCAGACTCAATAGTTTTTATTTGAGTAAATCTGATACACACCTTATTTAGTATACAACTATGTTAGCAGGTGCAGTATAGGTTTTCTCAAGCTCCTGCATTATAGTATTGGTACATACAAATCAATGATTTTGTATTCTTCACTCTGACAGAACCGTTCATCATACCATTCCATATTAAAACCAAGCCCTGACTTGAATTGCAGCCCTGCCTTATTCATTTCCGCTTCAGTAAATTGATGAGCATTCATTTAAATGTCTGTCTCTGTTCCTTTAATTGTACCTACTGCATATCTGAGATCATCTATATTAATATTTACCATACCTTCTGGCACATTTGCATTAGGTTTTACAAGTACTCCAACAATGTATGAAAACATATTGTCATCAGGATTATAATTGCCACACCATCCTACCAGATGATCCATTTTGCATCGAATTTCTTTTCCAATTAATTTTGAAGGATTTACTTCAATAACCTTGAAATCAATAAGTTCCGCGAAGCATTATCTTCCTCCACCTTTAACAGGGAAATATATGTCCATATATGTATTATTGTTTTCCTCAATAACCTCTTCTAGCCAATATCGATTTTGAAAACATGTAGTTTTATATTCGCCATTCATCACCCAATCATTTAACCTTTTCCATCCATTAGGAATGGTATCAAACGGATTGCTGAAAGGATTTGTTATCCTTAATACCGCATACTCATCTGCATCAATATTTTTTATTTTTACACCGTCAGATTCAGTAGCTGTATCAGGAACTGTCAACCAAAACTCATAGCCCCTAAGACCTTCCTTTTGCTGTTCTTCATTGACTGGAATGTCAAATCCAAAGTTTCTCATTCCGTCCTGCTTGTCCAATCCATTTTTAACTATCCAATTTTCCATATAGGTCATAACATCTTTCTCGGGATTTTGGCTTATTACGCAGTAACTTGCCACCCTCATAGGCTCTAAGCTTTTGATTTTTACCTCACTATAAATATCACTCATTTTTGGAAACTCCTTCAAATTAATATTTGTATACTTATTTTACAGAACATTTGTTCCGTATGCAATAGGTATTATTAACTTGATATCTTTTGAATGTTTTGAATATTCAATTTTTCAATGTTTTCGGAGTTTTTTGAATATTATGATTCCACTACCCCTACATTATTTTTATTGCATGCATTTGAACAAAATATTGTTAGCACCATGATAATCACCAAACGAAATGCTTTCCGTCTCATTTTCACACCTTCAAATTGGCTTTATTCTGTATATCCTATTTATAGGTTAATTGCGATACATTACATTTATAAAAAAATAATTAGTCTTTAGTTTTTGTAAAACATATATTGGATTTGATTGTTATTTCTTTCTAATACAAAAACATCACATATTAACAACTTACTGTTTTTAGTATTTCAAAAACAGATTCAGTTAACCCATCTTCATTTAATAACCTGTCTATGCACTCTCGATCGGATATTGTTTTATCACAATCTGGATTGAAACCATAGCACAATTTTATGAACTCCTCATCGTCTAAATCTACTCTTTTGTATTCATTTTGTTGCAATTTACATTCTTTAACCTCTCCAACTGCCATTACACATGCTTCTCCACATACTAATTCGCAATATTGCACTAACCGCTTCTCATACAATCTTCTTAATGCTAGAACATTGGCTTTCTTTTCAGAATATGAAAGACTATCATTTAAGATATTTATTATGTCACGAAATGCAATCCATTTTTCAAACGTTTCTCCCTGTTGTTTTCTATGATGTCTTTTAATCACATGCCCCCTCATGTAATGCAGCAATTTATCAGCTATATATTCATATTGCTCAAGTGTAATAGCATTATCATCCTGTTTGTATCTTTTTACTTGCCCTACTATTTTCTTAAAAACATCTGTTCCTGGACAAAACATTTTTTCATCCTCATATTGATACACTTGTACCTCATTATCAATAAAAAGTATGCCTAATTTTTCTTCTAAAAAAGTAATTAGGTTTTTCATCTCTTTCTTTAATTCTGCAATACCATCCTTTTTGCAAATATCCTCAATTTTTTTTATCAGTTCTTTATATTCCGAACGATTAATTTTAATTGGCTCATTATGTACTACTTCCTTTATCCTTTTTAAAATTGCTTTCTTATCATCAACTTCATCAAGTTTTACAATAAGGTCTTGTATCTTAAAAAAATAATTTCGTATACTCTCTTCCCATTCTTTCAAACTCTTATCAACTTCATTTTCTTTATTTTCCTGTGTTTCTTTATTTCCACGTATTTCATTACTCACATGCAAATACGCTTCTGGATTTCCAAAATGTTCTTTAGTATGAAACCCTTTTTCTAGCATTAGCTGTACTAATGGGCTTCTATAAGCCCCAATACTATTATCCTTTTGATTTTTTACCTGATGAATTGAAAGGTAGCTTTTTCCTTTCCCATCCATATGTACAATTGCAATATCCTCACAGTTTTCTACTTCGATTTGATACTTGGAACCTATCTCATCAATTCCTAGTTCATATACATCTCTTAATTCACAAATCTTCTTCACTGCCAAATATATTGCAATCTCACCCTGATATATAAAACCACTCCATGTTGGTATTGCATCATGAATAAAAATATTCTCCATTGCAACCATTCCTCCTCCCGTAGATTTCATCCTTTTAACTTGTAAAGTATCAATTTCTTCAAGCCCTTCTGCTAAGACTAAACACTAATTTGTGATAATATCTCTTAGTTTCTTAGTTTTTCTACGCTGTTCGACTCATGCTAGGGATTACTTTATTCTTTCCAAGCAAGTCCTAATAATCATTTGAGCAATATTAACTTTCTATATCAGAGTGGAATATTAGCCATAGTTGTGGCCTTTCTCTCCTAATATTCATATCCATGGCAAGTTTTTAGGTAATGCGGTCTCCAATTGTATATCTAACAACATCCTTTGTGCATAGATCCTTGAAAACAGCTATGTATAGCCAACATTCTTCAGTCCAGTTGCAAGTAATATCACTTTATAATTTAACTTCCATTACTATCCCACGCTCATTTACACTTCCATCCATTTATTGATATTTTAACATATTTTTTTGAATGTTGTATCATAAAACCATTAATTATAAAAATATAGCCCTGACTGTGTAAATCTCTATGATAACAAAATTGCAATTCATTCAAAGTATGATAAAATATGAATAACTAAACCAATAAACTTGGAGGCTAAAATGCTAAATCGTATTGAAGCTATTAAAGAGAGAATGGCATCGTTAACTGATGAATCTCTTATCAAAATAGTAACAGAGGATGCTGATGATTATGAAGCTGAAGCTCTACAAATTGCAAGGGAAGAATTATTGATTAGAAGTATTAATATTGATGACCTTGAAAACAAGAAGCACTTTCAATATATAGTCAATCGCACTGACATCAGTATGAGTGATCTAATTCCTTTTAATGATATAGTTCACCAAGTTGATTATTCTTTAGTAGAAGAGACCCTATTTAAATTTTATCCAGATGAAAAAGATTTTCACGACGAACATAAAAACTTCTATGATAAACTACTTCAATTGAATCCAACAAAAAGCAAATACGCCTTAATCACTGTTGAAAAAGAACCAATAAGTATAGACAAATTACCGAATGAAATATGGAATGTGTCTGGTATGGATACTGAATCTGGAGATAAGCTGAGCCTTGAATTATTTAGTTGGAATGATTGGCTCTCATTTTTCGTGAACAACAAAGATTTACAAAATATCAACAAAGAAAGTTTCCTAGCTCATTGTTTATACAGAATGACCATAAATGGATTTAATGAAGATGACATTAAAAGTAATATTGAAATAAAAACAGAAGAAAATAATTATGATAGCTTTCTGTATAATAACACTGATTTCAATTCAATAGATGCCATCAATGAAAATGCTTTTAAAACAGCTAGAGAATTTAAGTCAAAAATCGTCTCAAGTGAAGTTCCTCAGATTCGCCCATGGGTTAGATATTGGGCTAGATTGCTTGACAGTATTACTTTATTATTAATTTTTCTGATATTATTAAAATTCCTTACTCCATTCAAATGGAATATGCAAATTTTAGGTGTATCAATTGTTCCTTTAATACTAGCCATTATTGAATCAATACTATTATCTACTTGGGGAACAACTCCAGGAAAATTTATTTTAGGAGTAAAAGTGCGAACCTTAGATGGAAATAAACTGAGCTACAGACAATCACTTTACAGAAGCGGTATGGTATTGATTTTGGGTGAAGCAGCGAGCATTAATAATATCCTAAGTGTTTTTACATACTTGATTTCTTGTTTTAGACTTACAAATATAGGAAGCACCTTTTGGGATGAGAAGGGTCAATTCAGCGTAACACATGAAAGAATAGGGATTATCAGAGGTATAGCAGCTGTTGCATTAGGTTTTGTAATCACATTACTTGCGTCGAAACTATTACTTATGAATTGATTACTAAATATTGCGTAACACCACTAAAGTTTTACCATTTTTTGTGCCGAAAGTCGGCGTGGAGGTTATCATGAAAACACATTGGACAATAAAAAATCTCTTTACAAATTACAGAGTCCTTATGATTATACTTGGATTAGAGTACGTGTTTCAATTTACT
>JAEWST010000068.1 GCA_023398105.1 Bacillota bacterium | reverse complement strand
GGCAGGCTTACGGCTTGCCTATTTTAATGTTGCTTGTAATGAATTATCTATATTACTTTATATGTGGAAATTTATAACATAATCCAAAAATTATAACGAGGCAAGAAAATGTCCCCCACTTTTATAAGTGGCAGGTACCGCTTTGATTCTCAGTGGGTGAGGATATCTCCCGCCTCGCTTACACGCCCCTGATGTAATTAAATTTTTCTACAATCGATAAATTTAATTTTAAATCTAGGCGTTATAAGATTAACAAGTTTTTGTAATAATACTAACAAAGAAAAAAATATTACGGTATATGACTATGGACGGTAGAAGGTAGATTGTGTGTCAAAATAAGTTTTGACGTAGAATCTACATGCTACATGTCTATAGTTTTGAAATAGCATATAAAACTATAAAACATAGGAGGAGTAACATGTTTAAAACATTTAGTATGGAATTAGCAGGAAGAACCCTTACTGTTGAAACAGGTAAGTTAGCTCAGTTAGCAAATGGAGCAGCTCTTGTAAAATATGGTGATACAGCGGTAATGTGTACAGCTACAGCATCACAGGCACCAAGAGATGGTATTGATTTCTTTCCACTTAGCGTTGATTATGAAGAGCGTTTATATTCAGTAGGTAAGATACCTGGCGGTTTCACTAAAAGAGAAGGAAAGCCAACAGATAAGGCTATTCTAACCTCAAGAGTAATTGACAGACAAATTAGACCACTATTTCCTAAAGATTTGAGAAATGATGTAACTGTAATTAGTACTGTTATGTCAGTTGAACAGGACAATTCGCCTGAAGTAGCATCTATGATTGGTGCTTCAATAGCGTTAAGTATATCAGATATACCTTTTAATGGGCCAACTGCTGGTATTGTTCTAGGATTAGTAGACGATGAAATAATTATTAATCCAAATGAAGAGCAACGTGAAAAGAGCAAGATGTATGTTACACTTGCAGCATCAAAGGGAAAAATTGTTATGATTGAAGCAGGAGCAGAAATGGTTCCTGATGATGTAATGCTGGATGCATGCAAAAAAGGCCATGAAGTAATAAAGGAAATTTGTGATTTTATTGACAGCATAGTAAAAGAAGTAGGCAAGCCAAAATTCGAATATGTATCAGCCGCTGTACCAGAGGATTTGTTTGCAGCTGTAAAGACTTTGGGATATGAAAAAATGCGTTCTGCTGTTTTGGCAGTTGAAAAGCAGGATAGAGATATAAAAGTGAGTGCTTTGACACAAGAAATTCAGGAGGCTCTTGCTGAACAGTACCCTGATATGCAGGGTAAAATAAATGAATGTATGTACAAGCTTCAAAAGAAGGTAGTTCGTGAATACATCTTAAAAGAAGGCAAGCGTGTTGATGGAAGACCTTTAGATCAAATCAGACCACTTAGTGCTGAAGTGGGAATACTGCCTAGAACTCATGGTTCGGGTTTGTTTCAGAGAGGTCAAACACAAGTATTAACAACTTGTACTCTTGGAGCAATGGGCGATGTTCAGAAGATGGACGGTATAGATACAGAAGAAACAAAGAGATACATGCACCATTATAATTTCCCAGGCTATAGCGTTGGAGAAGCAAAAACATCAAGAGGACCTGGACGTAGAGAAATAGGACATGGTGCTTTAGCAGAAAGATCCTTGCTACCAGTACTTCCTTCTGAAAAAGACTTCCCTTATGCTTTCAGACTTGTTTCAGAGGTATTAATGTCAAATGGTTCTACTTCCCAAGGAAGTGTTTGTGGAAGTACATTGGCTTTAATGGATGCAGGCGTGCCAATAAAAGCACCAGTTGCAGGTATTTCTGCTGGTTTAGTTACTGACGAAGAGAATCCTGATAATTTTGTTACTTTTATGGATATCCAAGGTATAGAGGATTTCTTTGGAGATATGGACTTCAAGGTTGCAGGAACAACTGAGGGAATAACTTCTATTCAGATGGATATAAAGGTGGACGGCTTGAGTTACGAAATAATTCGCCAAGCTTTTGAGCTTACAAGAAAAGGACGTCTACAGATAATTAATGATGTTATTTTGAAGGCTATTCCAGCTCCTAAAGAAGAACTGTCTGAATATGCTCCAAAAATCATTACAACTTATATTAATCCTGAGAAAATCAGAGATGTTATTGGACCTGGTGGAAAAATGATTAACAAAATCATTGCAGAAACTGGTGTTAAGATTGATATAGAAGAGGATGGCAGAGTATATATTTTAACATCTGATGCAGATGCAGCACAAAAAGCATTGAGAATAATACAGGGTATTGCAAAGGATATTGAACCAGGTGAAATATTTATGGGTAAGGTTGTAAGAATCACTGCTTTCGGTGCTTTTGTTGAAATACTGCCTGGTAAAGATGGGCTTGTTCATATATCAAAGCTTGATTCTAAGAGAGTTGATAAAGTTGAGGATGTTGTAAATATAGGTGATGAACTGCTTGTAAAGGTAATGGAAATTGACAAGCAAGGACGAATTAATCTTTCCCACAAAGATGCTTTATCGGAAAATAGCTAGACATCAAAGTGATTTGATTTATATATTATCTATTATTTTGAGGGCGTAGACTTGTTTACGCCCCAAATTACTTTGTTTTAGCACATCCTTAAAAGGTAAAATATTAATTTTTATCTTAGATTCATATATCAACTTTCGCACAAAAATGTTTAGTAGAATTAATTTAACTACGGAGGATTAAATGTTCAAAAAGAAAGTATTAGATAATGGAGTACGGCTTGTATATGAAAACGTTCCATATGTTAGATCTGTATCTGTTGGAATATGGGTCGGTACCGGCTCTAGAAGTGAAAGCTTAAGTAATAATGGAATTTCACATTTTATAGAACATATGCTTTTCAAAGGAACAATAAATCGTTCAGCAGGTGAGATTGCAGCCACTATTGATGAAATAGGCGGTCAAATCAATGCTTTTACAGGCAAAGAGTGTACCTGCTATTATACAAAGACCCTGGATACTCATCTTAATATTGCTCTAGATGTATTGTCTGATATGTATTTTAATTCAAAATTTGAGAACTCTGATATAAATACTGAGAAAAAAGTTGTAATTGAAGAAATTAGTATGTATGAGGATACTCCTGAGGAGTTGGTGCATGATATATTTTCTGAAATGGTTTGGCGTGGAAACTCATTAGGATATCCTATACTTGGGACTGAAAAGTGTATAAATAAATTCAATAAAAAAATGATAAAACAATATATGAATGAGTATTATACCCCATATAACACCGTTCTTTCAGTTGCAGGTAATTTTGATGAGAATGAATTAATAGATTATGTTACAAAATATTTTGGTGACTGGAAATTTGATGGCGTTTTTAATTGTAATTATTCTCCAGTTGATTATTTAATTGATATAGATATTCGTCGTAAAGAAACAGAACAAGTACATTTATGTATGGGCTTTAATGGAGTAGAGCATGGAGATGACAGAATATATCCCTTACTTGCTCTAAATAACATATTTGGTGGGGGAATGAGTTCTAGGCTATTTCAAAATATAAGAGAGAAAAAAGGATTAGTTTACTCAATATATTCATATCCATCAACATATATGGGAGCAGGTCTATTTATGATTTATGCTGGTATGAATCCAGAATATCTACAAAAAGTAGTGGATCTTACTAAAAAAGAAATTAAGCTATTAGTCAAAAATGGCATTACACAAGATGAGCTAAGTAAGTCAAAAGATCAATTAAAGGGCAGTTATCTGTTAGGACTAGAGAGTATTGGAAGTAGAATGAACAGCATTGGTAAGTCTGAGCTAATGCTTGAAAAAATTGAAACGCCTGAGGAAGTTATTTCAAAAATGGATAACATTAAAATTGACGATATATACGAAATAATTGAAAGTATTTTCAAATACGAAAATATCAGCTTATCAGCGGTTGGCAATTTAAAAAGCGAAATAGTTTTATAAACAGCAATCTTTTTAAACACCTAAGATATTATTTAGGTGTTTTTTTGTTATATAAATCTTGTACAGGCACTTGGCATTTACTTAGTACATAAGATATATTAGTCGTCATAATTGGTATATTATTCAATTATAATACTGTTTCTCATTAAATAAAGCAGTTACTTGTGTGGGTTTCTAACGAACGAAGAATACTCAATTTGAACTAAATAACTGAGCGAAGCAAATCTTTCTTGAGCAAATTAGTATAAGATGAGGAGGACTTTTTGTGGGAGACAAAAAATTTAGCATTATAGGCGGAGACTTAAGAAGTGTAAAGTTGGCTGAGTTAATTGCTGCTGAAGGCAACTCTGTTAATATATATGGCTTTAGTAATGCAGGCTTCGAAATAAAATTAAAGCAAAGTAATGCTATTGCGGAAGCAATTAATGAGACTGATGTTGTAATTGGACCTATACCTTGTTCAAATGACAATGAGTTATTAAATGCACCCTTTCATAACGATAAAATCTATATTAACGAAGTATTCAAATGTATAAATAAAAATCAATTGTTTATTGCTGGCAGAATAAGTGATAAAATCAGCCACATGGCACAGGTTTACAATGTTTATACAGTTGATTTATTGGAAAGAGAAGAAATGGCAGTGTTAAATGCAATTCCAACAGCAGAGGGAGCAATCCAAATAGCATTAGAAGAAATGCCCACTACTTTACATAATAGTAATGCACTAATTCTTGGGTTTGGCAGAATTGGCAAGACTTTAGCTAAAGTGCTGACCGGAATGGGTGCAAATGTCTATGTAGAAGCAAGAAAATATTCAGATTTAGCCTGGATAAGAAACTATGGCTATAAGCCAGTTTTATTGAGTGAGCTATCTAATACAGTAAAATCAATAAATGTTCTGTTCAATACTATACCATCTATAATATTAAATAATGAAGTATTGAAAGCTTTAAATTCTAATTGCCTAATTATAGATTTAGCCTCTAAACCAGGTGGGGTGGATTTTGAAAAAGCAAAAGAACTTGGCTTAAAAGCAATATGGGCACTCTCACTTCCAGGTAAAGTTGCTCCTGTAACAGCTGCAGAATTTATGAAGGACACCACTTACAATATTATAGAAGAGTTGGGGGTATAATAATGTTACTTGAGGGAGTAAGAGTTGGATTTGCAATTACAGGTTCATTTTGTACCTTTACTAAAACAATCCCACAGATTGAAATTTTAGTAAAAGAGGGTGCAGATGTATTACCTATTATTTCTGAATCTGTAGATAAATTTGATACAAGATTTGGAACAGCAGAAGATTTGAAAAATAAGTTAACAGTTATAACTGGGAAGAAGCCTATCAATACTATTGTTGAAGCTGAACCAATAGGTCCAAAGGGTTTATTAGACATATTAGTGATTGCACCATGTACAGGTAATACAATTGCAAAAATAGCAAATGCTGTAACTGATGGACCAGTTACAATGGCATGTAAAGCACATCTTAGAAATATGCGTCCTGTAGTTATCGCAGTTTCAACAAATGACGGGTTAAGTGCAAATGCTAAAAACATTGGAATTTTACTTAATATGAAAAATATATATATGGTTCCCTTTGGGCAAGATGATCCAATAAAAAAATGTACTTCACTGGTTGCAGACTTTGATCAGATATTGTTTGCAGTTCAGAGTGCATTGCAAAGTATACAAATGCAGCCAATACTTATTAGTAAGAATATTTGAAATTTTAAAAGTTTAGTTTAAATAGAGCTTGCTGAACGATAGTAAACATAAGTTAAATTTGCAAATTAAATTCTTTATCCGTTCAGAAATCAAAATAGAAAAGCTTATATTTCATAAATATGTTCTACATATATTAGGGAATATAGGCTATTTTTATTATAAGGATTATTGAATATATATAAATAATTATGACAGGACGTAATGACGTATTTTATAGAAGTGGGGGACATTTTATTGCCTTGTTATATTAAAAAACAAGTAAAATTTATCTATGTGTATTTATTTTTGTAAAAAATATATACTATTAAATGTAGTACTCTTGCCAATTAAAATATACAAGACTCATTTTAAAGCTCTGCCTAAGGTAGCTCATAAAATAAGCAAGTGGCCATTATATAACATTTTTAATGCAATACAAATAATTATATAAAATATTTTTATAAAAAGAGGTACAAACAAATTGAATAATAATACACAAACACCAGATACACAGCCTACAGAGAATGAAAAACAAAATAATGAAATTCAACAAATAAAGGAATTGGGCACAACAAATTTGCCTCAGGAAGAAAGCAATATACATTGCCTATCTATAATAGGTCAGGTTGAAGGACATATTCTATTGCCGCCTCACAATAAGACTACAAAGTATGAACATGTTATCCCTCAACTGGTTGCTATTGAAGAAAGTAAGCAAATTGAAGGGTTGCTATTGGTCCTAAATACTGTAGGAGGAGATGTTGAGGCAGGGCTGGCAATATCTGAGATGATAGCAAGCTTATCTAAGCCTTCAGTTTCCATAGTATTAGGTGGTGGGCACAGCATTGGAGTTCCGATGGCAGTTTCAGCTGATTATTGTTATATAGCAAGTTCTGCAACGATGACAATACATCCTATCAGGCTTAACGGTATGGTTATAGGAGTGCCCCAAACCTATGAGTATTTTAATAAAATGCAGGAGAGAGTTGTGAAGTTTGTATGTAGTCATGCAAAAATTACAAAAGAAAAATTCAAGGAGCTAATGCTCAAAACAGGTGAGTTAGCAAATGATGTCGGTGTTGTTTTATTCGGTGAAGAAGCAGTTCAAACAGGCTTAATTGATGCAGTTGGCGGTTTATCAGATGCAATTGCCAAGCTTAATGAACTTATAGAGGAAAATAGAAAGAAAAAGGCTGAAACAAATTCAGGAGGTATGCTGCAATGATTTTTTATTCTATTTATGATACAAGTGTCGTTTTTGGAAATCAGGGCTTTGGTGAAAAATCAGCAAATACGAGCTTTGCAGAAATGAATGTCGATGGAGTTACGGTACAAGTTTCAAGATCAAACAATACAGAACTTAGAATAGAAAGAATATTAAGTACAAATCCTAAAGACTATCTAAATCCTAAATTGCAGCCGGGTGCTAAAGTTTAGGATGAATTATTAGATGTCAAGCAGTTACTATCGGCTGAAAAACTCAAATGTCATTAGCCGATAGTATACCTTTGGAACTAAAACCTATTTCTTTTGAGTTTGCCAAGACTATTACCATGGTTTTTAAAACTATATGAATTGTTTGATTATGTGACCGTTCCCTCTCTATAATCAATTGTTTTATTAATTCTGTAACCCGTCCCGCTAAATTTTGCTACAAGTGTACCATCCTCATCAAGTATCTCAACATCGCAGCCGCAAATTTTCTTTTCAGCAGAGGTTTCTTTAGCCTTAGCTGTAATAACAGTGCCTTTTGGAGCTTTAAAGTAAGTGATGCTGCAATTGATTCCAACAGTTGCTAGTCCATTTGAATTTGTTGCCGCTGCAAAAGCAAAATCTGCTAAAGTATATATAGCACCACCTTGTACAGCATTCAAGCCATTTAAATGCTTATCTTCAAGTTTTAAACTGGCAACAGCATAGCTCGGTTCAACTTTTATAAGCTCAATTCCAACATAATGAGCAAATCTATCTTTCTCAAAAAACTTTATAATATCTTTTTCCATTGCAATTTCTCCTTGTATAATAAAAATTATGCTTAAAATGTTGTTCAATACTATTAGCCATTACATATATAGTGCACCGCATCAATCGGCGATTAAAAAATATTGGCTTAAATAAATATATTGTTTTTTATATTTTAAATACGAAATAGTATTATTTATGACAAGCATAGAATTAATTATATAGCAAACTGGAATACTAATACAACGCTTCAAGAAATTAAAAACTCATTTCTTATATTAAAACCCCTGTTAAATGATAAATATAAGGGTTTATTTTTGTGAAATTATTGCGAGACATAGGATGTTTAATTGAATCATAATGATCTATAATGTATAAGCAAAACCTTATTAATGAGATAGCTACTATATTTTAAATAATGATAATGCAATCACACGAATTTATAGAAGTGGGGACATTTTCCTGCCTCGTTATATCGTTGCTCTTTTAATTCTAATTGTAAATAACGCTAAAATGTATATAATTTATTTAAAGAATACATCAAACTCTAGCATATCAAAAAGAATAATTAGCCAGAGGAACCAGCGGGGTGATATAACTTATGGGTGTACGTTTAGCAAATGTTAATGATGTAAAAGCAATGAGCTATGTTCATGCTAGAACCTGGAAAGGTGCATATGACAAATATATTCCCATTGAATACTTAAATAACATTTCAGATGATGGGTGGATACCATTGTTCACCAGAGCATTTGTTAATAATATTCATGAGGCAGCAGTATTTGAACTGGAGGGTTTAATTACAGGTACAGTTACTTATGGAATTGAACAGTGCAAGGTGGTAGACTATTCAGAATTCAAGGAAGACTGTTTAGATTTTAAAACAGAGTGTTCTGCATCCTATGAAGGTGAGATAATTTCATTATATGTATTGCCAGAGTATTGGTCAACAAAACAAGGCTATGAATTAACTAAATTTGCCATTGACAAACTGAAAGATCATGGCTGTAAAAGCTGCTATTTATGGGTCATTAAAGAAAACGATAGAGCTGTAAACTTTTATGAGAAATTTGGATTTGTTAGTACAAAAGAGATAAATACTTTAGTATATGCGGGGCATGATGTCGTAATAGAAAAATTTAGAATATATTTATAATATTTAAATTGCAAAATTGTATGTTATAATAGCCTTTGTATGTTATGATATTATTTGATTAATGTTAAACTATGGAGGAATAGTTTTGAGCGAGGGAAAAAGAGTTACAACAAAAGTATCTGAAGAAGAAATTAATGAGCAGTATAAATATATAGAAACTATTAAGCATTATGTGCAGGATATGACTATAAAGCTAGGTAAGCCATTTAGATACAGTATTGAAACTTTTGGTTGCCAAATGAATGAAAATGATTCGGAACGCCTTGCAGGAATGCTTTCTGAGATGGGATATTCTGAAGGTACTGACCGTTCTGAAAGTAATTTTATTATATTTAATACCTGCTGTGTACGTGAAAATGCCGAGCAAAAAGTTTATGGACATCTGGGAGCTTTAAAGAAATTAAAAGAAATAAATCCAAATCTAGTTATTGCTATATGCGGTTGTATGATGCAGCAGCCTGAAGTTGTTGCACATATTAAAAAGGTTTACAGACATGTTGATATAATATTTGGCACCCACAATTTATATAAGCTGCCTGAACTACTCCATACATCAATTACAACTAAGAAAATGGTTATTGATGTATGGGATTCCACAGGCTCAATTGCTGAGAATATGCCTATCAGTAGAAATGAAAAACTCAAGGCATGGGTTACCGTCATGTATGGCTGTAATAATTTCTGCTCCTATTGTATTGTGCCCTATGTAAGAGGCAGAGAGCGTAGTAGGGGCATTGAAGAAATAAAAAATGAAGTTAAGAAATTAGCAGAGAACGGCTGTAAAGAAATAACTTTGTTGGGTCAGAATGTAAATTCCTATGGCAAGGATTTAGAAGGAGCTTTTACATTTGCAAATTTATTGATAGAATTAAATAATATTGATGGAATAGAACGTATTAGATTTTTTACTTCTCATCCCAAAGACATATCTGATGAATTGATTTACGCAATTCGTGACTGTGACAAGGTTTGTGAGCATTTACATTTGCCAGTTCAAGCTGGCAGTTCAAAAATTCTTGAAGATATGAATAGAAAATACTCAAAGGAGCAGTATTTAGACTTAATTGCAAAGGTTAAGGAGCAAATACCTGATATAGGCTTGACTACTGATATTATAGTTGGATTTCCTGGTGAAACTGAAGAGGACTTCGCAGAAACTTTGGACGTTATCAAAAAGGCAAACTATGATATGGCATACACTTTCCTTTATTCAAAGAGAACAGGTACGCCTGCAGCAAAAAATCCGTCACAAATTCCAGAAGAGGTTATGAAAGATAGATTTGAGAGGCTATTAGAATTACAAAATTCCATAAGCCTTAAGATTAATAATGAGCTTCTTGGGAAAGAAGTAGAGGTGCTAGTTGAAGGGCTTAGTAAAAACAGTAAAACCACATATACTGGCAGGACAAGGCAAAATAAAATTGTTAATTTTAAGGGCAGTCCTGACTTAGTTGGAAAGCTAGTAATGGTTAAAATTGATGAGATACAGACATGGTCATTGAACGGAAAGCTTGATTAGAGATACTGAAATGAATTTTATATATCATAAAAATCCTTTCATAATTGGATTTCTGATATAAATAATATTAAAGATTAAAGCTGAGTAAAATATAAATAGTAAAACAATATAAGACTTATTATTTAAAATATAAAATAAAATTAAGAGCACAGAAAGGTGATAAAAATGGAAATTACTGAAAAGGCAAGAGAACTTGGTTTAATGATGGCAGATTCTAAGGAAATGAAGGCTTATAATGATGCTGAAGCTACAATGAAAGCAGATGAAAAGTCAAATGTATTGATGAAGGAATACAAACAGCTTCAAATAGAAATGGTTAAGGTTACTCGTGAAAATGCTGGTACTGAGGCAATTGATGAAGCTAGAATAAAATTACTTGAAAAGCAGCAGGAAATTAATGATTATGAAGTAACTAATAATTATCTTGTATCAAAGACAAATTTAGAGGCATTAATGAAAAAAGTAAATGATATAATTGTTTTCTCAATTACAGGCGAGCCTACTTGCTCAGATGAGAGTTGCAAATCCTGTGGTGGGGGTTGCAAAGGTTAATTATAGAAGTGGGGG